>DATILL010000143.1:0-49689 GCA_035476575.1 Mycobacteriales bacterium
CGATTTTATGGCCAGGCTCGTGACATCAAGCGTGACGCGAGAGGCTCTACGCTGCTCTCGTGAGTGCTTCAGACAAGGCCAGGCGAGGGCGCGAGGCAGCATCGATCGGCTCCCGAGCGGCGCCCTGCGAGTGCGGGTGTATGCCGGCCTCGATCCGCTGAGCAAGAAGCGGGGCGGGGTCAAATGGTCGTAGCGACGCCACGATATGATCTTGGTAGCGTCGAACGACAGGAATGGTGAATGAGTCGGCACGAGCTGTTGCGGTCTGCGGAGCGGGAGATTATCTCGCGGGAGTTGAGCAGGGGTTGTTCGGCTCGGTTTATTGCGAGTGTGCTGGGTCGGCATCATTCGGTGGTGTCGAGGGAGATCGATCGTAACGGTGGTCGAGACGGGTGTCGTGCGGTTGATGCCCAGGCCCGGTGCGAGGCGATGCGGGCGCGGCCCAAGACGCGGAAGCTCCAGGCGTCAGCGAGGTTGTACGAGGAGGTCAACAACGGGCTGGCGCAGGACTGGTCACCGAAGCAGGTCAGTCGCCGGCTGCGCACCGACCATCCCGACGATGAGACTATGCGGGTGTCCCACGAGACGATCTATGAGTGTCTGTACCTGCAGTGGTCGCGGATTCTTCGAGGAGGTGTTGCTGCCCCCGGGCGTGCGACCGGGTGATGGTCGACGAGACCCGTGGGTCCGCCCGATGCTGGCGGTGCTGGACGAGTACCACCGGAGCTGTGTCGTGGTGGTCGACCGGGAGACCGCCCGGACCTGGGAGCTCTACCAGGACGAGATGCGTGAGACGGGCACGCTGCGCCTCTCGGCCGACCCGGGCCAAAACCACGACAAAGCCGAGGAGCTGACTCAGCGGCGCCTTCCGGCAGGTGGTCACCATGCTGGACCAGCTATACCGGAATGACGGGTTCGAGCTGTTGGTTGTCGACGGTCACCGGCCCGAGCTGCCCGCTTCCTCGACTTCCTCGCCCACGACCTGCGCGGTCGGGTCGCCGGTACCTTCTCGGCGGACGATGATGCGAGGTTCGGCCTCGGCGCGATCAAGCAGCAGGCCAGCGCGATCGTCGACCGCTACGAGCGCGCCGAGGAGGAGCGCATGGTCCCCGAGGCTGTTCAGACATCGGCCGCCGGCGGCCTGGCCGCGCTCGGTCTTCGGCCGTGCTTGTGGGCAGGGAGCGTTGCCGCGGTGAGCTGCCTCCTGGTCCAGGACGGAGCGGTCGCACCGGGCGTGGTCTGCGACCAGGATCGCTGGCCGGCCCGAGCTGCCGAGACCTGCCCGCTATGTGGACGCCCGGTGCGGCGCACCCCCGACGTTGTGGACGAGCTTGTCCAACTGGTCATCGACGAGGGCGGCTCGATTGAGCAGCCCGGCGAGCAGCCATGGGACGCAAGTCTCGCCAGCCTGCGTGGGCTCGCCCTGCTGGAAGGCGTTGATCAGCAGTGGGACGCCGTCCACCAGCGCCCACGCCCTGAACAGCAGCGCGAGCGCGAGTACGGTGATGTCCGGCCAGGTCAGAGCCATGATCCCGAACAGGGTCGCGAGCGCGTCGCGTACTGCCATGACCGACCACATCTTCATTGGGGTCGAAGATCAGGACGATGCCGGCTGCGGTCGTTCCCGGGACCCGTCCGTCACTGTGGGGGATCGTGTGCTCCTCTGGGGTCCGGATCAGCAGACTGGTTGGAGCAAGGGGTTGATGTGCCGGACAGCAACGGCACGTCGTGCCGCTGTGCCTGATGTGCTTGCGGATCGGGGACACGCCACCGTGGTCTGCGATCGTCTCCGGGCGGTACCGGGATGTAGCGTCGCGCAACCGGTCTTCCGGGCACCGTCCGGTGGCAGACGGGACACAGGGGTGACCCGTCGATGGTGTACGGGGCCGGGACACCGTTCACCGAGAAGAGCTCCAGGTGTCACCGTCGGCCTCGACGTAGGGCACGAGGTCGTAGTCGACCACGGACTGCCAGTGCGAGTCGGGGCAGCGAAGCTCCACCCGTTCCACCGCGATGCCCGTGATCACTGGCGGTCCTTCCGGGTCACCTGGCGGCTCGCTCGCCGAGGTCACCGCGGACCTCCTCCTCCCGCTACCAGCGATCGACGTACCGATCACCGACCATCCTGACAAGGACAGAGGTGCCCCACTTCGGCCTGAGCGGTGCAAATCTTGCCCAGGTGTTTGCATCCGTCGGAGCAACGCCGAACGCGCCCGGAACGTCCGTAAGGCATCATGCGGGCCGTCCTGGCGGGTCGATCGCGGGGATGCAGTTGGCCCTGCGAGGATCAGGCTGGCCGCCGGACACCACGGCACCATCGGCCGCTGACCGAGCCGATGACCGAATGGATCGACAAGGCCGCATGCCGTCGGTTCGACGCTGGGTCGAGCTGGTGGTGAGTGCTTCGATGACCGGGATATAACGGCATGACCCATCCATCAGGTATCCCGGTCACCAAGGGGCGTTCAGGAACGGATGCGCGAGTTCGACAAGCTCGACGAGGCCGAGGAGATCCGCGTGCTGCTGCGCCAGGAGGTGCGACGGCCACCGGCGGACGTCACGTTCGCCGAGGATACCGAGCGGCTGCTGCCGGAGCCGTTCGGCGGGCTGAGCATCGCGCTGGCCCGGTCGTTTCGGGTGATCGACCCCACTTTGGCCAACCCGACGACCGAGCACTGGGAACGGGCCTTCACCATGTTCAGACTGGTGTTCTGATGGCCGATCTGCCCCTGCGCAGGACTCCATGGCCCTTGACAACCCTGCGTGTGACAACCCTGCGTCGATCAGGCGGTGGGTGCGGCCCGGCGTTGCCGCGCTACCGGGGATAGTAGCCGCCAGAGCCTGCCCGCGAGAACGGTTCCGAGGATCCACAATGCCCAGCACACAGGGGTCCACGCACCGCCGGTGATGCTGGCCTGGCCCTGGGTGAAGGTGTAGGTGACGGTTTCCTGGAGGTGGTGGACCCCTCCCCAGACAAAGGTGCCCGTCGCATTTGGGTCCGTCGCGGTGATGGCCTGACCATATGCCGACGCCGCCTCGCCCAGGAAATAGTTGATCAGCAGCGGTACGGTCCCTCCGAACAGGATTGCGGCAACCCACGAGTGGCGTGGCCCCTCACCGAGCTCGGCGGTCAGGTACTCATCCGCCAGTCGACGGCTGTCCCCGAGGCGGCGCAATGCTGGTGATGTCCCGACATCCCGGGCAGCCACGAGGATGTTGTCCCGCAGCTCCCGCCGTTTGGCGATGCGGGACCGGCGAGGCAGGTCGTAGAGACGTTGGTCCAAAGTCCACACGACGCGTTCGATGCGCAACCGGTCGATCCACGTGATGGAGTGCGGCATGTCATGATCCTCTGGTTGGCGTGGTGGGCACAGGACGGGTCAGGACCGCGTTCACAATCGCGGTGTGGCGGGTCCAGGTAGCTGTTCCCGTCACCAGGGCCGCGTAGCCGGCGGCGGTCGGCCGGTAGTACTTGCGGGCGGGGCCGGCGCTGGAGGAGACCAACCGGGCGGTCACGCGGCCCTCACGTTCCAGCCGAGCCAGAGCCGGGTAGACGGTGCCCTCGAGAACGTCGGCCAAGCCGACGGCCTGCAGCCGCTGCACCACCTCGTATCCGTACGACTCCTGTTCCGCCAGCATGTGCAGCAACAGCAACGACAGGACGCCCTTGAGCAGTTGTGGGTCGTGGCCGGATGTCACCCACCTAGACTGTGTCAGGTACCAGGCAAAGTCAAGTAGTAATTTTGCCCTGTTCGGGCTGGCGTAGTTCGCGGCGTTGGCCGTAGAGGATCTTGCGGGCAGGGCAGGGCAGGGCAGGGCAGGGCGGTGGCGGGCGGGTTGACCTGCCGGCGCTGGAGCTTGCCCTCCTCGTGGCGTCCGGGGCAGGTAGCGGATGGGAGCTTGCTACAACTGAAGATCACGTGGTCGGGGACGATGCTGATCATTGGTTGCGGCTCCGGGTGCGGGCCCCCCAACACATCTCCTCGTATGCTTCTCGCAAGTCTTTGCCCTCGGGCACCTGGCGAGCCTCAACGGCCCGCACAACTTCCAGTGCTCGCCAGTGGTTGGATGGCACAACGCGGCCCGACGAGATGGCTTCGTGCGCGGCACCAACCGCTTCGTCAAGGCGACTGCTCACCACGAGCGCCAGCGCGAGGTCGAGGTTGGCGGAAGCGACGCGGCGTGGCCAGCGCCCAAGGTCTTCGGCGCCTTTGAGCTTGGCAAGGACTTCCCGAGCGTAGTTCTCTGCGGCAGGGTCACCGACCCAGGCGAGCGTTGTCGCGGTGTAGGCAGCTACTTTGTCAGGGTCGTAGTGGTAGTGGTGCTCGGGACGGTGAGGCTCGGGCAGCGGAGCGACGAGCCGGGCGACCCGGGAGATGGCAGCGTAGGTTTCGCGCCTCTGCCCAAGACGCGCCCTGGCGCGGCCTTCCTGGGCGGTCGCCTGGAGCGCCGCCGAGCTTCCGCGTGGGGCGAGCTGTTGTGCGGCTTGCGCCAGACTGACGGCCTCCGCGTAGTTGCCGGCTGTCAGCATGCGCCAGGCTTCGGTCTCGAAACACCAGGCATAAAGTTCGTCGTGGCCGGCTTGTTTGGCAAGGCTGGCGGTGGTCCGGACTCGAGCGGTGGCGGCGTTCTGCTGTTTGAGGTCGATGTGGACGGTGGCGCCAAGCAAGGACAGCCAGCCCCCGACAACGAGCAGGCGGCGATGTTCGTCCAGGGTCTTCCGGGCATCAAGTAGTGTGGTGACGTAGCCCAGATGCATGCGGATGCGACCGAGCAGATCCTGCGGCGGCGTGACCGAATAGGCTACGGCCAGGTCGTCGACCACGGCTTCGAGCTGGTCCAGCGTCTCCTGGCCGACATCGCTGGCGCTGACCCGGCGAGCCAGCTCAATGGCCGCTCGTTCGTCATCTTCGTCGGCATTACTCGCCGGCACGGCTACCAGGCCGGCGCTGCCGTGCTCGTGGAAGAGCTGCGCGGAGCTAGGCGCTGTGGGCGGTGCGAGAAGCTCGCCAATGCTCACGCCGAAGATTCTTTCGAGAAGTCGTGCTGTTGCTGGCTGGACTCGGCCGAGCGGGCTGCCGTCGGAGTGCTGTCCGGCGGCGAGCCGCTGGAGGTGCCGGACGCTGAGGGTACCGAGCTCGTCGTGTTCGCGGGCGAACTTCTCGGCGAACTCGGCAAACTCCTCAAATGTTTGCCGCCGTGCCCACACCTGCTGTTCGAGCAGGGTGCGGGCACGGGGCTTCGCCGAGCTCCGCTCCGCCATTCTCCGTCCTCCGTCTGCTGCCGCCGACAGCACCAGGTTATTCTAGACGACGACGTGACCACCGGTACGCGGGTCGCGGCTGAGACCGCCTATGCGTTGGCATTCCGTCACCGGACCGAGGATATCGGCGGCGACCGGCGGTTCGACATTGGCCAAAGAACGAGTGACCCGGGCGATCGAGCTGCTGAAATCTCGGTGCGCCGGCAGGTTAGCACCGTCTCTGCATCAAGCCTTGCACGAGCTGTCGCTCGACGGCGCCACGGTCCAACACGAGCCGTGGGCGCGGCCGCGCGTCAACGTCAACCAGGTGTGGGCGACATGCTGCGGCTGGAGGTCTGCGATCTGGCGAGCTCGGACCAGACGACCTTTCCGTCTGGGACCACGTCGGATCCCCATCTCCTCGACAGCCCGGCCACGAGTGCGACTCCGCGTCCACCCGACCTGTCGGGTATATGGTCCAAGCGTACGGGTAGCACCGAACAGAGGTCGTGGACCGCGATCCGAACCACCGAGTCCGATCGTTGGATCGAGGCCCGGAACGGGGAGCCGGCGTGTTGCACCGCATTGCTGGCCAGCTCGGATCCGATCAGTGCGGCATCGGCGACGAGGTCGTCCTCGCCCCAGGCGGCGAGAGTGTCGCTCAAGAAACGACGAACGGCGTGAACGGCAGTGGGCACCGGAACGAACATCTCAGAACGTTCAGCCGTGCCGTCGATGGCGGGCGCACGAGCTGCCCTCGCGGTGTAGCTCAGGGGCCCGAGGATGGTTGAGTGTCGGTCGCAGACCTGTCTGGCCGCCGTGAGATCGCCAGGTCCGGCCAGCACCGCTATTGGATACGCGCAGTAAAGCGAGAATGGGTAGTCTCGGCCCAGCTCGTTCCATAAACCCTCAAGCTGGATCGCTCCCGAGAAGTTTCCGTCCGCGCAGAGCAGAGCGACCATCTCGCCAAACGCTCGAACCGGCCGGCCGCCCTCTGCCGCTCGGGCAACGAGCTCCCCGACCACAGTCCTGAACTGGCTACGCTCCGGTTCACCCTCGACCATGAACGCCGCCAGCGTCTCGGCCGCGTCGAGACACCGGTAGTGGCCCGTCTCTTGAGCCCTCTCCCCGTCCGTACCGTACCGGGCGAGCCCCGCCGTCACGGCGTCACGGTGGGCTTGTGTCGCCACGACGACAACCGCCTCACCTTGCCGCAGCCCCTCTGCGACGTACCGGGCCAGCTCAGCGACGAGATCCTCTTCACCGTCGTAAAAGTTGACGACATGATCGTGAGGTTCGAGGAGATCGTACGGTCCGGGCGCCATACATACCACGGTACCTTTCGTCTCCGGAAGCAAACGCTTTTTTCTTCCTCGCTTGCGCCTGCCGGCAAGACATGCCCGGATGGCGCAGTCGATCGCCACGCCAACGGTGGCGTTGACGCCCCGAACGGCCCAACGGTCCACCTATGCTCGGATGGCGGTGTCATGGCAAGGGGGCGATGGCGTGGTGGCCGGGTGGTGGCCCGTCGCATCTGAGGTGGTCCGCGGCGTGTGCGGGCAGCGGCAGATGGCACCACACTGTCTTGCCGCCGGCCGGGTCGGGGTGCGCGCCCCAGGCCGAGGCGAGGGCGGCGATGATCCGAAGGCCGCGTCCGCGAGTGTCCCGAGGGCCGGCGTCATAGGGCACGGGCAGGCCGGGACCGTCGTCGTAGATCTTGAGCCCGATCCAGCGGTGGTGAACCTCGACGCTGAGGGTCATGGTGTGCCGGCATGCCTTGACCGCGTTGGAGGTCAGCTCACTGACCAGAAGCTGACTGTCATCCAGGGTCTCGGCCAGGTCGGTGATGCCAACCAGGCTGTGGGCCAGATGTTGACTGACGAACCGTCGAGCCTCCTCCGGCGCGGTCTCCACGCAGGAGAGGTGACGTTCGCGGGTCCAGCACACAGCCATCCCTTCCTCCGTCCCACCCTCAGAACGGGACTCCTGGACTGGTCCTGCCCCCGATCGACCGGGTTGAACCTGCCCGTTGAGCCCTGGTGCCTCTAGGCTGCCGCGGTGGAGTTCAGCATCCAGCCCGTCGTAGACGGACAGACCACCACGCTGTACGTCGCAGGCGAGGTAGACCTGGCCACCGCCGGAGAGCTGCGTCAGGCCGCCTTCATCGCCCTCGACGCCGGCGCCACCGAGCTGATTATCGACCTGTACAAGGTGACCTTCCTGGACTCCACCGGCCTGGCTGTCCTGGTGGCCCTGAACAACCAGACCACCGACACTGGCGCCCATCTGACCGTCCGAGGCTCCTCGCCCCGGGTCCTGAAGGTGATGCGGATCACCGGTCTGGACAAGGTCCTCCCCCTCGAAGCCAATCCTAACCCAGGCGATCCACCGCAATAGCAACCATCACCGCGAATGTCTGATCTCGGTAATGTCTGATCTCGGTGCGACCAGGTGCCGTAGCGTCTGCGCCCGTGCGCATTCGATGGAGGGTACGGCGGCATTGGTCGCTCTGACCGCGCTGGTGGCGCTGGCTGGGCTGGCTGGATGCACCCGTGAGGTGGCTGGCCAGGGCGCCAACCCCAACGCTGGCACCGCGACCCCGCCGGGCGGCCGCGTGCTGGTGACGCTGACGGCGCACACCGTGGACGGCCGGCCGCCGAGCCAGCAGTCGTTGGACCAAGCCCGCGACATCGTCCGGCGCCGGCTGGCCGGCCTCGGCGCCCAGCCGGCACAGGTGGTCGTCGCAGGTACCAGCATCGTGATCACCGCGTCCACGGGCCAGGTCGACGCGGTCAAGGCGGCCGGCACCACGGGCCAGCTCCGCCTCCACCCGGTCGTCCAGGCGTATCCACTCCCGGCCGGCACCTATCCGGCCGGCACCTATCTGGGCGCCACCCCGGAACAGTCGCGGCTGCTCACCGCGCTGGACTGCGCCAAGGCACAGCCCACGGCATCCGCGGCCGGCGAGATGATCGCCACCTGCGACCCAGGACGCACGGTGAAGTACCTCCTCGATCCGAGCATCCTCGACGGGACCTCGATCAGGGACGACGAGCCGACGTCGGACCAGCAGTACGCATCAGGCTGGCAGATCCTGCTCAGCTTCACCGGCCAGGGCCAGGCAGTCTGGGCGCAGTACACCGCCGCGCACATCGGCAAGCAGGTCGCCTTCGTCCTCGACGACCGGGTGATCTCCGTCCCCCTGATCCAGGCCGCCATTACCGGCTCGACCCAGATCAGCGGCACGTTCACCGAACAGTCCGCCCGCGACTTGGCCAACATCCTCAAGTACGGCGCCCTGCCGCTGCTCCTCGTGGCCGCATCCGTCGTCACCGTCAACTGACCGACCGGCAGCGAGGCGATGGGGCGAGCCGGGCCGGTGGTGTGTCCTCCGTTTTGTCGTTCGGCTCGGTAGGCTGAGGTCGGAGGACTCGGCGAGAAGGGGCGAGTGTGGCTGCTCGGGAGGACATCGTCGTGCTGCCCGATGACCGCGCTGCGCGGCTTGCTGGTGTGTCCATACGTCGGCTGGGCTATTGGAGAAGGCGGGGCTGATTCACCCGTCGGTCTCTCATCAGCTTGGGCCTCGCCGCACCGTTCGGCTGTTTGCCTTCACCGATCTTCTACAACTTCTCGTGGTCTCCGAGCTGAGAGACCGGCTTTCTCTGCAGCACATCCGTCCTTGCTGTTCTGCCTCGACCACGATGTGCCGTGCAGTCGCCAGGAGCGGCGTTAGCCAACATTCGGGCTGGCGATGACGCCGGACGGTGCGTGCATCCGAACCGACCGGTCGTCGGGCCGTCTTGGACGTGCCGGTCGACGACGAGTGACTGAGACCAGGCAAACCGCCCACCTCGGACGATCTCGCGTCTTTGCTGTTCAGAACGGGTGGCCAGGGGCGGGGTCGAACCGCCGACCTTCCGCTTTTCAGGCTCGGGCAAGGCGGACGCTGTTCGGCCGTCCTCGCTGCTCCGTCGTGGCGCTGGTCGCCGTCGTGTCGGCCTGGTTGGCGTGGTTGGCGTCAGTCCTGGGCCTGTCGGGACCGGTGACGGCCGGCAGGACGGGACTACCGGCGGGACCTTCTGCGGGCAGGTGGTGCCCGGTGTGATGGTGGGGCCTTCTCGCGCCGATGAGTAGGCGGCCGAGGGCCGGTGTTGCGAGCACCTGCCCTCGGCCTTGATCCCCGACCCTTGCTGGAGGGTGGAGACCCGATGACGAACTCTACGCAGTTCAACCCGGAGCGCCTGCGGGTGGCCTTGGACCATGGGGAGGTGGTGGAGCTGGACGGCGGCACGCTGGTCTTGGACGGCGAGGAGACCCGGACTGTCGTGCTGCGGCTCGCGGGTTGGCGGGCGCGGGCGGTGGCTCGGGTGTTGGAGGAGTGGTCGGCGGTGTCGCGGATCTTCAACCGGCCGACCCGCCCGCAGCTCGATGAGCTGGAGCTGTCCCGCACCCTGGAGGTCGCTGCGGCGGCGCTCGGTGAGACCGACGAGCCACTGCTGCGTGCTCCGCGCGGCACCCGCGCCGTCCCGAGCCGGCAGCGGCTGGCTGCGGTGGCGGTGCTGGCGGAGCGAGAGCCCGAGATGTCGGCTGTGCAGCGCCTGGCGCTGGTCGATGCCGCCGCCTGGTGGCTGTCGGAACCCTCCGGCGGTCAGGAGCTCGCCTACGCCCTGCTTGGCGCTGCATGTTCGGAGGTGACCGCTGAACAGGCCTACCTTGCGTTGATCACTCCGTCGTCGGAGAACCCGGCTGGTGATCAGTCTGAGGGCCTGCCCTCGTAGCTGCCGGTTCTTGCGGGTGGCCGTCGCCGGTCAGGGCTCACGCGAAGCGTGATCCCGCCAGGGACGCGCAGCGGTCTTGACCGGTGGCGGGCGCCCGTGACCAGGATCGGCGGCGGAGAGGACAGGACCGGACGCAACCGGCTGCCCCAGACCGGACCACGGCCCGGTGACCCATGAGGTTCGTCTCCTCGGGTTGCCGGGCCTTGTCATGCGCGCTGCCGCCGGGCCGGCCGCCCGCAGCGCAGCGAGGACCGGACCGGCCCGGCGAGCGCGCGCGGCGGCCGAAGGCCGCCGGTCTTGACCCGATGGAAGGAAACTCCTCACCACAGGATGCGGCGGGTCGGCGGATTGACGAGTCATCCGGGTGTGGCGGGTGATGGTGGCATGCTGGGCGTGGGTTTGTCGTGAGACGGTGACAAGGGGGCCGGGTGGGATGACACGGACGCGTAGGCCGGTTGGTGCTGCGGTGACGTTCGTGGTCGCTGCGGTGGCGGGTGTGGTCGGTAACCAGTTGACCGGCCAGACATGGGCGCTGGTGGTCTTCGTCGTCCTGCTGCTGGTCGGTGGTGGGGTGACGTACTGGCTGGAGCGGGGGTCGAGGCCGGGTGGTGGCGGCTCTGGGGCTGCGGTGGATCTGCGTGGGGCGCAGGGCGCTCAGGTCGGGAGCCAGAACTGGCAGGTAAACCACTTCGGCAGCGACCAGGGCTGAGGTGAGCAGGGATCGGCCGGCCGAGCAGGTTCCGGCGCGGGGTGTTCAGTATGGCGACCGCAACACGCAGCTCAACTATTTCGGGTCGGTGACCTATAACCACTTCGCGGGCAGCATGGAACGGCTGCGGGATTGGTATATCGATCCGCTGCGCTTGGTGCGGGACCTGGATCTGGCGCGGTTCACCGGCCGGGAGGCGTTGATTGCCCAGATCGACTCCTTCGTGCGGGACCGGGAGCGCGGGTATGTGGTGGTGCGGGCCGAGGCGGGGATCGGCAAAAGCAGCCTGGCGGCACATCTGGTGTGGTCCCGGCCGTGGTTGCATCACTTCACCCGCCTGCCGGGGGGCCGGTCTCCGCAGGCGGCGCGGAAGAATCTGGCGGCCCAGCTGATCGTCCGGTGGGGGCTGGCGGAGTGGGCGCCAGGGGGGTTGTTACCGGGGGCGGCGGATGACGCGGGCTGGTTTGACCGGCTGCTGTGGGCGGCGGCTGCCGCGCGGGACGCGGCCGAGCCGGGTGTGCCGATCGTGCTGGTGGTCGACGGCTTGGATGAGGCTGAGGCCGGCGCGGACGCGGGCGCGGACTTGCCGTTGGGGTTGCCGGTGAGCCTGCCGGGTGGGGTGTTTGTGGTGGTGACCAGCCGGTTCGGGATCGAGGCGGCGTTGCACAGTGTGCGTAACCCGGCTGACTGGCGGCAGATCGAGGTCGAGGGGGCTGACAACCTCGCTGACATGGCCGCGTTCCTGCGCGACATCACTGCCGATCCGGTCAAGCGTGACTCGGCGCTGCTCGCAGCGCTGAAATGTCACGGGGTGGACGCCGGGTGGTTCCGGCGGAGGTTGGCGGAGCGGTGTGCGGGGGTGTGGATCTATCTACGGTACGTGCTGGAGGAGATCCGCTCAGGTGATCGCGACCCGGGGCAGGTCGATGCGTTGCCCGCTGACCTGGCCGGCTACTACGCCGAGCAGGTACGGCGTTGGAGCAAGGATCCCCCGGGCGGAGGAGGCAGCCGGTGGGAGCAGGTATGGCTGCCGCTGCTGGGGGTGCTGGCAGCCGCCCGGGAGCCACTGAGCCTGGCCGAGCTGGCCTGCTACGCCGACGTGGCGAGTGAGCAGGCGACACGGGTGTTTGTGGAGGAGACCGCGCGGGCGTTCCTGAGCCGGGACACCACCAACGGGCAGACCCGCTTCAGCGTGCGGCATCAAAGCCTGCGGGACCTGCTCAGCGGCGCCCAGCCCGGCGGCAGGGAAGACCTGGCCGGGCTGGCGGAGATGTTCGCCTACCAAGCGCGGCGCGCGCACGCGGCGATCACCGCGGGGCTGGTCCCGCCCGGCGAGCCCGGCCGGCGAGCGTGGCAGGACTGCGGCAGCTACGCGGTCCGGCATCTGGCCGGTCACGCTGCGGCCTGCGGCCGGCTGGAGGAGCTGGTGACCGACCCCGGGTTCCTGGTCACTGCCCAACCCGAGGGCATGCTCGGCAACCGCGACACCATCCATACCGACCAGGGCCGGCGCGCGCTGGCCGCCATCGAGCTCAGCCTCGACCGGTGGAACGACATCCCGCAGCGGGGCCGACTCCAGCGCCTAGCCGTGAACGCCGCCCGGATGAGGGCCACTGCCCTGCTCACCGCCAGCGACGCACTGCTCGGCTCGCCTTGGCCGGTGTGCTGGGCCGCATGGTCCGGACACGGGCACCGCACCCTGATCGGCCACACCGGCTGGGTGTACGCGGTGGCGGTGGGCCGGGCCGGGGACCGCGACATCATCGTCTCCGGCGGCGGCGACGCGACGGTGCGGGTGTGGGACGCGCTCAGCGGGCAGCCCCTCGGCGACCCGCTGACCGGCCACACCCGCCCGGTGTACGCGGTGGCGACAGGCCGGGCCGGGGACCGCGACATCATCGTCTCCGGCAGCGGCGATCGCACTGTCCTGGTCAGGTGCGCGGAGCTACGTACCGGTGACTCTCCGGGCCTGGCTACGAGTGACGGCGGCTAGGCGGCGGGGTGGGCCAGGTACTCGTCCAGGATGCGCAAGGCCTTCGACGTGGCGTGTCGCGTCGTCGCGGAACGCCCGTAGCCTTCTGGTGCCGGGTTTGGTGGGTCGTCATGGCGTCACGGTCACGCCTGGCGAGTGGTGGAGGTGCTCGGGTTTTTGGCTGGTGGCGGCTCACTGGCCGTTCGAGAGACGCGAGGGCTGAGGGCGTGAAGCTCTGACCCGGCCGGTGCTTAATGTTCGTCAGGCGGCGAGGTGGGCGAGCTGCTGGTCCAGGGCGCGGAGGGCGCGGGTGCCGAGAGGGCGTTCGGCGGTGGCGCGGAAGGCGCGCAGGCTCGCGGTGCCTGTGGCGTAGGGGGTGCGGCCGAGGAGGTCGGCGGCCTGGGCGGCGAGGCGGCAGGCTACGCCCGGGTCACCGGCGTGCAGCTCGGCGGTGGCCTGGCCGATCAGGCACTGCACGCGGTGGCGGCGGTCGGTGGGGTGGAGCTGCGCGATGGCCTCGGCGTAGCTGGCGCGGGCGGCGGTGTGCGTGCCGGACCGGAGCTGGAGGTGGCCGGTTGCGGCGGTCAGCCGGGCGGTCTGGTCGTCCTCGAACCACGCCAGGGTGGCGTCGGTGGTCGAGCGGTCGTAGGCGTCTTGGGCGCGGGTGAGGGCCTCTGCGGCGGTCTGGTGGTCGCCGCGGTCGGCATGGACGGTGGCCTCGATGGTGGCGAGCCAGGACCGGATGGCGGGCGCGTGCTGGGCGTGCTGGTCAGCGGCGGCGAGGTGGTCGAGCGCCGCGGCGGTCAGGTGTTCAGCGGCGGCGAGTTCGGCGGCGTAGCAGTGCGCGATGGCGGCTAGGGCGTGGTGGCCGGCTTCGGTCGCGGAGTCGACGGCCAGGGCGTAGTACGCGCGAGCCGACATCGAGTCGCCGAGATCGTCCCCGGCCAGCCGGCCGGCGAGGATGGCGACGCGGGCGCGGTTGCGGAGCAGGCGGCGGCGGTCGTCCGGGTTCTGCTCGCGAGTCAGGGCGTCGCTGACCATGCGGACGTGCGCGGCGACCGGCGTCAAGAGTGTGGCTGGATCGGCGGTGCGGTACAGGCTGCCGAAGCGGTCGGCCAGGTCGTCCAGCTCGGCCGGGGTCGCCGCGGTGGCCCGGGCGCGGGCGGCCGGCTCGGTGGTGGTCTGGTCCAGGAGGGCGAACATGGTGCGCCGGGTGGTGACCGCGTCCTTACCAGGCTTGCAGCATCTGCGGGGCTAGCAGGGTGCCGGTGGCGCCGAGCTGGTCGAGCAGCTGCGCGGCGTTGTCCAGCAGCGACACCAGCGACTCATCCGCCACCCGCGGGGCGTTGCGCGGTGTGGTGCCGGATCGGGTGGCGGGGCCGAGGCCGAGCTGGTCGGCGGTCACCCCGAACAGGATGCAGAGCAGCTCGCGGTAGCGTGGGCTGACGCCTTTCACGCCGCGTTCCCACTGGGCCACCATGTCGCCGTTGACGCCGACGTTCTTCTCACCGCGCATCCAGGCCAGCCGGGCGATCCGGTCGGCCATCTGCTGCTGGGTCCAGCCGAGCTCGGTACGCAGCTCGCGCAAATGCAGGCACCCAGCGTCGGCCACGACTGAGCACCTCCTCCAGCAACGACGGCGTTCCCGGTTCAAGGAAACGGCCGGTACGGAGGGATCGGACGCACGCCGGTATCACCCGCAGAAGGCTGCGGGTCGCGGGTTGGAACTAGGACTTTTCTGCGGGTCGGCCCGCGGCGGCGAGCGGCCAGGACGGGTCGAACGCGGCCACCACGTCGCCACCGGTACCGGACTCGACGGGCTCGGGCTTGCCGGCGCGGCCGGTGCGTACGTCGATGAAGGTCACGCCTGCGGCGGCGAGCGTGTCGAGGTTCAGCCGCCACGCCGGGTGGTCCCACAGCCTGGTGCTGACCATCGGCACGACGGTCATGGGGATGTGTGAGGCGAGGGCTTCGCACAGCAGGCCGGCGGCGTAGTTGTCCATGATCCCGGCGGCCAGCTTGTTGATCGTGTTGAACGTGGCCGGGCAGACCAGGACGTGGGCCGGCGGCGGGAAACGCTTGGGCTGGTCAGGTTGGCGCTGGTCGACCAGGACGGGAAAGCCGGTCGCCTGCTCGACCCGGGCCTGGTCGATCCAGTCCAGCGCCGAGCGAGTGGCCACCACCCGGACGAGCCACCCCGCTTCGACCGCGAGGGCGGCGACATCGTGTGCTCGGGCGGCCAGTGGCGCTCCGCAGGCCACCAGGGCGAGGTAGTCGGGCATGAGGCGGTCTTAGTCGAGTGCGCCAGCGCGGACAAGCAGCTCACGCAGCAGCTCACGGACCATCGAGTTGTACCGGATCGCCTCCGGCGCCGAGCGTTCGGCTTCCAGCAGGTACAGGGTCGCCTCGGCGTCACTACTGGCGTCATTGACGCTCAAGTGTCAACTACAGAATGAGATAACCGCTGATCACAAGGGGTGGCCAGGGGCGGGGTCGAACCGCCGACCTTCCGCTTTTCAGGCGGACGCTCGTACCAACTGAGCTACCTGGCCGTGCACTGGCCGGTCAGACCGGCCATCGTTCGTGGCGACCCCGACGGGACTCGAACCCGCGACCTTCGCCGTGACAGGGCGACGCGCTAACCAACTGCGCTACGGGGCCTCGTGGTGCTGTAAAACTGTCGTGCGTGCCCCCAACGGGATTCGAACCCGTGCTACCGCCTTGAAAGGGCGGCGTCCTGGGCCACTAGACGATGGGGGCGGGAGGACAGACCCGATCGCCTCCGCTGGGCGCTGCGCCAGCATACGCGACCCGTCCGGAAGCTCCAAAGCGACATCCGCCGGCCTGCGACCCAGCCGGATCCCAGCTTGATCACCGCCCCGGCACGGCGAACCGGTACCCCCGCGCGGCCAGCGTGGCCAGGATGACCCGCAGCGCCGCCACGCTCTGTCCCCGCGCGCCGTACCCGTCATGCATCAGCACCACAGCCCCGGGCCGCGCCGCTGACAGCACCCGATCGATGATCACCCCGGTCCCCGGGCGCGCCCAGTCCCGCGGGTCGACGGCCCAGCCTAACGGCGCTAACCCGCCGGCCCGCGCGACCGCGATCACGTTCGACCCCCAGTTCCCCCCGGGCGCGCGGTAGAACACCGGCGGTACGCCGGCCGCCCGGGTGATCGCCCGCGCCGTCCGCCCGATCTCGTCCCGGATCTCGGCCATCGGCCGCCGCCACAGGTACTCGTCGTGCGTCCAGGTGTGGTCGCACAGCACGTGCCCCTCCCGCGCGATCCGCCGGACCAGGTCCGGCCGCGCCACTACGTGTATCCCCACCAGGCAGAACACCGCCCGCGCGTGGTAGCGCCGGAGCAGGTCCAGCACGGCCGGCGTCCACCGCGGGTCCGGGCCATCGTCGAACGTCAGCGTGATCGTCCGCCCCCGACCCCGCAGCGTGGTGATCGGCTCGACCGGGATCCCGTGCGGCCACCGCTGGGCGATGGTGCCCAGCGCGCCCGGTCCCGCCCCCGGGCGTACCGGCACGGCCTGGACCGTCCCCGCCCCTAACCTGCCCGGGCCTAACGCGCCCGACCGGCCCGGCCCTCGCGGACTGCCCACCGCCGCCAGCACGCAGGCCAGCGCGAGCAGCGCCACGATCCCGCCGGGCGTGCTCCGCCGCATGTTTCGGGCTCCTTTCGCGCTTGTGCCGGAAGCCTCGCAGACTGCCCCACCGGCCCGACACACTGCCGTCGTTCCGTCACCCGGATGTGACCCCTTGCACCGACCGAACGTTCGGTTAGCCTGAGCGCATGTCCACCAGCACCAGCACCGACTTCGCCGAGCGTCACGCCGCCACCCTCGACCAGGCGCTCGCCGCCCTCCGCGACCGCGGCTACTGGTCGCCGTACCCGGAGTCACCCCGGGCCTACGGCGAGGACGCCGACCCGACCGGCCGCGCGGCGTTCGACTCCTACCTCGGCGCCGACCTCCCGCTGGAGCAGCCCGGCTGTGCCGGCCGGGTCGCCACCGAGATCTCGCCGTACGGCGTCCAGCTCGGCGTCCGCTACCCGCATCTGTCCGATGTGGACGGTCTGCTGGCCGCGGCCCAGGCCGGCATCCCGGCCTGGCGGGACGCCGGCCCGCGCCACCGCGCCGGCGTCTGCCTGGAGATCCTGGACCGGGTCAACAAACGGTCCGTCGAGATCGGCTACGCCGTCATGTTCACTACCGGCCAGGCGCAGGCGATGGCCTTCCAGGCCGGCGGCCCGCACGCCCAGGACCGCGGCCTGGAGGCCGTCGCCGTCGCCTACGCCGAGATGACCCGGCTCCCCGCCGAGGCGACCTGGGAGAAGCCGCAGGGCAAGCGACCGCCGCTGCGGATGACCAAGCGGTACGTCGTGGCGCCGCGCGGCGTCGCGCTGGTCATCGGCTGCAACACCTTCCCCACCTGGAACGGCTACCCCGGCCTGTTCGCCTCGCTGGTCACCGGCAACGCCGCCGTCGTCAAGCCGCACCCGCGCGCGGTGCTGCCGCTCGCGATCACCGTCGGCATCGCCCGCGACGTCCTCGCCGAGGCCGGCCACGACCCTCACCTGGTCACGCTGGCCGCCGAGGGCACCGACGAGGGCCTGGCCCGGACCCTCGCGCTGCGCCCCGAGGTGGCGATCATCGACTACACCGGCTCCACCGAGTTCGGCGACTGGCTGGAGGCCAACGCCACCCAGGCACAGGTCTACACCGAGAAGGCCGGTGTCAACACCGTCGTCGTCGACTCCACCGACGACTACCAGGGCATGCTCGCCAACCTGGCGTTCTCGCTCTCGCTGTACAGCGGCCAGATGTGCACCACACCGCAGAACATCCTGCTGCCCGAGGGCGGCATCCAGACCGACGCGGGGCCGAAGTCGGCCGACGAGCTCGGCGCGGACCTGGCCGCCGCGGTGGACGGGCTGCTCGGCGACACCGGACGGGCGGTTGCCATCCTCGGCGCGATCGTGAACGACGGCGTCCTGCGCCGGCTCGACGCCGCCCGCGGCGCCGGCAAGGTGGTGCTGGACTCCCGGCCGGTGACGCACCCGCAGTACCCAGACGCTGTGGTCCGCACCCCGCTGGTGTCTACTGTGGACAGTTCCGACGAGGCCACCTACCAGGCTGAATGCTTCGGGCCGGTGAGCTTCCTGGTGCGGACCCCGGACACCGCCGCGGCGCTGGAGCTGTGGCGGCGCACCGTGCGGCAGCGAGGGGCGCTGACCGCCTCGGTCTACTCCACCGACGAGGAAGTGCTCGCTGCCGCCGAACGGGTCGCCGTCGAGGCCGGCGTCGCGCTGTCGGAGAACCTCACGGGGAGCGTGTACGTCAACCAGACGGCGGCCTTCTCCGACCTGCATGGCACCGGCGCCAACCCGGCCGCCAACGCGACGTACTGTGACGCCGCTTTCGTGGCCAACCGGTTCCGCGTCATCCAGACCCGCCGCCACCTCACCTAGGCCCCCGCCATCGCCGGGAAAGGAGGCCGCTGGTCGCGGGGAGAGGGTCAGCGGCGCAGGCCGTCGAAGGCGAGGTGTACGATGGCGTCGGCGAGCTGCTCGACGCTGCCCCGGTCCGGCCGCCACCATTCGGTCAGCGAGTTGACCAGGCCGAACAGCAGCCGGGTGGCCAGCCGGGAGTCGACATCGTCGCGCAGGTCGCCCTCGGCCACCGCCGTGGCGGCCAGGACGGCGACCGCCCGGTCGAAGGTACGGCGACGGTCCAGCGCCCAGACCTCGGTCGGCGTGTTGCCCCGCACCCGCAGGAGCAGGGTCACGTACGGCAGCTCCGCGGCCAGCACCTCGACGGAACGGCGGACGACGTGCTCCAGCCTGCCGATCGCCGGGCCGGTCTGGGCCGGCGCCTCGCCGAGCACGGCGAACAGCCCGTCCGTCGCACGCTCCAGGGCGAGCCGGAGCAGCTCCTCCTTGCCGCGCACGTGGTGGTAGATCGACGACTTGGTGATCCCGCTGGCCGCGGCGATGTGCTCCATGCTGGTGCCGTCGTACCCGCGGTGAGTGAAGACGTCGACCGCCACCCGGAGCAGCGACTCGGGGGTGTGCCGGTCACGCCGGGCGGCCGGTGCTGTGGCCCAGGTCTCGGCGGGCCCGACCTCGGGCGGCCTGATCTCGGGGGGCACGGTGGTGGGGGGCATCGTGTCGGGGGGCATGCCGCTGATCGTAAGCGACCGAACGTTCGGACGGGCCTGCGCGCCGGGTCCACCTTGCCGGGCGTGTCCACGGCCCCGTACCCTCAAACCGACCGAACGTTCGGGAGGTTCCGCATGCCGGACAACGCCGAGCTGGCCGACGGGTTCGAGGCAGTCCTGGCCGCGGACAGCAGGATCGAGCCGCGTGACTGGATGCCGCCGGCGTACCGGGCCACCCTGGTCCGGCAGATCGCCCAGCACGCGCACTCCGAGATCATCGGCATGCAGCCGGAGGGGAACTGGATCACCCGCGCGCCCTCCCTCAAGCGCAAGGCGATCCTGATCGCCAAGGTGCAGGACGAGGCTGGCCACGGGCTCTACCTCTACGCCGCCGCCGAGACCCTGGGCGTCAGCCGCGACGAGCTTCTGGAGCTGCTGCACACCGGCCGACAGAAGTACTCCTCGATCTTCAACTACCCCAGCCTGACCTGGGCGGACGTCGGCGCGATCGGCTGGCTGGTCGACGGTGCCGCGATCATCAACCAGGTGCCGCTGTGCCGGTGCTCCTACGGTCCCTACGCGCGGGCGATGGTGCGGATCTGCAAGGAGGAGTCGTTCCACCAGCGGCAGGGCTACGAGATCCTGCACACCCTGTCGCACGGCACGCCGCGGCAGCACGCGATGGCGCGGGATGCGGTGGATCGCTGGTACTGGCCCGCGCTGATGATGTTCGGTCCGCCGGACGCCGAGTCGACCCACTCGGCCCAGTCCGCGGCCTGGCGGATCAAGCGCTTCTCCAACGACGAGCTGCGGCAGCGGTTCGTGGACATGATCGTGCCGCAGGCCGAGATCCTCGGGCTGGCCCTGCCCGATCCGGACCTGCGCTGGGACGACGAGCGGGGCCACTACGTCCACGGCCCGATCGACTGGGCCGAGTTCTGGCGGGTCGTCGGTGGCCAGGGGCCGTGCAGCCAGGCGCGGCTGGAGCACCGCCGGGCGGCGCACGACGGCGGCGGGTGGGTGCGGGACGCGGCATCGGCGTACGCCGGGAAGCGGGCCGCGCGGGCGCGGGAGCCGGTGGCATGACAGCCGACCGCCCGGTGCCCAGTGGTCCGGTGCCCAGTGGTCCGGTGCCAGGCCAGCGGGAGTGGCCGTTGTGGGAGGTGTTCGTGCGGGCCCGGCGAGGGCTCGCGCACGTCCACGTCGGGTCGCTGCACGCCCCGGACGCCGAGCTCGCGCTGCGTAACGCGCGCGACGTCTACACCCGGCGGCAGGAGGGCGTCTCGCTGTGGGTGGTCCCGGCCGCCGTGATCACCGCGTCGTCGCCGGACGAGAAGGACCCGTTCTTCGCGCCGGCCGCGGACAAGGTCTACCGGCATCCCACCTTCTACGAGCTGCCGGACGGGGTGCGGAACCTGTGACGGGCACGCGTCCTGCCACTGCCGCTGGGGATGTCGCGAGGGATGTCGCGGGGGATGTCGCGGCGTACGCGCTGCGGCTCGGCGACGACGCGCTGGTCCTGGCGCAGCGGCTGGCCGGGTGGGTCTCCCGGGCGCCCGAGCTGGAGGAGGACGTCGCGCTGGCGAACATCGCGCTCGACCTGCTCGGCCAGGCGCGCACCCTGCTGACCTATGCCGGCTCGTTCCACGGGCTGTCCGAGGACGACCTGGCCTACTTCCGGGACGAGCGCGACTTCGTCAACCTGCACCTCGTCGAGCTGCCGAACGGCGACTTCGCGGTCACGATCGCCCGGCAGCTCCTGTTCTCGGCGTACCAGCTCCTGCTGCACGAGCGGCTAGCCGGGTCGGCCGACGAGACGCTGGCGGGGGTCGCGGCCAAGGCGGTCAAGGAGGTGGCCTACCACCGCGACCACGCGGTGCGGTGGGCGCTGCGGCTGGGCGACGGTACGGCGGAGTCGCACGCCCGGATGCGGACCGGGGTCGAGCGGTGCTGGCCCTACGTCGGCGAGCTGTTCGAGAGCGACCCGCTGGTCCGGCGGCTGGCCGCGGCCGGGGTGGCGGTGGACCCGGCCGAGCTCTGTCCACAGTGGACGGCCTTTGTGGGCGGCGTGCTGGCCGAGGCGACGCTCGCCGTGCCGGACCTGCCGGCCCGGATCACCGGCGGGCGGCGTGGGGTGCACACCGAGCACCTCGGCTACCTGCTGGCCGAGCTGCAGCACCTGCGGCGGTCACACCCGGAGGCGGCGACGTGGTGACCGCGGTGGGCGTGGAGCAGATGCGGGCCGCGGTCGCGGCAGTGCCCGACCCGGAGCTCCCGGTGCTGACGATCGAGGATCTCGGCGTGCTGCGCGGGGTGGAGCTGGACGGTGCCGGTCGGGTAGTCGTGACGATCACGCCGACGTACTCCGGCTGCCCGGCGATGGCGGCGATCGAGGCGGATATCGTGACCGCGCTGGACCGAGTTGGAATACGAGACGTATCGGTTCGAAAAGTGTTGTCTCCGCCCTGGACGACGGACTGGCTGAGCGAGTCCGGCCGGCGCAAGCTGGCCGAGCTCGGGGTCGCCCCGCCGACCGGAGTCGTCCCGTCGACGAGCACGCTGGTCGCGCTGTCGGTGCGATGCCCGCGGTGCGGCTCGCTGCGTACCCGGGAGCTGAGCCGGTTCTCCTCGACGGCGTGCATGGCGCTGTACCGGTGCGAGGAGTGCCTGGAGCCGTTCGACCATTTCAAGGTGCACTGATGTTCAGGGTGCACTGATGTTCAGGGTGCACGCGTCGTCCGGGAGGCGCTGATGGGAGTGGCCGCGGCGACCCGCCGGCGGCACGCCGTCTTCCACCGGCTGCGGGTGTCGCGGGTGGACAGGCTCACCGACGACGCGGTGGCCGTCACCTTCGCGGTGCCGGCCGAGCTGGCTGAGGACTACCGCTTCCGGCCGGGGCAGCACCTGACCGTGCGGTGCACGCTGGACGGGGTCGAGGTGCGGCGCAACTACTCGATCTGTACGTCGGCGGTGGGCGGGCCGCTGCGGGTAGCGGTGAAGAGGCTGGCCGGCGGGACGTTCTCGGCGTACGCGGTCGAGTCGCTGGCGGTGGGCGACGAGCTCGAGGTGATGACGCCGACAGGGACCTTTACCGTGCCGCTCGACCCGGGCCAGGCGAGGCACTACGCGGCGATCGCAGCCGGGAGCGGGATCACGCCGGTGCTGTCGATCCTGTCGACGGTGCTCGACGTAGAGCCCGAGAGCCGGTGCACCCTGCTGTACGGCAACCGGACGAGCTCGTCGGTGCTGTTCCTGGACGAGCTGGCCGACCTGAAGGACCGGTGGCCCAGCCGGCTACAGCTCGTCCACGTGTTGTCCCGGGAGTCGCCCGGTGTCGATCTGTGTCACGGGCGGATGGATGCTGAGAGGCTGCCCCGGCTGCTGGCCGCGCTGCTGCCACCGTCCACTGTGGACGAATGGCTGCTGTGCGGGCCGGCGGGGCTGGTCCGGACGGCGCGGGAGGTGCTGGCGGCGTCCGGCGTACCGGCGCGGAACGTGCGGTTCGAGCTGTTCCATGCGGCTGAGGCGGAGGAGCAGCCCCGGGGGGCCGAGCCCGCCGTGGGGGGTGCCGCCCTGGCGGGCGCGCCGGGCAGCAGTGAGGTGACGGCGCTGCTGGACGGCCGGGCGACGACGTTCCCGCTGGCTCGGGACGGGGAGCGGATCCTGGACGCCGTGCTCCGGCTGCGCGGCGACGCGCCGTACGCCTGCAAGGGCGGCGTGTGCGGCACCTGCCGGGCGCGGCTTGTCGAGGGCCGGGTGGAGATGGCCCGTGGCGTCGCCTTGGCCGAGGAGGAGATCGCGGCTGGCGTGGTGCTCACCTGCCAGTCCCACCCCGCCAGCGACCGGGTCGTCGTCGACTTTGACGCCTGACCCCGAGGCGGTCCAGCAGCCGCCAGGACTCGCGCGACACGCGCACGGCCCGCGCGACCCCGGGCCGGGTGGCGTGCCAGGATGGCTCGCATGGCAAAGACCCGGCGTACGAAGCGGAACAGTGGCGCGGCGCTCACCGTCATCGACGCCGGCACCCGGCCCGGGGCTGGCGAGCTGGCCGAGCTGCGGGAGATGTTGACCATCGCGGGTGCACCCGCTGAGGTGCTGACGATGCTGGCGAGCGTGGAGAGCGTCGACGAGGTCGTCCCCCGGCTGGTGGAGGCGGGGGTGTTGCCGTCGCCGGAGGAGTCGCTGGCCGACCTGCTCGAGGGGTTCCGGCCACTGCTCGACCGGAGCTGCGACCAGTTGACCGCGGAGCTGTCCGGGTCCGAGTTCCTCGGCCTCATGCGGCAGGCCGCGCCGGACGTGGCGGAGCTGCCCGCGATACTCACCGGCCTGGTCGAGCAGGCCGAAGATGTGGGCGGCCCCGTGGCGCTGGCCATGCTGCGGGTGCTCGCCGTCCTCGCCCCCGGCGACGTACGGGGGATGGCGGCCGACGCCGCCGACCGGCTGGTCGCGGCCGGTGGCCTGACCGACCGGCCGTGGGTGCGCGGGCTCGGCACGCCAGGGGTCGGCCCGTGTTTCGGCTATACCGATGACATCGGGGCGCAGGAGGTGCTCGTGGTCACGTTCAGCTACGGCCGCGAGTCGCATGGGCTCGCCGTGCTGATCGACCACGGGCTAGGTGGCGGGGTGAAGGACTGCTACCCCGCTGATCGCCCGGACCGGATCCGCGCGGAGTACCGCCAGATCGCCGCGCGGCACGGGCTCGACTTCCGCGACTACGAGCCCGGCGAGGCCAGGGCGGTCCTCGCGCGGGCGCTGGACCGGCCGCCCTGCCCGGTCGCCCCGGACCAGCTCGAGGACGTCGGCTACTACCTGGACCTGCTGCGGCAGCGGGTGACCCTGCTGCCCGACGGTTGGCAGGGCACCGCGGGTACGGCGGCCACGCGGGTCGCCTCAGGCAAGGTGACCACCGCGCGGCGCAGCCCGGCACGGGCCGCGACCAGCCGGACCGTGCACAAGATGAAGATCACGCTGCGTGGTTCCAAGCCGCCGATCTGGCGCCGGCTGGAGGTGCCGTCCGGGATCACCCTGCTCCAGTTGCACGAGGTCATCCAGGAGGCGTTCGGCTGGGATGGCCACCACATGTGGGTCTTCTCCACGCCGACCGGTGAGTTCGGCGTGACCGACCGTGAGCTCGGCCATCGCAGCGCCGCCGCGACGAAGCTGGACGACGTCGCGTCGCGGGCCGGTGACCGGATCCGCTACACCTATGACTTCGGGGACGACTGGGAGCACGACATCACCGTCGAAGCTGTGCTGTCCGCCGAGCCCGGCCTGGCCTACCCGCGCTGCACCGGCGGCCGGCGGGCCTGCCCACCGGAGGACTGCGGCGGGATCTGGGGATACGCGCATCTGCTGGAGATCCTCGCCGATCCCTCTCATGAGGAGCACGCGGAGCAGCTCGAGTGGCTTGGCCTGGAGTCGGCCGACGACTTCGACCCCGCCGACTTCCATGTCGACGATGCCACCAAGGCGCTGTCGGGAATGGCACGGCCGCTGGTCAAGGGCTGACCGTCTCCTCGACTGGGCCTCTACGGGGAGCTACACGGTGATGAGGTAGTCGTAGTTGCCCGCCCCGATGGAACGCTCCAGCGTCCTCATGACGCGGTTCGGGTTGTCGTGGGGGCCCTGGATGTATAGCGGCTTTCCGTCTTTCCCGAACGTGATGGCGCTTGGCCCGGTCCACTGGCCGAGGTGGTTCCTGGTCTTGTCGAAGTCCGAGCCGCGGGCGGGCTCGAAGCCGAGGGTCCGTGCGTACTCGACGGCGCCGAACACGAGGTGCCGCGCCAGCTCCACCGGCACGGCCAGCGGCTGAGCGGGGTACATGCTGAAGAAGGTTCGGGCGAACTCGGCCAGGCCATGCTGGTCCATGACGCGCGGCCCGATGGTGTTCTTCACGCCGAGGCAGTAGACGTCGACCAGGTAGCCACAGACGCGGACCCGGCTGCGTCCGGTGTCGCGGGCCACCACCAAGGCTACGAGGCCCGAGGTGCCGGAGCCAGGATCATCAATGTCGATCCATTCGGGATGGCCGTCGACGGTGAGGCCGTCGCTCCACCCCGGGCTGACCCAGCAGTCGACCGTGCGCTGCTCCGGGCTGGCCTCGAGGCTGGCCTGGTCTGCCGCGGCGATCGCCCGGACAATCGGCACCACCGCCGCGGGCTTCATCCCGAGCGCACGAGCGATCTCCTTCGACGAGGAACCCTTCTCGCGCAACGCCCGCACTCGTCTCACCAGGTCGTCATGATCCATGGCGGCATCCTGCCATCAAACGCGCCACCGGGCCTCACTCGATGCCGCCGACGCCGAGCAACGCTTTCAGGTCGCCCATCAATGCCACCGAGCGGGTGACCGTGAAGCCGTCCGTCAGCGTGAGAAGCATGGAGCCGCTGTTGCCCTGCAGCTTGATCCGGACCTCGGTCGGGCCGGCGTGCGACCGCAGGATCTCCTTTAACCGCTCCACCAGCGGTGGAGTCACCCGCGGCGCCGACAGCACCAGCACCAGCGGCCCGCGGTCCTCGGTCGTGTCGGTCATGTCGACGACGGTCAGCTCCATCGCGATGAGCTGCGGCGTGGCCTCCCGCTTGTCGACCCGCCCCTTGACGACGACGATGCTGTCCTCGACGAGCTGGATGCCGACCACCTCGTAGGTGCTGGGAAAGAACCGTACGTCGATGCTTCCGGCCAGGTCTTCAAGGGACGCGCTGGCCCATGGCTTGCCCTGCTTGGTGACTCTGCGCTGTAGGCCAGACAGCACGCCGCCGACCGTCACGACGTCGCCGTCCGCGTAGTCCTCGGAGGCCAACGCCGCGATCGGACCGTCCACCTTGCTCTGCATGATGTGCTCGAACCCAACGAGTGGGTGGGAGGACACGTAGAGCCCGAGCATCTCCCGTTCGAAGGCGAGCAGCTCGGCCTTGTCCCACTCCTCGGTTGGCACGGCGATGTCGAAGGTGAGCGCCGCCGCGCCGTCCAGGTCACTCCCGCCGAACAGGTCGAACTGGCCGACCGCCTCGGCCCGCTTGGTGTCCATGACCTGGTCGATCGCGAGCTCGTGAACGACGCACAGCCCCTTTCGGGAATGCCTGAGCGAGTCGAACGCGCCGGCCTTGACCAGCGACTCGACCACCTTCTTGTTGCACACCACGGGCTCGACCTTGCGCAGGAAGTCGGAGAAGTCGACGTACCGCCCCTTCTCCTTGCGGGTACGCACGATCGAGGCCACGACATTGGCGCCCACGTTACGGATCGCGGACAGCCCGAACCGCACGTCCGCCCCGGTCGGGGTGAAGACGGCGGCGGACTCGTTCACATCCGGCGGAAGCACTGAGATGCCCATCCGTCGGCATTCCGCCAGGTAGACGGCCATCTTGTCCTTGTCGTCCCGGACCGAGGTGAGCAGCGCGGCCATGTACTCAGCCGGGTAGTTGGCCTTGAGGTACGCCGTCCAGTAGGAGACCAGCCCGTAGCCGGCGGTGTGCGACTTGTTGAAGGCGTAGTCGGAGAACGGGACGAGAATGTCCCACAGCGTCTTGATCGCGCCGTCGGAGTAGCCGTTGGCCCGCATGCCGTCGCAGAACGGCACGAACTCCTTGTCCAGGATCTCCTTTTTCTTCTTGCCCATGGCCCGGCGCAGCAGGTCCGCCTTGCCCAGCGTGTACCCGGCGACCTTCTGGGCGATGGCCATGACCTGCTCCTGGTAGACGATCAGGCCGTATGTCTCGTCCAGGATCTCGGCCAGCGCCTCCTCCAGCTCCGAGTGGATCGGCGTTACCGGCTTTCGGCCGGTCTTGCGGTCGGCGTACTCGTTGTGCGAGTTGGCGCCCATCGGGCCGGGACGGTACAACGCCAGCACGGCCGCAATGTCCTCGAAGTTGTCCGGTGCCATCGAGCGCAGCAACGCCCGCATCGGGCCGCCGTCGAGCTGGAAGACCCCCAGGGTGTCGCCGCGGGCCAGCAGCTCGTACGTCGGCTGGTCATCCAGCGGCAGTGTCTCCAGCACCAGCTCGTCGTTGCGGTTGCCGTTGACATTTGCCAGCGCGTCTTCAATGACGGTGAGGTTTCGCAGGCCAAGGAAGTCCATCTTCAGCAGGCCGACTGACTCGCACGTCGGGAAGTCCCACTGGGTGATGACCGCGCCGTCCGAGTCGCGCCGCCAGATGGGTACGACGTCGAGCAGTGGTTCGCTCGACAGGATGACGCCGGCCGCGTGCACCCCGGCCTGGCGGATCAGCCCCTCCAGGCCGCGGGCGGTGTCGAGCACCTCCTTGACCGCGGTCTCCGCCTCCACCAACTGCCGGATCTCGCCGGCCTCGCGATAGCGGGGATGATCGGCGTCGAAGATTCCGGACAGCGGAATGTCCTTGCCCATCACGGCGGGCGGCATCGCCTTGGTGATCCGGTCGCCCAGCGCATACGGATGGCCGAGCACCCGGGTCGAGTCCTTGATCGCCTGTTTGGCCTTGATGGTGCCGTAGGTGACAATCTGCGCGACCTTGTCCTCGCCCCACCGTTCGGTGACGTAGCGGATCATGTCGCCGCGCCGACGTTCGTCGAAGTCCAGGTCGATGTCGGGCATGGAGACGCGGTCGGGGTTCAGAAACCGCTCGAACAGCAGCCGGTGCTCCAGTGGGTCGAGCTCGATGATGCCCAGCGCATAGGCGACCAGGCAGCCGGTCGCCGAGCCACGGCCGGGGCCGACCCGGACGCCGTTCTCCTTGGCCCAGCGCACCAGGTCGGCGACGACGAGGAAGTACGCCGGGAAGCCCATCTGGATGATGACGTCGAGCTCGTACTCGACCCGCCTGCGCCGTTCCTCGTCAACCCCGGCGGGGTAGCGGGCGTGCATGCCGACCCATACCTCGCGGCGCAGCCACGACTCCTGGGTCTCCCCGTCCGGCACCGGGAACCGCGGCATCCGGTCGTGGTACGCGAACACCTCGGCGTAGTCACTGACCCGCTCGGCGATCTGCAACGTCGTGTCGCACGCCCCGGGGAGCTGGTCGTCCCACAGTGACCGCATCTCCACTGCCGACTTGATGTAGTAGCCGTCGCCGTCGAACTTGAAACGGCCAGGCTCGTGCAGTGTCTTGCCGGTCTGCACGCAGAGCAGCGCGTCATGCGCCAGCGCGTCGGGCTTGGCGACGTAATGTGAGTCGTTGGTCACGACGGGGACGAGGTTGAGCTCCTTGCCGAGCCGGACCAGGTCGTCCCGAACACGGCGCTCGATGTCGATGCCGTGCTCCATCAGCTCGAGAAAGAAGTTCTCCGAGCCGAAGATGTCGCGGTACTCGGCGGCCGCCGCGAGGGCCGCGTCATAGTGCCCAAGCCGTAGCCGGGTCTGCACCTCGCCGGACGGGCAGCCGGTCGTGGCGATGATCCCGGTGCCGTGCGCGGCGAGCAGCTCCTTGTCCATTCTCGGCCACTTGCGGTAGTAGCCCTCCAGGCTCGCCAACGACGAGAGCCGGAACAGGTTGCGCAGCCCGGTCGCGTCCGCCGCGAGCAGCGTCATATGCGTGTAGGAGCCGCCGGCGGACACGTCGTCCGCCCGCTGTGCCGGCTCGCCCCACAACAATGGCGACTTGTGGAACCGGCTGCCCGGCGCGACATACGCCTCAATGCCGATGATCGGCTTGATACCGGTGTTTGTCGCATTCTTGTAGAAGTCGTAGGCGCCGTACACGTTGCCGTGGTCGGTCATCGCGATGGCCGGCATGCTCAGCCGGTCACACTCAGCGAACATCTGCTTCAGCCGAGCCGCGCCATCGAGCATGGAATACTCCGTGTGAACATGCAAGTGCACAAAGGAGTCACCAGGCACGATCACGACCTCCCAGGTACTCGTCACAAACCGTGCGGCGGATATCGCCGATCGCGAGCCGTGGCCAGCATAGTGGTCCGGGCGGGCCCGTCTCGGGACCGTCCGCCGCCCAGCACTCCGCGTGTCCCGACGCTAGCCCGCACCTCTGACAAGACCCCCCTCCGGCTCGGCGCGCGCTGGCACGGATCATCGACGCCGGCCCGGCCGGGGCAAAGCGGGAGCCGGGCAGCCTACGTGGCTCGACCTCGACTGTCGCGCTGAGGATCGAGGGCTCAGGGATCGGGCGGCAACCCCGAAATCACTGATCTCGCGGTTACGAGACCACGAGATCAGTGATCTTCCGTGCTCCATCACCCGAATGCGTGGCACCAGGCGGCAGCCACGACTCAGGTACCGCCGGAGCGGGTCATCAGCAGGGCGGCGACCAGGGCGGTCCAGCCGGTCTGGTGCGAGGCGCCCAGCCCCTCGCCCGTGTCGCCGTGGAAGTACTCCGAGAACGTCGGATGGTCCGTCCACAGTGGACCATCGCCGGTGCCGCGCGGGTCGCTCGGCCGCCGTCCGCCCGCCCCCGGCAGGAACAGCGCGACCAGCCGGCGTTCGAGGTCGGCGGCTGCGTCGGTGAGCGAGACCCGCCGCCCCGAGCCAACCGGCAGCTCCACCGTCCACCCCGGCCCGAAGTATGACCCGTAACACGCCAGCGCGTCGCTGAGCAGCACGTTCATCGGCATCCACACTGGCCCGCGCCAGTTGGAGTTGCCGCCGAACAGGCCGGTCCCCGACTCGGCCGGCTCGTAGTCGATCTCCAGCGTGCCGCCGTCGACCTCGATCTTCGCCCCGCCCCGGTACGCCGCCGACAGCGAGCGGATCCCGTACGGCGACAGGAACTCCCCCTCGTCGAACAGCCGCTGGAAGACCCGGGCCAGCTTGGGCTCGTCCAGCAGGGTGAGCAGGATGGCGCCGTCCGCCCGCCGGACCATCACCCGGGCCAGCTCCTCGGCCCGGTGCGCGGCCAGCCAGCCCAGCCGGCTGGCGAAGTCCGGCGCGGCCCGGATCGCGTCCGGCTCCAGCATCGTGCAGGCCAGCAGCGGCACCAGCCCGACCATCGACCGCACCCGCACCGGCACGGCGCCCTGGTCGCTGACCAGCGAGTCGTAGCAGAAGCCATCCCGCTCGTCCCAGAGCGTCGCGTTCGCCGAGCCGAACGTCTGCGCGGCCAGCCCGATCGCCACGAAATGCTCCAGGAACTTGGTCGCCACATCGTCGTACGCCGGGTCGTGCCGGGCCAGCTCCAGCGCGATCTGCAGCATCGCCAGGCAGTACGCCGCCATCCAGCTCGTCGCATCGGACTGTTCGAGCCGCCGCCCGGCCGGCACCGCCGTGGACCGGTCGAAGACCGAGATGTTGTCCATGCCGAGGAAACCGCCCTCGAACAGGTTCGACCCGTCCGGGTCCTTCCGGTTGACCCACCAGCTGAAGTTGAGCAGCAGCTTGCCGAAGACCCGGGCCAGGAAGACGCGGTCCGGCCGGCCGGTGCGGGCCGCGTCGATCCGGTACACCCGCAACGCCGCCCAGGCGTGCACCGGCGGGTTCACGTCGCCGAAGGCCCACTCGTACGCCGGGAGCTGACCGTCCGGGTGCATCAGCCACTCCCGGCACAGCAGCACGAGCTGGTCCTTGGCGAACGCCGGGTCGACGTGCGCCAGCGGCAGGGTGTGGAAGGCCAGGTCCCACGCCGCGAACCACGGGTACTCCCACTCGTCCGGCAGGCTCAGCACGGCGCCGGCGTCGAAGTGTCGCCAGCGGACGTTGCGGCCGGCCCGGCGGTCGGACGGCGGGGCGGGCTGGCCCGGGTCGCCGGCCAGCCACTGCCGCACGCCGTACCGGTACCGCTTCTTGGTCCACAGCAGGCCGGCGTACGCCCGGCGGGCGACCTGCCGCTCGGCGGGGGACAGCCCGTCCGGGAGCAGGTCGCGGTAGAGTTCCTCCGCCTCGGCCGCCCGGCAGCGCAGCACCTCGTCGTACTCCGGCCCGAACGTCGTCCAGCCCGGCCGGGCGGCGGACAGCCGGACCCGCACCCGGACCGTCTCGCCCGGCCCCACGGCGTCGAAGCGGTACCAGGCCGCCGCCTTGGTGCCGCGCCCGGTCGGGTCGATGGTGGCCGCGCCGTACAGGACGTGCTCGTTGATGCCGTCCTTGGTGTACGGCGCGGCGTTGCATTCCGCGCCGAACAGGGCGACCGCGTTGGTGTCGTTGCCGGTGACCAGGATCGGGGGGTCGCCGTCGGCGGCGAGCCAGTACTCGCCCAGCTCAGGGTGCCGGCAGCGCACTCCGCCGTTCACAGTGGACAGCTCGGGCCGGGCTCGGTCTGGGTGCCAGGACCAGGTGTTGCGGAACCACACCTGTGGCAGCACGTGTAACGGCGCCGGGCCGGGGCCGTGGTTGGTGGCCTCGATGACCATCTGGATGTCGTCCGGGGCGGCCTTGGCGTAGGTCACCGTCACGTCGAAGAACCTATCGCCGGCGAGCACACCGGTGTCGGCCAGCTTGTACTCGCGTTCGTCCCGGCCGCGCCGGGCGTTCTCCCTCCGAAGCTGGTCATAGGGGTACGCCGCCTGCGGGTACCGGTAGAGCCAGCGCATCCAGGAGTGGGTGGGCGTGCCGTCCAGCACCCACCAGTGCTCCTTGGCATCCTCGCCGTGGTTGCCCTCGGCGTTCGTCAGCCCGAACAGCCGCTCCTTGAGCACCCGGTCGGCACCGTTCCACAGCGCGACGGCGAGGCAGAGGTGCTGGTTGCGGTCGCAGATCCCGCCGAGGCCGTCCTCGCCCCAGCGGTAGGCCCGAGCGTGCGCCTGCTCGAACGGAAAGTACCCCCAGGCGTCGCCGTTGGCGCTGTAGTCCTCCCGCACGGTGCCCCACTGCCGGGCGGAGAGGTACGGACCCCACTGCCGCCACGGCGCGTCGCTGGTCGGGGAGCAGGCCAGCCGCCGCTGCTCCGCTCCGTCCTGCCGTCTGTCGCTTTTCGGTGCGCCCGTCCCGCTGGTCACCCCGCGAGCCTGCCACGACAACAGCTCATGCTGGCACCCACGGGCGGGTTGCCGATCGGCTCAGTGGCGGGTGACCGGGTTCAGCCACTCCAGCCCATCGAAACGCGCGAAGTCGGAGTCGACCGAACAAATGCCAACCCCGTGCTCGATGGCGAGCGCTGCTAGCTGGGCGTCGGTCACCAGATTTCCCCGGAGATCACCCTCGGTCAGCAGTTTGCGGAGAACGTCGGCGTGCCGGGCGGTAGGGACAGGGATCCATGCTGGCTCCGCGTCGAGCCAGTCGGCGACAAATCCCCAGGCCTCCTTCGGTGTCAGCGGGTCAGTGGAGATCCGCGCGTGTGTGGAGAGGCGAAGGAAAGCCGTCAGGGACTGCCACGGCAGGCCGACTCGGCTCGGCCCGTTGAGGGCTGTTTCCAGCCACTCCCGAGCAGGTCGGTGGAACGAGCTACTGGTGTCAACGGCATATATCAGGACGTTCGCGTCGACGATCACCCGTCCTGCTCCAGGCCGTCCAGGAACTCCAATGCCTCAGCCACATTGGAGACGTCGGCCCGCAGCCCGATCGCCTTGGTGCGTTGATGGAAGGTCTTGCTCCGCGGGCGCGCGCGCATCCCGGCCCGCGCGAGCTCGTTGACCGCCTCGCCCAGACCGATGTGCCGCTCGCGTCGGAGCTGCTCGGCGGCGGACGCCACATCGGGGTCCAGTCGTAGAGTCGTACGCACGTTCTCAGTGTGGCATCAGCGATGCGGAGACGCAAGCATCATAGATGCGCAGCTCCGAAGCATGTCAGCCCACACGACCGCCGAAAATCACCGATCCCGTGGCCTCCCTACCCGAAGATCACTGATCTTGCGGTTTGGCCCGGGCCTCGGAGCCCCAGGACCATGGCCGGGTTCTCGACCCGGTCGTATCGTGGACGCGGCTGCCGACCGCGAGTTAGGGTGCTATTACCCGACCGATCGTTCGGTCGGGTAAGCAACGCCAGCGTCGGCGTCCCGGTGCTGGCGGCGTGGCACCGGTTGCGGGGTCCGGCATAGCCATCTTACGGCGCGTTCAGCCGGATGCCATGACCGTCTGTCACGATGAGGGCCAGCGGGAGCGGGCACTCTCCTGACGCTCTGGGGTCGACAGCACCACCTCGCCGTTCACCCCTCGGCGGTGGCCCTCCCGCCACGGCGACCCCGCGCGGAGTCGACACGAGGAGACAGACGGATGGCCGAAGCCGACCCAGAGCTTGTCCAGTTGCTCACTCCCGAGGGTGAGCGGGTCGAGCATCCCGACTATGCGATCGAGCTCACGCCAGAGGACTGCCGCGGGCTGTACCGCGACCTCGTCCTGGTCCGCCGGATCGACGCCGAGGCGACCTCGCTGCAGCGCCAGGGCGAGCTGGGCATCTGGGCGTCGCTGCTCGGTCAGGAGGCGGCCCAGGTCGGCTCCGGCCGGGCGCTGCAGCCAGAGGACTTCGTCTTCCCGACCTACCGCGAGCACGGCGTCGCGTGGTGCCGCGGGGTCGACCCGCTGTGGCTGCTCGGCCTGTTCCGCGGCGTCAACCTCGGCGGCTGGGACCCGAAAGAGAAGAACTTCAACCTTTACACGATCGTCATCGGCTCGCAGACCCTGCACGCCACCGGCTACGCGATGGGCATCCAGCGCGACGGCGGCGGGACCGGCGGCACCTACCCCGGCGCCGTGGTGGCGTACTTCGGCGACGGCGCGTCCAGCCAAGGCGACGTCAACGAGGCGTTCGTCTGGTCCAGCGTGTTCAACGCCCCCATCGTGTTCTTCTGCCAGAACAACCAGTGGGCCATCTCGGAGCCGATCGAGAAGCAGTCCCGTATCCCGCTGTACCAGCGGGCGCACGGTTTCGGCTTCCCAGGCGTCCGGGTTGACGGCAACGACGTGCTCGCCTGCCTCGCCGTGACCAGGGCGGCGCTGGCCCGGGCCCGGGAGGGCTCCGGCCCCACCCTGATCGAGGCCTTCACCTACCGGATGGGCGCGCACACCACCTCCGACGACCCCACCCGCTACCGGCTGGCCGCCGAGCTGGAGGCGTGGAAGCTGAAGGACCCGATCGAGCGGGTCAAGGCCTACCTGGTGCGCAACGGGCTGGCCGACTCCGAGTTCCTCGACTCGGTCGAGGCCGAGTCCGACCGGCTCGCCAAGCACGTGCGGGACGGCTGCCGCGGCATGCCCGACCCGGCGCCGTTGTCCATCTTCGAGGATGTGTACGTCGAGGACACCCCGCACCTGGACCAGCAGCGGGCCAGCTTCGCGGCGTACCTGGAGTCGTTCGTCGGCGCGTCCGGCGGAAGCTCTGTCGAGGGGGGACACTGATGGCAACCTTCACCTTGGCCCGAGCCCTCAACGAGGGCCTGCGCAAGGCCATGGAGGGCGACCCTAAGGTGCTCCTGATGGGCGAGGACGTCGGCAAGCTCGGCGGTGTCTTCCGGGTCACCGACGGGTTGCAGAAGGACTTCGGCGAGGACCGGGTGATCGACACTCCGCTGGCCGAGTCGGGGATCATCGGCACCGCGATCGGGCTGGCCATGCGCGGCTACCGACCGGTCTGCGAGATCCAGTTCGACGGGTTCGTGTACCCGGCGTTCGACCAGATCGTGTCGCAGCTCGCCAAGATGCATTACCGCTCCAAGGGCACGGTGCGGCTGCCGGTCGTGGTCCGGATCCCGTTCGGCGGCGGCATCGGCGCGGTCGAGCACCACAGCGAGTCGCCCGAGGCGTACTTCGCGCACACCGCCGGGCTGAAGGTGGTGGCCTGCGCCAACCCCAAGGACGCCTACTTCATGATCCAGCAGGCGATCGTCACCGACGACCCGGTGATCTTCTTCGAGCCGAAGCGCCGGTACTGGGACAAGGCCGACTTCGAGCCGACCGCCAGCCCGGACCCGTTGTGGCAGTCCCGGGTGGTACGGCCGGGCACCGACGTCACCGTCCTGGCCTACGGCCCGATGGTGAAGACCGTGCTGGACGTGGCCACCGCCGCCGAGTCCGAGGGCAAGAGCCTGGAGGTCGTCGACCTGCGCACGCTCTCCCCGCTGGACATGGCGACGGTGCTGGGCTCGGTCCGGCGTACCGGCCGGTGTGTCGTGGTGCACGAGGCGCCAGGCAACCTGGGCCTCGGCGCGGAGCTGGCGGCCCGGATCGGCGAAGGTGCGTTCTACTCCCTGGAGGCGCCGGTGCTCCGGGTGACCGGGTTCGACACGCCGTACCCGGGTTCCCGGGTCGAGGAGGACTACCTGCCCGACCTGGACCGGGTGCTGGACGCCGTCGACCGCTCGCTGGGCTTCTGAGGAGATCCGGATGCCTGAGTTCAAGCAGTTCAGACTGCCGGACGCCGGTGAGGGGCTGACCGAGGCCGAGATCCTCCGGTGGCTGGTCAAGCCCGGCGACGAGGTGCACGACGGCCAGCCGATCGTCGAGATCGAGACCGCCAAGGCAGCGGTCGAGCTGCCCTGCCCGTACGACGGCCTGGTCACCGAGCTGCACGTCGCCGAGGGGGGGACGGTCGACGTCGGTGCCCCGATCATCACCGTCGACGTCGACCCGTCCGGCCTGGGCTCGACCAGGGTGCCGGACATCGGCGTGCCGAAGGAGGGCGAGCCGGTCGAGCCGGGGATGATCGGCGGCCCGGCGCCCGGCGGTCGGACGTCGGTGCTGGTCGGCTACGGGCCACGCTCGGCCAGTGTCACCCGCCGCCCACGCAGGGAGAACGGCAACGGCACGCCCGTCCCGTCGGCCCAGCCTTCCTTCACCGGGCTGGCCGCCCGGCCGACTGTCGAGCCGGCGACCGGCGCCGTGCTGGCGAAGCCGCCGGTGCGCAAGTACGCCAAGGACCACGGTGTCGACCTGACCGTGGTCACCCCAACCGGGCCGCACGGCACCATCACCCGGGCCGACGTGGACGCCGCCCAGGCCGAGCCGTCGTCGACCGGGCCGTCGCTGGCGGGCGCCGCGGGCACGCCGTCGTTCGGGCCGGACCGCGAGCAGCGGATCCCGGTCAGGGGTGTCCGCATGCATACCGCGGCGGCGGTGGTGGCCTCGGCATTCACCGCCCCGCATGTCACGGAGTTCATCACTGTCGACGTGACCCGGACGATGGAGCTGCGGGCGCGGGTGGCCGGGTGGCCGGAGTTCGCCGGGGTCAAGGTCAGCCCGCTGCTGTTCGTGGCCAAGGCGCTGCTGCTCGCGGTCCGCCGGCATCCGATGATCAACTCGTCGTGGGACGAGGCGAACGGCGAGATCGTGGTCAAGGAGTACGTCAACCTCGGTATCGCGGCGGCCACCCCTCGTGGCCTGGTGGTGCCAAACATCAAGGATGCCGGCCGGCTGTCCCTGCGCGAGCTCGCCGGGGCGCTGGGCGAGCTGACCCAGGTGGCCCGGGCCGGCCGGACCAGCCCGGCCGACATGGCCGGCGGCACCATCACGATCACCAACGTCGGCGTGTTCGGGGTGGACACCGGCACGCCGATCCTGAACCCGGGCGAGGCGGCGATCCTGGCGTTCGGGGTGGTGCGGCCGATGCCGTGGGTGGTCGACGGCGTGGTGGTGCCGCGGCAGGTCACGCAGCTCTCGCTGTCGTTCGACCACCGGATCGTGGACGGGCAGCTCGGGTCGCGGTTCCTCGCCGACGTCGCCGCCGTGCTGCACGAACCGGAGCTCGGCCTGGTCTGGTAGCGCTACGGCGCGCTGTACGGCGGCGAGGTCCTGCCCACCTGGGGCAACGTCGAGGTGCCAAGGGCGGACGCCGGGGCCGGGCGGGGACGGCGGCGGAAGACCCAGGCGGCCAGCACGCCGCCGACCACGCCGGACAGGTGCCCCTGCCAGGAGATCCCCTCCGCGCCGGGCAGCACGCCGCTGAGCAGGTAACCGTAGGAGATCGCCACGCCGAGCGCCACCACGATGTCCACCGGCCGGCGGTCGATGGCCCCACGCATCACCAGGTAGCCGAAGTACCCGAAGACGACGCCGCTGGCGCCCACGGTGACCGTGTTCGACGGCGAGAACAGCCACACGCCGAGCCCGCTCACCACGACGACCAGCGCGGTCACCCCGATGAACCGCCGTACGCCGGCCAGCGCCGCGACCAGCCCGAGCCCGAACAGCGGCATCGCGTTGGCCGCCAGGTGCGCCACGCTGCCGTGCAGGAACGGCGCCGTGGCGATCTCCGGCAGCCGGCCGAAGTCGCGGGGGACGATACCTAGGTCGGTGTTGAGCCTGCGGTGCTGGGCGTTGTTGATCAGGTCGATCGTCCAGAGCAGCAGCAGGTACCCGACCACCAGCATCGCCGCCTTGCCGAGTGGGCTGCGCAGCGAGCCGTCATCGAGTTCCCGCTGCGGCTCGGCCGGCAGAATCGGTTCAGGCAGCATGGGCCAAGGGTAGACGGGCCGGCGTAGCCCGACTCGTGCTGAACGCGCTGGCGCATCCGGCACCAAAGGCCAGAAACTGTCGTAGCCCGCTGCTCTACTCACTGGTCCTGCGCGGCCTCTCGTGTGGTCACCTCTTGGCGTTGTGGTGACCTCTCGTTCCCCATCGGCCCCGTGTGGTGACCTTTCGGCGTTGTGGTGACCTCTTGGGGCGGTGGGGCGCGCAGAATGACGGCATGTGCCGGAGCATCAAGACGCTGCGCCCACCGTTCCAGGACGAGGCCACCGCTGAGGAGATCGAGGCCGCCGCGCTGCAGTACGTGCGCAAGGTGTCCGGATTCCGGACGCCCGCCGCGCACAACACCGCGGCCTTCGAGCGAGCCGTGCAGACCGTCGCCGCGGCGACCGCCGAGCTCCTCGGTGACCTGCGGGTGCGGGGCGCCAGCCGGTGACCGTGGTCGACCTGAACACCGACGCTGGTGAGGGGTTCGGCGCCTGGACACTAGGCGACGACGACGGCCTGCTGCGCATCGTGACCAGCGCGAACGTCGCCTGCGGCTTCCATGCCGGCGACCCGGACGTGATCCGCCGGGTATGCGCCATGTCGGTGGAGTGGGACGTGGCGATCGGCGCCCAGGTGAGCTACCGCGACCTGGCCGGCTTCGGTCGGCGGTACATCGCCGTGCCCCGGCCGTCGCTCACCAACGACCTGCTCTACCAGATCGGCGCGCTGGACGGGCTGTGCCGCCCGGCCGGCACCCGGGTCCGTTACGTCAAGCCGCACGGTGCGCTGTACAACCAGGCCAGGCACGACCCCGAGCATGCCGCGGCCGTCGTCGACGCGGTGCGGCTGTACGATGCCACGCTGCCGGTGCTCTGCCAGCCGGGCAGCGAGCTGGCCCGGCTGGCCGCCGAGGCCGGGCTGCGCGTCGTACGGGAGGGGTTCGTCGACCGTGGGTATGCCGCCGACGGCCGGCTGGTGGCCCGTACCGCGCCAGGCGCGCTGGTCACGGACCCTGGCGAGGCGGCGAAACGGGCCGCCCGGATGGTCACCGATGGCGTCGTGAGCGCGGTCGACGGTGCCCGGGTACCGCTCGCGGTGGACTCGCTGTGCGTGCACGGCGACACCCCCGGCGCGGTCGAGATCGCCACCGCGGTCCGGGCCGCGTTGGGCCGGGTCGGCGTCCGGGTGGCGGCCTTCTGCTGAGCGGGTTGCACGCAACGGCAAGGTTGACATGGACGGAGCAGACGGATGCGCAGCATCAACCCGGCCACCGGTGAGCTCATCGCGGAGTACGACGAGCACACCGACGCCGAGGTGGACGCGATCCTGGGCCGCGCCCGGACGGCGTACCAGGGCTGGCGGCGGACCTCGCTGGTAGATCGGGCCGCCGCCCTCGGCCGGGTCGCCGCCCTGCTGCGCAAGGAGCGGGACGAGCACGCCGCCCTGATGACCACCGAGATGGGCAAGCCGCTGGACCAGGCCCGGGCCGAGGTGGACAAGTGCGCCTGGGCCTGCGACTACTACGCCCAGCACGGCGAGCGGCTGCTGGCCCCGACGGTGGTACCGACCGAGGCGGCCGAGAGCTACGTGCAGTATCTCCCGCTTGGTCCGGTGCTCGCGGTGATGCCGTGGAACTTCCCGTACTGGCAGCTCTTTCGGGCCGGCGCCGCGATCCTGCTGGCCGGCAACGTGGTGCTGCTCAAGCACGCCGAGAATGTCACCGGCTGCGCCCGGGCGATCGTCGACCTGCTGGCCGAGGCCGGGCTGGGTGAGGACGTCGTCCAGTCGCTGCGGCTGCCCGGGGCACGGACGCCGGCACTGCTGGCCGATGACCGGATCGCGGCGGCGACCCTCACCGGCAGCACGCGGGCTGGCTCCACGCTGGCCGCGGCCGCCGGCCGGGCCATCAAGAAGTGCGTGCTGGAGCTGGGCGGCTCCGACCCGTTCATCGTGCTGGCCGACGCCGACGTGCCGCGGGCCGCGGAGTGGGCTACGAGGGCGCGCTTCCAGAACACCGGCCAGAGCTGTATCGCCGCCAAGCGGCTGATCGTGGCCGAGCCGGTGGCCGAGGAGTTCGAGGCCGAGCTGGTCCGTCGGGTCGAGGCGCTGACTGTCGGTGACCCGACCCTGCCCGGCACCGACCTCGGCCCGCTGGCCCGCGCGGACCTGCGCGACACGCTGGCCGGTCAGGTCCGCCGTACCGTCGAGGCCGGCGGCGTGGTGCTGACCGGCGGCGTGGCGGTGGCCGAGCCGGGTTTCTACTACACGCCTACCGTGGTCCGGGTCGAGGCTGGCTCGGGTGCCCCGATGCTGGTCGAGGAGACCTTCGGGCCGGCGGTGGCGGTCCTGCGGGTGCCGGACGCGCGGACCGCGATCGAGGTGGCCAACGACACGCCGTACGGCCTGTCCTCGAACCTGTGGACTCGCGACCTGGACCGGGCCAGGCGGCTGGCCGGCGAGCTGGCGGCGGGCAGCTGCTTCGTCAACGGGATGACGGCGTCCGACCTGCGGCTGCCGTTCGGCGGGGTCAAGCGCAGCGGGTACGGCCGGGAGCTGGGCTCGTTCGGGCCGCGCGAGTTCGTCAACATCCAGACCGTCGTCATCGTGGCCCAATAGAGATGATCATCGAGTCTGCCTGTGTGGTCACCTCTCGGCGTTGTGGTGACCTGTCGTTGCCTGCAGACCCCAAGAGGTCACCACAAGGCGCATAGGTGACCACACGTTGTGCGGGCACCCCAAGAGGTCACCACAACGCCGAGAGGGGACCACACGGGCGGCGGACGGAACGACAGGTCACCACAAGGCCGAGAGGTGACCACACGGGTCAGAAGGACTCTTCCGGCAGGTCCATCAGGGCTAGGTCGGTGGCCTCGGTGATCTTCCTACGGGCGGACAGCTCGGGCAGCACAGTGTGCGCGAAGAAGTGCGCCGCCCCGAGCTTGCCCTCGTAGAACGCCTTGTCCCGGCCGCTCGCCCCGCCGTCCAGCGCCGCGGTGGCGACCTCGGCCTGGCGCAGCAGCAGCCAGCCGACGACCAGGTCACCCAGGCTCATCAGCAGCCGCACGGTGTTCTGGCCAACCTTGTACAGGTTGCGGATATCCTCCTGGGCCGAGGTGAGCTGGCCGATCATCGCGCCGATCATGCCCTGCACGTCGGTCAGCGCCCGGCCGAGCAGCGCCCGCTCCTCCTTCAGCCGGCCGTTGCCCGCCTCGGAGTCGACGAAGGCCTGGATCGCGGTGGCCACCGCGGTCAGCGCCTGGCCCTTGTCCCGCACGATCTTGCGGAAAAACAGGTCGAGGCTCTGGATCGCGGTGGTGCCCTCGTACAGGGTGTCGATCTTGGCGTCCCGGATGTACTGCTCGATCGGGTAGTCCTGCAGGTAGCCGGAACCGCCCAGGGTCTGCAGCGACAGCGCCAGCAGCTCATACGCCTTCTCCGAGCCGAAGCCCTTCACGATCGGCAGCAGCAGGTCGTTGACCCGCTCGGCCAGGTCGTCGTGCTCGCCCCGGGCCTCCGCCTCCAGCGCGGCGTCCTGGTACGTCGCGGTCCACAGGTACAGTGCCCGCAGCCCCTCGGCGTAGGCCTTCTGCAGCATCAGGATCCGCCGTACGTCGGGGTGGTGGGTGATCGTCACCCGCGGCGCGGACTTGTCCGTCATCCGGGTCAGGTCGGCCGACTGGACCCGGTTCTTCGCATAGTCCAGCGCGTTCAGGTAGCCGGTGGACAGGGTGCCGATCGCCTTGGTGCCGACCATCATCCGGGCGTACTCGATGATCTTGAACATCTGCGCGATGCCGTTGTGCACCTCGCCGACCAGCCAGCCGACGGCCGGGTGCCGCTCGCCGAAGGTGATCTCGCAGGTGGTGGAGACCTTCAGGCCCATCTTGTGCTCGACGTTGGTCACGTAGGCGCCGTTACGCTCGCCCAACACGCCGGTCCTGGGGTCGAAGAGGTACTTCGGCACCATGAACAGCGACAGGCCCTTGGTGCCCGCGCCCCCGGCCCCCTCGACCCCCACCGGCCGGGCCAGCACGTAGTGGATGATGTTCTTGGTCAGGTCGTGCTCGGCCGAGGTGATGAACCGCTTGACCCCGTCGATGTGCCAGGTCCCGTCCGGCTGGGGCAGCGCCCTGGCCCGCCCGGCGCCCACGTCGGAGCCGGCGTCCGGCTCGGTGAGCACCATGGTGGCGCCCCAGCCCTGCTCTACGAAGAGCTTGGCCCACTGCTTCTGCTCCGGCGTGCCGAGGCCGTAGAACACTCCGGCGAACGACGGCCCGGCGCCGTACATGAACGCCGCCGGGTTCGCGCCCAGCACCAGCTCGGCAAGCGCCCAGCCCAGCGACTGCGGCGCCCGCACCCCGCCCAGCTCCTCGGGCAGGCCGAGGCTGAAGATCCCAGCGTCCATCAGGGCCTGGAACGAGCGCGCGAAGCCGGTCGGCATGGTCACGGTGCTGGCGGAGGGGTCGAAGACCGGCGGGTTGCGGTCGCCCTCGGTGAAAGAGTCGGCGAGCACCGTGCTGGCCAGCCGCTCGGTCTCCCGCAGGAAGCTGCGCGCCGTGTCCGTGTCGATCTCGGCGAAGGCACCGCTGCCGAGCCGCTCATCGATCTTGAACAGCTCGAAGAGGTTGAACTCGAGATCGCGAAGGTTGCTCTTGTAGTGGCCCATCGCCAAGCTCCCCGGCAGAACAGTCATTACTCGTCGGTAACAAGAAAGATATTACCCGCTGGTAGCTGGCGCAAGCGGTCTGCGGGCGTGACTTTCGTATCAGTTGTCCGTGTGTATCAGAGCGCCCGCGGCACCCGGCTCGGACATATCCGTGCTGGCTGGCAGCCGGTCTCCGGACGAGGCGACGGCCGACGACGAGCCGGCGAACGAGCTGGAGTCCTCCTTCGCTCGGTTGGTGCGCTCTGGCGACCCGGGCCGCCGGCGGCGGTCGGCAGCGTCTCGGCGTACCGCTCTGGCGGCGGGACGGCTTCGTCGTGCCGGACAGCCTCTAGCACCCAGACGCTGGTTCAGGTAACTCTCAGGCGGGGGTGGCACGCTCGGACGGTGCCGATCACGGTGCTGGTCGTGGACGACGACCCCGAGCTGCGGGCCGCACTGATCCGCGCGCTACGGCTGGACGGGTACCGGGTCGAGTCGGTGCCGGACGGCGCACGGGCACTGGAGGTGCTGCCGGCGTTGCGGCCCGACCTGATGGTGCTGGACGTGATGATGCCGTACGTCGGCGGGGTCGAGGTATGCCGGCGGATGCGGGCGGCCGGCGACCGTACGCCGGTGCTCGTGCTGACCGCGCGGGACGAGGTCGACGACCGGGTGGCCGGGCTGGACGCCGGCGCCGACGACTACCTGGCCAAGCCGTTCGCGCTGGCCGAGCTGCGCGCCCGGCTGCGGGCGCTGGTCCGCCGCGGTCATGAGCCGGCGCCGCCGGACACCCTGCTCACCTGCGGTGACCTGGAGCTCGACCCGGACACCCGGCAGGCCAGCCGGCGCGGCCGGTTGGTTGAGCTGACCCGGACGGAGTACGCGCTGCTGGAGCTGCTCCTGCGCAACACCGGCCGGGTGCTGACCCGGGAGGTCATCGCGGACCGGGTCTGGGGCTATGCGATGGAGCCCGCGTCGAACTCGCTGGAGGTCTTTGTCGGCTACCTCAGGCGTAAGACTGAGGCGGCCGGCGAACCCCGGCTGATACACACCGTGCGCGGGGTCGGCTACCAGCTCCGGCCGCCGGCCTGAGGCTGGCGTCGTGAGGCTGGCGTCGTGAGGCCGGCGTCATGGAGGCCAAGGCGATGAGGCCGACGCTGCGGGCCCGGCTGGTGCTGGCCGCGGCGGTGGCCGTCGCGTTCGCGGTCAGCGGCGTGGTCGCGGTCGGCTACCTCGTGGTGCGGCATGAGCTGCTCGGCCAGGTCGACCGGCAGCTCACCGCGCAGGCCGACCGGGCACGGCGGCTGGCGGACCTCCTGCCACCGGCCCGCCAGGTCCCCCCGCTGCGGCCCCGGTTCGGCGACCCGGGCGCCTACCTGCAGGTCACCAGCACGTCCGGACCGGTCGGCCAGCCGAGCGACCAGACGGTGACCCTGCCGGTCACCGACGCCGACCGCGCGGTCGCCGCCGGCAGGCTGGACCGGGTGATCCGCAACGCCACCGTGGCGGACGTGCCGGTGCGCATGGTCACGGTGGCCGGCCCGGCGGGCTCGGGCACGGCGATCCAGGTCGCGCTGCCGATCGACGGCGTCACGGCCCAGCTCAACCGGCTCACGGTCGCCTTCGTGGCGCTCGGCGTGGCCGGGCTGGCGGCCGCCGTCGTACTCGCCCGGCTGGTCGCCCGCCCGGCCCTGGCTCCGGTGAGCGAGCTGACCGAGACGGCCGAGCGGATCGCCGCCACCCGCGACCTGACCCACCGCATCGCCGTGACCCGGCACGACGAGCTGGGCCGGCTGGCCGCCAGCTTCAACAGCATGCTGCAGGCGCTCGAGGAGTCGGTCGGCGCGCAGCGGCAGCTCGTCGCCGACGCCTCGCACGAGCTGCGTACGCCGCTGGCCAGCCTGCGCACGAACGTCGAGATCCTGCACCGGGTGGACGAGCTTGACCCGGCCACCCGCGAGCAGGTGCTCACCGCGATCGTCGGGCAGGTGGAGGAGCTGACCGGCCTGATCGGAGACGTGGTCGAGCTGGCCCGCGGCGAGGAGCCGGCGCAGCAGTGGGCCCAGGTGCGGTTCGACCCGATCGTGCGGCACGCCGCGGCCCGGGCCGGGCGGCACTGGCCGGGCATCGCGTTCGACGTACGGACGGAGCCGGTGCTGGTGCTGGCGGTACCCGGCCGGCTGGACCGGGCGGTGGCGAACCTGCTGGACAACGCGGCGAAGTTTGGGGCGGGCGTGCCCGGCGAGAGCCCGCCCGGAAGGGTTGCGGTGACGCTGGCGGCGGACGGGCGGCTGACCATCCGCGACCACGGGCCGGGCATCCCGGCCGAGGCGCTGCCGCACGTGTTCGACCGGTTCTTCCGGGCCGACCAGGCGCGGGGGCTGCCCGGCTCGGGGCTCGGGCTGGCGATCGTCGCGCAGGTCGCGGCCAGCCACGGCGGCCGGGTCGCCATACGCAATGATCCGGACGGTGGAGCCGTCGCCGAGCTCACGATCCCGCCGCTCGACGGCGAGGCCGGGCCGTGAAAAGGGGAGCCGGGCCGTCGAAAGGGGAGCTGAGAAGCCGCTAAGAGTTTGGCTGGGTTCAGGTTCCCTTCAGGTCCGGGTCCTACGAACATCACCATGCGTCGATGGGTGATACCGGCTGTGGTGGTCGCGGTGGCGGCTGGCGGCGGGGTGTGGTGGTCGCGGCAGGGCTCGGATGCCGCACCGGCGAGGTACCTGACCGCGACGGTCGCCCGCGGCGACGTCACCCAGACCGTCGCGGCGACCGGGACGGTCCAGCCGGAGAGCCAGCTCTCCCTGGCGTTCAGCGGTACGTCGGCCGGGTCCGGTGGCTCGGGCACGACCGGCTCGGGCGGGTCCGGTTCGTCCGGGGCGTCGTCGGGGGCGTCGGGTGGCTTGGCGCAGACCGTGAGCAGCGGCTCGGCCGTCGTCAGGACCGTCACCGCCACCGTGGGCAAGAGGGTGGCCGCGGGCGCCGTACTGGCCACGATCGACGCCACCGACGCGAAGGACCAGTTAGCCTCCGCCCGGTCCCAGCTCACTGCCGCGCAGGCCCAGCTCGCCGCCGCCCAGGAGACGCTGGCCACCGCGCAGGCCAACGGCGCCGGCCCGGCCACGACGGCGGGCCAAGGCGGCGGTGGGACAACCTCGGTCAGCCAGGCCGAGAGCTCCGTCGCCCAGGCCGAGAACTCGGTGACCCAGGCGAAGAACGCCGTCACCCAAGGAACCGCCGCGGTGGCCGCGACCAGCCTCAAGGCCCCGGTGGCTGGCGTGGTCACCGCGGTGAACATCTCGGCTGGGCTGCCGCCGCCGTCCGGCGCGGCGATTGCGATGCGGTCCGACGCCCTGGTGGTCACCGCGTCGGTCGCCGAGCAGGACGTGCCGAAGCTCAAGGCGAACCAGGCCGCGCAGGTCACCTTCACCGCGCTGGGCAGCACCTCGACGGCGACCCTGGCCAGCCTGCCCACGGCGGCGAACGCCTCGACGACCGGCGCGGCCGGCGCGGTGACCTTCCCGGTCACGCTCATCCTGAAGAGCACGCCGACGGGTCTGCTGCCCGGCATGTCGGCACAGGTCACGATCACTATCGCGCAGCGCAGCAACGTGCTGACGGTGCCCACGACGGCGATCCAGGGCAGCACCACCGAACCGACCGTGCAGGTCATGGTCGACGGTAGGCCGCAGGCCACCGCGGTCGACATCGGGCTGTCCACCGAGCAGCGGACCGAGATCGTGGCCGGGCTGCAGCCGGGCGCCACGGTGATCACCGGCGTTGTCAACCCGGCTGCCAGTACGGGTACGACGACGACCGGCCGCAACGGCGGGTTCGGCGGCGGCGGCGGGTTCGGCGGCGGTGGGTTCGGTGGTGGTGGCGGCGGGCTGAACGGCGGCGCGGGCTTCCCCGGAGGCGGTGGCAACGGTGGGCGCTAGCGCGACCTCGCTCCTCGCGGCCCGCGGACTGACCCGGACGTACCGGATGGGACGAAATCGTCGCGGCATCACCGGGACCGAGGTGGCCGCCCTGCGCGGCGTCGACCTCACCGTCGCGGTCGGCGAAGCGGTCGCGATCATGGGTCCGTCCGGGTCGGGCAAGTCAACCCTGCTGCACGTGCTCGGGCTGCTGGACCGGCCGACCGCCGGCACGTACCACTTCGCCGGGGTCGACACCGCCGCGCTGTCCGACGACCGGCAGGCGATCCTGCGCAACCGGGCCATCGGGTTCGTCTTCCAGAGCTTCAACCTGGTCTCCGGCGAGACGGCGCTGGAGAACGTCGCGGCGCCGCTGGTGTACGCCGGAGTACACCGCCGCGAGCGGCTGGACCGGGCCCGGGCGGCGCTGGACCGGGTCGGGCTGGCCGACCGGCTCGGGCACGACCCGTCGCAGCTCTCCGGCGGGCAGCGGCAGCGGGTCGCGATCGCCCGCGCACTGGTCACCCGGCCGGCCCTGCTGCTGGCCGACGAGCCGACCGGCAACCTCGACTCCGCGGCCGGTGCGGACATCCTCGCCGTACTCGGCGAGCTGCACGCCGCCGGCCTCACCACCGTCACCATCACCCACGACCCGGCCATCGCCACGCACTCCCAGCGGGTGCTGCACGTCGCGGACGGCCGGATCATGGAGGCGGCGTGAGCTACCTGGAGGCGTTGCGGCTGGCGCTGCGCCGGCTGCGGACGAACCGGCTGCGCACCATGCTCACCGCGCTCGGCGTGATCATCGGCGTGGGCGCGCTGGTGGCGCTGCTCGCCGTCGGCCAGGGCACCCAGGAGCGGCTGACCAGCCGGATCAGCAGCCTCGGCACCAACCTGCTGAGCGTGCAGGCGGGCGCGGCTTTCTCCGGCGGGGTGCGTGGTGCGGCCGGCTCGGCGACCACGCTCACCCGGGACGACGCGACCGCGCTGGCTGGGCTGCCCGGGGTGGCCGCCGTGGCGCCGGAGATGCCGGTCGGCAACGTGCTCGTGGTCGCCGGCCGGGCCAACACGACCACCCAGGTCACCGGCACCACCGCTGCCGAGGCGTACGTGCGCGGGTACGACGTACAGGTCGGCACCTTCCTCACCGACCATGCGGTGGCGGCTGGGCTGCGGGTGGCGGTGCTCGGCCCGAGCACGGTGGCCGACCTGAACATGACGCCGGAACAGATCATCGGCACGACCGCCACCCTCAACGGCATCCCGTTCGAGGTGGTCGGGGTGACGCAGCCCAAGGGCGGCGCGGCCAATGCCGACGACACCGTCTTCACCCCGATCACGGCGGTGCAGTCGCGGTTCACCGGGGCCGGCACGCTGCGGGCGATCGGGGTCTCGGTCGCCGACCCGGGCCAGCTCAGCTACGTCTCCGCGCTGATCACCAGCACACTGCGGGAGCGGCACTCGCTGGCGCCGTCGGCGGCGGACGACTTCAGCCTGGCCAGCCAGGACCAGCTCCTCGCGGTGGCCGCCGACCAGACCAAGACGCTGCGCAACTTCCTGATCGGCATCGCCGCGATCGCGCTGGTGGTCGGCGGTATCGGCATCGCCAACACCATGCTGGTCTCGGTCCGCGAACGGGTCCGGGAGATCGGCACCCGCAAGGCCATCGGCGCTCGCCGTCGCGACATCGGCCGGCAGTTCCTGGTCGAGGCGGTGATCGTCAGCCTCGGCGGCGCCCTGGTCGGGGTGCTGGCCGGCGTGCTGGCGACCGGGCCGGTCGGCCGCGCGGTCAACGTGCCTGCCCATCCCAGCCTGGCCGGGATCGGGCTGGCGTTCGGTTCGGCGCTGGTCGTCGGGGTGGCTGCTGGCTACTGGCCAGCGCGGCAGGCCAGCGCCCTCGACCCGGTCGAGGCCCTCCGGCACGAGTGAAATCCACCACGAGTGAGGTCCGCTGGTCCGCGGCACGTCCGCGGCACGTCATCCAGGAGTACGCCGTGAGCACACCGTACGAGCCGCCGCCAGCGCACGAGCCGGCCGCCCCGCCGCCGTCCAGCCCGCCGCCCGCGCAGGCGGGCCCGCCGCCGGCTCTGCCGGACCTGTCCGACCTGGTCAGCTCGCCGGGCCGGCAGGGTCCGCCGCGCAGGATCGTCCTGATCGGCGGGTCGGTGGTCGCCGCTGTGGTGCTGATCGCCGGCGGGGTGCTGATCGGCCGTGCGACGGCGTCCTCGGCCGACACCACTCCGGCCGGCCAGGCCAACGGGCGCTTCCCTGGTGGCCGCCCCTTCCCCAGCGGGGCTCCTGGGTTCCCAGGCGGGCCGAACGGCGGGGGTCGGTTCGGTGGCGGCCCGCTGGGTGGCCTGTTCGGGCCGGGCGCCGTCAACGGCACGGTGACCAGCGTCAACGGCACCACCCTGACCGTCGAGACCCGGGCCGGCACGGTGACGATCACGATGCCGTCGACCGTCGCGGTCACCACCACGACCACCGGCGCAGCCAAGGACGTGACCGCCGGCAAGTCCGTCGTGGTGTCCACCACCACTGACGCCAACGGCAACCGCACCGCCTCGCGCGTCTTCGTCCTCCCGGCCCCGAGCCCAGGCCCGAGCTGAGCCGCCCGCCCCCGCCCCCGTACTTGTCGTACCAAGGTCACCACCGTGGCCCCGAACTTTGGTGACCTTGCTGCGACAGGTGGGGTGGGTGGCTGATGCGGCGGCGGCTGTGTCACCGTGCGGGCATGCGCAAGTACGTGATCATGGGGGTGCAGGGCAGCGGCAAGGGCACCCAGGGTGCCCTGCTGGCCGAAGGGCTCGACCTGGCGCGGATCGTGGTCGGCGACATCTTCCGCTGGCACGTGCAGCACCACACCAAGATCGGCGCCCAGGTGCGCCGGGTGATGACCGCCGGTGAGCTGGTGGGCGACGACCTGGTCGAGTCCGTCGTACGGCAGCGGCTGGAGCAGCATGACTGGAACTACGGGTTCGTGGTGGACGGGTTCCCGCGCAACGCCCGGCAGGCGGAGTTCTTCCTGGAGAGCTACGACATCGACGGAGTGATCCACCTGCAGCTCCCGGACGTGGAGGTACGGCGGCGGGTGCTGGCCCGGCGGCTGTGCTCCCGCTGCGGCATGGACTACAACCTCATCGCGCACCGCCCGGCGAACGAGGGCCGGTGCGACGTGTGCGACGGCGAGCTGGTCAGCCGGTCGGACGACACCGAGGCGGCGCTGGCCGCGCGGCTGCGTGACTACCACGAGAAGACCAACCCGGTGCTGGCCCTGTTCCGGCGCAAGGAGTATGTCGTCACGGTGGACGCCCGGCCGGGCAAGGTCGCCGTACAGCAGGAGATCCGGACCCGGCTGGGCCTGCCCGCCTACCAACCCGAACACGGCGGGCCCGCGGTGGGAGCCGCCGGACGCCCTGCCGCACCTTTCCACACGCAGTAACCCAAGAGCGGCGACTTGCGATTGAGCAGCCCGGGCGAGCCTCCCCCACCTGGCTCGCTCGTCGTGCGGGAGGGCAAGCGGAGACCGGTAGAGGACGTCATGGAGGGGGCGGACGACAGGTTTGAACGGGAAGACCTCGGAACTGGAATGGCGAGTTCCACCTCAGCGTGTTCGCGAGCCCGCTCCTGCCGGGCGAGACCGAGGAGACCGCGGTTGCGAGGATCTTCGGTGAGCATCGTAGGCGCAGGAGGCAAAAGCCCGTGCGCGTCTCGGTGACGAACCTGGCATGCGCGCGGTGCTTGATGCTGGTCGGCGCGCACTGGACAACAAACCCGCGCCCGCGCACCCGGAGCACCATTTCGTCATCGACCCCGACAAGTGGAACTTCTACGCGATGGACTGCTACCGCGTGACAGGCATGAACGAGCTGGCAGCGGAACACGCGACGGAGGTGCTGAGAGTCGGCCGTATGCCGGACGGCTCGGACCGTTGGCCCATGCGAACGGCCGAAGCACGGGTGGCCCTTGCCGTGGTCGCCGTACGATCGGGTGACCTTGAGCGGACAATCGGCG
>DATILL010000144.1:0-22594 GCA_035476575.1 Mycobacteriales bacterium
GCCCAACCCACCACCGGAACCCGCGAACCCGGCGCGCTCACCCGGGCCACCAGCACACCCATACACCAAAACAACCCCCACAAAGATCAACAACACCAGCCGAAGATCAACCCACCCAGCTAATCGCGGATTCGGGTCTGAAATCCGGGCTGAAGTCCCGCCGGTTTGCGGGCGGCCGGACGAGAAGGGAGGCATCTGGCTTGGCGGCCAACTCACATAGTTCGTGATCCATCGCGGGTGTTCCCGGGTATGGCATGGGCACTGCTCTAAAGATGTGGTTGATCAGGTCGTTCTGGGCAGATTTGACTCGGTGATCGTGATCGTGTAGGTCACGTTGCGGGTGTGCTGGGTTCGGCGGTCCTTGGCTGTTCTGGGTGCGGTTGGTTGTCGGTCGGTCCGGTTGCGGGGTCCGGCGGCGATCACGGCGGTCAGGTCCGTCTGGTCTGGTCGGTAGCCGCGGCCGGGGCAGGGTGCCTGGCGGGTGAGGTGGTCGCGGACGGCGCGCGGGACGGCGTTGAAGGAGATCTGGTGGGGGTCGATGCCCAGGTCGACGGCCGCGGCCACGACCTGGTCGACCAGGGTGTTGCAGACGGCCAGCAGGCCCCAGATCTCTTGTTCGGCCAGGTCGGGGGTCTGTCCGCGCGGGCGGCGGTCCCCGCCCCACAATGTCGACTTGATCGTCTTGTAGGTCAGCTCCACCTGCCAGCGGCGGGCGTAGGCCTGGGCGATCTGGGTGGTCGGGCAGGCCTGGTGGTCCAGCAGGGTGGTCAGGACCCGGAAGGTGCTGATGCGGGTCCGGCTGGCCTCGTCGGTGACGGTCACGGTGAAGGTGACCAGGCGGGCAGTGAGGTCGGCCAGGCGGGGCGCGCGCGGGTCGCCGGTGGTCTTGCGGCGGCGGGTGAGCATCGCGTCGGACTCGTGCGGGCGGAGCAGCCGCGAGCCGTCGGGCAGAGTGGCCGGCAACGAGGTGGCGCCGTTCTTGACCCGCCAGGCCAGGTGCGCTGCGGTGGCCGCGGCGGCGCGCCAGCGGTGCATCGAGAAGAAGTTGCGGTCTGCCAGGTTCAGGGTGTCGGGGGGTCAGCCGGATGACCAGACGGTCCCACAGGGCCCGCTCGCTGATCGCGCAGGAGTCGACGAGGGCGGCCAGGACCCGACGGGTCGAGCACACCACCAGGGTGACCACCCGGGCCTGCGGGTAGCGCCCGCCGCAGGGGACGGTGGCCGGAGCCCACAGCACCAGCGCCGGGTTGAGCTCTCCCAGCAACGGCCACAACCGGGCGATCACACCGGAACAGCCCTGTCCGCGGTACAAGCACAGGCCGATGACCAGCACCGTGGTGACGCCCCGGACAACAAGTCCCGACACCTGTCGGTAAACCCGGCCGCCGCCAGCGCCGCCGTCACCCTCGCTGGGACCGCCAGCACCTACAGCGGGTCACCGCCCACCTCACCGGCAACCGCCATGCCGGCCCGGGCCCGGCCAGCACGCTCTCCCGCATCGACGACCTCAAGGCCTCAGCGCCCCACGACACCGCTGACCTGGGCATGACAGACGACGTGTGTCAAGACAACCCATGTCCTACCAGTGGCTTCGCCATATCCCACACAACCCGGACACCACCCGCGTGGCGGATCCCCGACCACCCTCAGCGGCCACACCGTCCCGACACGGACACCAGCGATCGTTACCTCATCATCACAGCCCCACCGTGGACGCCCCCATACCGGGCGATACCGCTCACATCTTTAGGGCAGTGGGCCCTGGGGTGGTGGTCGGGGTTTGCGGCCCGGGCAGCGTGTCGGGGTGCCGGACCGCGACACGCCGAAGATCGCGGGGTGACCGGCTGGGAGCGTGAGGAGGGGGGGCATCCGCGGTGCTGTTAACCCCGATCATGGAGTTCCGCCGATGCTCCCGGACCCGACCCTACCGGCCTCGCTGACCGGGCTGCTTACGTGTGGGTGCCGGAAACTAGGGTCATGCCGTTGACCTGGGTGTTTGATAGCAGCCTGATCATGGATCTCGGCCAAGTGGGCGAGCCGTTCAGGCCCTCATCGGTGACCGCGAGGTGAGACTCCTCGCGGGCATCCGGGTTCCGGGCTGTGGTGCTGGTGCCGCCCACACGCGATCATAGAACGCTTCGTCGGCAGCCGGCGGCGCAGATGCCTGACCGGATCCGTGTTCTGGCTGCCTGCGTGTGCACCGCATGCTGGCGGAGGATATCGATCCCCACAGCCGACACCTCACATCACGTACGACACCCAGCAGTGCCCCTGCTCGCCGTGCCTGCCAGGCCTCCAGGCAGCTGATTCGGATGCTTCGCTCGGCACCGGCTTGACGGAGACTCCCGGATACACCCAGGTCGCACAGGGTGTCCGAGTTTTGGGCACCCACAGGGCTGAGGTGATGCTGGAACCTGTTGACCGTGCACCTGCCCGGGCGTGCTCTCAACTGGCCTCGGCGGACTGATCTTGTCGCCTCATCTGGGGGGTGCCGCTGGTGGGTGTCAGCTGGGACACCCGCTGCGGTGAGACACCCAGCACCCGGCCGATGTCTCGAACGGTCAGCCCGCTGCGTACCAGCCGGGCTGCGGCTCGGCGCATCGCGGCGTCGGCGTCGGCTTGGGCGCGGGTGGCCTGCTGCCTGGCCTGGCGGGCCTGGCGGACGTCGTCGGCGACTGTCTCGGGTAGCACCTCGACGACCTCGACGTCGAAGGAGGACGGGTCGAGGTTGAGGAACGCGGCGAGGGCGTCGCGAACCATCGCCTCCACCTGGTCAAGCCGCTTGGCCTGGGTGAACACTCCGGGCTGTTGTAGAACTCGCACCGCCCACCAGCCGCCGGAGCGTTCCGCGACCGCAGTGTACCTGGTCATGGTCTCACCTCATTGATCTTGCTTGCCGGCCAGCGTGTGGCTGACGTGGCGGAGGATCGCTCGGGCGGTGTTGTCGTTGATGTGCGTGTGCCGTGGGATGGTGAACTGCGCAGGGCCGCACCGGTAGACGCTGTGCGCGCCGCCTTCGTGGAGGAGTTCCAGCTCGACCGCGTGTGCTCGGGCGAGCGTTCGGAGGGCCTTCAGCAGTTCGGTTTGTCTCACCACTGTAAGTCTAGTGATCTGGTCGGATCAAGTGCTGTCTGGTAGACAGGATGCGGGTCGCGATGCGCCGAGCGGCTGTGGGACCGGAGTCTTGCTGCCTTCCGTCGCCCCGGTTATCTGGTGTGGTAGCGGCTTGGATGCCGGGTGAGGCGGTGGCTGTTCGACCAGTGGATGGCTGCCCGCGCGCCGCTTTGGGGTGCATCCAGTGGTCGTGTCCGCCCTGCCTTGTGTCTACGCTGCGGCCGAAGCCGAGGTCACCCGGCTCGGGCAAACATTCGCACGCTGAACAACCGGCTTGTCTCCGCGGGACCACCCAACCCAGCCAGAGCCTCTTGACGAGGTCCGCACCGAACGAGCAACGGGTCTGCTTTGTGGCCGTCCCATCCTCGCCCACCTGGGTTGCGGGTGGCGGCGCGGTCTTGTCGGTGCCGGCCCTTACGGTGTCAGTCGACAGCCGGGTGCGACCGGGGCTGGCAGGTGCGACGGAGGGCTAACGGGTGCGGTGATGGGGGACTGGCATCGGGTGCCGCCGGACATGTTCCGGTTTACCTCGGGCGACCGGGCGGAGCTGTACGCGGCGATACTGCACGCCTTCGGCGAGGCGAACGAGCGGCTGGAGACCGCGCTCGGGCTGGACGAGGTCCGCGCCAGGCTCCGGTCGGTCGGCTGGTTCGACGCGCTCACCGACGACGACCTGGTCGCCGCGCTGCGCCAACTGAAGGACTGGCAGCTCCTGGAGGTGATCCAGAACCACGCGGTGAACTACCGCACCGCCGAGGAGTATGAGCGGCGCAACCTGCAGTACTCGCTGACCAGGCGGGGCGAGGCGGCCTTCGCCGGGGTGCAGCACGCGCTGGCGGTGCTGGCCTCCACCGGTGCGCTGCAGACCGCGGTGCTGGACGCCGTCGCTGACCGGCTGGACGAGCTGTTCGGCCTGCTCACCGACGCCGGCTCGGCCAACCGCCGGGTGTTCACTGCGCTGCAGGAGCTGGAGGGGCACCTGGACGCGCTGCGGCACAACACCAAGCAGTTCAACGGCGAGCTGCAGCGGCTGCTCCGGGCGGACGGCACCGACCTGGGCACCTTCCACGAGGTCAAGGCCGCCACCGTGGCCTACCTGCAGGAGTTCCTCACCAACCTGGACCAGCGCGCGCACGCGATCGCCTCCTCGCTGGCCCGGATCGAGGAGCGCGGCGTGGCCGGGCTGCACCAGCGGGCGCTGCTGGGTGCCGAGCTGCCGCCGGTCGCCGGGGCCGACCCGGCACCGGCCTGGCTGGCACACCGCCGGGCCCGGTGGGACGGCATGCGGGCCTGGTTCCGCCCGCTGGACGGTACGCCGGCCCGGGTCGGGCAGCTCCACGTCGTCGCCCGCCGGGCGATCGTGACGCTGCTGCAGGTGCTGGACCGGATCACCGAGTCGCGCCGGCGGGCGTCCAGCGCCGTGGCTGACTTCCGTGAGCTGGCCCGCTGGTTCGCGGTGGCGCCGGGCGAGGCCGACCTGCACCGGCTGTGGTCCGCGGCGTTCGGGCTCGGTTCGGCCCGGCACGCGCACCTCGGCCAGCCCGACCCCGAGCTCATCCCGGTCGGCACGCCGTGGGCGGCGGCACCGCCGGTCGAGGTGTCCGCGCTGCTGCGCACCAGCGGCCGGACCGAGCGGTTCAGCCGCACCGGCCGGGTCCGCGACGTTGTCGCCATCAAGGCCGCGCGGGCCGCGCGGGCGCGCGCCGAGCGGGCCGAGCTGGAGGCCGCCTGGGGGCGGCTGGGCACCGACCGGCCGGTCCGGCTGTCCGACTTCGGCGAGCTGGAGCACCCGGTGTTCGAACGGCTGCTCGACCTGCTCGGCCGGGCACTGGCCACCGGGGCCGACGCCGAGGGCGCCCGGCGGGCCGTGACCAGCGACGGCCGGGTGGAGATCGTGTTGTGGCCCCCGCCGGATCGCCGTACCGCGGTGCTGCGGACCGCGTGGGGCACCCTCACCGCGCCGGACTACGTCGTCGACGTCCGGACCGCCGGCGACACGTCCCGGCAGCAGCCGGCGCCCGACCGGCGGGAGGCGGCCGGATGAGCAACCTCGCCAACCAGCTCGCGGTGGCGGAACGGGCCGAGGTCGCCCGCGCCATCCGGCTGCTGCTCGCCAGCCCGCTGGTCACCGAGCGGGCCAGCCCCGACGTCTTCGACCTGGTACGGCGCCGTGCGGAGCCGGTGGCCCGGTGGTTCGACTACCACTGCGGCTGGTCGCTGGTCGTGGAGCCGAGGTTCGGCTACGCCCGGCTGGTCAAGATCCGGGCCGAGGCGGCGGGCGCGGCCGGGTCGGCTGGCGCGGCCGGGTTGGCGGGCGGGTCGGCCCGGCCCGCGCGGCGGCTGCGGTCGGGCCGGGCGCCGTTCGACCGCCGCCGCTACACCCTGCTCTGTGTGGCGGCGGCGGAGCTGCTGTCCGCCCCGGTCACCACCATCGGCCTGCTCGCCGACCGGGTGGTTCAGGCCACCGCGGCCGACCCGGTGGTGCCGCCGTTCGACACCGCCAGCCGGGCCGAGCGGATGGCGTTCGCGGACGCGCTGCGGCTGCTGGAGGCCGCGGCCGTGCTGGACGTGCTGGACGGGAGCACCGACAGCTTCGTCGAGTCCGCCGAGTCGAAGGTGCTCTACCGGGTCGACAGCACCCTGCTGATCCGGCTGCTCGCGGCGCCCAACGGCCCGTCCCAGCTCGGCATCCCCACCGAGGAGGTGCCCGGCCGCTTCGACGACGTGCTTGGCGCGCTCATGCACGAGCGCCGCTACGGCTGGACCGACGAGGCGGTGATCAGCTCGGAGGTGCAGCGCAACCTGTGGCTGCGGCACAGCGTGCTGCGCAGGCTGTTCGACGAGCCGGTGGTGTACCGCGAGGACCTGACCGAGGCCCAGCTCGGCTACCTGACCTCGCCGACCGGCCGGCAGATCATGCGCCGGGCGGTCGAGCAGGCCGGGTTCGTCCTGGAGGAACGGGCCGAGGGCTTCCTGCTGGTCGACGCCGAGGCGCTGGCCACCGACACGAAGTTCCCGGACGACGCCAGCAACGCCAAGGTGGCCGCGCTGCTGGTGCTGGACACGATCATCGCCTCGGCGCTGGGCGTCACCCCCGAGCAGGTGGTGGCGGAGGCGGCCGGGCTGCTGCGGCGCTTCCCGCAGTGGGCCAGGTCGTACCGCTCGGCGGACGGCACCGCCCGGCTGGCCGCGGACGCGCTCGCCGTCCTCGCCGACTTCGGCCTGGTCCGGCAGGCCGGCGGCCGGATCGTCGCGCGGCCCGCGGCGGCGCGCTACACCGTGCTACGGGCGGACGTCGTCGGTGACCCCGGCAGCAGCGACAGTGACGGCAGCGACAACGGCAGCGACGATGGAGGGGCACCGCGATGAGCGTCACCGAGCTACCGCACCGGGCGCTGGCTGGGCCGGGCCAGGCCGAAGTCGACGAGGACGGCGAGCCGGCCGCTCCCGGCGTACCCCGGTGGCGGCCGACCCGGGCTGGCATCCTCAACATCTGGCGGTACTACGACGAGACCTTCGAGTTCCACCGCGGCCGGCTGCTGCTGCGCGGCCCCAACGGCACCGGCAAGTCCAAGGCGCTGGAGCTGCTGCTGCCATACCTGTTCGACGCCAGCCTGCGGGCCAGCCGGCTGTCCACGTTCGCCACCGGCGAGCGCACCATGCACTGGAACATGATGGGCGAGGGCGCGACCGGAGTGACCCGGGTCGGCTACGTCTGGCTGGAGTTTGGCGCGGCGGGCGGCGCGGCGGACGGACCGGAGCTCTGGTTCTGCTGCGGCGCGAGGCTGCAGGCCACCGGGCACACCACCACCGTCACTCCCGACTACTTCACCACCAGCCAGCGGATCGGCCAGCCCGGGGGCCTGGCGCTGACCACCGAGGCAGGCCAGCCACTGACCAAGGCCGCGCTGGTCGAGGCGATCGGCGACGCCGGGGTGGTCCACCCCTCGGCGAACGAGTACCGCACCGCGATCCGGACCACCCTGTTCCCCGGGCTCAGCGAGCAGCGCTACGACGCGCTGATCACCGCGCTGCTGCAACTGCGCACCCCGAAGCTGTCCGAACGGCTGGACCCGGGGCTGCTGTCCGCCCTGCTCTCCAGGGCGCTGCCGCCGCTCGGTCACGCCGAGATCACCGAGCTGGCCGAGGGGTTCGAGCGGCTGGACCGGCAGCGCGACCAGGTGCTCAAGCTGGACGCCGAGGTGCAGGCCGCGGAGGTTATCGCCGCACGCACCCAGGGGTATGTCCAGCGGGCGCTGCGGGCCGCCGCCGCGACGTTGGTCTCAGCCACCTCGGAGCTGGACAAGCTGACCAGGGCGGCCCGTGAGAGCGAGGAGAAGTACCAGCAGGCCGTCGCCGGCAACGCGCGGGCCAAGGCGGCGAAGGCCACCCTGGACGGCCAGGCCGAGGTGCTCTCGGCCCGCATCGACGGCCTGACCAACAGCGAGTCCTACACCAAGGGCCGCGAGCTGGACCGGCTCCGCCAGCAGGCGGCCGACGCCGGGCGGGAGGCCGCCCGCCGGCAGCGCGAGGCGGCGGCCAGGCAGGCCGAGGCAAGCGCCGACCGGGAGCAGGCCGGCACCGCCCGGCAGGCCGCCGAGTCGATGGTGGCCGGGGTGGACGCCGCCGCCGCCGACGCCCGGCGCGGCGCGGACCGGGCCGGGATGGCCGGCACCTACCAGGAGCTCACCGCGGCGCTGGCGACGAGCCCGCAGCTCGCCCGCCAGCTCCTGCGGGCGGCCGTCGAGAGCCGCCAGGGGCAGATCCGCGAGGTGCGGCAGGCCGTCGACGACCACGACCGGGCGGTGCGCGGCCGCCAGGACGCCGAGGCGGAGCTCGACCACACCCGCACCGACCTGGCCACAGCGACCGCCGGGCAGGCGACGGCGGCCGCCCGGTACGACGCGGCCCTGGCCGAGCAGGCGGACCGGCTGCGCCGCTGGGCCGCCGGCTGCGCCGAGCTGGTGATCGCCGACCCCGAGGAGCTGGCCGAGCTGGCCGGCGCACCGGACGCCGTACTGGAGATCGTGACGGCCGCGGTCCAGGAGGCGCTGCGGGCCATCGCCGGGCTGGAGTCCACCGCTACCGCTGAGCGCGCGGCCTACCAGCGCGAACGCGCCGACCTGGCCAGCGAGCTGGACCGGCTGCGCCGCGACGTCGACCTCCCGCCGCCGGCCCCACACACCCGCACCGCCGACCGCGCCGCGATGGCCGGCGAGCCGCTGTGGCGGCTGGTGTCGTTCGTCGACGGCGTGCCGGAGCCGGCCCAGGCCGCCGTTGAGGCGGCGCTGCAGGCCAGCGGGCTGCTCGACGCCTGGGTGACGCCGGCCGGGCCGGTCGCCGTCCGCGGCGGTGCGGGCGGCCATGACACCTTCGCCGACGCCGAGCTCGCTGCACCGGTCAGCGGCCGGTCGCTGGCCGAGGTGCTGCGGCCTGAGCCGGGGGCGGCCGTGCCGGCCGAGCGGATCCACCGGCTGCTGGCGGCGGTCGGCTACGGCGAGACCCTGCCGGCCGGGCCGGCCGCGCCGGCCGCTGCGATCGGCGCGGACGGAAGCTGGCGGCTGGCCAGCGCCACTGGAAGCTGGGCCAAGAGCGAGGCCGCGCACATCGGCGCGGCAGCCCGGCAGCGGGCCCGGCAGCGCCGGATCGCCGAGCTGACCGAGCAGGTCGACCGGCTCGACGGGCTGGTCGCCGAGCTGACGGCCGACCTGCTGCTGCTTGCCGGCCGCCGCCAGCAGGTCGACGCCGAACGCCGTGCCCGGCCCGACCACCGGCACGTCGAGGCGGCCAAGCGCGGCCTCGACCGCGCTGAGGCCGACGTCGCGGCCCGCGGTGACGCGGTCAACCGGTGCCTGGCCCGGCTGGCCGAGCGCGAGCAGCAGGTCCGGACCGCGCTGCGCACGCTCACCGGGCTGGCCGCCGAGCGGCGGCTGCCGGCCGAGCTGGCCGCGCTGGAGGAGCTCGACCAGGCCGTCGCCGCGCTCCGGGGCATCGCCGACCTGTGGCTGGACGCCCACCTCGGGCTGGCCAGCGCACGTGGCGCGGCCGACGCCGCCGAGGAGCGGGCCGACCGCTCCCGGCGGCACGCCGAGGACGGCGAGCAGGACGCCACCGAGGCGGCGGCCAAGGCGGCGAGCCTGCGCAGCACCCTGGAGGCGGTGGAGAGCACCGTCGGGGCCGACTACCGCGCCGTGCTCGCCGAGATCGGCCAGCTCCGCGGCGAGCTGGTGGCGGCGCGGGAGGAGTCCGGCGCGCTGCAGGACGTGCTGCTGGCGCTGGCCGGCGAGATCGGCTCGCTGGACCACCAGCGCAGCGTCGACGGCACGCAGCGGGATGCCGCCACCGCGGGCCGGGACGCCGCGGCCGCCCGGTTCCGCCACCTCGGCAGCGGGACCCTGCCGGCCGACGCCGGCATCGAGCTGGCACTGTCCACATCGGACGGCACCCGGGCGACGCTGGACGCGGCCCGCGGCGTGGCGGCGCGCTGGCCGAACATCCCGCACGCGCCGAAGAACCTCACCGACGCGCTGGGCCGGCTGGCCGAGGCCGTGCACGACTCCCGGCAGGTGCTCAGCGAGCGGGCCGAGCTGGAGCTGGAGTCCGACGAGGACATCCAGGTCTTCACCGCGACCGTGGACGGCGTCCGGGTCGGCGCGGCCGGCCTGTTCGGCACCCTGCGGGCCGAGCGGGACCGCGGCCGGGAGGAGATCACCGCCGCCGAGCGGGAGCTGTTCGACCAGACCCTGACCGGCGACACCCGGCGGCATCTGGCGGTCCGGATCCGGCAGGCCGGCGAGCTGGTCGACGCGATGAACGCCCGGCTGGAGCGGGTGCGGACGGCGTCCCGGGTGGCGGTCCGGCTGGTCTGGCAGGTCGACCCGGCGCTGCCGGCTGGCACCAGGGCGGCCCGCGAGCTGCTGCTGAAGGACCCGGTCCGGCTGACCGACGCCGACCGCGAGGCGCTGCACCGGTTCTTCCGCGACCGGATCGAGGAGGCCAAGGCGGCGAACACGGCGGCGAGCTGGGAGCAGCAGCTCGCCCGGGTCTTCGACTACACCGCGTGGCACCAGTTCGTGGTGAAGATCGACCGCGCCAACGGGGCCGGCTGGCAGCTCCTCACCAAGAAGCTGCACGGCGCGCTGTCCGGCGGGGAGAAGGCCATCGCGCTGCACCTGCCGCTGTTCGCCGCGGTCGCCGCGCACTACCAGTCTGTGCCGGCGGCGCCGCGGCTGATCCTGCTGGACGAGGTCTTCGTCGGGGTGGACGCCACCAACCGGGGGCAGGTCTTCGACCTGCTCAGCAGGCTGGACCTCGACCTGGTCCTCACCTCTGACCACGAGTGGTGCACCTACCGGGAGCTGGACGGGATCGCGATCCACCAACTGATCACCGGCAGCGACGGCGACGACGCGGTGACTACCGCCCGGTTCGTCTGGACCGGCACCGCGCTGCTGGCCGACGGCGGCCCGGAGCAGGCGCCGACGCCGACGCCAGAGCTGGAGCTGGGTTTGGGGCTGGAGCCGGGATGACCGTGCCGGACCGGCTGCGCGCGCCGGCGCTGGCCCCGGTGTGGCGGGCGGTGCACGAGCGGCTGTCCTCCGGCCGCGCCGTCACCCGGGTCCGGGTCGGGCCGCTGGACGCCGAGCAGCGGACCGCGCTGGCCGACCTGCTCGGGCTGGACCGGTTGCCGGGGGAGTTCCACCACCTGCGGCTGGGCCACCTGGACGCCGTACTGGCCGAGGTCACCGGGCTGGACACCGGCGCGGTGGCGGCGGCGCTGCTCGGCCCGCTGGACGACCGGGCCGGGCGGCGGGCGCGGGCGGCGGCCGAGCGGGCCGAGCTGTGGCGGTGGCTAGCCGGGCACGAGGTGGTGCGCGGCCAGCCGGCGCTGGCGGAGTGGGCCGCGCAGCTCGGTCGGGCCGGGCTCCAGGCCGGCTCGGTGCCCGTCACCCGGGCGCTGCTGGAGCGGGCCCTGCTGGTGCTGGGCCGGCTGCCGGCGCAGGGCCTGCCGTTGCCGGCGTTCGCCACCGAGGTGCTGGCGGACCCGCACGCCCTGGACGACGGCACCCGGCTGGCCAGCCTGGTGCAGCGGGCGTTGGCCGTGATCTTCGCGGTCGAGGCGCCGCAGGGCGCGGAGCAGCGCCGGGCGCTGTGGGAGCGGGTCGGGGTCGCCGAGGACGACCTGTCCACCGTGGTGGTCGCCGCCGGGCTGCGGCCGGCCGGTCCGGGCCTGGCTAGCCGGATCCTGCGCGCCTGCGTCGAGGTCGGGGAGGCGGCCGCGCTGACCCTCGCGCAGCTCCGCGCCTCGCCGCCGTTCGCCCCTGACGGTGTCGGTGCCGATGTCTGGGTGGTGGAGAACCCGAGCCTGCTGGCCCTGGCGGTACGCCGATTCGGCCGGCGCTGCCCGCCGATGGTCTGCACCGCGGGCTGGCCGAACGGCGCCGGGGTGCTCCTGCTCCGCCGGCTCGCCGCCACCGGCGCGCGGCTGCACTACCACGGCGACCTCGACGGCGAGGGAGTCCGGATTGCCGCGTACGTGCTGGCCAAGACCGGTGCCACCCCCTGGCGGATGAGCGCCGCGGACTACCTCGCCGAGGTCACCCGCGCCGGCGGCGCGACCGGGGCCACGGCGCCGGCCCCGCCCACCGGCCGGGTCACCGACGCCCCCTGGGACCCCGACCTGGCGGCGGCGATGCGCACCCACGACGTCGCCGTACCGGAGGAGCGCGTCGCCGCCGCCCTCCTCGCCGACCTCTCCCGCATCCTGGACTGAGCATCGTCCTCGCTTGTTCAGTGTGAGGCGAGACAGCCGGCGACGAGCCCGGGGCTTCGGTCGGGCTCGCCGTTCGGCGGTCATGCGGCGTGTTTTCGGTGTCGGTGGTGGCGGATGGGTTTGCGTTCGGGGTCGATTGATCTGGGTGGTAGGAACTCGGGTAGTCCGTCGGGGGCTATTCTCACGTCCCAGCCGTTGTGGTGGATGGCGCGGTGGTGGTGACCGCATACGAGGACGCCGTTGTTGTGGTCTGTTTTTCCGCCGTCGAGCCAGGATATGCAGTGGTGGGCGTGGCACCATTGGTAGGGGCGGTCGCAGGCGGGGAATGCGCAGCCTTGGTCGCGGATGTTCAGGGCGGTGCGGGCCGCTCCGACGTACAACCGGGTGCCGCGGCCAAGGTCGATAGCCTGGCTCGGGGTGCCGAGCAGGGCTGGGACGATTCGGGCGTCGCAGGCGAGCCGGCGGACCTGGCTCGGTGGCATAACGTGTCCGGTGGGCAGAATCCCGGCGCCGGTCGCCGCAGCCAACTTCTCATACGACATGGTGACGATTAGTGTCGGTCGTTCCCCGCCGTTCTCCGGAAGGTCCCCCGCCCGCAGCGACCGCTCAGCCAGCTCAACCAATGCATCGGCCATGCGCTGCCCATGCGACCGGTCGTCGCGGATGCCGAGCTCCGGGTTGGCGGGCCGGGGTGCGGCGAGTGGGTCCAACGCGACCCGCAAGGCCTCGGCTCCTTCGACGTCTAGGAGGCCGCTGACCCGATGCAGGCCCGGCCCAGCCGGAGATATCCGCAGGTCACGGCGGGTGTATGCCTCGGCGGCCTCGCGTTCGACCTGGCGGCGGAGCAGCTCGTCGCCGTGCTCGGGGTCGACCACCTCCAGGACCCGCCGCCCGAGCTTGGACACCTCGCCGGGGTCGAACGTCGCCGAGTGCTCGACCAACGCGGTCTCGGCGGCCGCCCGGGTCTGCGCCGGCGTCTCGGCGGGCAGGGCACACACGGCGTCGGCGATGGCCTGTGCGTGATCCCGGCTGACCGCCCCGGACCTCAGCGCCTCGGCGGTGGCGGGCAGGTCCCGGTCGAGCTGGTGTGCCAGCCGCAGCAGCCGCGCCGCCTCCCCGGGCGGAAGCCGCAGAGTGTCCCGCAGCCAGGCCTTCGTGCTGGGCGCGTCGTGCTCCTTTGCTAGCCCCCGAACGTCGGCCTCCCGGATGAGCGGCAGCTCCAGGACGCCGTACAATCGCCCTACCAACGAATGTACCAGCACCAGCGACTCGTCAACCTGCGAGTCGCGCAACCCGAACAAGGGAACATCGACACACGAGTCGAGCGCATCGGTGATCTGCGCGAGAGCCGAGGTGAGGATGTCTGACATAGGACAATGATAAACGCTACCGGCGACAAAAGGAAGAGTAGCAGTGACTTGCCGAGGAAAGCTAAAGTGTCGGTGAGTGAAGGGAGCGAGCGCGCACCGTAGTCGAGCGAGGAGAGTGAAGGGCGAGCCGGCAAGAAAAGGGTGAGAAAGCCAGGGACCACAGCGGAGAGCAACCACAGAAATCGGTGGCAAGCTGCGCTAGCCACAACCGTGCCGCCCGTTCATAACTGCGCACGCGCTCGCCTGGCGCCGCTTCCATGCCCGGCAGCCCGAACTCGAAGGTGTCCGCGTCGAAAGGGAGCACCCGGCCGCACCTGCCCGGCGAGGCGCTGCTGCGCAAGTCGGGCCTGCCGTGAACGATCCTGCGCCCGAGCGAGTTCATGACGAACACGCTGCGGTGGCGGGCGATCTACGTGCCGTCGGGCACCGGCCGGATCGGGTTCGTCGACCCGGCCGACGTCGCCGCGGTGGCCGCACACGTGCTGACCACCCCGGCCACGAGGGCAAGACCTACCGGCTCACCGGCCCGAAGGCGCTGACCACCGCCGACGTCGCACGGCACCTCCGGGCCAGCCTCGGCCGGCCGGTGCGGCACGTCGACATCCCCCCGGAAGCCTTCATCGCCGTCCGGCATTCATCTGAACGGCCGGACCGCCGGTGGTGCCGAGCGCCTGCCTATGCGTTGCCGGCGCTGTCGGCGGAAAGCTCGCCCACTCGTACGGCGGCGTGCTCGCGTCCCTCGGGGCAGGTCCACCACGCGCCGGTCGGGTCGATGTCCGGGGAAAGCGGGTGCCCGTGCGCCGGGCACGGCGGGCGCGGCGGGCCGCCCGACTCCAACACGTACTCCTGAAGCTGGTCGGCGAACCGCCACGCGAGAACAGGCTCGGGCTCGCCAGGGCCGCAAGCCAGGAACACCTCCCGGTCACCCACAGGCAGCCGCAGCATGACCTGATCCGGCGTCACGGTCACCCGCATCAGGCGGGTCTCGTCGGCGTCGAGCGCCAGGTCGCGGAGCACGCGCCGTGCCGCTGACCGTTCGGCGTCCGTCGCGGGCACGGCCGCCGGACGGGCGGCGGGCGGGTGGTAGCTCTTGCGTACCCGCACGCCCGGCCGCTCGTCCGGCGATCCGTGCATCACGACGTCTCCTTCCGGCTGGCTAGCTGACCAGCTTGAGCGTGGCATGACAGGTCAGAATGGCGATCCTGTTGTGCGACACCGGATAGGTGCTCACGATGTTGATATCGACCAGATATCCGGGGTGCGGCCGGTGGTAGGTCCACGGCGCGTCACCGCAGTAGTTGAACTTGGTGAGGGTGGAGTGGAAGCGGTAGCTGGCCGGCTCGACGTGCGTGTTGTAATGCCAGTTGGTGCACCGCCGCCCCACCGAGAGGGACATGTTGGTGGTGACGGGCCTGCCCGCGGCCTCGGCCTGGTTCCGCGCGGACAGCCGCCAGCTAAATGGCAGGGACGCGTTGTGCCCGTACTTCACCTGGGCGGTGAACCGGCCGATCTGCGTCGACGCGTCGATCCCCTTCCGCGGGCTCAGCGTGGCGTAGTGAAAGTCACCCCGGTCCGGGGCCACCAGTGCCAATGCCAGCGCCCGAGCAGCAGAAGTGCCGGCCGGTGCATAGGTGCCGCTCGTCGAAATCTGCTCAATGACGAGGTACGGCTGGGTTGTCCCGATTTCCTGCGTCACCCGCGCCGCCGTGCTTGGCGCGGCGTGTGCTACTCCCGACCCAACGAACGTCGTGGTCGCGGCTGCGATCAGAACAACGAGCGTGGATAGTCGTTTCATGTGTCCAATGTCTCCTCGTGATCTCGACTGGTGGGCCCGTCGCTACGAAAGGTCTGGCCAGACCACAACTGACGAGCCAACAGCGATCACATCTGATACATGCACCGAGACTATGTCGATGACACGGCGTTGGGTAGGCGAACCAATCCAGGGAAAAGGCTATGAGCTCTCCCATTTCGGCCCCGTTCTGGGCGCTGCCTCGACGTCCGTGGGGACTCCGGATCGCCGCGTACGGCGACCGCCTCAGAGTGTCCCGGGCGAGATCACGGCCACGCCGTCGTCGGGGTGCCGAGGGGCCAGATCGTGCCCACCGAGGTGAGCACGCTGATCGGCTACCCGGTCGGCCAGTCCCTGACCGGCCATACCGATGGGTGCTCACGGTGGCGCCGGTGCACCCTGGCCCGGCGGGCGGGTGCCGCTGGCCACCGGCAGCGGGGACGGGACGGTGCGGGTGTGGGACCTGCTCACCGGCGCTGAGATCGCCGAGGTTGACCCGCCACGCCGGCCAGGCTCACCGGGGCCGGACCCACGAGCGGCTGTGTCCAGGATCACCGTGATGCTGCGGCTCAGCCTCACCGAACACTACAAATGGCGACAATCCCCACCGCTGAATGGCCTGGGCTCAAGTCGACGGGTGAAAAACGGAACCGCTTCCCGCGGACGGCCGAATACCCGACTGACCCGGTCGATCGCGCACCGGCTCATGAGGAGGTCAGGTGGAACGCAGGCTCGACGAGCGCCGGTTCGGTGAGTTGTTGGAGGAGTCCGACGACTTGCAGTCTGACGCGATGCGGACGGCACGTACCGATTTGAATGACTATGTGGAGGCGGCACAGGAGGCCCGGTACGCCGCGGAACGGGACTCCTCACGATGGGTGCCGTTGGCGGGAGTGGCCGCCGGGGCGGTCGGTGTCGCGGCGCTGGCGTCGGCCTCGCCGGCGTACGCCGACACGGCGACCGACGTGATGGCGCTGCAGACCGCGGCCAGCCTGGAGAACCTGGCCGTGGCCACCTACAAGACGGCGCTGACGCTGCCGTTCATCGGCGGGTCCTCGGCGAACGGCGTGGTCAAGGCGTTCGCCATGAAGACCCAGGCGCAGCACACCGAGCACGCGGCGGCGTTCAACGCGGCCGCGGTCAGGCTCGGCGGCAAGGCGCAGAGCAACCCGGACCCGAAGTACGCCCCGGTGGTGGCGAAGGCGGTGCCGACGATCAAGGGCCCGGCGGACGTGGTCGGCCTGGCGATCACGCTGGAGGACGTCGCCGCGCAGACCTACATCAAGAACGTCAGCCTGGTCAGCACCTCGGAGCTGCGGCAGCTCTTCGCCAGCGTGGCGGGTGTGGAGTCGCAGCACCGGGCGATCCTGCTCGCGGTGCAGGCCCTGCTGAAGGGCGGCGCGCCGCAGCTCATCGCGCTGCCCCCGAATGCGGCGAAGCTGCCCGCGGCGGCCGGCAGCGTCGGGTTCCCCGACGCGTTCTACCCCACCAGGATGGCCTCGCCCGTCACTGAAGGAGCGGTCAAGTGATCCGCCGGCGCAACCGCAAGAACGACGAGATGCAGATCAGCGAGCGGGAGCTCTCGTCGATGACCCGCGAGCTGGACACCCTGCACCAGGAGACCTTCCCGGCCGTCCGCACGATGCTGGACGGGCTCTCCACGAACCTCGTCCAGGTCACCCGAGCACCGGCGGCCCGCCGCAACTTCCTGCTCGGCGTGGGCGGAGCGGTGGCCCTCGGCGCGGCCGCCGCCTGCTCCAAGAACAGCGGCAGCGGGGGCGGCGGCGCGGCTACCAGCACCACCGGGCCGAGCGCCACCGCCGCCGGGTCGCCGTACACCGGTGACCTCAGGGTCGTTGCGTTGGCCGCCGCACTGGAGAACCTCGCCGTCACGGCGTACCAGGGCGCGCTCACCATGGCCGGGCAGGGCAAGCTCGGCGCCGTCCCACCCGCCGTCGCCACCTTCGTGCGGACCGCCATGAAGCAGCACGCCGACCACTCCCAGGCCTGGAACGCCGTCCTGTCCAAGGCCGGCAAGCCCACCATCACCGGCGCGCCGCTGACCATCACCGACCAGCAGGTGGCGATGCTCAACGCCGCCAGGTCCGTGCCCGACGTCGCCAAGCTCGCGTTGAGCCTGGAGAACGCTGCGGCCCAGACCTACACCTTCGCCGCCGCGAACGTCTCCGATCCCGGCGGGATCATGACCGCGGCGACGATCCAGCCGGTCGAGACCATGCACGCCGCGATCCTGTACTTCGTCCTCGGCGAGTACCCGGTGCCCGCGTCGTTCATCGGCGTCGACAACGCGGTCAAGCCCGATGTGCTCACCCGGTAGGAACCGCAGGCAACCGCAGGGAGACCGCATGCGACGACGGATCGGCCTCACCGCGGCAGCGCTGGCGACGGTAGCGGTCGCGACCGGATGCGGCTCCACCGGAACCCCGGCGGCCGGAGGCGGCAGCTCAGCCTCCTCCGGCCCCGCGGGCACCGCGGGCACCGCAGGACCAGCAGTGACCGTGCGGAACTTCACCTTCATGCCGCGGAACCTGACCGTCCCGGTCAGCACGACCGTCACCTGGACGTTTGCGGACTCGGCCGTGCACAACGCCAGCGCCGCTGACGGCTCGTTCAGGTCCGAGAACCTTAAGGGCGGTCAGACGTACAAGTTCACCTTCACCAAGGCAGGCACCTACCAGTACATCTGCACCATTCACCAGTTCATGACCGGCACGATCACCGTGAAGTAATGACAATCGCGGAGCAGCGAACAGCGACACCGTGAAACAGCGACACCGTGGAAAGGAACAGCGACGATGGGTGGACTGAGCCCCATGCACTGGCTGATCGTCATCGCAGTACTGGCAGTGTTGTTCGGCGCGAAGCGTCTCCCGGACGCGGCCCGCGGACTCGGCCGGTCCATGCGCATCTTCAAGACCGAGATCACCGACCTCCGGGACGAGGCGCACCCCGCGGTGCCATCCGGGCCGGTCGTGCGGCCGGAGCCGGGTGCCGTCCGCACCTGAGGCACCGAAACCTGAGCCCACCGAGACCTGAGGCCACCGAGACCTGAGCCCCCCGAGACCCGAGCGGCGCTGCGCCCGGCCCCATGCGCGAGCCGCACACGGGATGCGCTGACCCGCGACCGAACCCGCGGGTCAGCGCATCGGGGTCAGCGCATCCAGGTCAGCCGCCGTCCTGGGTGGGCTCGCGTTGGAAGAGGACGAACAGCCAGCCCAGGGAAGGCACGAGCAGCAGGGCACCGACAGCGGTGGCAGCCAGGGTCGCGGTGATCACCGACCCGGTGGCCGCCACCGAGGTGTACGGCGTCCCGGGCTGGAGCATGTCGGGGTACTGGGCCACTGCCCAGCCCCACAGCACCGCGGCCACCGCGAGCGCGGCGGTGACGCGCACCAGCACGTACCGCCGGGCGGCGATCGTGGCCAGCGAGGCGAGCCCGGCCGCCGCCGAGACGACGACCAGCGGCAGCGCACGGTGGGTGAGGCCGTGGAACAGCCGGGGTGCGTCGGCGCGCAGGATCGCGATGCCGCTCAGTGCGACCGCGCCGACCACGACCCCGGTCCCCAGCGCCCGCCGCCGGAACGTCGCGGCCAGGTCCGGCATCCCGAGCCGGACGGCGTCCTGGCACAGGTAGGCCGCTGCCAGGAAGGCGCACGCGCCGACGGCCAGCACTCCGCCGAGGATCGACGTCGGGTTGACCCAGCTCGTCAGCAGGTCGCCCGCGGCGATGCCCATCGGCACCCGGCCGGAAGCGATCCCGCCGGCCACCGTACCGAGGAAGAACGGCGTGAGGATCGAGGAGAGGGCGAACGCCGCGCCGAACAGCCGGAGCTGCCACAGCTCGGTGCTCGCCTTGCGGAACGCGAACGCGGCGCCGCGCCCGATGATGCCCAGCGCGGCCAGCGTCAGCGGCACGTACAGCGTGGACATGACCGCCGCGAAGACCGGCGAGAAGCCGGTCCACAGCAGCACCAGCACGAAGATCAGCCAGACGTGGTTGGCCTCCCAGACCGGGCCGAGCACCCGCGCGATCAGCACCCGCGCGCCGTGCCCGGTCCGGCTGCCCCCGGCGAACAGGTCCCAGAACCCGCCGCCGAAGTCCGCCCCGCCCAGCAGCGCGTACAGCGTCAGGGTGACCCAGATGACGCCCAGCAGGACCTGGGCCGCGGTCATAGCTCGACCTCGCGCCCGGGCTCCTGGGGAGCCCACTGGTCGCGGCCGCCGCGCACCATCCGGCGCAGCACGTACACCGTCGCGACCGTCATGACCGCGTAGACCGCGACGACGGCGACCAGCCCGACCACCAGCCCCGGCGCCGGGTTGACCGCGTCGAGGGTGCGGAGCTGGCCGTAGACCACCCAGGGCTGCCGGCCCACCTCGGTCACCACCCACCCGGCCTCCAGGGCGACGACCGCGGCAACCCCGGCCAGCGCGGTCAGCCGGAGAAACCACGGCGAACGGGGCAGGTCGCGGCGCCGCCACCAGGCGATCCCGAGCCACAGCCCGAGCAGCAGCAGGCTCAAGCCGATCGAGACCATCAGGTCGAAGGACAGGTGTACGACGCCGACCGGCGGCCGGTCCGCCGGCGCGGCTATGTCCAGCCCCCGTACGACAGTGTCGGGCCGGTAGCCGACCAGCAGCGACAGCCCGTTCGGGATCTCCACCGCGTACCGCAGCTCGCCGTCGCGGACGATCCCGCCGAGGTGCAGCGGCACGTGCGAACCGGTCTGGTACACCGCCTCAATGGCGGCGAGCTTGACCGGCTGCCGGTCGGCGAGGAACCGGGCCGCATAGTCGCCGACCCCGATCTGCACCGGGGTGAGGATCGCCGCGAAGGTGAACGGGACGAGCAGCCCCAGCCGGTGGTAACGGTCGCGGCGCCCGCGCAGCATCCCTACGGCGTACACGGCGGCGGTGGTGAAGCCGGCCACTATGAACGCCGCCAGGATCATGTGGATCGTCTGCGGCGGGGTCGCCGGGTTGAACATCGCCGCCCACGGGTCCACCTCGGTCATCCGTCCGCCCACGAGCTGGAAGCCGCTCGGCTGGTTCATCCACGCGTTGGCGCAGACCACGAAGAACGCCGAGGCGACGCCGGCCACAATGACCGGTACGGCGGAGAGCAGGTGCGCCCGGGGCGACAGCCGGTCCCAGGCATACAGGTAGATGCCGACGAATATCGCCTCGATAAAGAACGCGAAGCCCTCCAGCGCGAACGGCAGCCCGACCACCTGGCCGTAGGTCCCCATCAGGCCCGGCCACAGCAGCCCGAGCTCGAAGCTGAGGATCGTGCCCGACACTGCCCCCACCGCGAACAGCATGCCCATGACCTTCGCCCACCGCCGGGCCAGCAGGGTGTACGTCTCGTCGCCGGTGCGGACTCCCCGCCATTCCATAAACGCCGTCAGGGCCGGCAGGCCGACCCCGAGGCAGGCCAGCACGATATGCCACCCCAGCGACAACGCCATCTGCTCGCGGGCCGCCATCAGGTCCGCGGGGCTGGCCGGACCGGCCATCGGGCCGGCGGCGACTACTGCCACTGCGACTGCGCCAACTGGGAGCATCGCTACTCCCCGGACGGCGTAGTGATATCTGGGTCAGGCCGCGGGGTGGATCTTCCCTGCGACCATCGAGCGAGAGCCAGGCCGGCCACCAGCACGAACGCCGCCCCGGCGTCGACGTCCAGCTCCACCAGCCGGTCCCGGTTCACGGTCGCCGTCTCTGGCAGCGCAAGGCTGACCACTATCGACAGGATATGCCGGACGTCGGCGATAATGCCGACGACGATAAAGGGCTCGAGCTGGAAATGCTCGCCTTCGAGATGGGCCTCAGCGACCACATGTAACAACGCGTGCTCGGTAGCGGAGGCTATGTGCAACAATCGACGTGACATAGGGGACAGCATCCCGACCGGTGCTTCCGTTACATTCGACATGACACCCGCCATTCAGGATCGGTCAGCCGCGGCGCGGGACCGCTCATCGGCTGGCGAGACTGTCGCTTTTGGGAAGTATGAGTGTCGCGATCAGACACGCGACGTCCCATGGTGGCATGCGGACGGGCGGACGGCACCGCGACGCGCCGCGGTCGTCGTGCGGACGGACGCCTCGGCACGGCTGGTCCGCGTGCAACGCAAACGGAAGATCAAGATCTCGCAGCCCGGTCCTGGGCAGGCTCACCGTGGACCACCGTGTCCAGGAGGCCGTCGGCCACCTGCCCGCGCAGGGCTGGGCGCCGACGATCGAAGGAGGACGGGATCCGCGAGGGCACCCGGGGCTGCCGAGGCCACCGGCCTGGTCGAGCTGTCGAGCGGGCCTGCGGCTCGCGGTTGATCCTGCGCAAGGCGGTTGGCGGTTAGCGTGTCTGTCCCGCGTCAAGACTCCTGAGCCAGAAGCTTGACGCGGGACATCGCCTCACCATCGCCATTGTACGGGCTACGGCTGGAGGGGTTCAACGAACGGATCATCGCCTTTGTGCCGGGTGACCGTCAGGGTATAGCCGCGCGCCCGCTAAGCTACTCGACGGGAAAGAGCAGCAGTCCGGCCGTCAGCCGGGCCCGCCTTTCCGTGCCAGCTCGATGATATCAAATGTCGGCCGACCCAGCTACCGGGATCTCAGGCCCACCACTTGTGCCACATGTGGTTGTCCTAGCCCTTAGCGAAGCAGTCGAGACGGCCCTCGGCCTAGGAGGACACCCCGACGCCGGAGGTGATGATGCCGCCGAGGTCTTCCCAGTTACTCCACGTCATTGCCATCCTCCACAATTGATCTGCCCCTTTTAAATTGTGGAGCAGATTCCTTTTCTGGTATCGACACGGTAGCGGTCGACTGTTCGGCAGCTCTGCCCAAAAGTGCGGATGTTGGGGCAACGACCCGAGCTGAGTTCCGGCTCGTGGATGCCGAAAATCTTGGCCGGAGCTGCTGGTGCGAAGCACGCCAGATTGGAAGAGTTCGGGCGTGTCAATCATAACGAGGTTAACCACACAACGGAGCTCCACGGGCTGGTCGCGGCCACCGGAACGGGCATTGCGGGACCGGCTGGTCAGCCACGTCGATGTCGATGAGGTGCTATGCCAATGAAGGGTGTCGGTCGTCGACGCCGAAAGGCTACATCGGCGGTGAGCTGGTTCGCCTGCTTGCGCAACAACTAAAGTCGAGCTGGCGCACGTGACGTCACCCCGTCTTGCGGGCGGCCGGTGCAATCCGCGTATCCGAACCTGTGTGGGCCAGACCGACCTGTCGTCTGCTATGTCATGCTGGCGGAGCCGGCAACGGGATGTGAGCTGTGGACGGTCTACCGCGGCGCGTACGGCGACGAGCCATTCATCCGGCTGGTCCGGATGCTCAGGATGGGAGCCGTTCGGCTAGGCGGTCGAGGAAGGTCCGCTGCCCGGCCACCAGCTTGTCCCGGGCCTGCTCCAGGTCGAACCATGCGACCCGGTCGACCTCCGGGTACTCCCGGACCTGGCCGGACCCCTTCGGCCACTCCAGCTCGAACGTCCCAGGTACGACGTCCCGGGGGTC
>DATILL010000145.1:0-28587 GCA_035476575.1 Mycobacteriales bacterium
CGCTCTTCGTGTGGTCGATCCTGATAACGGCGTTCCTGCTCCTGCTGGCGCTGCCGGTGCTCGCGGGCGGTATCACCATGCTGCTCACCGACCGCAACTTCGGCAGCACTTTCTTCGATCCCGCTGGCGGCGGCGATCCCTTGCTGTTCCTGAACCTGTTCTGGTTCTTTGGCCATCCCGAGGTCTACATCGTGGCGCTGCCCTTCTTCGGCATCGTCACCGAGGTCCTCCCGGTGTTCAGCCGCAAGCCGCTGTTTGGCTACAAGGGCCTGGTCTTCGCCACGTTGAGCATCGGGGCGCTGTCGATGACGGTGTGGGCGCATCACATGTTCGCGACCGGTGCGGTGCTGCTGCCGTTCTTCAGCTTCCTGTCCTTCCTCATCGCGGTGCCGACCGGGATCAAGTTCTTCAACTGGATCGGCACGATGTGGCGGGGGGCGTTGACATTTGAGACGCCGATGCTGTTCGCGCTCGGCTTCCTTGTCACCTTCCTGTTCGGCGGCCTGTCCGGCGTGCTGCTGGCCAGCCCGCCGGTCGACTTCCACGTGTCCGACACGTACTTCGTGGTGGCGCATTTCCACTATGTGCTCTTCGGCACGATCGTCTTCGCGGCATACTCCGGGATCTACTTCTGGTTCCCGAAGTTCACCGGGCGCTTCCTGGACGAAAAGCTTGGGAAGCTGCACTTCTGGGGCACCGTGATCGGCTTCCACACCACGTTCCTGGTCCAGCACTGGCTGGGTAACGAGGGCATGCCGCGGCGGTACGCGGACTACCTGCCCACCGACGGTTTCACCACGCTCAACACCATCTCGTCGATCGGTGCCTTTGTCCTCGGCGCGTCGACGCTGCCGTTCCTGTGGAACGTCTACAAGTCCTACCGGTACGGCGAGGTCACCACCGCCGACGACCCGTGGGGCCACGGCAACTCGCTGGAGTGGGCCACGTCCTCACCGCCGCCGCGGCACAACTTCGTCTCGTTGCCCCGGATCAGGTCCGAGCGACCGGCGTTCGAGCTGCACCACCCGCACATGGCCGAGCGGCTGCAACTGGAAGCGCATGCCGGTCGGCGGCAGCATTAGAGGCGTGCGCTAGCCGCACCAGCACAGTCCGGCGTCAACGTCGCGGAGGCAGGAACCGGTCCGCGACGCTGGCGACTGATCATGACCTGGGAGGACGCGCCGGCAAGGGAGGAGCACGACTCCGTCATGGAGCCGCACAGCGTCCTGGTGACCGTCACCGGCCGAGACCGGCCTGGCGTGACCTCCGCACTCTTCGCCGCGTTGGCCGGTCATGACGTCGAGGTGCTCGACGTCGAACAGGTGGTGATCCGGGGCCGGCTGGTGCTGGGCGTGCTGGTCGCGCTGCACGGCGAGCCCGGCTCGCTGCGTCGGGTCGTGAACGCCTGCTGCGACGCGCTCGGGATGGAGTCGGAGGTGCTGGTCGCCGACCCGCCGCTACGTGAGCCTGGCGTCCGGGTACGCCGCTCCGACCGGCACCACGTGATCGTGCTGGGCCGCCCGCTGCGGGCCGGCGCGGTGGGCGAGGTGGCCCACCGGATCGCCGACCTGGGTGGCAACATCGACACGATCTCCCGGCTGTCCCACTACCCGGTCACCAGCCTGGAGCTGATGGTCTCCGGCGCGGACCCCGGCACGCTGCGCAGCGCGCTGGTCACCGCGGCCACCGAGACCGGCATCGACATCGCGGTCGAGCGGGCCGGGCTGCACCGCCGCGCCAAGCGGCTGCTGGTGCTCGACGTCGACTCCACGCTGATCCGCGGCGAGGTGATCGAGATGCTCGCCGCGTACGCCGGCTGTGCCGCCGAGGTGAGCGCGGTGACCGCGCGGGCGATGGCCGGTGAGATGGACTTCGCCGAGTCGTTGCGGGCCAGGGTGGCGCTGCTCGCCGGCCTGCCGGCCGACACGCTGGAGTCGGTGCGGTCCACGATCGAGCTCGGTCTCGGCGCCCGGACCCTGGTCCGCACGCTGAAGCGGATGGGCTACCGGATCGGCATCGTCAGCGGCGGCTTCAGCCAGGTGGTCGACGGGCTGGCCGCCGACCTCGGCCTCGACTTCGCGGCGGCGAACACCCTGGAGATCGCCGATGGCGTGCTCACCGGCCGGGTGGTCGGGGAGGTGCTGGACCGGGCCGGCAAGGCCAGGGCGCTGGTGCGGTTCGCCGAGCAGTACGGCGTACCGCTGTCGCAAACCGTCGCGGTGGGTGACGGCGCCAACGACATCGACATGCTCAACTCGGCCGGCCTGGGCATCGCCTTCAACGCCAAGCCGGTGGTGCAGGCGGCGGCTGACACCGCGCTGTCCCAGCCGTACCTGGATGCGATCCTGTTCATCCTCGGTATCTCCCGGGACGAGGTGGAGGCCGCTGACGCCGAGGACCTGGCCGCCGGTGGCGTGATCCCTCCCGACTGACACCTCTTGCCGGGTGACCCTTGTCACGAAGATCCAGCACGACACGCCGACGCGTCCCGCTGGACTTTGCGACATGCGTGGGGCTGGGCGGGTCAGGCTACGACCGGGGCGCCGACCAGGGCCACCCCGGCCGCGGCCAGCTCGGTCAGTGCCCGGGCCGTGGTGGCGGCCGTGACGCCCGCGGTCAGGTCGAGCCGGACCACGGTGTCGAAGCCGGCCCGGACGGCGTCCAGCGCCGTTGCCTTCACGCAGTGGTCGGTGGCGATGCCGCACACCTCGACGGCGGTGACCCCGTGCCCGCGCAGCCAGTCGGCCAGCCCGACCCCGTCGGCGGCAGAGCTTTCGAAGCCGCTGTACGCCGCGGTGTGCTCGCCCTTGTCGAAGACCGCCTCGATCCGGCTGGTGTCAAGCGCCGGGTGCAGCTCGACGCCAGCGGTGCCGGCGACGCAGTGCCGTGGCCAGGTCGCCACGTAGTCGGGGGAGTCGGCGAAGTGCTGGCCCGGGTCGATGTGGTGGTCCCGCGTGGCCACGGCGTGGTCGTAGCCGCCGTCGGCCAGCCGCCGGCTGATCCGCCCGGCCACCTCGGCCCCACCCGCGACGGCGAGGTTGCCGCCCTCGCAGAAGTCGTTCTGCACGTCCACGACGATCACCGCGCTGCTCACCTGCCCCATTCTGCCCCTGCCGGCCCCACCTCCGTCCCGTCCCGCTCTGTCCCCGTCCCCTCTCCCTCGTACCTCAAGAGGTCACCACACGGTGCCAGCAGACCCCAAGAGGTCACCACAACGCCGAGTGGTCACCACACGGGCGTCACAGGCAACGAGAGGTCACCACAACACCGAGTGGTCACCACACGGGGGAGGCTCGGGAAGGTGCTCAGGGCAGGTACATCGTGGGGATGGCCGGCTCGCCACGGGACAGCTTCAGCCCCTCCCAGGGGACGGTGACCAAGGCCTGCCGCAGGTGCTCGCGGGCGTTGGTTAGGCCCGGCAGGCCGGCGAGCACGGCGCCGTTCTCGACCAGCGGTCGCTGCAGTGCCCGGTCACCAGCCCCGGCCGGTGGCCCGGCGCCACGCCCGAGCACCTCCTCCACCGCCGTGCCGGTCGGTTTATGCCGGCGTACGGCGACCTTCCGCCCGCCCTGCGTGCCCTTGTGCTCCGAGCGCTTGGCCACCGGCCGCCCCTCAACCTCGACCAGCTTGTAGATCAGCTCGGCCGTCGGCGCACCGGAGCCGGTGACCACCGCGGTGCCGGCACCATAGGCGTCTACCGGGGCGGCGGCCAGCGCGGCGATCGAGTGCTCATCCAGGTCGCCGGAGAGCACGATCCGGGTCGAGGTCGCACCCAGCTCGTCCAGCAGCGCGCGGGTCTGCTGGGCTAGGACGCCGAGGTCCCCGGAGTCGATCCGGATCGCTCCCAGCGACGGCCCAGCCACCTCGATCGCCGTCCGGACGCCCTGGCTGATGTCATAGGTGTCGACCAGCAGCGTGGTGCCCAGGCCGAGCGCGTCCACCTGGGACCGGAAGGCGTCCGCCTCGCTGTCGTGCACCAGGGTGAACGCGTGCGCCGCCGTACCCAGCGTGGGGATGCCGTGCTCCCGGCCGGCGCGCAGGTTCGAGGTGCCGGCGAACCCGGCCAGGTAGGCAGCCCGGGCCGCGGCCACCGCCGCATCCTCGTGGGTCCGCCGGGAGCCCATCTCGATCAGTGGCCGGCCGGCCGCGGCGGTGACCATCCGGGCGGCGGCCGAGGCGACCGCGCAGTCGTAGTTGAGGACCGACAGCACCAGCGTCTCCAGCAGCACCGCCTCGGCGAAGATCCCCTCCACGGTCAGCACCGGCGAGCCCGGGAAGTACAGCTCGCCCTCGGCGTACCCGCTCACCCGGCCGGTGAACCGGTAGCCGGCCAGCCAGTCCCGGGTCGGCCGGTCGATCACCCCGGTACCGGCCAGGTAGTCGAGCTGGTCGCCGTCGAACCGGTACGCCTCGATCGCCTCCAGCAGCCGCCCGGTGCCGGCCACCACGCCGTACCGCCGGCCGTCCGGCAGCCGGCGTGCGAACGTCTCGAACACGCAGCGCCGCTCCGCCGTACCGTCCCGCAGCGCGGCCGCCAGCATGGTCAGCTCGTAGTGGTCGGTGCACAGCGCGGTCGAGGTCACGGTGGCGCAGCCTACGTCGAGCTGCGCGGGGCCGCGTCCGGCAGGCTCGGCGGCTCGGCGGCGGGCGTGTCACCATGGTGGGCATGGCGGGAACGCTTGCTCCGCAACGCACCGAACAGACCGAGCAGAACGCTTGGGTCGATCCGGACCGGCCGTGGATCACCCTGGTGTGGAACGACCCGATCAACCTGATGTCCTATGTTGTGTACGTCTTCCAGGACCTGTTCGGGTACACCCGGGAGAAGGCGACGGCGCTGATGCTCGACGTGCACTACAAGGGCCGGGCGGTGGTCTCCAGCGGCCGGCGGGAACAGATGGAGCACGACGTCAGCCGGCTGCATGGCGCCGGCCTGTGGGCGACCCTGCAGCAGCCGTAGCCATGGACTGGGTGGGCCGGCGTGCCGGCGGCATCGTGATGCGGTTCGACCCGGCGGACGCGCAGGTGCTGCGTGAGCTGGTGGTTGCGGTGCGGGACATGGTGGCCGGTGGCCTGCCCATCGCGGGGTCCACGGATCCGTTGGAGCTGCTGCTCGGCCCCGGCGGCGTCGGCCCCGTGGGCGTGCCGGACGGCCAGCCGGTGGACCCTGCGCTGGCCCGGCTGTTGCCGGACGGGTACCGCGACGACCCGGACTCGGCGGGCGAGTTCCGCCGGCTGACCGAGTCCTCGCTGCGCCGGCACAAGAGCGAGACCGCCCAGCGGGTCCTCGACACCCTTCCGGCGGCCGGCGGGCGGGTCTGCCTGGACGGCGACACGACCCGGGCCTGGCTGTCGGCGTTGAACGACGTCCGGCTGGTCATCGGCACCCGGCTGGACGTGACCGAGGACATGGACGCGCCTGAGCCCGACGACCCGGCCGCGCCCGGCTACGAACTCTACCGCTGGCTCACCCTGCTCCAGGAGCTGCTGGTGGAAGCCACCGTGGGCGGGTCCCCCTACGACTGACCACGGCTGTGGTCACCTCTCGGCGTTGTGGTGACCTCTTGTTGCCGGGGACCAACGTGTGGTGACCACAACGCCCATTGGTCACCACACGGGCGCTGGAGACCACGAGAGGTCACCACACGGCGCATAGGTGACCACACGTTGTACGGAGACCACAAGAGGTCACCACACGGCGTTGTGGTCACCACACGGACGGCGGGAGCGGCGCAGGCCGGCGGCGGTGCGCGGCGGGCGCGATACCCTTGCACCCGTGCTGACGATCGACCAGGCGACGTACGACGCCATAGTCGCCCATGCCCGCCGGGACCACCCGGACGAGGCGTGTGGGGTCGTCGCCGGGCCCGCCGGGTCCGACCGGCCGGAGCGCTTCATCGCGATGACGAACGCCGAGCGGTCCCCGACGTTCCACCGGTTCGACTCCGCCGAGCACCTGCGCGTCTGGCGGGAGATGGACGACCGGGACGAGGAGCCGGTGGTCCTCTACCACTCCCACACCGCGACCGAGGCATACCCGTCGCGCACCGACATCTCCATAGCCGCGGAGCCGGGCGCACACTACGTGGTGGTGTCGACCCGTGACCCGGCGACGGTGGAGCTCCGGTCGTTCCGGATCGTCGACGGCGTCGTCCGCGAGGAGGAGGTCGAGGTGGTCGAGCGCTACCTGCTCGGGCACACCCCGGCCGCCACGGTCTACGACTGACCAGCCACGACACCGGCCGACCGCCGGGCCGGCGGAGCCCGTCGCATCGATCCCGCACCGCCCATCGTCTCCAGCCCACGCCTGCCAGCCCGATCCACGAAGGACAACCGACCCATGGCCATCGAGGTCCGCATCCCGACCATCCTGCGCACCTACACCGCCGGCGCGAAGGCCGTCGAGGCGTCCGGGGAGACGCTCGCCGCGCTCGTCGACGACCTGGACAGCAGGCACCCCGGCCTGAAGGGCCGGCTGGTCACCGACAACGGCGCGCTGCACCGGTTCGTCAACGTCTACGTCAACGACGAGGACGTCCGGTTCACCGGCTCGCTCGGCACCACCCTGAGCGACGGCGACTCGGTCACCATCCTGCCGGCCGTGGCCGGCGGCTGACCGCCCTCCCGATGGCTCGCTTCGCGTCGCTGGTCGACTCCGTCGGCGGCACCCCGCTGGTCGGGCTGCCCCGGCTGTCTCCGTCGGCTGAGGTACGGCTGTGGGCGAAGCTGGAGGACCGCAACCCGACCGGCTCGATCAAGGACCGGGCCGCGCTGTACATGGTGCACCAGGCGGAGAAGGACGGCCTGCTCCAGCCGGGCTGCACGATCCTGGAGCCCACCAGCGGCAACACCGGCATATCGCTGGCCATGCTGGCCAGGCTGCGCGGCTACACGCTGATCTGCGTGATGCCGGAGAACACCTCAGTCGAACGCCGCCAGCTTCTGCAGATGTACGGCGCCCAGATCCGGCTCTCGGCGGCCACCGGCGGGTCCAACGAAGCGGTCCGGGTAGCCAAGGTGCTGGCCACGGAGAACCCCGACTGGGTGATGCTCTACCAGTACGGCAACCCGGCCAACTCCCAGGCGCACTACGAGACGACCGGCCCGGAGCTGCTGCGCGACCTGCCCTCGATCACCCACTTCGTCGCCGGGCTGGGCACCACCGGCACGCTGATGGGGGTCGGCCGGTACCTGCGCGAGCAGGCGCCGGGCGTGCAGATCGTGGCCGCCGAGCCCCGCTACGGCGACACGGTCTACGGCCTGCGCAACATCGACGAGGGCTTCGTCCCTGAGCTGTACGACGACTCGGTGCTCACCGCCCGCTTCTCGGTCACCAGTGGCGACGCGCTACGGCGTACCCGCCAGCTCGTGGAGTCGGAGGGGATCTTCGCCGGCATCTCCACCGGCGCGATCCTGCACGCCGCGATGGCCATGGCCGAGCGGGCGGTGGCCGCCGGCCGGCCGGCCGACATCGCCTTCGTGGTGGCCGACGCGGGCTGGAAGTATCTCTCGACCGGTGCGTACGCCCCTGACCTCGACGCCGCCGAGCGGGCCCTCGAAGGCCAGCTCTGGGCGTGACGGGGATGAGCCTTCGGCCGCCGCCGACCGCGCCGATCGGGATCTTCGACTCCGGCGTCGGTGGGCTGACCGTGGCCCGGTCCGTGATCGACCAGCTCCCGGCCGAGCAGATCCGCTACGTCGGGGACACCGCCCATGCGCCGTACGGGCCGAAGCCGATCGCCGAGGTCCGCCGGCACTCCCTCGACGTCTGCGACCACCTCGTCGGGTCCGGCGTGAAGCTGCTGGTCATCGCCTGCAACAGCGCCAGCGCGGCCTGCCTGCGCGATGCCCGCGAGCGCTACGACGTCCCGGTGGTCGAGGTGATCCTGCCGGCCGTACGGCGGGCCGTCGCGGCGACCCGGACCGGCCGGGTCGGCGTGATCGGGACGGTCGCGACGATCACCAGCCGGGCGTACGAGGACGCGTTCGCCGCCGCGCCGGACGTGACCGTGGACGCCGTGGCCTGCCCGCGGTTCGTCGACTTCGTGGAACGCGGCCTGACCAGCGGGCGGCAGGTCCTCGGCTTGGCCCAGGGGTATCTCGACCCGCTGCTGGCCGACGGGGTCGACACGCTGGTGCTTGGCTGCACGCACTACCCCATGCTGACCGGGGTGATCAGCCTGGTCATGGGCGACGGCGTCACGCTGGTGTCCAGCGCCGAGGAGACCGCCAAGGACGTCTACCAGGTGCTGACCCGGACCGACACGCTGCGGCCGGCCGACGCCGGGCCGCCCCGGCACCAGTTCGCCGCCACCGGCGACCCGGAGGCGTTCCGGCGGCTGGGCCGGCGTTTCCTCGGGCCGGTCATTGCCGCGGTCGAGGGCCTGGCAGGCTATGACGACATTGGCCTCCTGGCGGAGACCCGTGCGAAGGGGTGAGCATGCGACTGACCGTGATCGGCTGTTCGGGTAGCTTTCCCGGGCCGGCGTCGCCCTGCTCGTCGTACCTGGTTGAGGCGGACGGGTTCCGGGTGCTGCTCGACCTGGGTAACGGCGCGTTGGGGGCGCTGCAGCGGCACGCCGGGCTGCTCGACATTGACGCGATCGTGCTGTCCCACCTGCACGGCGACCACTGCCTGGACGTGTGCCCCTACGTCGTGGTCCGGCGGTACAGCCCGGCGGGGGTGCCACCGCGGATCCCGGTGCTCGGGCCGCGTGGCACCCATGGGCGGCTGGCCGCGGCGTACGAGCCGACCAGCACCGAGGGGCTGACCGACGTGTTCGGGTTCGGCGCGCTGCAGCCGGGGGAGCGTGAGCTGGGGCCGTTCACGCTGCGGACGGACCGGGTGAACCATCCGGTGGAGACCTTCGCGCTGCGGCTGGAGGCGGGCGGCCGGGCGCTGACGTACTCCGGTGACACCGGCGTGTCGGAGTCGCTGGTGCGGCTGGCCGCCGGGTCCGACGTGCTCCTGTGCGAGGCGTCGTTCGAGGACGGGACACGGACCCCGCCGGACCTGCACCTGACCGGCCGGGAGGCCGGTGAGCACGCGGCCAAGGCGGAGGTCGGCCGGCTGCTGGTCACCCACATCCCGCCCTGGGCGAACGCCGAGAAGATCGTCACGGCCGCCGCCGAGGGCTACGCCGGGCCGACCGAGCAGGTCCACCCCGACACGTCGTACGACATCTGACCCGGCACCTGCCGCCCCGGCGACTTGCCGCCACAAGGTCGCCAGGAACGGCCGTCGTCGTGGTGACCTTCCGGCGACGGGTCGCGGGGACGGCGTCACTAGGCTGGCGGGCATGACGCGACCCGACGACCGTGCCCCCGACCAGCTACGGCCGGTCAGCATCATCCGTGGCTGGCAGCGCTGGGCCGAGGGCTCGGCCCTGATCGACTTCGGCAACACCCGGGTGCTCTGCGCGGCCAGCGTGACCGAGGGGGTGCCGCGCTGGCGCAAGGGCAGCGGCCTGGGCTGGGTCACCGCGGAGTACTCGATGCTGCCGCGCGCCACCCACACCCGCAACGACCGGGAGTCGGTCCGCGGCCGGCTGGGCGGCCGTACGCACGAGATCAGCCGGCTGATCGGCCGCTCGCTGCGGGCCTGCGTCGACCTGTCCGCACTGGGGGAGAACACCATAGCGATCGACTGCGACGTGCTGCAGGCCGATGGCGGCACCCGGACGGCGGCAGTCACCGGCGCCTACGTCGCCCTGGCCGACGCGGTGGAGTGGCTGCGCCGCAGGGGCGCGCTGTCCGCCACCGGGCAGTCCGGCGCCAGCCTGCCGCTGCCCACCTCGGTCGCCGCGGTCAGCGTGGGCGTTGTCGCCGGCCAGCCGCGGCTGGACCTCTGCTACGAGGAGGACGCACAGGCCGAGACCGACATGAACGTCGTCTGCACCGCGGCGGGGACGTTCGTCGAGGTGCAGGGGACGGCGGAGGGCGCGGCGTTCGACCGGGCCACCCTGGACCGGCTGCTCGACCTCGCGGTGAGTGGCTGTGCCGAGCTGACCAAGCACCAGCAGCAGGCGCTGTCGGCATGAACCGGCTGCTGCTTGCCTCGCGCAACGCGAAGAAGCTGGCGGAGCTGCGCCGTATCCTCGCCGGGGTGGTGCAGGTCGAGCTGGTCGGCCTGGACGACGTGCCACCGTACGACGAGGTGCCCGAGTCCGGCGCGACGTTCGCCGCGAACGCCCTGCTCAAGGCGCGCGAGGCGGCCCGGCACACCGGACTGCCCGCCGTGGCGGACGACTCGGGCCTCGCCGTCGACGCGCTGAACGGCATGCCTGGGGTGCTGTCCGCCCGCTGGGCCGGCCGCGACCGGGATGACCTGGCCAACCTGCGGCTCGTCCTGGATCAGGTCGCGGACGTGCCGGATGACCGGCGCGGGGCAGCGTTCGTCTGCGCGGCGGCGCTGGTGCTCCCGGACGGGACCGAGCATGTGGTCGAGGGTCGGATGGCCGGCTCGCTGTTGCGTGCACCGCGTGGGGACGGTGGCTTCGGTTACGACCCGATCTTCGTGCCTTCCGGTGAGACCCGTACTGCCGCGGAGCTGCCGCCGGCCGAGAAGGACGCGATCAGCCACCGGGGCCGGGCGCTGCGGGCGCTCGGCGTCCATCTCGCCACCGTCCTGCCGCGACAGCCCACCGTGGACCTGGACGCCGCCCGCGCGGGATGTTGCCCTACCTGGCCCTCGACACCGACTTCGGACTAGTGGTCACCCTGTTGGGTCCCGATCGACGGGTTTGATCGATTTCCTGGCGGCGCTGTACGTCGATCGGGCTGCCGTTCGAGCCAGACCATACGCCGGCCAACAGAGAGCCCGTCGAGTACGCGATCTGAGCAACCGCAGCCGACATGTTCGGCGATATACCCAGGGATATGACGATATACCCAGGATATCCAGGCCAGGGATATCCAGTGGACTGGCGGGAACCCCGCGACACACTGTTCCGGACCCACCCGCAAAGCCCGCTGCCGCGTCAGCTGGCAATGCCCGCTCGCCCGCGGGCAACACCATCCCGGCACCGATCCATGCGAGTGAACGACTCTGCGGGGTAAGTGGTCCGCGGACGACGGACGCCTCTGTGGGGGAACACCTAGATCAGGCCGAGCCGGCGCAGCTCCTCCTTGTCCCAGGGCAGGCCGGGGGTGTCGGTGAACAGTGCGTGGTAGACGCGGACCTCGCCGGGCTCTGTGTTGTAGAGGGCTAGCTCGACCGGCCGCTCCAGCTCCTCCTGCCGCAGCGGGCGCAGCCCGGCGCGGGTGAGCTGGTACATCAGCCACCGCTCGTACTCGTCCAGGTCCGGGGTGGTCTGCGTCAGGATCTCGTCCCAGGCCTGGCCGACCCGGGCGAACACCGCGTACGGACCCACCACAGACAGCCCCAGCGACCAGCTCCGGTCGTCCCGGGACAGCGCCAGCACGAAGGCGTGGTCGTCGTTCGGGTCGGTCGTCTCCTCGACCTCGAACTGGCTCGCGATCGACTCCACCAGCTGCTGGTACAGCTGCTGGTCCAGCCGCTCGGCGACCTGTCCGAAGTGGGGCCGGTCCAGCGAGCCGTACGTGCGCGTGATCTCATCCAGAATGTCGTCCACTGACCTCACCTGCTCATCGCTCAGGAGGCGGTTTCCGGCCCGCTCGGGTGGCCGTGCACCTCTCCTTTGTTGTCCATGTGCACCCGGACCCGGCTCTGGGTGCCGCCTTTCGGGCCGACGCCGACAGGATGGCCGAAGTCGTGCTCCCGCTTCCTCGGGTCGCCCTTGACCGGCTTGCCTTTGTACCAGGCCTCGTAGGTGTACTTGTTTGCTGACCGCTCGTCGTGGAAGTACGAGGTCGGTTTTCCATCGGCCAGCCGTCTTTTGTACTGCGGCGTACCAAAGATGTGGCCTTGTTGCTGCTGGCTGACCCGGCGGATCGGGTCTGGTTTTGGTGGCGTTGGCGCCTGCGGTGTCTTCGGCCTCGGCTTGGGTTTGCGAAACTTCACATCCGCGCCCAGCTTCTTAAACAGCCCACGGGCGGCCTTGCGAGCGTACTTCGCCTCCTGTCGGGCGGCCCGAGCACGGCCGCGCTTGCCCCTACCCATCGAGCAGCGTCTGCAGGGCCAGGTTGATCAGCTCGTTGATCAGCAGGCCGGTGATCTGCTTGAAGATCGGGATCTCCAGCAGCGACGCGCCGAACGTCGGCCCCGCGGTCGCGATAGCCTGCGCGATCTCGATCGCCAGTATGGTGAGCTGCACGATCACGTTGATCTTCAGGGCCAGCACCACCCCGGCCGCGACCATCAGCCCGATCCCGATGAGGGTGGCGCCATCCGCGCCGTCGCGCAGGTTGCCGGCCGGTGCCTCGTGGTCGGTCCATGCTCCCTGGAAGGCGGTGACCGCGTCGCCGTAGTTGGCCTGCCACACCGACTGTGCAGCCAGGTCGGCGTCCTGCACCGCGGTGGCCAGCGTGCCGGCGTACCGGGTCCACACGTTGCCGAGATCGAACAGCTTCTCCTCGTCCGCCTCCGGCCAGGTGTAGCCGAGCATGGACAGCAGCCAGACCAGCTCGCCCGGAAGTTGCATGCCCACGCTACGGCACTGTGCCGGGGTCGATCGCGTCAAAGGCCGCCTTGTTGGACTGCTCAGCGGTGTCGTAGGTGTCCGCCATGGTGTCCAGGTCCCGGGCGTAGCTGATCAGCTCACCCAGGTTGGCGGAGTACGAGTCGAGCGCCATCTCGTAGATCGCCTCGTAGCAGGAGCTGATCGCCATGCCGATGCCGTCCGAGCCGCACGCTTGCTGGTAGGTGGTGGCCTCCTGCTCCAGTGCGGCCAGGTCGGCATCCATCCGTTCGACCGCCGCCTCAAGCTTGTCCGCCGCGGTTCGCAGGCGCTCCGGGTCGACGTCCAGGTCGGTCATGGCGGTCAGCTCTGCCGGCCGAGCTGGGCCATCGCCTCGGAGATGCCCTGGGTGAACGCGGCCATCCGGCGTACGCCGTCTTCCTGCACCTGGCGTAGCTGCTCGGCCAACACCGCGGAGTCCGCCACGGCCTCGGGCCCGGCCTGCGCGGCCGCCGCCGTAGCCACCTGGTCCAGCGCGGCGTTCACCGCGGTCACCAGGTGCGCCGCGAGCTCCTCTGAGCTCATCCGCATCACCCGCGGGTCCAGCTCCACCCGCTCCAGCCGACCGCGGGTCGCCGTCGCGCGCACCCTGCCGTCCGCGCTTTCCCCGGCACCAGTGACCGGCTCGAGGTCAGCCTCGGACGGCTGCCCGGACCTTGCTGAGTCCAGCAACCGGCGGGTCTCGCCGAGCAGCCAGTCGAGGTCGGCCCGGCCTGACTCGCCTAACACCGGATCTCCTCCTCACTGGAAATGCACCGAGTTGCGCCTACCCAGCACGGTAACGCGGGCGGCCGTGGCGTCCAACCGGTATCGTCCACGCACTCGGTGTGAACGGCGCATCGGACATGCGACAGGGGACGCGCCAGCTACCCACCCGACGTGCACGGTCCCTGGACGGAGCGGGCACGTCGTGCCAGGGTCAGCCGCAGTGGGGCCGCGCCCTCGGGGGTACCCATACGACGTACCGGGGGTGTCATAGCCGTTCACGCCGTTCGACGCGCAGCGTCTAGGGTGACCACGGTGTTCGTGACCCACGACCAGGCCGAGGCGCTGGCGCTGGCCGACCGGATCGCGGTGATGGGCGCAGGCCGGATCCGGCAGCTCGGCACGCCGCGTGAGGTGTTCGGCCGGCCGGCCAACACCTTCGTGGCGGGACGGTCGTCGGGCCGCGGGTCGAGGTGCACGGGCAGCAGGTGGCGCTGCCGGACGCCTGGCGTGCCGCGGTAGCCGGCGAGCAGCAGGTCACCGTGGGGGGTACGGCCGGAACACCTGAGACCCTCTCGCCCGTCCGCGGTCGAGGGGTGGTTCGCGTGAAGATCAACTCTGTGCGGAAGGGGGGACTCGAACCCCCATACCCGAAGGCGCCGGGACCTAAACCCGGTGCGTCTGCCAGTTCCGCCACTCCCGCGCGCGGCCAAGCTTACCGAGATGCGGCGTTGAGGAAGGCGTGATGCCACCAAGTGGTGACCTGTTGGGGTCTTGAGACCCCAACTGGTCACCACAACGTGGATAGGTCACCACACGGGCCGCCCGGGCAACGATAGGTCACCACACGGCGCAGAGGTGACCACACGGGAGCGGGGTGGGGCGGGCGGTCAGTCGAGGCCGAGGTCGCGGCGCAGCTTGGCGACGTGGCCGGTGGCCTTGACGCCGTACATCGCGCGTTCGACCAGGCCCTTCTCGTCGACGACGAACGTCGAGCGGATCACGCCGATCACGGTCTTGCCATACAGCTTCTTCTCGCCGTACGCGCCGTACGCCGTCAGCACCGACCTGTCGACGTCGGCCAGCAGCGGGAAGGTGAGCCCCTCGGCGGCACGGAACTTCGCCAGCTTCTCCGGCCCGTCGGGGGACAGCCCGACCACGGCGTAGCCTGCGGCGGCCAGCGAGCTCAGGTTGTCGCGGAAGTCGCAGGCCTGGGTGGTGCAGCCCGGCGTCATCGCGGCCGGGTAGACGTAGACGATCACCCGCTGGCCAAGGAGGTCCGACAGGGACACCGGCTTCCCGTCGGCGTCGGGCAGGGTGAACGGCGGCGCCGGGTCACCGGGCGCGAGGCGGTCGGTCATGTCCGACATGTTACAACCCGGAGATTCCCCCTCCGGGAGCAACTCACTAAGGTAAGCCTTGCCTAACCATCTCGGGAGGAACGCCATGCGTCGTGCGCTGGCTGCGCTGAGCGCTGCCGTTGTCGGTGTCGCCGTCCTCGGCCTGACGGCCGGCTGCGGTGACGACGGCCGGAACGTCCGGGCCACTGCCAACACCCCATCCAGCGGCACCGCTGGCTCGGGCACTGGCTCGCTGGCCGAGCAGGACCTGGGCGGCCCGGCCAAGGACAGGCAGGTTCAGGCCGCCGTCGACTCCTACCGGGGCTACGTGGTCAGCGAGGTAGCCAAGCTGGTCACCGCGACCAGGGCGTTCACCGACGCGGTCCGGGCCGGTGACGTGGCCAAGGCCAAGACGCTGTACGCACCCAGCCGGGTGTCGTGGGAGGGCATCGAGCCGATCGCCGGCCTGGTCCCCGACATCGACGGCGCCATCGACAGCCGGGTCGACAACTTCGCCGGCCCGGAGGACCCGAAGTTCACCGGCTGGCACCGGCTCGAGTACCTGCTCTGGGCGAAGAACACCACTGCCGGCGGCACGCAGTACGCCGACGCGCTCGATGCCACGATCGCCACGCTGCAGCGGGGGCTCGGCAAGGTCACGATCACCCCCAAGGCGATGGTGCTGGGCGCCGGAGACCTGGTCGAGGAGGTCTCCAAGGGCAAGATCACCGGCGAGGAGGACCGCTACAGCCACACCGACCTGTGGGACTTCGCGGCCAACATCGCCGGGTCCGAGGCCGTCTTCCGCACGCTGACCCCGCTGCTGGAGGCCAAGAGCCGGGCGCTGTACGACGCCATCCGGCACGACTTCGAGGCGGTGCGCACCTCGCTGGCGAAGTACGGCAGCCTCAGCACGACGTTCAGGTCCTACGCCGACCTGACCGCGCACGACAGGTCGACCATGCAGGCCCAGCTCGCCACCCTTTCCGAAGACCTGGCCAAGGTGCTCTCCGCGTTAGGGATCGCATGAGCGGGGGCCGGCAGGCCGGCGCCAAGCCGGACAGCGGCACGCCGGGCGGTAGAGTGTCCCGCCGGGCTTTCCTCGGCGGTACGGCGGCCGTCGGGGTCACCGCCGTAGGCACCGCCGCCGTTGTGACCGGCTCGGGCGGGCCGGCCACGACCACCGTGGCGAGCAGCCAGCCGGCGTTCCGCGGTGCGCACCAGGCCGGCATCCTGGCCGCGCCCGCGAAGGCGGGCACACTCGTCGCGTTCCGCTGCGTGGACACCGACCGGGCGGCGTTGGCCGCCACGCTGCGCGGTCTCTCGGAGGAGATCGAGGGGCTGATGGACCACCGCGAGCCGGCAGAGCTGCCCGGCTCCGCCCCGCCGGCTGACAACAGCGTGCTCGCCGGGGTGGCCGACCCATGGGTCTCGGCCACGGTGAGCGTGGGCGCGTCGCTGTTCGACGACCGGTACGGGCTGTCCGGGGTCAAGCCGCGCGAGCTGGTCACGATGCCGCCGCTGGCCAACGACCGGCTCGACCCGGCCCGCACGCACGGCGACCTGCTGCTCGTCCTGCACGCCGACTATCCGGACGTGTGCCTGCACGCGCTGCGCCGGATCATGCGGCGGACCCGGTCCGGGCTGGTGCTGCACTGGTTGCTGGACGGGTTCAACCGGCCGGACGTCTCGCCGCGGCCGGGCCAGACCAAGACCCGCAACCTGCTCGGCTTCAAGGACGGCACCGGCAACCCCGACGCCGGCCAGCCGGCCCTCATGGATGAGCTGGTCTGGGTCGGCCCGCACGACGTCGGCCCCCGGGCCGGCGGCGCCGGTGGCGAGCCGGCCTGGGCGGTCGGCGGCAGCTACCAGGCGGTCCGGGTGATCCGGATGTTTGTCGAGCAGTGGGACCGGGCGCCGCTGTCGGAGCAGGAGGCGATCATCGGACGGGCGAAGGGCTCCGGCGCGCCGCTGGACGGCAGGGCAGAGACCGACGCGCCGGCGTTCGCGGCCGACCCGAAGGGCGCGAAGACCCCGCTGGACGCGCACATCCGGCTGGCCAACCCGCGGGACGCGAGCATGGCCGGCAGGTTCATCCTGCGCCGCGGGTTCAGCTTCTCCCGTGGCTTCGACGGCGCCGGGCTGCTCGACCAGGGGCTGGCCTTCGTCAGCTACCAGCGGCGGCTGGCGCATTTCCTGGACACCCAGCGCCGGCTGGCTGGCGAGCCGCTGGAGGAGTACATCGAGCCGCGGGGCGGCGGGTTCTTCTACGCGCTGCCCGGCGTGCCGGCCGGCGGCGGGTGGCTCGGCCAGTCGCTGCTGGAGTCCTGACCGTACCCCTCTCCGCGCTTTCCCACGACGATCATCGAGTTGTTGTCGCGATTGGAGATCAACAAGCGACAACAACTCGATGATCGTCGTTGGTGAGGGGGCTGGGCGTGAGGGGCTGGGTCAGGGAGGTCAGGGGGCGGGGTCGGTGAGGCCGGTGGCGGTGCCCACGGCGACCACCACCTCATCCGGGCCGATCGTGCCGCCGGCCCGGGCGGCGGCGATCCCGGCCAGGCCGGCCGCCGAGGACAGCTCCAGGAACACACCCTCGGCGCCGGCCGCCCGCACCATCTCCCGCATCGCCGCGTCGTCACAGGCCACCGCGATCCCGCCGCTGGCCCGCAGGGTGTGCAGCGCGGCGTAGGTGCCGACCCGGTTGCCGATCGACACCGCCCGCGACGGCGGGTCGCCCGCGCCGGGCTCGACCGGCCGCGGGTAGCCGCACCCGCCGGCCAGCGCCCGGGTCAGCGACGGGTACCGCTCAACGGCGATCAGCCGGGGCAGCCGGTCGACCAGCCCGAGCTGCCGCAGCTCGGCGCAGCCGCGCCAGAGCCCGACCAGCCCGTCGCCCCGGGAGACCGGCACCGCGACCCAGTCCGGCATCCGCCAGCCCCACCGCTCGGCCAGCTCGTAGGCCAGCGTCTTGTACCCCTCGACGCCCCACCAGTTGCTGCCGACCGGCGGGTCGACGTAGTTCGTCAGCGGGTACCAGCCGTGCCGGGCCACCCCGTCGGCCAGCACCGCCCACCGCTGCGCCGAGGTCTCGGTCCACTCCAGCCGGGCACCGTACGACTCGATCGCCGCCCGCCAGCTCGCGCCGAGCGTCGCGCCGGCCACCACCACGCAGCCCAGCCCGGCCCGGGCCGCGTACGCTGCGGCGGCCACCCCGCCGTTGCCGCTGGACGCCACCGCCACGGTGCGGGCGCCGGCCGCGACCGCGCGCGACACCGCCACCGTGGCGAACCGGTCCTTGAACGAGCCGGTCGGGTTGCGCCGCTCGTCCTTCAGCCACAGCTCGGCCAGGCCGAGCCGGGCGGCCAGCCGGGGCAGCGCCAGCACCGGCGTGCCACCCTCGGCCAGCGTCACCGCCTCGGCCACCGGCAGCAGCTCGCGGTACCGCCACACGCCGGGCGGCCGGGCGGCCCAGGCCGCGGCGAGCAGCGCCCCGGTCTGGGCCGGCGGGTCGTAGCGCGGCACCACCGAGGCCGGGCAGCCCTCCGACAGGCAGGCTGGGCAGCCCTCCGGCCGGTCGTCCACCGGGTACGTCGCGGCGCAGCGCAGGCAGCCCAGCTCCCGCGGCGCCAGGTGCTGAGGCGTCTGGTGCCGTGGCGTCTGGTGGCGCGGGACGAGCCGGTACGGCGTCACGCTGCCCGCCGGTCGTGGCCGGCACCGCTGGCCTCGCCGGCCGGATAGCCGACCGGCCGCAGCGCCGCCGCCTCGGTACGCAGCCGGGCCAGGTCCCAGCCAGCCAGGTCCAGGCCGTGCTCGGCGCACCATCGATCGTCGTAGAACTGGTCGAGATACTTCTCGCCTCGGTCGGCGAGCACGGCGACCACCGTACGGCCGGGGCCGAGCTCGCGGGCCGTGGCCAGCGCGACGGCCAGCACCAGCCCGGACGAGCCGCCGGCCAGGATGCCCTCGTGCGCGGCGAGCAGCCGGGCGGCGGCGAAGGACAGCTCGTCCGGCACGGCGTACGCCTCGTCCACGACGCTCGGGTCGAGGTTCTCCGGGGTCCACGACAGCCCCACCCCGCGGACCAGGTGCGGCGCCCAGCGCGCGCCGAAGATCGACGAGCCCACGGTGTCGGCGGCGCAGACCCGGCTGCCGGCGGGCCGCAGCACCCGCCCGATGCCGGACACCTGACCGCCGGAGCTGACCCCGGCCACGACGCAGTCCGGTGCCCCGCCGAGCGCCCGCAGGATCTCCGGCCCGGTGGTCTCGGCGTGTGCCCGCGGGTTGGCCGGGTTGCCGTACTGGTAGGTGAGGACGGCGGTGGGCAGGCTGCGGGCCAGCTCCCGGGCCCTGGCCAGCCGGACCGTCTGGTACCCGCCGGCGGCGTCCGGCTCGGTGACCAGCTCGGTCCGGGCGCCGTACGCCCGCAGCATCGCCCGGTTGACCGGGGTGGTACGCGGGTCGATCACGGCGATCATCTGGTAGCCGAGCGCGGCGGCGACCATCGCCAACGCCACTGCCATGTTGCCCGAGCTGGACTCGACGAGGACGCCACCGGGCCGCAGCCGGCCGTCCGCCTCGGCCTGCCGGACCATGCCCAGCGCGGCCCGCACCTTGACGCTGCCGGTGGGGTTGCGGCCCTCCAGCTTGGCGTAGACGGTGGCGGAGCCGGGCGCCGGCACGGTGCGCAGCCGGACCAGCGGCGTACCGCCGATGGCGTGCAGGATCGACTCACACCGCACGGTGCTCACCCCATCCGGCGCTGGCGCCGTCCCGCCAGTTGTCGCTTCGCGACAGGTGCGGCGCCGACTGGGCTAGCCGGACGGTCTCGGCCGCGGCGATCTCGGTCGGGTCGACGTACCGCACGTCCAGGCCGGCCCGGTCCAGCGCGGCCTGGTCGAGCACCAGCGGGATCTCGGTGCAGCCGGCGATGATTGCCTGGCAGCCCCGGGCGGCCAGCCGGGCGGCCGAGCCGGCCAGCCAGTGCGCCGGCCGGGTGAGCTCGCCGGCCTTGACGCCGTCCGGCTCCATGATCGCCCGCATCACCTGGCGCTGCTCGGCCCGGGTGGGTACGGCGACGTGCAGCCCGGCCGCCCGCAGCGCCTCCTGGTACAGCCCCGCCCGCACGCACGACGTGGTGGCCAGCACGCCCACCCGGCTGATCTCCGGGTGCTCGGCGCGCAGCCAGCCGGCGGTGGCCCGCATCAGGTGCACCACCGGCACCGGCACCGCCTCGGCCACCACCGGGTAGAACGCGTGCGCCGTGTTGCACGCCATCACCAGCACGTCGGCGCCCTGCCCGGCGAGCATCCGGGCCGAGCGGACCAGCGGCCGGACCGGGGACGGCCCGAGACCGGCCAGGTACTTGGTGGGGGAGGGGATGTCCGGGTCGCAGTCCACCACGATGCGCAGGTGGTCCTCGTCCCGGCCGGCACTGGTGGCCAGGATCAGCTTCTCCAGCATGTCGGCGGTGGCCGCCGGCCCCAGCCCGCCGACCACCCCGATGCAGCCGCGGCCAGCCATCTGTGCCACGTTTACCTCCCCGTCCTGGTGCCGTCCACCGTTGAGAGGGTGCGGACCTGCGTGGTCGCGACATCCCCCTGCCGGACGTCGGCGATGTCTCCTTGCCGGACGTCGGCGGTGTCTCCTTGCCGGGCGCCGGTGGTGCTGACCTGGATGGCCGCTCGCGCGGTGTCGGCGGCCGCGGCGGCCTCGTCCGCGGTACGGCCGACCGCGATCACGTACCCGCATCGGGAGTGGTTCCCGGTCGGTTCCGGAGCCAGGTCGCCCGGCTCGACCGTGATGTCCACCTCGACCACACCGGGCATCTGCTCGGCCAGGCCAACGCCGTGCACCCCGACCACCCGGCCCGGCACCGGGGTGAGAAACCGGATCGCGGCGGCACCCCGCGGCTCGCCGGGCAGCTCCACCTCGGCGCCGGCCAGCAGCCCGAAGAACATGTCGTAGATGTCGATCCCGTAGGCCAGCCGGAGCAGGTCGCGGATGTGGTCGCCGCCCGGCCGGGTGTGCGTCTCGATCACCCGCGGCCCGGCCGGGGTGCAGCGCAGCTCGGTGTGGCAGAGCGCGGTCCGTACGCCCAGCAGGTCCAGCAGGTCGACGGTGGTCCGCCGGACGGCGGCCAAGGTGACCGGGTCGAGCCGGGACGGTATGGTGTGGCCGGTCTCGTTCAGGTACGGCGCGTTGCTCTCCTTGTCAGTGACGGCGAGCACGTGGTGGCGCCCATCGTAGGACAGGGTCTCGACGCTGACCTCCGGCCCGGGGTGGTACTCCTCCACCATCAGCGCTCGGCCCGGCACCGCCGCGGCCACCGCGGCGAAGGCCTCCGGGGCGGCCCGCGGCGACCCGACCAGCCGGACGCCGTCCTTGCCCACGCCGTCCACCACCTTCAGCACCACCGGCCAGCCCGCCTCGGCGCCGAACGTCACCAGCTCGGTCGGGCTGGCGCAGCGGGCGTACCGGGTGTGTGGCAGCCCGCTGGTGCGCAGGGTCTCGCGCATGGCCAGCTTGTCCCGGGCCAGCCGGGTGGCCCGCGGGTCCGGCCCCGGCACACCCAGCGCCGCGGCGGCCACGGCGGCCGGCACCTGACCCAGCTCGGCCAGGGAGGCAAGCCGCTCGAACGGCCGCCAGGCATGCACCGCGCGCAGCAGCGCGGTCAGCTCGGCCGGGTCGGTGTAGTCGCAGACCACCGTGTGCTCGGCGAGCTGGATGGCGGCGGTCTTCAACGGCGTCCTGGCCGCGATGAGGACGACGTCGAAGCCATGCTGCTGGGCCGCCCGGACCACCCGCTCGCCGGACCCGACGAGGCAGACCGTACGGCGCCCGGCGGTCATGCCGCCCCCCCAAGCTGGGCGGCTGTGCCCGCTGGGCCTGCTGGGCCTGCTGGGCCGGAGCCGGCGAGCCGGGCCAGCGGCATCCGCACGTTCAGGATCCGGGGGGTCACCACGAACCGGGTCACCCCGGCGGGCAGGGCCAGCCCACGCTCGACCAGCAGCAGGCAGTCGCGCACCGACAGCGCGGCATACTCTACCCGGGCCGCGGCCGACCGGGCCCACGGCTCGCGCCGGGTGACCCGCCGGTAGGGCAGCCCGGCGTAGCGGCCCGCCAGCTCGTGCATCGCCGCCACCCGGGCGGCCAGGTCGGTCCGGGCCGAGCGGTGCTCCGTGCTGCCGCGGGCGGTGTGGATCCGGGCCACCGGGGTGCCACCTGACCCGAGGGCACGGGCACCCGCGCCGACGTCCCCGATCTCGCTGGCCACCTCGTGGGTCCAGGCGCCAACCTCGACGCCCGCGTCGAGGTCGACCTGCTGGGCCAGCACCGCGTCGATCCCGAGCGCGGCCAGGGCACCGACCCGGTGGTGCCCGTCCAGCAGCAGCCAGCGGCTGCCCACCGGCGCCGCCAGCACCGGGTGCTGCTGGTGGCCGAGCGCGCGCAGCTCGGCGGTGAGCCGGGCGACCCGGGCCGGCTCGGTCGACTCGTGCGGGTGCAGTGCCGCGATCGGCACGACCTGAAGCTGCGACGGTGGCGTCATCCGGACCCTCACCTCGACACCCGGTACGGCGTGATCCGGGCACCGGGCACCGGCTGGTACCGCCCGGTCCGGCGGACCAGGTCCGCAGGGCCCGCGGACAGCGCGCCGGCGCAGCCGTTGGCGGCCAGCCAGCCGTCGTCGTACACGGTGTCCAGGTACCTCTCCCCGCCATCCGGGCAGACGGCAACGACGTTCTGCCCGGCACCGAGCTCGACCGCCAGCTTCAGCGCGAGGAACGTCGCGGCGCCGGACGAGCCGCCCACCAGCACACCCTCCTCCCTGGCCAGCACCCGGCAGGTGGCGAAGGCGTCGCCGTCGGCGCACCAGTACACCTCGTCGATCACGGAAGGGTCGAGGTTGTCCGGGGTGAAGCCGGAGCCGATCCCGGTCAGCTTGTGGTGCCCGCGCGGGCCGCCGAGGGCCATCGAGCCGACGCCGTCCACGGCGACCACCCGGACCCCCGGCACGGCCCGCTTGACCGCCCGGCCGACGCCGGTGACCTGCCCGCAGCTACTGGTCGTGCAGACGACGGCGGCCACCGCGCCGGCCAGCTCGCGGACGATCTCCGGGCCGGTGGCCAGCTCGTGCGCGGCCGGGTTGTCCGGGTTGCCCCACTGGTCCGGCACGAACGCGCCGGGGATCCCGGCGGCGACCGCCCGGGCCCGCCGGATCCGCGGAAGCTGGTACTTGCCGTTCTCGTCCGGCTCGGTGACCGTCTCGCAGCCGGCACCGAAGACGGCGATCGCGGCGGCGTTGCTGGTCGACGTGCGCGGGTCGATCATGATCCGGACCGGGTGGCCCTCGGCCGCGCCGACCATGGCCAACGCGGCGCCGAGGTTGCCGGAGCTGGCCTCGACCACGGTGCCACCCGCGGCCAGCACGCCGGCCGCCCGGGCCGCCCGTACCATCTGCCGGGCCGGCCGGTCCTTCACGCTGCCGCCCGGGTTGAAGCCCTCCAGCTTGAGCCAGACGGTGCCGGCGCCCTCCGGCAGGATCCGGTGCAGCCGCACCAGCGGGGTGTCGCCGACCGTGTCGACGATGGACTCGTACCTCATGCGGCATGCTCCTCGGCCTGGACTCGCACCCGTACCTGGCCGGCCAGCTCGGCCAGCAGGCTGGCCACCGGCTCCGGGTGGTCCCCGACCGCGATGACGTAGCCGACCAGGTCGCCGTTGCTGACGGGGGGCCGGACCCGTTCACCGGGGGCGGCCAGCGCGCCGGCCTCGACCACGCCCGGGTGGCCGGCGAGCCCGTCCAGCCCGTCCAGCCCGGCCAGCACACCGGGTGTCCCGGCAACGAGGAACCGGACCCCCGCGGCCCGTACCGGCCCGTCGTACCAGGGCGGTGGGACTCCCACGGCGACCTGTACGGCGGCCGCGGCAAGGTCGTAACCCGAGGCCAGCCGGATCAGGTCCGGGATCCGGTTGCCGCCGGCCCGGGCGTTGATCTCCACCAGCCGCGGGCCGGCCGCGGTCAGCCGGACCTCGGTGTGCGCCGGGCCGTGGTCCAGGCCAACCGCGTGCAGGCCGGCCACCGCGGCCTGCTCCAGGCTGGCCTCCTCCCACAGCGCCAGGCCCGGCGTCGGGAAGATGTGCTCGACCTCGGCGAACGCGCCGCCGCCGGCGAGCGACTTGCTGGTGCTGCCGAGCACCAGGGTCTCCCCAGCGCAGGCCAGGGTCTCCACGCTGACCTCCGGGCCGACCAGGTACTCCTCGACGAGCACCCGGCTGGACAACGCCCAGCCGCGGCGGTGCCGGGTCGCTCCGGTCATCGCCCGGTACCGCTCGGTGAGCTGGTCGGGGCCGGTGACCAGCCGGACGTTGGTGCTGGAGCTGCGGTCCACCGGCTTGATCACGCACGGGTACCCGATCCGGTCCGCGGCGGCCAGCGCGTCGTCCAGCGACCCGACCGCGGCGTACGCCGGGTTCGGCAGGCCGGCCGCGGCGAAGGCCGCCCGGGCCGCCGACTTGTCCCGCACCCTGGCCACCGCGGCGGGGTCCGGACCGGGCAGGCCCAGCGCCCGGGCGGCCAGCGCGGCGGTGTGCACGGAGTACTCGCCGAAGCTGGTGACGCCGTCCAGCGCCGGCAGCCGGCGCAGCGCGACGATCAGCGCGTCGGGGTCGTTGGTGTCGGCGATGACCACCCGGTCGCAGCCGGCCAGCAGGTCCGCGAGCGGCCGCTCCGGCGTCTCGTAGTATGCCGGGTCGCGGGTGACGAAGGTGACCTCGTAGCCGAGGTCCCGGGCCGACTGGAGGGCACCGAAGCCCGATCCGGAGGTGTTGCTCTCGATGAAGGCGACGTGGGTCATGACATCTCCTCAGGCGGGCTGTGCGGCTCCAGGTGGGGCGGTATTGCGCCATCGGGTGGCCTGGCTGGCGACCGCGACGACCGCGCCGATGGCAAGGAAGCCCAGCCACAGCGGGGTGGCCGCCGCTGGGCCGTGCGCTGCGACCACGGCCAGGCCCCAACCGCCGACCGCCCCGCCCAGCGAGCCGCCGAGCGCCCAGGCCAGGTTGAAGACGCCGTAGTACGACGCCAGGCTCTGCGGCGACGCGATGTCCGCGACCAGGGTGTCCGCGGCCGGGAAGGCCAGCACCTCGCCCACGGTGAACACCAGCACGGCGGCGTACAGCAGGGGCAGGGTGGGCGCGATGCCGGCGGCCACCGCGCCGACCGCGCAGAACGCGGCGCCCATGCCGAACGCCGTACCCGCGCGGACCCGCCCGGCCAGCGGGAGCCACAGCGCCTGCAGCGCCAGGCAGGCCAGCGCGTTCACGGTGAACAGCGAGGCCGCCGCCGCCACCGCGCTGTCGCCACCGGCGAGCTGGCCGGCGTGCAGCGGCAGGGCCACGATGAGCTGGCTGTAGAGCACCATGAACAGCACGGTCAGCGCGCCGAACCGCCACAGCAGCCGGTCCGCGGTCATGACCCGGACCAGCCCACGCAGCGTCGGCCGGTCCGCGCCGTCCTCCGTGCCGAGGTCGGCGACGTGCCGCCAGACCAGGCCGGCCAGCGCCAGGTGGGCCAGCGCTGCCGCCGCGAGCGCCGCCCGAATGTCGTACAGCGCGAGCGCGGCCCCGGCCAGCGGCCCCACGCTCGCTCCGGCGGTGGCCGCGAAGGAGCGGGCCACGAACAGCGACTGCCGGTTCTCCGGGGTGCTGCGGGCGGCCAGGCCGGCGCGGATCGGCGGGCCGAACATGGCCCCGCCCACGGCGCTGACCACCGCCGCCGCCAGCACCGGCACCGTGCCGTGGGCGGGTAGGAAGGCGAGCAGCCCGGCGCTGCGCGCCGCCAGCCCGGCCAGCAGCATCAGCCGCCGTCCCAGCTTGTCGGCCAGCAGCCCGCAGCCGACCTGGACCGCCTTCTGCAGGCCGATGTGGGTCGCCACCACCAGGCCGGCCACCGTGGCGGACAGCCCGAGATCACGGGTTGTGTAGATCGTCAGCAGTGGGATGACCATGAAGTAGCCGCCATTGGTGACGAAGAAGCCGAGCAGCAGCACCCACACGTCGCGGTCGAGGTCGCGCGGCCAGGTGGTCCGGGGCCGCTGGTCGATGCCTGCCTCCCCGGCGGGTGCCGGCTGGACGGGTACGGCGGCCATGCGGATCCCCCTCACTCACGGCGGTATGCCTGTACTCCCAGATCGGGCGGCCGGCGGGATCCGGACAGCGCATGGGCCTGCCGCTCCGACGAATGGGGTGGCGTGTGGCACTCTTTCCGCCATGAGTCGCGACCCGGACATCATCCAGCGGGAGATCGAGCAGGCCCGTGACCAGCTCGCGTCTACCCTCGACCAGCTCGCCGACCGGTACAGCCCCAAGGTGGTGGCCGAGCGCTGCCGCGCGGCGGTGGTGCGGAAGCTGACCTCGCCGGCCGGGAAGGCTGCCGTCGGGGTCACCGCCGCACTTGTCGTTGTCGTCGTGTTCCGCCGGTTCCGCCGCCACCGCTGACAGCCGGGAAAGCCCAACCGCCCCGGCCTGACTCTCCCCGACCGGCAGCAGCGATGCCAGCCGGGCGAGGGTTGCGCCGGGCTGCCGTGCCCGCGCTGCCGGCCGCGGTCGACCTGCGGTGGGTTCCGAACGAGCCGAAGTGGGCATGTATCCGGTCTGATCTGGTCCAAAGGCCTGTTGGTCCGGGTCGCTGGTCCCTGCCGCGCGGCTGGCCGTTCGGCTGTGCTTGAGACGGCGTCGTCGGTGCGACGTCGAATGAGACAACCCGGCAGAGATGCCCCCGGCCGAGGCAGGGAGGGCGCGATGACCACTGAGACGCAAGCGCGGGTGATCGTCGGGGTGGACGGTTCCTGCGGCAGCCTGCATGCGCTGCGGGTCGCGGTGGCGGAGGCACGGCGGCGTGGGCACCCGCTGGTGGTCGTGCACGCCGTCCGGCCGGGGATGGACCCGGGCGGCTGGCCCACCGCGGAGCGCACCGGCCATCGGGTGATCGCGGACAGCCTGAACGAGGCGCTGGGTGGGCAGCCGGCGGACCTGCGGGTGAGCCGGACGGTGGTGGAGCTGGCACCCGGGCCGGCTCTGGTCCACCTCGTCCGCGGCCCGGACGACCTGCTCGTGCTGGGCAGCCGTGCCATCTGCGGGCTGGGCCGGCTGCGCTGGTCCGGCGCCGACACGTACTGTGTCCGGCACGCCCCCTGCCCCGTGCTCGTGGTGCCGCCGCCGACCCTGCTACGGCTGGCCCGCACCTCCCGCCGGGAGCGGCGGGACTGGCAGCGTGGGATCGAACAGCTCACGTCGGGCTCGGCTGGCCGCTGAGCGGCCGGCGGGCGACACCACGCCCGGCGCGCGCCGTTCACCCTGACGAGCCCTACCTGCGTAAGCTGCCCTGAGCCTGCCGACCCGGGCGCGGCGGATCAGGAGGAAGCCATGCGTATCGCGAAAATCCTGTCTGTGGCGACCGGTGCGCTCGCGGCCGTCGTCGCGCTCGCGCTGTGCCTGGGCGGCGTGGCGCTGGTGCTGGTGCACGCCACCCAGCGCGGTGCGGACGGCTACTACCACTCCGGCACCGAGCGGCTGGCCAGCCCGACCTACGCGATCACGTCCGAGCACATCGACCTGGCCGCGACGAGCGGCCCGCCCGACTGGGTCGCTACCAACCTCGGCACGGTGCGGATCCGGGCCCGGTCGGTCAACGGCGCCGCGGTGTTCCTCGGCATCGCCCGGACCGCCGAGCTGGACCGGTACCTCGGGACAAGCGCGCACGACCAGCTCACCGACGTGTCGTTCGATCCGTTCCGGGTCACCTACCGGCGGCACGGCGGCGAGGTGCGCCCGGTCGCACCGGCCAGCCAGAGCTTCTGGGTCGCCCGGGCGACCGGGCCCGGCGAGCAGAGCGTGCTCTGGGAGGCAACCAGCGGCGACTGGTCGGTGGTCGTGATGAACGCCGACGCCGCGCCCGGCGTCGCGGTGGACGTCTCGGTGGGGCTGCGCACCGGGCTGCTGCTGCCCATCGGCCTCGGCCTGCTCGCTGTCGGGCTGCTGGCCGGCGCGGTGGCGGCGGCGCTGCTGGTGCTCGGCATCCGGGGCGCCAGGCCGGCGCAGGAGCCGGGGACGGCGTTCCCGCCGGGTGTGTACCCGGTCCGGGTGGACGGCCGGCTGGAGCCGGAGCTGAGCCGCTGGCTGTGGCTGGTCAAGTGGCTGCTCGCCATCCCGCACCTGATCGTGCTCGCGTTCCTGTGGGTCGCGTTCATCGTGCTGACCGTGGTGGCCGGGTTCTCGATCCTCTTCACCGGCCGCTACCCGCGCGGCATCTTCGGCTTCAACGTCGGCGTGCTGCGCTGGACCTGGCGGGTGTCCTTCTACGCGACGATCTTCTGCACCGACCGGTACCCGCCGTTCAGCCTGCAGCCGGACCCGACGTACCCGGCGGACCTCGACGTCGCCTACCCGGCCACGCTGTCCCGGCCGCTGGTGCTGGTCAAGTGGTGGCTCCTCGCGCTGCCGCACCTGCTGATCATCTCGATCTTCGGTGGCGGCCTGACCTGGTGGACCTGGAGCTGGAACGGTGACGGTCGCGGCAACGCGGTGCTCGGCGCCGGCCTGGTGGGGCTCCTGGCGCTGGTCGCCGCGGTGACGCTGGCGTTCACGAAGCGGTACCCGGAGTCGCTGTTCAGCTTCGTGATGGGCATGCAGCGCTGGACCTACCGGGTGATCGCCTACGTCGCGCTGATGCGGGACGAGTACCCGCCGTTCCGGCTGGACACCGGTGGCACCGACCCGGCCTCGGCCCCGCCGCCGCAGCCACCGACGCCGCCGTCGCAGGACCGGCCCGGCACCCTGGTCGGCGGCTGAGCCCGGTCCGCGGCTGCGGCTGGCCGGCTGGCCGTGCCGCCCGTGTGGTGACCTGTCGGCGTTGTGGTGACCTGTTGTTGGCCGTGCCGCCC
>DATILL010000146.1:0-48203 GCA_035476575.1 Mycobacteriales bacterium
CCTGGGGATCGACTCGATCAAGCGGGTGCAGATCATGGGTGCGTTGCAGGAGGCGTTCCCGCAGGCCGGTGAGGTGGAGCCGGAGCGGATGGCGGAGCTGCGGACCCTCGGTGACATCGTGGCGTTCCTCGGCGGCGCCGCCGCCGAGGCCGCCCCGCAGGCCGCACCCGCCGCCACGCCGCCCGCCCCCGCCACGCCGGAGCCGGTGATCACCTATCCGACCGCGCCTGGGATCGGCCGGGCGTACGCCGTGCTCCGCGAGGTGCCCGCGCCCGACGTGCTCCTCGGCGCCTACCCACCCAAGCCGGGCGCGCTCGTCATCGACGACGGCTCCCCGCTGGCCAAGCCGGTGACCGCCGCGCTACGCGGCAGCGGCTGGCGGGTGCACCTGCTCACGCTGCCCGAGGTGGTCAGCTCGGCCGGCGGCGCCGACTCGGTACGTGCCCTACGGACCTGGGAGTGGGAGGAGCTGGCCCGGGCGGTCGAGGCGATCAAGGCCGAGGCGGTCCGGCTCGACCTCGCCGTCCAGCTTGCCGCGGCACCCGCCGCGGACTGGGCCAGCGCCACCCGCCGGCTCACCCACGCGCTGCTCGCGGTCAAGGCGGTCCAGCCCGCGCTGGTCGCCTCGGCCACCGACGGCCGGTCGGCGTACGTCGCCCTGACCGCGCTCGACGGCGCCAGCGGCATCGCCGGGGTGGAGGGCCCGAGCGCCCTGCTCGGCGGCGTGAACGGGCTGCTCAAGACCCTCGCCATCGAGGCGCCTGCGCTGTTCTGCCGGACCGTGGACGTCGGCCCCGCCCTGCCCGAGCAGCAGGTCGGCGGGCTCCTGCTGGCCGAGCTCTCGGACGCCTCAGCCGCGCTGCGCGACATCGCGTACGACGTCAACGCCAGCGGCATCGTCCGCCGTACCGTCACGCTGGCCGACCAGCCCGCGCCGCCGCGGGCACCCCAGCCCACCGTGCCGGCGCTGACCCGGGACGACCTGCTGGTGGTGACCGGCGGGGCGCGCGGCGTGACCGCCGAGTGCCTGCACGCGATGGCCAGCAACTGGCCCTGCGGCCTGCTGCTGCTCGGCCGGACCGCGCTCACCGAGGAGCCGGCCTGGGCGTCCGGGCTGGACGGCGCCGCACTGAAGGGCGCCATCGTCAAGCACGTCGTCGCGCAGGGCCACAAGCCCACCCCGCGGGGTGTGGAGAAGGTGTTCCGCGACCTGACCGGACAGCGCGAGGTGGTGGCCAACCTGGCCCGGCTGACCGCGACCGGCGCCACCGCGACCTACCTGCCCGTCGACATCTCCGACCAGGCCGGCCTGGCCGCGGCGCTGGCGCCGTACGCCGGGAAGGTCACCGGAGTGATCCACGGTGCGGGCGTGCTGGCCGACCGGCTGATCGTGGACAAGGCGCCCGAGGACGTCGAGCGGGTGCTGGCCACCAAGCTGACCGGCCTGGCCAACGTGCTGGCGGCGCTGCGCGCCACAGCGGAGGCCGCCACAGCGGGAGGTGCCGTACCGCTGCGGCACCTGGTCTTCTTCTCCTCGGTGGCCGGCTTCTTCGGCAACCGCGGCCAGGCCGACTACGCCATGGCGAACGAGGCCCTGAACCGGGTCGCGACCTCGCTGAAGACCGGCCTGCCAGCCGCCCGGGTCACCTCGGTCAACTGGGGCGCCTGGGACGGCGGCATGGTCACGGCTGAGCTGCGCGCGATGTTCGAGGAGCGCGGCGTGCTGCTGGTGCCGGTGCCCACCGGGGTGGGTATCTTCGCCGAGCAGTTCACCGCGGCGCACGCGCACGACGGCGTGATCCTGGCTGGCCCGACCGGACCGCTGTCCACTCCGGACAGTGCCGCGCCGGCGGTGCCGGCGGTGACCGTGGACCGGTCGCTGACCGGCCTGGCCCGCCAGGCCGTGCTGGCCGACCACGCGATCGGCGGTGCGGCGGTGCTGCCCGCCACCATGGCGATTGGCGCGCTGGCGAACCTGGTCGAGACGGTGGCTGGCGCACCGGTGGTCCAGGTGGACTCGTTCCGGGTCTTCAAGGGCGTGGTCTTCGACGGCCAGGCGCCGGCCACGCTGCGGCTGGCCGTGACCAGCACGACCGGTGGCACCGCGGCGGTCCGGCTGTCCACGGTGGGCCCGGACGGCCAGGCCCGGCCGGCGTACGGAGCGACGGTCCGGGTCGGCGAGCCGACCGGCCGCCCGGCCGCCCGGACCGACCTGGCCGCCCTGTCCGGCGGCCGCGACGCCAGCGGCCTGTACGGCGACGGCACCCTCTTCCACGGTCCGACCCTGCGCGGCATCCGGCGGGTGGTGGCCGAGTCGGCGGACCGGCTGGTGCTGGCCTGCCAGCTTCCCGACCACGACGTGGCCGACGGGTCGTACTCCGGGACCTACCACAGCTCGGTGCTGGCCGACCTGCTGCCGCAGGCCGCGCTGGTCTGGGTGCGGAAGTTCCGCGGTGCCGCCAGCCTGCCGCTGGAGATCGGGCGGCTGCGGTACTGGGAGGCGCTGCCGGACGGCGCGGAGTTCCTCGTCGCCGTCGAGGACGCGACGCCGAACGCGGCCGGAGTGACCTGCACCATCACCGCGTGCGCCACCGACGGCCGGGTGCTCGCCAGGTTCGACGGCGTGGCCGTGGTCATCGACGCCGAGCTGGACGCCAAGTTCCTGCCCGCCGCCGCCTGACCGACGCGAACCTGAGGGAGCCTGAAGATGGGCGCATACGCGATCGTCGGGATGTCGTGCCTGTTCCCGGGCGCGACAACCCCCGAGGAGTACTGGCGGAACCTCGTCGCTGGCGTCGACTCCCGTACGGAGGGCGGCCCCCGGGCTTTCGGCTACTCGCCGGAGGACCGGGAGGTCGACCCCGATGACCCGCACCGGGTGTACTTCACCCGCGGCGGCTTCCTGGGAGAGCTCGCGTTCGACCCGACCGGGTACCTGCTCCCGCCCGAGTACCTGGCCGGGCTCGACCGGGTGTTCCACTGGTCGTTGCACGTAGCGCGGACGGCGCTGCACGATGCCGGCATCCGCTCGACACGGGGTGACCGGATCGGCGTAATCTTCGGCAACTACCCCTTCCCGACTCCCTCGTCAGGACGCCTGGCGGGGGGCGTGTGGAACTCGGCGGTGGCTACCGGGCTTGCCGCCGCCGAGCTCCCACCCGCGGCGCCGGGCGCGGACGGCGGCACCGGCGGCACCAGGGGCACCGGCGGCACCAGGGGCAGTGGCGGCACCAGGGGCACCGGCGGCGGTTCGGCGCACGACCTGTGGGTCGGCGGGCTGCCGTCCCGGGTGGTGGCGGCGGCGCTGGGCCTGGCCGGGCCGCAGTTCACCCTGGACGCGGCCTGCTCCTCGGCGCTGTACGCGCTGCGCCTGGCCTGCGCCTACCTGGACACCGGCCAGGCCGACGTGATGCTGGCCGGCGGCGCCTGCGGGCCGGACCCGACCGTGATCCACCTGTCCTTCTCCGACCTGCGGGCCTACCCGAAGGACGGGTTCAGCCAGCCGTTCGACAGCCGGTCCCGGGGCATCGTGACCGGCCAGGGCGCCAGCATGGTGGCGGTCAAGCGGCTGGCCGACGCGCAGGCCGCCGGGGACCGCATCTACGCGGTCGTCGAGTCGATCGCGCTGACCAACGACGGCGCCGGCAAGCACGTGCTGGTGCCGAACGTGACCGGCCAGCTCGCGGCGTACCGGGCGGCGTACGAGGCGGCCGGGCTGCCCCCCTCGGCGATCCAGTACCTGGAGTGCCACGCCACCGGCACGCCGCTGGGGGACAAGACCGAGCTGTCCGGGGTGGCCGAGCTCTTCGGCCCCGACCTGCCGCGCTACGGCTCGGTGAAGGGCAACATCGGGCACCTGCTGACCGTGGCCGGGATGAGCAGCCTGATCAAGGTGGTGCTCGCCCTCGCGAACGGCGTGATCCCGCCGACCATCGGCGTGGACCAGCCCCTGGCCCTCGACACCGACCTGCCGGACCGGCTGGCCCGGACGGCGACGCCGTGGCCGGCGGCCGGCCGCAAGCGGGCTGGTGTCTCGGCGTTCGGCTTCGGCGGCACCAACGCGCACGTGATCCTCGCCGACGCCCCACCGGCCACCGGCCCGGTGGCGCCGGACGGCGCGCTGCCCAGCCCGGGCGCGAGCCCGGTGGCCGCAGGCCCGGTGGCCGCAGGCCCGGTGGAGCTGCCGTCGCTGTCGATCATCGGGGTCGGCGCGCACTACGGCGGCCTGGCCACCCGGGACGCCGTCGAGCGGGCAGCGTACGACGGCCGGCACGCCTTCCGCGGCCTGCCGGAGCAGCGGTGGCGCGGCTTCGAGGCGGACGCCGCCGGGCCGCTCGCCGCCGCCGGGCTGTCCGGTGTGGACGGCGGCTACGTCGAGTCGTTCGAGGTGGACGCCGCGGCGTACCGGATCCCGCCCAAGGAGCTGGAGGACTTCAACCAGCAGCACCTGCTGATGCTGCGGGTGGCCGAGGAGGCCCTGCGGGACGCCGGGTTCGACCCGCCCCGCTCGGCCGGCGCCCGGCCCGGCCAGCGGGTGGCGGTGGTCGTGGCGATGGAGATGGAGCCGTCCGCGCACGGCCACGGCGCGCGCTACGACCTGGGCCGGCGGGTGGCCGGGTGGTGCGCCGAGGCGGGCCTGGCGCCAGACGCCGGCCAGCTCGCCGCGCTGGCCCGGGCCGCCCGTACCGGCGTCCACGACGGCATCGAGCCGAACGAGGTGCTCAGCTACATCGGCAACATCATGGCCAGCCGGATCTCCTCGCGGTGGAACTTCACCGGGCCGTCGTTCACCGTGTCGGCCGACTCCGGCGGCGCGGCGTACGCCCTGGACGTCGCCCGGCTGCTGCTGCTGGACCCGACGGTGGACGCGGTGCTCGTCGGCGCGGTCGACCTGGCCGGCGGGCCGGAGAACGCGCTGGCCCGGGCCACCCTGGCCGCACCCAGCGGCCAGCCGGGAATGGTAGCCGGCGGGGTGGACGGCTGGCGGGCCGGTGACGGTGCCGGTGCGGTGGTCGTCACCCGACCGGACGCCGTACCCGCCGGCCGGACCGTCTACGCCTCGGTCGACGCCGTCGCCGTCCGCTACCCCGGCACCCCGTCGGTGGCGCCGGCCGCGGACGCCGGCACGGTCGCCGCCGCCGCCCAGGACGCGCTGCGCGCCGCCGGGCTGGCCCCGGCCCACGTCGAGCTGGTCGAGACCCACGGCGGCGGCATCCCCGAGCAGGACGCGGCCGAGCTGGCCGGGCTGGCCCGGGTCTGGTCCCGGGCCGGCGTCGGCGCGTGCCGGACCGCGCTGTCCAGCGTGGCCGCCTCGATCGGTGACACCCAGGCCGGCTCGGTGCTGGCCAGCGTGATCCGGGCCGCGCTCTGCCTGCACCATGCCTACCTGCCGGCCGCGCCGGGCTGGCGGGGCCCGGCCGCGCCGTTCGCGCAGGCGCTGGCCGGCTCGTCGTTCTACGTCCCGGCTGAGTCGCAGCCCTGGCTGTCGGCCGTGCGGGAGCGGCCGCGGGCGGCGTCGGTGTCCGGCCTCGGCACGGCCGGCGCGCACGTCCACATCGTGCTGACCGGCGCCCGGATCCGCGGCGAGGTCGCGACCGCTGCCGGTGCCGGTGCCGGTGCCGCTGCCGGTGGCTCCGCCGATGGCCCGCCGACCGACTGGGAGCGGGCCGGCGGTCCGCTGGTCGTGCCGGTCGGCGGCGACTCGATCGGCGAGCTGCTCGCGGCGGTCGGCCGGCTCCGCGGCCGGCTCGACACCGGCACGGGCGTCGCTGACGCCGGGCTCGCGGCGGTGGTCCGGGACAGCACCGACGACGCCGTACGCCGCACGCTGCGCGTGGTCCTCGTGGCCGCCGACCGGACCGCGCTGGCCCGCCAGCTCGACCAGGCCACCAAGGACCTGCCCACCGTGCACGCCAACGGCGGGGAGTGGGAGACGCCGTCCGGCAGCTACTTCACCGGCCGGCCGATCGGCCCGGACGGCAAGGTGGCGCTGGTCTACCCCGGTGCCTTCAACTCCTACCTTGGCCTTGGCCGGGAGCTGTTCCGCGCGTTCCCGGCGCTGCTGCCGCGGTTCGAGGAGCAGACCGAGCGGCCGGCCGACGTGCTGCGCAGCACCGCGATCTACCCGCGGTCGGTCACCCCACCGGACCGCCGCGAGCTGATGCGGCGCGAGGGTGAGCTGGTCGAGGACATCCCGCTGATGCTGGCCACCGGGACCAGCTTCGCGCTGCTCTACACCGACCTGCTGCGCGAGCTGCTGGCGGTGCCGGTGCACGGCGCGTTCGGCTACAGCCTGGGCGAGTCGAGCATGATGTTCGCCACCGGCGGCTGGGTGGCCGAGGCACGCAACGACAAGAAGATCAGCGCGACGCCACTGTTCCGGGACCAGCTCTGCGGGCCCAAGCGGGTGGTCCGTGCCCGGTGGGGCCTGGCCGACGGCGTGGCCGACAAGGACGTGTGGTCCACCCTGGTGGTGCTGGCCACCCCCGCGGCGGTGCGGGCCGCGCTGCCGGCGTACGACCGGGTCTTCGTCACGCACGTGAACACCCCGCGGGAGGTCGTCATCGCGGGTGACCCGGCGCAGTGCAGGGCGCTGGTCGCCGCGCTGGACGCCACGAGCGCCCGGGCGCCAGCCAACCACGTCATGCACTGCGCGGTGGTGGACGGCGAGCGGGCCGGCCTGGCCGACCTGAACCGCTACCCCACCGGCGACGTCGGCGCGCTGGAGCTGTTCAGCAGCTACGACTACGGCCAGGTCAGCGACCTGGACGCTGACGTGGTGGCCGAGCACATCGCCGAGACGCTGTGCGGCACGGTGGACTTCCCGCGGCTGGTGCACAACGCCTACGCGCGCGGCTACCGGTACTTCCTGGAGGTCGGCCCGGCCAGCACCTGCGCCCGCTGGGTGCGGGAGAACCTGGGCGGCGCGCCGCACCTGGCCGTGTCGGTCGACCGGCGCGGCGCCAAGGCGACCGTCAACATCGCCCGGGTGGTGGCCCGGCTGGTGAGCCACGGCGCGCCGGTGGACCTGGCGCCGTTCCTGCCGAGCCTGCCGGTGGTCCGGGCGCGGCCGGGGATCCCGCCGTTCACGGTGTGCTGCGGTGGCCGGCCGGTGATCGAGCGGGTGGCCGCCGGTGCGGCCGGCATTGTCGCCACGATCCCGCATGCCCCGCCGTTACCGCCGGTCCCGCCAGCGCCACCGCCGGCCGTGCCACCGCAGCCAGCCAGGCCGATGCCACCGGTCCCGCCATCGCCGGCGGCAAGGCCACTGCCGCTCCACCCACTGCCCACATTGGTTATCCCCGCATTGGTTACCGCCACGGAAACGGACACCAGGATGACTCAGCCAGCGACCCCCTCCCCGCTGCACCAGCCGGCGATCACCCTGGACCGCGACCCGGTCGCCATGGTGCCCGCGTCGGCCGTGCGCACGGCCACCGCCTCCGCCACCATGACCGCGACGCCGGCGCTGCCCCCCGCGATCCTCGGCGAGCCGCTGCCGGTGCCGATCCCGGACACCTCCCGCAGCGGGGCGAACGCCCTGCTCCAGCGCTTGCGCGAGCAGCTCGCCGAGTCGCACCAGCAGATCCTCGCCGCCCAGCGCGACCTGCAGGCCCAGCTCGCCAACCTGGTCGCTGGCGGCGCGGTGCTGGCACCCGCCCGCGCTGGGGGGGACGAGCCGGTCGCAGTGATCGAGGTGCCGGCGGTGTCGAAGCCGCCCAAGCCGCCCAAGCCGCCGGGCGTGATCTGGGACGAGGAGGAGCTGCTGGAGTTCGCCACCGGCAGCATCGCCGCGGTCTTCGGGGAGAAGTTCGGGGTCATCGACAGCTACCCCAAGCGGGTCCGGCTGCCCGCCCCGCCGTACCACTTCGTCACCCGCGTCACCGGGCTGGAGGCCGAGACCGGCCAGCTCAAGAAGTCGTTCATCCAGACCGAGTACGACGTGCCCGAGGGCGCCTGGTACTGCGTCGACGGCCAGGTCTGCCCGGCGGTGACGATCGAGGCCGGCCAGTGTGACCTGCTGCTGGTCAGCTACCTCGGCATCGACTTCGCCAACAAGGGCCAGCGGGCCTACCGGCTGCTCGACTCCACCCTTGCCTTCCACGGCGACCTGCCGAAGGAGGGCCAGACGCTGCGCTACGACATCTGGGTCGACCAGTTCGTCTCGCACGGCGAGACCACGCTGTTCTTCTTCCACTACGACTGCTATGCCGACGGCGAGCTGATCCTCACGCTCAAGAACGCCTGCGCCGGCTTCTTCACCGAGACCGAGCTGGAGAGCTCGCTCGGCATCATCGAGGGCAACCTGGGCAAGGGGGCGGCCGGGCCGCGCAAGACGTTCAAGCCGCTCTGCCGCACCGACAAGACCGCACTGTCCACAGTGGACCTTAACAGGCTGGTCGAGGGCCGGGTCGCCGAGGTGTTCGGCCCGGCGTACGACCAGCAGGGCGCCAACCCGTCGCTGCGGCTGCCCGGCGGCAAGCTGCTGATGGTCGACGAGATCACCGAGCTGGACCGCACCGGCGGCGCGCACGGCCTGGGCAAGATCCGCGCGGTCAAGCGGCTGGTGCCCGGCGAGTGGTACTTCACCTGCCACTTCCCGGACGACCCGGTGGTGGCCGGCTCGCTGGTCGCCGAGGGCGCCGTCCAGCTCCTGCAGACCTACGCGCTCTCCCTCGGCCTGCAGATGTCGCTGCCGGACGCCCGCTTCCAGCCGGTGCCCGAGCTGGAGACCAACGTCAAGGTCCGCGGCCAGATCACCCCGGAGTACGGCGAGATCCGCTACGAGGTCGACGTCACCGAGGTGACCCTGCTGCCGCGGCCGACGATCATCGCCGACGTGCTGGTGTACCGCGACGACAAGCCGGCCATCTCGGTGCGCAATCTCGGCATCCGGCTGTGCGAGAAGCCCGGCACGGCGTACCGCCCCGGCCCGGGCGGCGTGGTGTCGGAGTTCCTCGGCCGGCGCGGCCCCTCCGGCGAGGTGTCGCTGCTCAACGAGTTCCACATGGCGCACGCGGCCAAGGGCAACCTGGCCACCGCGATGGGCCCGGAGTTCGAGATCTATGCCACCAGGCGGGCGCCGTACATCCCGAACGGCGACTTCCTGTTCGTCGACCGGGTGCAGGGGCTGGAGGGCACCCGGGGCCGGCTCAAGCGCGGCTCGGTGATGGTCACGGAGTACGACTCGAACGCCGACGCCTGGTACTACGACGACAGCGGCGGTGACGCCGGGTACCCGTACCTGCCGAACTGCGTCTACATGGAGTCCAGCCTGCAGGCGGCCATCCTGCTCGGCTACTACCTCGGCGCCACGCTGAACTTCCCCGAGCAGGAGTTCGCCATCCGCAACCTGGACGGCAAGGCGACCGTGGTCGCGCCGCTGGACCTGCGCGGCAAGACGATCCGGCAGCGCTCCACCCTGCTGTCCTCCGACGCGATGCCGGGCGCGGTGCTGCAGAACTTCTCCTACGAGCTGTCCGCGGACGGCGAGGTCTTCTACGTCGGCGAGTCGCTGTTCGGGTACTTCGTGGGCCAGGCGCTGGCCACCCAGGTGGGCCTGGACGCCGGCCGGTACGTCGCGCCGTGGCTGGAGACGCTGCCGGCCGAGCCGGCTGGCACCAGGCGGATCGAGCTGGCCGCGTTCCGGGCCGCCCAGGCGACCCAGGCCGGCAGGCACCCGCTGAAGCTCGGCCGCGACCACCTCGACCTGGTCGAGTGGGTGAAGATCGTGCCAGGCGGCGGCAAGCACGGCGCCGGCTACCTGCGCGGCTACCGGCCCATCTCGGCCGGCGACTGGTACTTCAACAACCACTTCTACCGCGACCCGGTGATGCCCGGCTCGCTCGGCGTGGAAGCGATCCTGCAGGCGATGCAGCTCTACGTCATCGAGGCCGGCCTGGCCGACGGGCTGCGTAACCCCCGGTTCGCCATCGCCAGCGGCGTGGAGATGTCCTGGCGGTACCGCGGCCAGATCCTGCGCCCGGACGCCGACATGGACTTCGACGTGCACCTGAAGGAGGTCCGCCGGGAGGCCGGCCGGATCCTCGTCGTCGGCGACGCCAACCTGTGGAAGCCCGGCCTGCGCATCTACGAGCTCGGCAACGTCGCCGTCGAGGTCCGCTTCGACGCCTGAGGCTGAAACCGCTGAGCAGGGACCCGCTGAGAAGGGACAAGCACCGTGACTACCTACGATCGCCTGCGCTGGAGCGGTCCGGTCGCGCCCGCCGTCGAGCCCGCCGACGTGTATGCCGCCCTGGTCAGGCTGGACGAGCCGTGCTTCGTGGTGCGCGGGCCGGGCGGCCTTGGTGTCGCGACCGGCGGTGAGGTCGGGTCCTACGGCGACTTCGGGCTGGTCTCCGCCGCGGCCCCGATGCCGCCCGAGCGGCTCGGCTCGGCTCAGTTCCAGGCCACCTACGGGCTCCGGTACGCCTACATGAGCGGTGCCATGGCCAACGGCATCGCCTCCGAGGAGATGGTCATCGCGATGGCGAAGGCCGGCTTCCTCGGCTCGTTCGGCGCGGCCGGGCTGCTGCCGGAGCGGATCGAGAAGGCGCTGCAGCGGTTCGCCCGGGAGATTCCCGGCCTGCCGTTCGCGGCCAACCTCATCCACGCGCCCAGCGAGGCGCGGCTGGAGCGGTCCGGCGTGGAGCTGTTCCTCTCCGCCGGGGTGCGGTGCGTCGAGGCCTCGGCGTACATGGACCTGACGCCGCACATCGTGCGGTACCGGCTGGCCGGGCTGTCCCGCGGCGCCGGCGGGGCGGCGCTGGCCGGCAACCACGTCATCGCCAAGATCTCCCGGCCCGAGGTGGCCGAGCGGTTCATGCGGCCGGCGCCGGAGTCGATGGTGGGCAAGCTGCTGGCGGCCGGCGACATCACCGCCGAGCAGGCCGAGCTGGCCCGGCTGGTGCCGGTGGCCGACGACATCACGGTGGAGGCGGACTCCGGCGGGCACACCGACCGGCGGCCGCTGCCCGCGCTGCTGCCGGTGATCCTGCGGCTGCGTGACCAGATCATGCGCGAGCACGGCTACCCGACCCAGGTCCGGGTTGGGGTGGCCGGCGGGATCGGCACGCCCGAGTCGGCCTGCGCGGCGTTCGTGGCCGGCGCTGACTACATCGTGACCGGGTCGATCAACCAGTCCTGCGTGGAGGCCGACACCTCGGTGCAGGCCAAGGCGCTGCTCGCCCAGGCCGGCATCGCCGACTGCGAGATGGCCCCGGCGGCGGACATGTTCGAGATGGGCGTGGAGCTGCAGGTGCTCAAGCGGGGCACGCTGTTCGCGATGCGGGCCAAGCAGCTCTACGAGATCTACCGGCACTACGAGGGCATCGACGCTATCCCGGCCGACGTGCGCACGCGGATCGAGACCCAGCTCTTCCGGCGGCCGCTGGACCAGGTGTGGACCGAGACGGTCGAGTACTTCGAACGCCGGGACGCCAGCCAGATCGCCCGGGCGGCGGACAACCCGAAGCGGAAGATGGCGCTGATCTTCCGGTGGTACCTGGGCATGTCCTCGCGCTGGGCCAAGATCGGCGAGGCGGACCGGCTCCCGGACTACCAGATCTGGTGCGGCCCGGCGATGGGCAGCTTCAACAACTGGGTGCGCGGCACCTACCTGGCGGTGCCCGAGCACCGCCAGGTCGTGGACGTGGCCCGGCACATGATGCGCGGCGCGGCGTTCCATCACCGGGTCGCGCAGCTTCGCGCCGCCGGGCTGGCGCTGTCCGCGGCCTGTGCGACGTACCACCCGGCGCCGGAGGACGTCCCGGCCGGCGCGCAGGAGTGGGCGCTGCGATGACCGCCAGCGACCTCTCGCCCCCCGCCCCACTGTTCCGGGCCGCCGGTACGGGGATGGCTGGTAGGGAAGCCGCCCGTACGGGAGCCGCTGGTAGGGGAGCCGCCCGTACGGGCACGGCTGGTGCGGGGGCCGAGGCGCTGGACGCGGCGCTGGGGGACCCGTGGGCGGTGGACAACCCGTACGGCTTCGCCGCCGCGGTCGCGCGGGACCGGGCCGAGGGCTACCCGGTGGGCCTCGCCGGGCTGCTGCGCAACCACGGGTTTCACGTGAGCTACCTGCCGGCCGAGCACGGCGGCACGATGCGCTCGCTGGAGGACACCCACGTCCTGGTCCGGGTGGCGGCCCGGCGCGACCTGAACGTCATGCCGGCCACCATGTTCAGCGTCTCCGCGGTGATGACCGTGCTGGCGGTCGGCTCGCCGGAGCAGCGCGCACTGGTCGCCCGGTGGGTCCGGGCCGGCCGGGTGGTGGCGTTCGCGCTGTCCGAGGAGCACGCCGGGTCCGACGTGCTGGCCAACACCTGCCGGCTGCTGCCGCGCGGGGACGGCGGCTTCCTGCTGGACGGCGGGAAGTGGCTGGTCGGCCGGGGTGCCACCGCGGACGCCGTGCTCGTGGTGGCGCGGACCGGCGACCGCGGCCCGAGCGCGTTCACCGCGGTGCTGCTGGACCGGCGCATGCTGGCCGCCGTCCGGCGCGGCGCCCCGGTGCCGATGACCGGGATGCGCGGCATGGACTTCGCCGACTTGGCCTTCGCCGGGGTGCCGGTGCCGGCCGACGCCGTGGTGGGTGCCGTGGGACAGGGCCTGGAGGGTGCCCTGCGGGCGCAGCAGGTCGTCCGGCTGCTGAGCACCGCCGGATCTCTGTCCACTGTGGACACCGCGCTGCGGGCCGCGCTGCGGTTCGCCCGGACCCGGCGGGTCGGCGGGGTGCCGCTGCTCGGGACGCCGTACGCGGCCCGCGAGCTCGCCCTGGCCGCCGCCGAGACGCTGGCCGCCGACGTGACCGCGCTGGTGGCCTGCCGGGCGGTGCACGCCAGCCCGCAGCGGTTCGGGCTGGCCTCCAGCGTGGTCAAGCGGATCGGCACCGAGCTGACCGCGTCTGCCATCGGCCGCTGCGTTGGTGTCCTCGGCGCCCGTGGTGTGGTGCGCGACGGGCTGGGCGCCATTGTCGACAAAGCGGCACGGGACAACGCGATGGTCAAGGTCATCGACACCAGCCCGGTGGGCAACCTGCGGGCAATCGCGATGCAGCTCCCGGCGTACGCCGGGATCCGGCAGGTGACGATCGCGCCGGTCGACCCGGCGGGGGACGCGGAGCTGTCCGAGCGGCTGCGGGTGATCTTCCGGTTCGGCGCGGACCTGCCGCCGCTGGACCCGGCCGCGCTTGACCTCGGCGCCCGGCCCCGCGACGACGTCGTACCCGGCCTGCTCGCGCTGGCCGAGCCGATCGCCAGGACGCTGGCCGGCCGGGGTGCCCCGGACGTGGCGGCGCTGGTCCGGCAGGCGGCCGGGCAGCTCCGCGCGCTGCTGGCCGAGGCGAAGGCGGCCCAGGCGGACCGGGCCCGTGCGCTGAAGGTCTGCACCGACCTGGTCGACCTGGCCGAGACGTTCTGCTTCAGCTACGCCGCGGCGGTCGCCGTGCTGGCCTGGTACTTCAACACCGACCGGTCGCTGTACGGCGCCCCGCCCGGTGACGCGAGCTGGCTGGGTGGGGTGCTGGGCTACCTGGTGGCCCGCGCCGCCGGGAGGGTGCCCGGCGCCGCCGCGCTGCCCGCGCTGGAGCGGGTCGACGAGCTCGATGTCCGGGGGCTGTTGTTCACGGCACTTCCGGTCCGGCTGGCTGAGCCGGCCGGATCTGGTACGGCGGCTGGACCTGGTACGGCGGCTGGACCTGGCGGAGCGACCGCCGTGCCGAGCTGGGCCCCCGACTCGGTACGGACAGCGGAGGACTGGACATGACCGACCTCGCCGGCGTGCTGGCCGACCTCGAGCGGTACCTGGGCGACCCCAACGACCCGGGCAGCCCGATGCCGTACCGGCGCATCCTCGACCTGGACGAGCGGGAGGAGTACCCGCACGAGTTCGTCGGCCTGCTGCAGCGCTGGGGCCTGCACGAGTGGGTCATCCCGGAGGCGTTCGGGGGCAAGGCCGTCAACGTCGAGGACGGGTTCAACCTGATCCGGCTGGTGGCCCGCCGCGACCCCACCACGGCCACCGCGATGATGCTGACCTCGCTGTCCTACATGCCGGTCTGGGTGGCCGGCACCGACGAGCAGCGGCAGTACTTCGCCGACCTGCTGCGCAACGGCGGCAAGATGGCCTGGGGGCTGTCCGAGCGCCGGCACGGCAGCGACATCCTGGCCAACGAGCTGTCCGCCGAGAAGGTCGACGGCGGCTGGCTGCTCAACGGCGAGAAGTGGACCATCGGCAACGCCACCGTGGCCGACGTGGTCTGCCTGTTCACCCGGACCAGCCCGCGGGGCGGCCCGGCCGGGTACTCGATCTTCGCGCTGGAGAAGCGCCGGACCAGGGCGGGCAGCTACGCCGAGATCCCGAACGAGCGGATCCACGGGCTGCGCGGCCTGGACATGAGCGGCGTCCGGCTGGACAACTGCCTCCTGCCCGACTCGGCGCTGGTCGGCCGGGTCGGTCAGGGTCTTGAGATCGCGCTGAAGGCGAGCCAGCTCGCCCGTACCACGATCACCTGTATGGCGATGGGCTGCACCGACACCGCGCTGCGGACCACCCTGGACTTCGCCACCACCCGGCGGATCTTCGACTCGACGGTGGCCGAGATCCCGTACTCGCGGCGGCAGCTCGCGGAGTGCTTCGCCGAGCTGCTGACCGCCGACGCGATGGCGATGGGCGCCGTCCGTAGCCTGCAGGTCTCGCCCGGCCAGACCAGCATCTTCTCCAGCGTGGTCAAGTACTTCGTGCCGACCATGCTGGAGCGCACGATCAGCCAGCTCGGCGTGGTGCTCGGGGCACGCTACTACCTGCGCGGCCACCCGCGGCACGGCATCTTCCAGAAGATGATGCGCGACGCCCTGGTGGCGAACTTCGCCGACGGCAACACCGTGGTCAACCTGAAGAACATCGCGCACCAGCTCGACGGGCTGCTGGACAACGCGATCGGCCAGCCGCCCGGGCCGGTGGCGGAGGCGGTCGAGCGGGCCGCCGGGCTGTTCGACCCGGCCGCGCCGATGGGCACCTACACCCCGGCTAACCAGCAGCTCTTCAGCCGCGGCGTGGACGACGTCCTGCTCGCGCTGCCGGCCGGGCTGGCCGGGTTGCGGGCGCTGGCCGAGGGCGGGCCTCGAGCGGAGCGGGAGTGGTGGGGCCGGGCGGCCGACCTGGTCGAGTCCTTCCTCGCCGAGCCGGGCCGGCTGCGTGCGGACCTGGACGCGGTGCGGTCGGCGTACGGGAAGGGCGCGCCGTCGTCGGCCGAGGTGTTCGACCTGGCCAAGCAGTACTGCGTGCTGTTCGCGGCGGCAAGCTGCGTGCACGTCTGGGTGTACGGGCGCGGCGCGGTCAACCCCGAGCTGGCCAGCCCAGCGGTGCTGCTGGTCTGCCTGGAACGGCTGTGGCGGCAGCTCCACCCGACCATCCGGGTCACCGGCGCGACCGAGACCGACGTGGTCGCCGAGGCGCTGCTCACGCTGCACCGGGACAACCGGCTGTTCGCGCTGCGCCCGGTTCCGCTGGGCGGGCAGGACGCCGTAGAGATCGTGGACATCGGGGACGCCGTGGACATCGGGGACGCCGTTGACGCCGGGGGCGCTCCGGGCACTGCCGTGGCGGCGGTGCCGCTGACATCGTGAGGTGCCTGAGCACAGCTTCCGGGGTCGACCCGCGTGCCTGTCGTTCGACGACCCCGAGGAGGTGGCCGTGAGCACTCCCACCACCTGCCCGCGCGGCGCGCTGGCCCCGCTGGCCACCGGTGCCGACGTGTGGGTGCTGCGCGAGGCCGACGTGGCCCGGTTCGCCGAGGCGCTCGGCGGGGACGAGATCCTGGCCGCCGAGGAGCTTCAGCGGCGCGACCGGCTGCGCCAGGAGGGCGCCCGGGTGCGGTTCTTCGGCGCCCGGCTGCTGTCCCGGGTGGCCCTGTCGCGGTACGTCGACGTGCCGCCGTCGGCCTGGCGGTTCCGCAAGGGGCAGTACGGCCGGCCGGAGATTGAGGGGGAGTCGCACGGGCTCGACTTCAACATCACTCACACCGACGGCATGATCGCGGTCGTGGTCGCCCGCTGGCGCAGGTGCGGGCTCGACGTCGAACGCCGGCCCTGCCGGCCTGAGGCGGTGCGGCTGATCAAGAAGGTGCTCGCGCCGCCGGAGCTGGCCTTCGTGCGGATGTGCCCGGGTGAGCTGCGGCGCCGGATCTTCGCCGATCTCTGGGTGGCCAAAGAGGCGTACACCAAGGCGCTCGGCATGGGGCTCAGCCGGCCGTTCAACACCTTCGGGACCCGCCGCAAGGACGACGGGACGCTGGAGCTCGTGGACCCCACCATCCCGCCGGAGGAGCAGGCCCGGTGGCAGATGGAGGTCTTCCACCTGGCCGACGGGATCACCGCCGGCGTCGCGCTGTCCCGGATCAACGACGAGACCGGCCGGATCCCGCTGCGCATCTTCGACGCCCTCGCCGAGCTGCTCCCCTAACCCCCGCTCCCCTAACCCCCGCTCCTCGTGTGGTCACCTCTCGGCGTTGTGGTGACCTCACGTTGGTCCCGGCGCCCGTGTGGTGACCTCTTGGCGTTGTGGTGACCTCTTGGGGCCGTGAGGCAACGAGAGGTCACCACACGGCGCAGAGGTGACCACACCGGCATGTGGCCGGGTGGGGACAGGCCGTGACCTGACAGCGCCGTCGCCTTGCCCGCCGCCGGGCCGCCGGGCTTTCATGGAGATACACGTTCCATCCCGGGCAAATCGAGACCAGCGAAGTTCCGCGGCCCGACCAAGCCTCAGCCAGCAATGGTCGGCCGCGCATAAATGTCAGGCACCCGGCGTCGGGTGCCGAGCACCACCGAATCGCATTCGTGCCGCGCTCCGCGGGCATCCGTGCCGGACGTCGACCAGGCGCCCGCTCGCTGAGTGTCGGCGGTGTTTTCGCCGGAGAGCCGGCGTCAGCTACCAGCCGGATAACGCCGGCAACACAAACTCGCCGGACACGACCGGCCGACGAACTGATGAATGGCGAAGAGGGGTGTGCTATGCCCACAGTGACAAACGCCGACTTGCTGGCATCGTGCCAGCGGGGGGACCAGGACGCCTGGGAGCAGATGATCAACCGTTTCACCCGGCTCGTCTGGGAGGTCATCCGGGGCTACCGGCTGTCCAACGCCGACGCCGAGGACGTCCGGCAGCTCACCTGGTTCCGGCTGGTCCAGAATGTCACCCGGATCCGGGACCCGGAACGGCTCGGCGACTGGCTGGCCACGGTGGCCAAGCGCGAGGCGCTGAAGTCCCTCATGCGCGGCAACCGGCTGGTCCTGGTCAGCGACGTGGAGACGCTGGAACGCCCGGCCAAGGGCACGGACAACCCTGAGCAGGCGGTCATCCGGGCCGAGCGGCTGGAGGACATCCGGGCCGCCCTGGCCACGCTGTCCCCCCAGTGCCAGGCCATGCTGCGGCTGGTGCTCGCCGACCCGCCGCCGTCGTACGAGGAGATCGGTGCCGCCCTGGCCATGCCGGTCGGCTCGGTCGGCCCGATCCGGACCCGGTGCCTGAAACGGCTGCGCCGCGCCCTGCAGGCCTTTGTCACCGAGACCGACGACGAGCCCACCCCCGTCCCGCAGCCCTGCGCCGACTGCGTGACCACGGTGAAGCTGGTCACCCGGCAGCCCAACACCGCGGCCTGACCCGGCCGGGCCGGCGGCGCCGAGGCCGCCCGCAGGCCCGGCCGAGGCCGGTGCCTGTCGTGAAGATCCAGTGGGACATCATCGGCATCGACCTGCCAGATAGCGGTACGACGGCGCGTCCAGTACTACGGTGTCCGCCCGCGCGCCGACCGCCAGCCGGCCGACGTCGTCCCGGCGCAGCGCTCGGCCTGCCGGGGTCCGCCGAGCCGGTGCGCCAGCCACTCGACCTCGCGCTGGCCGGCGACCAGCGCCGCACAGCGGAGGACTGGCAGGTCACCTGCGCCGACCACCTCCACGCGCTGCGCACCCGCCAGCCCGGCCAGGTCCGCGACGACCTGCTCGTCGACCTGACCGCCGTACGGCGCCAACTGGAGACGACCCCGGCGGGCCGGGAGGCGACCGAGCTGCGCCGCGCCACCGCCATGCTCGCCATGCTCCACGCCAACGCACTCACCCGACTCGGCGAGCACGGCCCGGCCATCCGCTGGTACCGGACCGCCCGCGCCGCCGCCGCCTCGGCCGACCTGGACCTGCGCGTGCTCGTCCGGGGAAAGAACCAAACTACGGCGTGTACGGCCAGCGCGATCCCCAGACCGTGCTGAATGTGACTCTCCACGCTCAGCAGATGGCCGGGCCGCGCCCATCCGTTGGTCGCGCCAAGATCGCCACTGCCCAAGTGAAGGCGCTGTCGCTGCTCGACCGGCACGAGGAGGCCCGCCGCACCTTGAACACGGTCATTGACCTGTCCAGCGCGGACCTGCCCGGGCAGGGGCCGATTTTCTGGCGGACAGACCAGGTGCACTTCACTGGGTGCTGGAGTGTACGCCGGCATTGGCGACGAGGCTGCCACCGCACAGGCCCGGGACACCGTCGCGAAGCTGGGATGTGACTACCAATATCTTGCCAACATCCAGCTCCACCAAGCCCGCTGCACCGTCATAAAAGGTGACATCGACCAAGGTGTGCGGCAGGCTGCCATGCTCCTCAGCGAGCTCCCCGCGCCCCACCGCGGCAGCATGATCACCGAAACCGGCCGGATGGTGCTCCGGGCTGTACCACGCGACCGCCAGGACCGCCCAGCAGCAGCAGACCTGCGCGAAGTACTCGCCGCCACCCCCGCACAGTAGGGCAAGACCACCGCAGCGAAGAATGGCGAGACTTGTCGGGCTCCCGATAAGCCAGCCCCCCGGTACACGTCCCCACTGGGCCAACGGCGGAAAAACAGACCAGAACAACGGCGTCCTGCTGTGCTCCTTTCACCACCGCGTCGTACACCATCATGGCTGGGACGTGCGAACAACGGAAGACGGACTACCCGAACTCCGGCCCCCGCCAACAATAGACCCGGAGCGGAGACCGATCCGCCACCACCGACACCGAAAACGAGCGGTGTGACGCGAGGGGTGGGCCGACAGCGGCCGCGGTCGGCGGCGTGCCGCGGCACCAGCCGGCCGCCCGAGTCGTGTGCTGTCCGGATCGTGCGCACCGGCCTCTCTCGTGTGCGTGACGGGTTCGCACCGCCAAGGGTGGCAGCGCGGAAAACCCGGGAGACCTAGGAGAGGCTATGGCGCACCACGACCCGGTCGTAGTAGTGCGGAACGCGGTCGCGGACACCCTCGGTCGGCCCGACCACGAGTGCGACCTTGGCGCGACGCTGGTCGGTGACCTCGGGCTGGAGTCCCTTGACCTGCTGGACGTCTTCTTCCGGATCGAACGCCGCATCCCGGTGACGCTGCCGCTCTCCTGGCTGTCCGAGCTGCTCCAGGGTGAGGTGTCCGACGTGGACTTCTGCGACGCGCGGGGGGTGCTGACCGACCGCGGCCTGGACCGGCTGCGCCAGGTCATGCCACAGGTGGACCCGGCCGAGTGGTCCGGCCAGCTCCGGGTGGAGCACATCCCGGAGCTGGTGACCGTGGGCAACCTGGTGGACATCGTCCGGACCCGTGCCGGCCTCGACCCCTCCAGCCTTGTTTGAGCCCGGGCCGACCGTCGTGCGGGTCGGGTCCTACTCGGTGGACCCGGCCAAGTTCCGCGCGATCGTCGCACAGGACCCGAACGGCGGCGCCGCGCTCGGCACCGACCGCATCGTCGACGCCGATGGCACCGCCGCGGCCACCGAGTGGGCGATCAAGCAGGCGCTGCTGCGGGCGCTGGCCGCGCCGCTCCGGCTGCGCGCGCGGTGGGCGGAGCTGGCCGCCGGGCGGCACCCGGACGGCGGCTGGACGGTCACCTCGCGCGGCCCGGTCCGGCAGTTCCACGAGGCGCACACCTTGGGCCACGTCGACGTGGCAGTCACCGAGGCCCACGGCCGGATCACCGCGTACGCCGTGCTCACCCGCGACAGCACCGAACCCGAGGAGTCCCCGTGACCGCAACCGTGCCCGCCACCGAGGGCACCGCGGCGCCCACCCGTGAGCTGGTCAGCTACGAGGTCGCCACCGGCGAGCCGCTGGGCGCCGTACCACTGTCCACTGTGGACGGCGTGGCCGCGGCGGTGCGGGCGGCCGCGGCCGCCCAGCCGGACTGGGCGGCCTACCCCGGCCCAGCCCGGGCCGAGGTCCTGGCCAAGGCCGCGGCCATCCTGACCAGCCGGATGGAGGAGCTGACCGCGCTCATCGTGCGCGAGTCCGGCTCGATCCCGATGAAGGCAATGGTCGAGCTGTACGGCGCGGCGGCCGAGCTGCGGGAGGCCGCCGTCCTGGCCACCCGGGCACACGGCACGCTGCTGCCCAGCCGCGACCCGGGCCGCGAGGTGCTGGCCCGGCGGGTGCCGCACGGCGTCGTCGGCGTGATCACGCCGTGGAACTTCCCGCTGCTGCTGGCCCTGCGCTCGGTGGCGCCCGCGTTGGCGCTGGGCAACGCCGTCGTCCTCAAGCCGGACCCGAACACCCCGCTGTGCGGCGGGAGGGTGATCGCCGAGGTGCTGGCCGCCGCCGGGGTGCCCGAGGATGTCTTCGCCGTCGTCCACGGCGACGCCGCGGTCGGCACCGCACTGGTGGACGCCGTGGACATGGTGTCCTTCACCGGCTCCACCGAGGTCGGCCGCGAGGTCGGCGCACGGGCCGGCCGGGCGCTGAAGAAGGTCGTGCTCGAGCTCGGCGGCCAGAACCCGTTCATCGTGCTGCCCGACGTCGACGTGGAGCGGGCCAGCTCAGCCGGGTCCTGGGGTGCGTTCCTGCACGCCGGCCAGATCTGTATGGCGGCCCGCCGGCACCTGGTGCATGCCGACATCGCCGAGGAGTACGTCGCCGCGCTGGGACGGCGGGCCGACCGGCTGCGGACCGGCGACCCGCACCGCGACCAGGTGCAGGTCGGTCCGGTGATCAACGAGGCCCAGCTCGGCAAGATCGACGCCGCGGTGCGCCGGGCGGTGGCGGCGGGCGCGACACTGGTGGCCGGCGGCCGCCGGGACCGTGGCTCCGGTGCGGGTGCCCAGCAGGGCGCAACCCTGTGCTATCGGCCGACCGTGCTGGCCAACGTCACGCCGGACATGGAGATCTTCACCACCGAGACCTTCGGGCCGGTGGCCACCGTGACGGTGTTCCACACCGACGAGGAGGCTGTCGCGCTGGCCAACGCCACGGCGTACGGGCTGACCGCCGGGGTCTACACCGACTCGGTCGAGCGCGGCCGGGCCATCGCCGACCAGCTTCGGTCCGGGGTCGTGCACATCGGCGACCAGACCGTGAACCACGAGCCGCAGGTGCCCTTCGGCGGCACCGCGGCCTCCGGCAACGGCGCCGGTTTCGGCGGCGAGGCCAGCGTCGAGGCGTTCACCCGTTGGCTCACGACGACCACCAGCACGCCCGGTCGGGCCTACCCGTTCTGACCCCGCGGGCCATCTGACCCACGGACCTTCCGAGAAGGGACCACAGCAATGGGCAGCAAGGTCGAGACCGTGCCGCAGGTGGCCGACCCGACGGAGGGCACGGTGGTCTTCCTGATTGGCATGCGGGTGAACAAATGGTGGCTGTTACACCGCTGGATCCCGGCGTTCTACTCGATGATTCCGATGCTCATTGAGCTTAACAAGAACAAGGAGACCACCGGGTTCCTCAGCCACCAGACCTGGTTCGGCCGGACCGTCATCGTGGTGCAGTACTGGCGCAGCATGGGCGAGCTGCTCACCTACGCGCGCAACAACGACCATATGCACCATCCACAGTGGAGGAAGTTCAACCGGTACGTGAACAACAACGGCTCGGTCGGCATCTATCACGAGGCCTACGAGATCGTGCCGAGCCGGATCCACACGGTGTACCGCAACATGCCGCCGTTCGGCCTGGGCAAGGCGACCGCGGTCCGCCCCCAGCGCCCGCTGGCGTTCACGCTGTAGTCCCCTAGCCCGAGGTGGGCACCGAAGGTGGCCCAGAGCGAAGGTGGCCCAGAGCGAAGGTGGCCCAAGAGTGACCGTGGCCCAGAGCTGCGCCAGCCGCCCCGACGACCGAGAAAAGCCAGGAGGTGTCATGTCCGAGGTAGCCGCCGCGAGCGGTGCGCAGCCCAGCGCGCAGCCCGGCACCCCGTCCAACCCGGAGGAGGTGCAGTGGGTGAGGTGCGGCTCATGCGGAGCGTTCCTCTACGGTAAGCGGCTGAGTCGCAACCGCAAGGTGTGCCCGGAGTGCCAGCACCATTTCCGGCTCAGCCCGGCCGAACGCATCGAGCAGCTCGCCGACCCGGGCAGCTTCCAGCCCTTCCCTGACGACATCGAGCCGCGCGACCTCCTGGGCTTCGTCGACTCCAAGCCCTACCCGACCAGGCTCACCAACGCGCAGCGCAGGTCTGGGCGGCGCGAGGGTGTCCTGTGTGGACGGATCAGCGTCGAGGGCCGGGCACTGGTGGTCGCGGTGGTCGACTTCGGCTTCATGGGTGGCAGCATGGGCTCGGTCGTGGGCGAGCAGATCGCCCGGGCCGCCCGGCGGGCCATCGCCGGCCGGCTGCCGTTGCTGCTGGTCGCCGCGTCTGGCGGCGCCCGGATGCAGGAAGGCTGCCTGTCGCTGATGCAGATGGCCAAGACCGCGCAGTGGATCGCCGCGATGCGCGAGGCCGGCCTGCTGGTCATCAACCTCAACACCGACCCGACGTTCGGCGGGGTGACCGCGTCGTTCGCGATGCTGGGCGACGTGATCGCCGCCGAGCCGGCCAGCCTGATCGGCTTCGCCGGCCCGTCGGTCATCAAGAACACCATCCGGCAGGACCTGCCGCCGGGCTTCCAGACCGCCGAGTTCCTCTACGAGCACGGCATGATCGACATGGTGGTACCGCGGGAGCGCCAGCGGGAGACCATCGCCCGGCTGGTCACGCTCTTCGGCCCGTCCGTGCCGGACCTGCCCGCCACCGAGGGCGCTGCGCCGCTGACCGACCCGGCCGCGCTGGCCTACCCGGGCGGGCTGGGCCACCGGCCGGCTCAGGAGACCGTGGCGCTGGCCCGCAACATCGGACGCCCGACCACCGTCGACTACCTGGCGCACGTCTGCGACGACTTCGTCAGCCTGCACGGCGACCGGGCGTTCTCCGACGACCCGGCGATGGTCGGCGGGATCGGCCGGATCGGCGGGCAGAGCGTCATCGTGCTCGGCCACCAGAAGGGCCATGACACCACCGAGCTGGTCGCGCACAACTTCGGCATGCCCAACCCGGACGGGTACCGCAAGGCGCTCCGGCTGATGAAGCTGGCCGAGCGGTTCGGGCTGCCGATCGTGGCCTTCGTGGACACCCCGGGCGCGTTCCCGGGCATCGACGCGGAGGAGCGCGGCCAGGCGCTGGCCATCGCCGAGTGCATCCTGGAGCTGTCCCGGGTGCGGGTGCCGGTGGTCTCGGTGGTCACCGGCGAGGGCGGCAGCGGCGGCGCGCTTGGGCTCGGCGTCGGCAACCGGGTGCTGATGCTGCGCAACGCCTACTACTCGGTGATCAGCCCGGAGGGCTGCTCCACGATCCTGTGGGGCTCGGCCGCGAACGCCGCCCAGGCGGCCGACGTGCTGCGGCTGACCGCGCCGGACCTGCTCCGGCTGGGCGTCATCGACGCGGTGGTGCCCGAGCCGCCGGGCGGCGCGCACAGCGACCCGTACGCGACGGTGGAGAACGTCAAGACCGCGGTGGTGCACACGCTGGCGCCGCTGCTGGACCTGCCCGGCGAGCAGCTCGTGGCCGAGCGCCGGGCCCGCTTCGACCGGTTCGGTCACCCGGAACTGCAGAGCACGGTGGATTGGGAGGTGCACGGTGACGACGCTTGAGTTCCCCGGGCTGGACGAGCCCGAGCTGGACGCACCCGGGACGTCGATGGAGGAGCTCCGGTCGCAGGCCCTTCGGCTCGCCGCGGAGCTGCCCGGCACGCTGCGCAGGCTCACCCTGCGGTCCGGCGCGCTCACCGTCGACGTGGAGTGGGAGGGCGCCCCGCCACCCGCGCCGGTGCTGGCCGGGCCCGCCTACCCGGTGCCGTACCCCGCCGGATACCCGCAGCCGGGCTTCCCGCCATACCCCACGGACTTGCTAGCACCGGGCGGTGCTATAGCCCCGCCGGCTGCTAGCAACTCCGAGGTGACCACGGCGACCGCGAACAGCGTGCCTGCCACGAACAGCGTGCCGGTGACCGCGCCGCTGGTCGGCACGTTCTACCGGTCCGCCTCGCCGGGCGCCGAGCCGTTCGTCAAGGTCGGCGACGTGGTCGAGGCCGGCCAGACGCTGGCCATCATCGAGGCGATGAAGCTGCTCAACAACATCACCGCCGAGCACACCGCGCGGGTCGTCGCGATCCACGCCGCGAACGGCGACATCGTCGAGTTCGCCCAGCCGCTGATGGACCTCGAGCCGGTGGAGTAGGCATGTTCGACAAAGTCCTCATCGCCAACCGGGGCGAGATCGCGCTGCGGGTCATCCGGGCCTGCCGTGACCTCGGCATCTCCTCGGTCGCCGTCTACTCCACCCCGGACGCGGACTCGGAGTTCGTCACGGCCGCCGACGAGAGCGTCCACATCGGGCCGGGCCCGGCCGCGCGCAGCTACCTGCACGTGCCCAACATCATCGGTGCCGCCCTGAAGACCGGCGCGCAGGCCATCCACCCCGGGTACGGGTTCCTGTCCGAGGACCCGTACTTCGCCGAGATCTGCGCCGAGGCCGGCGTCACGTTCGTCGGCCCGCCGCCGGACGTCATGGAGGCGGTCGGCGACAAGTCGATGGCGCGCAGGCTGATGACCGACGCCGGCCTGCCGCTGCTGCCGGGCACCACCGAGGCGGTAGAGACGGTCGAGCAGGCCGCCGCCATCGCGGCCGGGATCGGCTACCCGGTCATCATCAAGGCGGCGGCCGGCGGTGGGGGGCGCGGGATCTCCGTCGTCCACCAGCCGGAGGACCTGCGCGCGGCGTACCAGAGCACCCGGGCCAGCGCCCAGGCCATCTTCAAGAACAGCGCGGTCTACATCGAGAAGTACCTGGCCAAGGCCCGGCACATCGAGGTGCAGGTGGTCTGCGACGACTTCGACGGCGCCGTACACCTCGGCGAGCGGGACTGTTCGGTGCAGCGCCGGCACCAGAAGCTGATCGAGGAGTCGCCGTCGCCGAGCGTCACGCCCGAGATGCGCGCCCAGGTCGGCCAGCACGCGCTGGCCGGCGCCCGTGCGGTCGGGTACCGCGGCGCGGGCACCATGGAGTTCCTGCTGGACGGCGACGGCAGGTTCTGGTTCATGGAGATGAACGCCCGGATCCAGGTCGAGCACCCGGTCACCGAGATGGTCACCAGCGTCGACCTGATCGCCGAGCAGCTCCGGGTCGCCTACGGCGGCCCGCTGTCGGTCAAGCAGGAGGACGTCGAGGTTCGCGGGCACGCCATCGAGTGCCGGATCAACGCCGAGGACCCGGCCCGCGGCTTCATCCCCACGCCGGGCCGGCTGGACCGCTACCGGATCCCGGGCGGCCCGTGGGTGCGGGTGGACACGCACTGCGTGCCGGGCGCGATGGTCAGCCCGTACTACGACTCGATGATCGGCAAGCTGATCGTGTGGGGCCCGGACCGGGCGAGCTGCATCGACCGGATGCTGCGCGCGCTGGCCGAGTTCGAGGTGTCCGGGCCGGGGATGAAAACGACGATCCCGTTCCACCAGAAGGTGCTGGCGCACCCGGCGTTCCGCGGCGGCGACGTGGCTACCGACTTCCTGGAACGGCACCAGCTCTGACCCGAGGGGGCCGTAATGGAACAGCTTGCGCTCCCTTAGTAGCGTTTCCGCGGGTCACGGGCTCGCGGAGCTTACGAAACGGATAAGTTATTTCATTACGAATGCGAATCCGCGAGTAGCGGGCGAGCTGGCCTGCGGCTGGTGTTGCCCCCACCCGACCGCCGAACACGCCGACCCCGTAAGCTCTTCACCCGGGTAGGTGTCCTTCCATCCGCGCGATCCTGTTTTCATAACACGATTATCGCAGGTAGCAGGGCACCTACGGCCGATCACATCCCCGCGCCACCGCACTATCCGCGGATTCGGGCCAGAACAAGGGCGTGAGGATTTCGGTGGGTGCGGCGGTGCGCGCTCACAGTGGTTCCGGTGGCGTAAGTATTCGGTCATCCCGTGAGGCGTCAGGACGTTTGCGCAGCTCAGCCGTGGTGTTGGGGAGCCAAGATCCCCAGGGTTGGCCCGAACATGTACCCGGTGGCTGCCCGGCCGGAGACCCAGCCGGGCCTTTCGTGCCGGAGCCCGTGCCGCGGCGGCGACCTCCTCCCGTGTCATGCTGCTCGTTTTCGGTGTCGGTGGTGACGGACAGGCTTTCGTTCGGGGTCGATTGATGGTGGAGGCAGGATCTCGGGGAACCCGTCTGCCGCTGTTCTTACGTCCCAGCCATGATGATGTACGGCGCGGTGGTGGAATCCGCAGAGCAGGACGCCGTTGTTCTGGTCGGTTCTTCCGCCGTTGGCCCAGTGGACGCAGTGATGGCAGTGGCACCACTGGTACGGCCGGTCGCAGCCGGGGAAGACGCAGCCGCGGTCGCGGAGAATAATCGCCCGGCGGGCGGCGCCGACAAAGTGCCGGGAGCCGCGGCCGAGGTCGAGCACCTGGCTTTCGCCGCCGAGGACGGCGGGGATGATGTGGGCGTCGCAGGCGATGCGGCGGACCTGGCTGGCGGGCAGGATGTCACCGCCGTCGAGGGTCCCGACGCCGGTGGCCGCGGCGAGCTTGTCATACGGCATGGTGACGATGAGGGTGGGGCGCTCGCCGCCGTTGTCCGGCAGCTCGCCCATCCGCAGGGCGCGTTCGGCGAGCTCGACGAGCGCGTCGGCCATCCGCTGCCCGTGGGTCCGCTCGTCCCGCACGCCGTTCTCCGGGTCGGCCGGGCGGGGCGCGGCCAGCGGGTCCAGCGCGACCCGCAGCGTCTCGGCGCCCTCGGTGTCCAGGAACCCGCAGACCCGCCTCAGCCCGGGCCCGGCCGGGGAGATCCGCAGGTCACGGCGGGCGTGGGCTGCTGCGGCCTCGCGTTCGGCCTGCCGGGCCTGCAGCTTCGCGGCGCCGTCGGGGTCCACCACGTCCAGCACCCGCCGGCTGAGCAGCGCCACCGCGCCTGGGTCGACGGTGGCGCTGTGCCGGACCAGCTCCCGCTCCGCCGCGGCGCGGACGTCGGCCGGGGTCTCCGCCGGCAGCGCCCGGACGGCGTCGGCGATGACGTGGGCGTGCTCGACGCTGACCGCCCCGCCGGCCAGTGCGGCGGCGGTCTCGGTCAGGTCTCCGTCCAGCGCACGGGCGAGCCGGAGCAGCCGCCCCGCCTCACCGGGCCGCACGTTCAACGAACCCCGCAGCCACGCCCGCATGTCCGGCGCGTCATGCGCGGACGCAAGGCCCGGGCCTCGGCCTCCCGCGCCAACGGCAGCAGCACGCTGCCGGTGAACCGCCCAACCTGCCGGAACCCCCGCACCAGCACCTCGTCAACCTCGGCGTCGGAAAGCGAAGAGAAGTCGACGCCACCACACAGGTCCAGCAGAGCAGAGACCCGCTCAACCAGGGCGACCGCGTTCGACATAGGAGAAGAATAAACAGAGCCACCGACAAAACCCGCCCGCCAACCCAAGCACCCGGAAAAAACGTGAGAAACCTCGGTGAGTGAAGCGGCGGACACCCACAGCAGTCCCGGTGGCTAGCCAGCCACCACAAGGCGACTGGCGCGGCAGCCCAAAAGGCCGAGCACATTGTCAAGGCCCGCCAGCGATGCCCCGCGCTGCTCCGGCAAGACCGGAAGGCTGTCAAGACCGGGAGGCTGTGCAGCGCTCCTTCAACACGAGATCATCAACTGCACGCTTGCCGGTTGGCGAGCCGACGGGCAGGCCCGCGCTGAGTTTGCATGACCCGCTGGCCTTATCGTTCCTACAGGCCTCGCCCAGGCGCGTATCGGAGTCTGACCCGAATCCGCGAGTAGTGCGGTGCCACGGGGTGTGGCCGGTCGGTGGCCCTGCTGGCCTGCGATGATCCGTGTTTGTGAGGACAGGATCGCGCGTGGAAGGGCACCTACCGGGTGAAAAGCTTACGGGGTGGGCGGGTTCGGCGTGGTCGGGGTCGGGTGTTCGGGTGGGGGCGCCGGATCCGGGGTTGACGCCGAACGCGGGGTTGGTGGCGTGACGGAGCTGGTGGAGCGGTTGGGGGTGGTGGCGGCGTTGGACGCGGCGATGGGTCCGGTCAAGTCCCGAGGTCGGGGGTTCACGGCGGGGCAGGTGTTGGTGGGGGTCGCGGCGGCGCAGATGGTGGGTGAGGACTTCCTGGTGGGTTGGACCGGCAGCGTGCGGATGCGGCGGGGCAGGTGCTGGCGCCAGCGCCGGGGTTGGCCTCGACGAGTGCGGCCGGGGTTGGCCCGGCGGGTCGACGAGCGGCAGTGGGCGGCGGTGGAGCAGGGGGTGGCCACGGCTACGCCGGTGCGCGGGTCGGGCGGCCGCACGTGGCCACCTGGCCGGAGCCCGGGCGTGGTGCTGGCGGCGGACCTGCTGGCCGGCGATGTCGACCCGCGGCCCGGGCGCCGCCGTTTGCCGCGGCGGGCGTTGGCCGCGCTCCCGGCGGCCACACGCGGCGGAGGTGTGCGGACGCGCGCGGGCGCCGGCTACCTCGCCGGACAGCTAGCCCGCGCGGCGCACGCCGAAGGGATCGGGTTCGCGATCGGCGCGAAACGGACCGCCCCGCTGTGGCGGACACTCGCCGGTCTGGGCGAGGCAGAGTGGGCTGATGCGGTCGACATGGCCGGCGCGCAGGTCGCCGTCGCCGGGTACTGCCCGGACTGGTGGCCCGCGGACACCCGGCCGCTCATCCGCCGGGTCCGCCTCGACCCGGCCGCCGTCCATAATGGACATATAGTGGGAGAAGTGCCGATGGCTGGGCGATGAATGTGTAGTACGCCATTTGCAGTAACGCTGCCTGCCCTTTGGGTCATTGAAGTAGGCGCCGATTGCTAGACCTCCGTCATGGGCGCTTTGTTCGCTACGCTTACCTTCGAAGGTCACAGCTCCGTACGGTTCGTCCTCCACCGGGCTCGAAGACGTGCCCGGTGGTCATGTACAGCTAACCGACCCTTAACACCATGGGGCAAACACCGACGGCCGGCTAGCTGACACTGTTCCTTGGGCGGGGGTTCTGCGAGCGGGCACGGAGGAACCTTATGACAGACCAGGTGCCCGAGCTGGTCACTCCTGGATGGTCTGAGCCGCTTCTCGACACGCCTCCTGGACACCGGCTGGAGCCCGACGACGTCGAGGTCTACCAGTTCTTCCTGGAGGCGCCCGCCACGGTCGCCGAATGCGTGGCGACCACCGGCCTGGCGCCGGCCGACGCCGACCGGCGGATCAACCGGCTGATCGAGCGCCGGCTGCTCCGCCGCAGCCTGACCGACGTGGGCGAGCTCGAGGCCGTCTCGCCGGAGCTCGCCGCGGCCGAGCTGGCCGCGCCGCTGCAGGCGCGGGCGCACCAGCTCATGCTGGAAAGCGACGTGGTCCGCCGGGAGCTGTCCAACCTCAGCTCGCTGTACCGCTCCGCGCAGCGCAAGCAGTTCGCCTACTCCAGCACCGAGGTGCTGCTGGACGGCGACAAGGTGCGGCAGCGGCTGCGTGACCTGACCACCCAGGTCCAGTGCACCTTGTTCGCGGCGCACCCGACCATGCCGCCGGCACCCAACCTGCGGGCCGGCTACGAGCTCGACGCCGAGATGCTCCACCGTGGCGTCAGCTTCCGGGTGGTCTACCCGCACACCGCCCGGCGGCAGCACGACGCGGTCGAGTACATGCTGCTGTTGCAGGGTCTGGGCGCGCAGGTGCGCACCGCCCCGGTGATCCCGGCCCGGATGATCCTGATGGACGACGAGGTGGCGTTAGTGCCCATCAAGCCGGAGCGCGGCACCGGCGCGGTGGTGCTGCGGGATCCGCCGGTGCTGGACTTCCTAATCCGTGTCTTCGAGCACCTGTGGGATCGGGCCACGCCGGTCACCGCGGCGGAGTACGACGAGCAGGTGTTCGAGGAGATCGAGCTGTCCATCCTCTCCGAGCTGGCCCATGGGCGGACCGATGAGGCGATCGCCCGCCGGCTCGGTATCTCCACCCGGACGCTGCGCCGCTATCTCACCGTGCTGTGCAACCGGCTCGGCGTGGAGACCCGGTTCCAGCTCGGCATGGCGGCGACGCGGGCGGGTGTGGTGGACGACGTCGGCCCGGCGTCGACGCCGGACCCTTCGTGACGGCGCGCCCGGCCCTACCCCGGCCCGGGCTGGCTGGTCAGTCCGGGTAGAGCCAGTAGGGCAGCGGTGGTTCGTCGTCCTCGTCCTCGTCCTCCGCGTCGTCCTCGTCGAGGTCGTCGTCATGTTCATCATGTTCATCATGTTCGCCGTCATGTTTGCGGCCGATCTCGTCGTCGAACCCGTCCTCCTCCGGACCGACCGCCGCCGTTTCCTCCGCATGGGCAGGCTGGGTATGTTCGGGCTGGCTGTGTTCAGGCTGACTCTGTTGCTGCTCCGCCGGCTGTTCGCCCTGGGAGCCGTTCTGGACTACCACAACAATGCTCCTTTAGATGCGCCGGTCGTTACAGGATGACGACCAGACAAGCTGCTTGTCAGCACTGTTGGGCTGGCCACGAGCGGACTGTCCCTTGTGAGCCAGCCCAGCGGGCCGTGGGAGCGGTCCGGGCGGCTGGATCGGGTGGAGGCCAGTTGACGCGATCGTGACTCGGCATCCAGGGCGTTAACAGAGGTTCCCTCGTGGCCATAAGGGTTTGAGCTAGTACGAACGTCCGACCAACGAGGCGTTCAGGTACCACGAGACGCCTGGGATGTCCCTCGAAGTCCGGGTTCGCGTCGACCGTTGGGCGACCGCCCGGGCTCGTGTCCCAATGCTGACAGGGTGTGTCCTCGCCCGGACAGCCGCTATGCCTATGCACGGTGCCCCGGGCGGTGTTGTCTAGTAATTGCCGGCCAACACAGCGGCCCCCCCACAAATAGCCCGGACCGAAAAGGATGTAAACCATGTTCAAGCGCCTCGCCATCGCTCTCGCCGCCGTCGCCGCCATCCTCCTCGGTGTCCCCATGACAGGTGCCTCCGCCAGCACGCTCATTCACACGGACTCCTGCCCGCTGGGCTGGCACCTCGGCACCGACGGGACCTGCTGGCCCTAAAAATAAATGGCCCGGAAGCCATTATGGCGAGCTTGCCACAACATTTTCCGACGCCCCCGAGTGTGAGTGGGACCCTCCGCCGCACCGGGGACGTCGCCGTTCCGGCGCCCGTCGGCGGTAGGCCTGTCTGGAAGCCGGGCTCCCCAGGATCTGATGGGGAGCCCGACCTTCGGCGTCGCCACCTCCCGTGACCCCGCGGACTGCGACGTGCCGTGCGACCGCGGCTCGCGGGCCGTTGCCGTCCGGGCGACGAAAGGGGACGCCAGGTGTGCGGAATCACCGGTTGGGTCGACTGGGACGCCGACCTCACCCAGCGGGCAGGGCTTGTCCAGGCGATGACCGACACGATGGAGTGCCGGGGGCCGGACGCCGACGGTGTGTGGCTGTCCACGCGGGCGGCGCTCGGCCACCGCAGGCTGGCGGTCATCGACCCGGTAGGCGGGGCACAGCCGATGGTTGAGGCCCCGCCGGTGGACGGTCACCCCGGCACGAGCGGCGGCGCGACCGGCAGCGTGGTGCTGACCTTCTCCGGCGAGGTCTACAACTTCCGTGAGCTGCGCGCCGAGCTGGCCGCGGCCGGACACCGGTTCCGGACCCGTTCTGACACCGAGGTGGTGCTGCGGGCCTACCTGGAGTGGGGCGCGGGCTGCCTGCGCCGGTTTACCGGAATGTTCGCCTTCGCGGTCTGGGACGAGGACCGCCAGGAGCTGCTGCTGGCCCGCGACCCGCTGGGTGTCAAGCCGCTGTACTACGCCGACACCGGCCACGGGGTGCTGTTCGGCTCCGAGCCCAAGGCGGTGCTGGCCAACCCGCTGTTCGCCCGCGAGGTCGATGACGAGGGGCTGTGCGAGCTGCTGGTCACGCCCACCCTGCGCACGCCCGGCCACGGCGTCTTCCGCGGGCTGCGGGAGGTCCGGCCCGGCCGGGTCGTGTGTGTTGGCCGGGCCGGCGTCCGGGAGTCGGCGTACTGGACGCTGGAGAGCGCGCCGCACACCACCGGGCTGGACGCCACCGCTCGTCGCGTCCGGGAGCTGCTGGAGCACATCGTCGCCCAGCAGGTGGTGGCCGACGTGCCGCTGTGCGCGCTGCTGTCCGGCGGGCTGGACTCCAGTGCGGTCACCGCCCTGGCGGCCCGCTCGCTGGCCGGGCACACCGACGAGAAGCTGGCCACCTTCTCCATGGACTACCGCGACAGCGAGCGGACGTTCGTCCCGGACGAGCTGCGGCCCACCCTGGACTCGCCGTACGCGCTGGCGGTCGCCGACCACGTCGGGACCCGGCACATCGAGGTCATGCTGGACACGCCGGACCTGATGGCCGAGCAGATGACCACGATGGCGGCCCGCGACCTGCCCGGCATGGGCGACCTGGACGTGTCGCTGTACGTGCTGTTCCGCGAGGTCCGCTGGCACTCCACGGTCGCGCTGTCCGGCGAGTCGGCGGATGAGGTCTTCGGCGGGTACCCGTGGTTCCACGACGACGCGGCGCTGGACACGGCCGCCGGCTTCCCCTGGACGCACGGCCGCCGGGACGGCCGGTACGACGTCTTCGCGCCGGACCTGATGCGGCGGCTGAAGCTGGGCGACTATGTGCGCGACCGGTATCTGGAGGCGCTGCGGGAGGTGCCGTACCTGGCCGGGGAGCAGGGCCGGGACCGGCGGCTGCGGGAGGCGTTCTACCTCAGCCTGACCCGGTTCCTGCCGGCGCTGCTGGAGCGCAAGGACCGGATGAGCATGGCGGCCAGCCTGGAGGTGCGGGTGCCGTTTTGCGACCACCGGCTGGTGCAGTACCTGTGGAACGTGCCGTGGTCGATCAAGAACGCGGACGGGATGGAGAAGGGGCTGCTGCGGCGGGCGGTCGCCGACCTGCTGCCGCCGACGGTCGTACGGCGGCGCAAGAGCGCGTTCCCGGTCGCGCGAAGCCCGGCGTACGACGCGGCGCTGCGGCTGCGGCTGCGGCAGGTCCTGGCCGACCCCGACTCGCCGTTGCGGCCCATGCTGGACCCGGTGGCGCTGGGCGAGGTGCTGGCCGCGCCGGCGCCGTCGGGGGTCTGGAACGGCCCGTGCAGCACCGCCTGGCTCAGCTACCTGGTCGAGCTGGACACCTGGCTGCGCGGCTACCGGGTCACGCTGCGGTAGCGGTCCCTCAGGCGAGCGCGGTAGCGGCCCCAGCGCGGCGGGCCGCTACCGCGCTCGCCTTCCCGATCAGGTGTCGTATTACCGTCGGTGTTACCGCTGCTATGGTGATGCCATGACTGTACGGAGGCTGTCGATCTCAGTGCCGGAGGCGGTCGAGGAGAGCATTCGGGCCGCTGCCGGGGCCGCCGGGTTGTCCGTGTCTACCTGGCTCGCGCAGGTCGCGGCGCGGGCGGCACTGATCGAGGACGGACGCCAGGCCGTGCGCGAGCACGAGGCGGAGCATGGCGCACTGCCAGCCCGCGACCGCGCGGAGGCACGCCGTGCCCTGATCGCCTACGGCGTCATCGAGGACGACCGGGCCGCCGGTTGATGCGCCCTATCGTCTACGACGCGGGCGCACTGGTCGCGGCGGAACGGCGCCGGTCGCCGATGTGGGCGTTCCATGACCTTGCCCTCGCCGCCGGGGTGGTGCCGATCGTTCCGGTTGTGGTGCTGGCCCAGGCCTGGCGGGGCGGCCCACAGGCGGAGCTGTCCCGGCTCCTGCGCGGTTGCCGGGTCGAACCCGATGACGAGCAGACCGGCCGGGGGGCCGGCCTGCTCTGCTCGACCTCCCGGACCTCTGATGTCGTGGATGCGATCGTCGTCGTGACGGCGATCCGGCGCGACGCCGTCGTGGTCACCAGCAACCCGGGCGACCTCAGCCGGCTCGCCGACGCCCTCGACGCGAAGCTCCAGCTTCACCTGGTCTGAATGCCCCGCGGACCACCGTCGCGTCCACGATCACGGCCAGTGCCAAGCCCAGCCAGAAGCTTCGGCTGATGCGGTGTCGAGTGTCATGTGGTCTTCCTGCCGCGGGCATTGTCACCGTAGGTAGCCCAGTCGCCACGGGGTAATGCCCATTGCATTGTCTGGATCGGGACAGGCCGTGAGCGGACTGCTCCGCGCTGCTGACCTGTCCGGGTTATCTGGCCACCATTGTGAGGGAGGAGCCGGATTCGGACAGATGCGAAGCGGGTGATTTCGATGGAGTTTCTGGGCAGGGAGCGGGCGGTGCTGGACGAGCTGCTGCCCGGGCTGGACAAGACCCTCGCGGACGCCGACCTGATGGAGCTGGAGAAACCCGGCGGGCCGGGCATCGCGGCGTTCACCGCGGCTCGTGGCCCGGCCCTCATGGTGCCCACCGAGCATGCCGGGCTGGGTGCCGACCCGTTGCGCGCCGTCCGGGTCCAGCGGGCCGTCGGTGCCCGGATGCCGTCTGTCGCGGTCGCCACCACGATGCACCACTACTCCATCGCCACCCTGGTGGAGACCAGCCGGCTGTCCAGCGGGTTCGCCGAGGGCCGGGCCAGGCGATCCTGGTGCCCACCATGACCGCCGTAGCGCATGGTGAGACGCTGGTGCTCTCCGGCCGGAAGAAGCCGTGCAGCCTGGCCCGCTCGATGGACCTGCTGACCGCGTCGGTGTCGGTGCCGCGGGCGGACGGCGACGGCCAGCAGCTCGCCGTCGCGCTGATCCCGCGCGCCACGCCCGGGGTGGAGGTGCGGCCGTTCTGGAACAGCTTCGTGCTGGCCGGCGCGGAGAGCGACGAGGTCGTGCTAACCGACGTCGAGGTGCCGCCGGACCTGGTGGTCCGCACCGAGGCCGGCCCGGGCGACACGCTGGACAGCCTGCAGACCACCGGCTTCCTCTGGTTCGAGCTGCTGATGGCGGCGTCGTACCTGGGCATGGCCAGCGCGCTGGCCGAGCGGGTGCTCAGCGCCGGGCGGGCCGACGTCGCCGAGCGGGGTCGCCCGCGGCATGTCCCTCGGGCTGGCCGGCGAGGTGGCGTTCGCCGAGGCGCTGGTCTGCCGGTTTGCCGTGCAGGACGCGATCGGCCGGGCGGTCCGGCGCAGTGTGGAGGCGCTGGACGGGATGGCCTACATCGGCTCCCTCGGAGGTCGCCTACCTGGCGGCCTGTACGGCGGCCCTGGGCTTCCATCCGCGGTCCCGGGCCCGGATGGCCCAGCCGCTGGTCGACTTCTACGCCGGCCAGCCACTGCGCGTTGCCTGACTGCTGCCCCCGACATTCCCCGCGAAGTCGACCTGGGAGGTTCCCCCGTGTGGTCACCTGTCGTTCCCTCCAGACCCCAACAGGTCACCACAACGCCGAGTGGTGACCACACGAGGACCGTGCTGGTCACCGGGGCGACGGGGGTGGTGGGCAGTGCGCTGCTGCCCGCGCTGGCCGGCCACCGGGTCATCGCCCTGGTCCATCACCGGGACGCGCCCGAGTGGGTCCGGTCCGTGCGCGGCGACCTCACCCAGCCGGCGCTCGGCCTGTGCCCGGCCCGGTACGACGAGCTGGCCGAGCAGGTCGACGTCATCGTGCACGCCGCCGCGGTGACCGACTTCACCGCCGGCGCGGCCGCGACCAGCGACCTGAACGTTGCCGGCACCCAGCAGATCATCCAGCTCGCGCGGGACGCCGGCGCCACCGTCCATTACCTCAGCACAGCGTTCGTCACCCGCACCGACCTGACCCGCGCGGACGTCGGCGACGCCGCCGCGGACCCCACCGACTACCTGGCCTCCAAGCGGGTCGCGGAGCTGATGGTGCGCGAGGCCGGCGTGCCGGCCACCATCATCCGGCCATCCATGGTCATCGGGCACTCCCGGACCGGCCGGATCGCCGCCTTCCAGGGCCTGCACTCGCTCGCCTCCGCCGTGCTGCGCAACGCGCTGCCACTGCTGCCGCTCGACCCGAAGGCGTGGATCGACATGGTGCCCTCGGACGTGCTCGCCGACGCCATCGCCGGGCTGGTCACGGCCGGGGTCGACTACGGCGAGCTCTGGGTCACGGCGGGGGCGGCGGCGCTCACCGTGGACCGGATGGTCGACCTGCTGGTCGACGTGGGCAGCCTGCTCGGGCTGGCCAGCGTCCGGCCCCGGCTGGTCCCGCCGGAGATGGTGGACCGGCTGGTCCGCCCGGTGTTCATCAACCCGCTGCCGCGGGTCGTGCGCCGCCGCTTCGACGACATGGTCGCGATGACCGCGCTGTTCGCCGGTGCCGAGCCGTTCCCGTCCAGCCTCGCCGACATGCCGGGCGGCCGGCCGCTGACGCCGGCCGGGCTGGAGGCCGCCTTCGCCGCCTCGGTCGTCTACCTGGCCCAGACCAAGGGCTACCTGCGTAGCAACCGGGTCGCGGCATGAGCCCCGGCGCCCTGGCGTACGACGACGCCGGCACGCCGTACCTGGGCTGCGGCGGGCACGGGCTGGTCAACCACTCGCTCAACGCGCACCGCGTCATCCGGCTCACCCCGCCGGCTGTCCTCACCGAGGCGGACCTGACCTGGCTGCTGGACGCGCTGGCCGGCGCCGCCCGGGCGATCGCCGTCCGCCATACCAGACCCATGTCCGCGTAGCTGCTCAGAAAGGACTGACATGCGTACCGTCTCCGTGGAGTTCCTCGTCCCCAGCGCCGACCCCGACGCCATCTTCGCCCTGCTATGCGACTTCGAGCGGTACGTCGAGCACACCGATGCGGTCCGCGAGGTCACCGTGACCACGATCGCCGGCCCACCCAACGGGCGCCGGGTGGTGGAGTCGGAATGGTCGGTGAACTTCCGCAACGGCGTGCTGTGCTGGTCCGAGCGGGACCAGATCGACCCGGTCGGGCGGAGCATCCGGTTCGCCCAGCTCACCGGGGACTTCGAGCAGTTCGCCGGTGACTGGCTGGTCCGGCAGGCCGGCTCGGACGTCACCGTGCGGTTCGCCGCGACGTTCGACCTGGGGATGCCGACGCTGGCCTCGATCATCGAGCCGATCGCCGAGCGCACCCTGCGGGAGAACATCGACACTATCCTGCGTGGGCTGCTCGGGCCTGATCTGGTCGGGCTAGACACCACCGGCTCGATATCGCGGCTGGCGGCGTGACATGGCCACCACGACTCGCAGCGCGTCCACCGCCGCCACGGCCGCCGATGTTGACGCCAGATCCCGTGTCGACGCGGTTGCCGGTGCCGACGCCGTTGCCGGTGCCGCGGTGGTCACGCTGGGCCGGCCTCAGGTGCGGCCGGTCGACGAGCAGGACGCCCAGCGGATCTTCCGCGGGGTGTTCCGGCAGCTCCCCACCGGCGTCACCGTGGTCACCACGATGAGCGTGGACGGCCCGTCCGGGATGACCGTGAACGCCGTCTGCTCGGTCTCCCTGGACCCCCTGCTGCTGCTGGTCTGCCTGCGTAACGACTCGCGCACCCTGATGCACGTGCTGGAGGCCGACGCCTTCGCCGTGAACGTGCTGCGCGACAGCCAGGCCGGCCTGTCGGAGTCGTTCGCCCGGTCGCAGCCGGACTGGGCCCGGTTCGAGTCCGTGCCGTACCGGATCCGGCAGGGCATGCCGGTGCTGGACGCGGCCCTGGCCTGGCTGACCTGCGGTGTCGCGGAGACCTACCCCGGCGGCGACCACACGATCGTGCTCGGCGCGGTGACCGGCATGGCCGCGTCGGCCGGCGAGCCGCTGGTCTGGCACGGCGGCGGCTACCGGTCCCTCGTCCGCGGGCCGTACCCGGCCGCCTGAGCCCTCGCGACCTGAGCCCCTGCGTAGGAGAGGACGATGCCCCGACTGGCCCTGTTCACCACCGAGTGCGCGCAGCTCGCGGAGGCGGTCACCGAGATCATCGAACAGCACCACGGCGACCTCGCCGTCGTCGTCACCAGCGACATCTACGGCGGCAGCCGGGGCGGGCTGCTCCGCCAGACCGCCCGCAACCTGAGGCGCCACGGGCCAGGGTTCGTGCGGTACCTGTTCTACGGCTTCGCGCTGTACCCGGCGTACCTCACCGTCGACCGGCTGCGGGCCCGGCTGCGCGGCGGCCGGCGGACCCGGTACGGCGTGGCCGAGCTGTGCGAGCGGTACGGCATCCGGCACATCCACACCGCGACGGTCAACCGGCCCGAGGTGGTCGCCGAGCTGGGGCGGGCGGACCTCGACGTCATCGTCGTCTACTGGTTCGACCAGATCCTGCGCGAGCGGGTGATCGCGGCGCCGAAGCACACCGTGGTGAACGTGCACGCGGGCGTACCTGCCGCGCTGCCGCGGGCTGTTCCCCACGCTGTTCTCCGCGATCGAGCCGGGCACGCCGTTCGGCATCACCGCGCACCTGATCCAGAACCGGCAGATCGACGCCGGGCCGCTCCTGGCGCAGCGGATCTCGGTCCCGCCGCCCGGCCGCGGCGTGCTCTTCAACGACAGTGGGGTGAACCGCACCGGCGTCGACCTGCTGGGCGAGGTGCTGGCGGACCTCGGCTGGCACATTGGCCGGGCGGTGCCGCAGGTCGGCGGCACGTACCACTCCTACCCGACCCGGGCCGACCTGGCCGCCGCCCGGCTGGTGACCCGGCGCAGCCCGGAGCTGACGCGGCCTGAGCCGGGCTCACCTACCTGACCGGATGCGGGCGTCCGCCGGATCTGTATGCATACCAGCCCACATCCGGCGACATGGGGAGCCGAGGTGAGCCCACCGCAACCCCCGGCGTCGGAGCCTGCACCCGGGGCCGCGCCCAGGCCCACGCCCGCCGAGCCCGGTGCGGAGCCGGACCGGCCGGGGTCGGTGCGGCGGCTCGCCGAGTCGCTGCACGCCCCACTCTGGCAGGAGGCCAAGGCGCTGACCCAGCGTCGGGAGATCCTGCGGCACGAGCTGTGGAAGAACCCGCCGCTGGACGCCCGCGGGCTGCCGGTGCTGCTGGTCGGCGGGATGGGCAGCACGGCGCGGGTGCTGTCGCCGTTGCAGGATCTGATGCTGCGGTACAACTGCCGCTGCCTGGTCGCCCCGGTCAAGCTCGGGATCGGCTGCGGCGAGGCGACCACGAGGTCGGTCGAGCAGGCGCTGCTCCGGCTGGTCCATGCCACCGACGAGCCGGCGGTGATCATCGCGCACAGCCGGGGTGGGCAGTTCTCCCGCGCGGTCACCGTACGGCGACCGGACGTGGTGCGCGGCCTGATCACGCTCGGCAGCCCCCTGAACCGGCTGCTCGCTGTCCATCCGCTGCTGCGGGCCGAGGTGACCGTGCTCGGGCTGGCCGGGTACCTCGGCATGCCGGGGCTGCTGCGGCCCGGCTGCCTCTGGGGCCGGTGCTGCGCTGACCTGCGGCGTGACATCGCCGGACCGTTTCCGGCGGAGGTGCCGTTCCTGTCGCTGTACTCCCGCGACGACAAGGTGGTCGACTGGCGGAGCTGCCTGGACCCGGCCGCCCGGCTGCGGCACGTGTCGGCCACGCATGGCGGGCTGCTGTGGTCGCCGGTCTCGCTACGGGCGATCACCGAGGAGCTCGCCAGCATCGTGCGGATGGCATACGACGGCGACATCGGCCCGCACGCCGTCCCCGACCTACCCGCCGCGCCGGACGACGGCCTGGCCGCCTGACCGTGTGGTGACCTGTCGGCGTTGTGGTGACCTGACGTGGCCTGGGCCGCCCGTGTGGTGACCTGTCGGCGTTGTGGTGACCTCACGTTGTTCGGCCTAGCTGATCCTGGCTCTTCGGATCCCGGCCCAGCGGCGGGGCGGCCAGCACCGGCACACCACCCGGGCGACGATCTCGGCCGGGCCGTACACGGCGCTGTCGCCCCCGGCGTACGGGTTGACCGACTCGATGTACCAGTCCCCGCCGACGGGCCGGACCGCCCGCTTGACCACCAGCCTGTCCAGGCCGGTGAAGCGACCCACCACCAGGTCGCCGGGCCGGATCATGGCGCTGCGGCGGGCCAGCACCCGGTCGCCGTGGTACAGCGCGGGCACCATCGACGGCCCGACGACCGAGGCGACCAGCCAGCGTGGCATGGGTACCTCCGCTCGGAGCGGGTACGGCCCAGGGTAGGGTCCGTCCTGAGAGCGATCATCGCAAAGTCGTCAGGAGGTTCACATGCGGCTGCACCGCGTGTTCCGCCCACGCACCGAGATCCACGCACACTGCGATCTGCCGTGCGGTGTGTACGACCCCGCGCAGGCGAAGATCGAGGCCGAGTCGGTCAAGGCCATCCAGGAGAAGTACCAGGCCAACGATGACCCAGTCTTCCGTGCCCGGGCACTGCAGATCAAGGAGCAGCGGGCCGAGCTGGTCAAGCACCACCTCTGGGTGCTGTGGACCGACTACTTCAAGCCACCGCACTTCGAGGCCTACCCGCAGCTCCACGAACTCTTCAACGAGGCCACCAAGCTGGCCGGCGCCAGCGGCGCCAAGGGGTCGGTCGACCCCGCCGATGGGCAGAAGCTGCTCGACAAGATCGAGGAGATCGCCACGATCTTCTGGGAGACCAAGAAGGCGTGACGGTCACGTCACCGCCCCTGACCTGCTAGTTCACCAACAGCAAGATCGCCAGGTCCGCACCCGGTCCGACAGGTCTGCCAGTACGGCGTCCTGCCGGGCCGGATGCGCCGATACGCGTCATCGGGCGCGGCAACCGGGAAGACCCAAGGAGACCAGACAGGCGAATGTCGCCTGAGCCCCGTCCGTCGTCACGAGCCCGTCGGGGACTTCGAGCCGGGAACGTCTACGCGAGCGTCTAGGCGGCGCGGACCGGCGGCTGGTTGCCGGCCCGCGCCGCCGGACGGTTCGCGGGACGCCCCCCTTGTTAGCAGTCCCGCGTAACCTCAAGGGGCATCAAAGAGCGCGTGCATCGTCGACGCCGTGCCGCTCCCGCAACCGCCACGCCACATCGGCCAGCGGCAGCACCGGGCCGTCGCCGTACCGGATAGATGCGCGCGAGCATCAGCACCCGGTCGGGCAGGGGCGCGGCAGCCAGTACGTCGGCGGCTACGCTGACCGCCGCCCCCCGTTCACCCGGACCAGACGGTCCCATGCTCGTCCGGTCGGGGAGCTACCAAGGCCAGCCAGGTCGACGTCCTCGCGGTGCGCGGGCTCGGCCTGCTCGGCCTGAACGACTCGCTGCTGCGGTCCGCGCTGCTGACCCGGGACGAGCTGCGGCTACGGGTGCTGCTGCATCCGGACAGGCGAATGGTCGCCACCGAGGCCGCGCTGTGGGTCTCCGTCTTCGACGCCGAGGGCGAGGGCGAGGGACACTCCGGAGCGCAGTACATGCTCGTGCCGGCGCCTGCCGGAGGGGTCCTCTACCGCGGTTACCGTCGCGAGTTCGACGCGCTGCGGGTTGACGCCGAGCGGGTGATCTGAGAGGAAAGCCGCATGATCGAAGCCGAGCTGAAGGCGCGGGTGGGGGACCGTGACCAGATACTCGCGTTATTAGGCGCCCGGGTCACCCCGGAGCCGGCGACCTACGCCGACACCTACTACGACACGCCGGACAGCTCGCTCGCCGCGGCGGACCGGGAGCTGCGGGTCCGGCTGGCCGTCCGCCAGGGCCTGACCCGCTGCCATCTCACCTACAAGGAGGCGGCCGTCCCCGGCACCGGCGCGAAACCGGAGCACGAGACCCGGGTCGACGACCCGTCGATCTTGTCCACCGTGTTCCGGGTGCTCGGCCTGGTAGTGCTGACCCAGCTCACCAAGCACTGCCACAACTACCGCTTCGACGCGCACGGCTACCGCATGCTCGCGACCGTGGTGTCGGTGCCCGAGCTCGCCGAGTCGTTCGTCGAGGTCGAGACGCTGGTACCGGCCGCCGGCGACGTGCCGGCCGCGCTGGCGGCCATCCGGCTGCTGCTCGCCGAGCTTGGCCTCGGCGAGGCCGACCTGGACACCCGCGCGTACACCGACATGGTCCGCCGGGCCAGGATGGGCGGGTGACCCAGCAGGCGAGGCTGTGGCTGGTCCGGCACGGCGAGACCGAGTGGAGCCGGACCGGTCGGCACACCTCGCACACCGACCTGCCGCTGACGCCGTACGGCGAGCGGCAGGCTCGCGAGCTGGCCCCGGTGCTGGCTGGCCTGACCCCTGCCCTGGTCCTGTCCAGCCCCCTCGAACGCGCCCAACGGACGGCCGAGCTTGCCGGCCTGGACCAGATCTGCATAGAGCCCGACCTGGTCGAATGGGACTACGGCGAGTACGAGGGCCGGACCACGCCGGAGATCCGCCAGGCCCGGCCGGGCTGGACGATCTGGACCGGCGACCCGCCCGGCGGCGAGACCGCGGCGCAGGTGGCGGCCCGGGTGGACCGGGTGCTGGCCCGGGCCCGGGCAGCGCTGCCGGCGGGCCAGGTGGTGCTGATGACGCACGGGCACGCCGGGCGGGTGCTGGCAGCCCGCTGGCTGGGGCTCGGCCCGGCCGAGGGGCGGCTGTTCGCGCTGCTGCCGGCCGCGGTGTGCGTGCTCGGCACCGAGCACGGCGACCCGGTGCTCGACCGGTGGAACCTGCCCACGCCCCCCGACCGGCCATGACCGGGTACGAGATCCGGCCGGCAGGGCCGCCCGACGTACCGGCGATCGTGTCCATGATCGGCGAGCTGGCCGACTACGAGCGGGCGCTGGCCGACGTCGAGGTCACCACCGACCAGCTCGCCCGGGCGCTGTTCGGGCCGGCGCCGGCCGTGTTCGCGCACGTCGCGGCGGACGCGGACGGCGAGGCGGTCGGGTTTGCGCTGTGGTTCCTGAGCTTCTCCACCTGGGCTGGCACCCACGGCATCTACCTGGAGGATCTCTACGTGCGGCCGGCGCACCGGGGCAGCGGGCTGGGCCGGGCGTTGCTGGCCGAGCTGGCCCGCATCTGTGTCCGGCGAGGGTACCGCCGGCTGGAGTGGTGGGTGCTCGACTGGAACACTCCGGCGCTCGGCTTCTACCGTTCGGTGGGTGCCGTGCCGATGGCCGAGTGGACCGTCCACCGACTGGCCGGAGCCGACCTGGCCGACCTGGCTGAACCGGACGGGCACAGCGGAACCCGATAGGCTGCGCAGTCTTGGCAACAAGCCCTCACCAACCCAGGCGAGGAGGCCCCTAGCGTGGTAGACCCGATCAACCGCACCGACGACGTGGTCGAGCTGCGGCTGCCGGCGGACAGCGCATATCTGTCGGTACTGCGGACCGCCACGGCGGGCTTGGCCGCCCGGCTTGACTTCACCCTCGACGAGATCGAGGACCTGCGGATCGCGGTGGACGAGGCGTGCGCCCTGCTGCTCGCCGACGTGTCCGACGGCGCCGAGCTGAACTGCGTCTTCTCGCTGTCGCCGCAGGCGCTGTCGGTGATGGTCTCGGCGCCGACGCGCACCAACCGGCTGCCGCGCCGGCACACCTTCGCCTGGACGGTGCTGACCGCTCTGGCCGGCGAGGTGGACGCGGCGATCTCCGACAACGGCGTGCTGAGCATCACCATGCTCAAACGGCGTAACGGACCGTCGTGACCGAGCCGGACCACGGCGGGTCACCAGAACGGGACCGGGCCAGGGACCTGTTCGCCCGCCTCACCGAGCTGGCCCCGGGTGACACCGAGCGCGCCAAGGCCCGTGACCTGCTGGTGGAGATGCACCTGCCGCTCGTGGAGTACCTGGCGCGCCGGTTCGGCGGCCGCGGTGAACCGCTGGACGACCTCGTCCAGGTCGGCACCATCGGCCTGATCAAGGCGGTCGACCGGTTCGACCTGGAGCGAGGGGTCGAGTTCTCGACGTACGCGACGCCGACCGTGGTGGGCGAGATCAAGCGGCACTTCCGGGACAAGGGCTGGACGGTCCGGGTGCCACGCCGGCTGCAGGAGCTGCGGGCCGCCCTGACCTCGGCCACCGCCCAGCTCACCCAGGACCGCGGCCGGGCGCCGACGGTTGCCGAGCTGGCCAGGCACCTCAAGCTGGGCGAGGAGGAGGTGCTGGAGGGCCTGGAGTCGGCGAACGCCTACGCCGCGGTGTCGCTGGACGCGACGGACGACGAGGACGGCCTGTCGGTGATCGACACGCTCGGCCAGGTGGACGAGGCGTTGGAGGGTGTGGAGTACCGCGAGTCGCTCAAGCCGCTGCTGGACAGCCTGCCCGAGCGGGAGCGCCGGATCCTGGTGCTGCGCTTTTTCGGCAACATGACGCAGTCCCAGATCGCGGCCGACCTGGGCATCTCGCAGATGCATGTGTCCAGGCTGCTCGGCCGCACCCTCTCCCAGCTCCGCGAACGGCTGACCGATGAGATCTGACCACCGTCCGCCCGGTTGGCGGGGATGTCACTGCTCCGTGCTCACCCCAGCGCCAGTCGCGACTCGGGGGTGAAGAGCAGGTAGAGCACCGTGCCGGCGAGGACGAGCACCGGAAGGCCGAACATCGCCTGGCCGCCGGCCACCAGCGGTACGCCCACGGTCAGGAAGAGGACCTGCAACACCACGGTCGGCGTGCGTGCCCAGCCGCGCAACCGGGCCAGCGCGCGGGCCAGCCAGGCCAGCAGCACGCCGGTGCCGGCCGCGATCATCGCGACGGCCAGCGCGTTGGCCACGTCGGCTGGCCGGGAGACCGCTGTCTCGATCGCGATGAACCCGCCTGCCCCGACCAGGCCGAACCCCTCCACGGCGGTGACCAGCGCGGCGCGGCGTATCGAGCGAGGTGCGGCAGGATGCGGCGCGGCGTCAGGTGACAGCACCGTGTCAGCGTACCGATAGGTAGGCTGCGGCCATGCGCGCAGTGCTCGTGGTCAACCCCAAGGCGACGTCGATCACAAGACGTGGCCCCGAGGTGCTGGCCCGGGCACTGGCCACCGAGCTCAAGCTCGAGGTGGTCGAGACCAGCTACCGGGGACACGCGGTCGCCCTGGCGTTGCGGGCGGCGCGCGACGGCGCCGACCTGGTCGTGGCGCTCGGCGGCGACGGCACGATCAACGAGGTGGTCAACGGCCTGCTGACCGACCACCCAACCGCGACCCCGCCTGCCCTGGCCATCGTTCCGGCCGGGTCCACCAACGTCTTCAGCCGGGCGCTGGGCCAGTCCCAGGACCCGGTCGAGGCAACGGCGGACATCATCGACACGCTTCGCCGGTCGGCCGGCGGTGCCCCCCTCGGCCGGTCGATCGGGCTGGGCCGGGCCGGGACCCGGTGGTTCACCTTCTCCGCCGGGCTCGGGCTGGACGCCGAGGTGGTGCGCCGGATGGAACGCCGCCGCCGGGCCGGCCAGCCGATCTCGCACCTGCGGTACGTGCGGGCCGCGGTGTCGCAGTTCTACCTGCACACCGACCGCCGGCAGCCGGCGCTGACCCTGCACATTCCCGGGCAGCGGCCGGTCAACGGGCTGTTCCTGGCAATCGTGTCGAACACCACGCCGTGGACCTACCTGCACAAGCGGCCGGTGCGGCCAAGCCCGCTGGCGTCGTTCGACACCGGACTTGATCTGTTCTCGCTACGACGAATGCGGACCGTAACGGCATGGCGACACATTGTGCAGATGCTTCGAGCAAACTCGATGATGCGTGGCCGGCATCTGGTCCAGCTTCACGACTTAACCGGGTTCACGTTGCGCTCGGACCGGCCGCTGGGCTTCCAGGTGGACGGCGACTACCTCGGTGAGCGCGAGCAGGTGATCTTCACCGCCGTGCCGAAGGCGCTCCGCGTGGTCATTTGACGCAATTGATCACGTCCCGTGGAAAGTGATCAGCGCTGCGTCACCTCCTTGACATAAGTTCGTTAGACCTGGCAGCCCGGCAGATTTCAAGCCCGAACTGTGCCATTTAGCCCATTGCCAAAGCCGTGTGAGGGTGCGAGTCTGGTCCGAGCGTGATCGTCCCACCAGGCGGTTCCGCGAACCACGGGATCCCACAGACATGGACAAAGCCTTGACAACGGAGTATCTCGTGAAATGATTCACAAGCTAAGCCGATGCGTCGCAGCGGGCGAGGAAGATCGTCCGGTGCGCACATAAACCCCCAAGTTCTGAGGAGTAGATCGATGGACTGGCGCCACCGCGCCCTCTGCCGCGACGAGGACCCGGAGCTGTTCTTCCCCATCGGGAACACTGGTCCGGCCCTGCAGCAGATCGAGGAGGCGAAGGCTGTCTGCCGACGCTGTCCGGTCACCTCCGAGTGCCTGAGCTGGGCGCTGGAGAGCGGGCAGGACGCCGGTGTGTGGGGCGGCATGAGTGAGGACGAGCGGCGCGCGCTGAAGCGGCGCGGCGCCCGGCACCGAGCCGCCCGGGTCTGACCCGAGCCACGTAGCGGGGAGGCCCGGCCCCGACGGGGGCCGGGCCTCTCGCTGTCTCCGCCGCTGGCCAGCTCCGGTGCACCCGCCAGCTCGGTGCACCAGCCGAACAAGGGCCGCTGGGGGCTCAGGCTAGGCGCGACCCCTGAGGCACGAGGTCTCAGGGGTCGCCCTCGCAACGCGCTGCCGCTCCCGCCTGGACGGCTTGCGCGGCCGGCCGCTACGGCCGGGTTGCGTGCTGCTGTCCCTGACGGTAGCCCGGCTCGGCCGCCCGGTAAAGACCGGTTCGGAGGGCAAATCAGGTACGCCGGGTCACCCGCACCCGAAGTACCGCCTCGGTGCCCCGCTCTGGCCGCGGCCGAACGTCGATCGTGCCCTGCAGCTCACTGGTGACCAGCGTCCGCACAATCTGCAGCCCGAGGGTGTCACCAGACGCCAGGCGGAACCCGGCCGGCAGGCCCACCCCGTCGTCGGCGACAGTGACATCCAGCCACTTGCCGCACCGCGCCGCACGTACCGTCACGGTCCCCTGCGGCCGGTCCCGCCCCGGCACATCCACCTCGCTCGAGTCCAGCCCGGCAAACGCGTGCTCGACGGCGTTCTGCATCAGCTCGGTCAGCACCATTACCAACGGCGTCGCGATCTCAGCGGGCAGCTCGCCGAAACTGCCCTCCCGGCGCAGCACGACGAGCGACTCCGCGGCGGCCACCTCGCGCACCATGCCGAGCAGCCGGTCCACGATGCCGTCGAAATCCACCTGCTCGTCGTACGACGTGGACAGCGTCTCGTGCACCAGCGCTATCGAGCTCACCCGGCGGACCGACTCCCGCAAGGCGTCGCGGGCCTGGGGGGAGCTGACCCGGCGGGCCTGCAGCCGCAGCAGCGCGGCGACGGTCTGCAGGTTGTTCTTCACCCGATGGTGGATCTCCCGGATGGTGGCGTCCTTGGACAGGAGCTGCCGGTCCCGGCGACGGATCTCGGTCATCTCGCGGACCAGCACCAGCGCGCCCGGCGAGGAGCCCTTCGCCCGCAGCGGCAGCGCCCGGAACAGCACGGTCGCGCCGCGTGCCTCCATCTCCATCCGCAGCGGCGCGGCGCCCGCCAGGGCGGCCCGGATCCGGTCCTCGATCTCGTCGCCGTCGAACGGGTCGGAGGCCAGCGCGCGGGTCACCGGCGCCAGCTCCAGCCCGACCAGGTCGCCGGTCACGCCGAGCCGCCGGTACGCGGACAGCGCGTTCGGGCTGGCGTAGGCGACCAGACCGGCGCTGTCGAGCCGGAGCAGCCCGTCGCCGACCCGCGGCCCGGAGTGCGGCTCGATGGTGTGCCCAGCCGTCGGGAAGCTGCCCTCGGCCACCATCTGGCACAGGTCAGCCGCGGTCTGCAGGTAGGCCAGCTCCAGGTTGGACGGGCTGCGGGTGAAGGACAGGTTGGTGTCGCGGCCGAGCAGCGCCACGATCGGCCCGCCGCCGCGCCGGATCGGGATGGCCTCGCGCCGGATCGGTACGCCGTCCTCGCTCCAGTCTGGGTCGGACTCGCGGAAGATCCGGGCCTGGCCCAGCGCGGCGCACAGCCCGAAGGTCTCCACCTCGGTGGCTGCCCGGCCTACCTGGTCGTCGGAGTACGCCGTGGTGGCGGTCGTGGGGCGAACCTGTGCGGTGCACAGGAACCCGTCGGCGACCGGCACCCAGAGCAGCAGGTCGGCGAAGGACATGTCCGACAGCAGTTGCCACTCGGCCACCAGTTGCTGCAGGTGGCCGATCTGGTC
>DATILL010000147.1:0-8790 GCA_035476575.1 Mycobacteriales bacterium
TGCCCTGACGACCTGCCCTGACGACCTGCCCTGACGACCTGCCCTGACGACCTGCCCTGACGACCTGCCCTGACGACCTGCCCTGACGACCTGCCCTGACGACCTGCCCTGACGACCTGCCATCGCGACGGGTCCAGATCGGCATCGACACCGGCGGGACGTTCACCGACGTGGTCGCCTTCGACGAGGACACCGGCGAGCTGGTGACCACCAAGACGCCGTCCACCCCGGCCGACCCGGCCGAGGGGTTCCTGACCGGGCTGCGCAAGGTGCTCGCGCTGCTCGGGAGCGACGTCGTACCCGGGGCGGTCTGCCACGGCACCACGGTGGCCACCAACCAGCTCCTCGAGGGCACGGTGGGCCGGATCGGGTTCGTCACCACCGAGGACTTCGAGCTCCTGTTGGAGATCGCCCGGCAGAGCGTTCCCGACGGCTACGGGATCAGCTACTTCTGGGTCAAGCCGCCACGGATCGTGCGGGCCGATCTGGTCCGCACGATCGGTGGCCGGCTCGACCACACCGGCGCCGAGGTCCGCCCGTTCGACGAGCCGGGTGCCCGCGCGGCGGCGGCGTTCCTCCACGAGCGCGGCGTCGACACGATCGGCGTCTGCTTCCTGCACGCCTAAGCCCACGCCGACGCGACGCACGAACGCCGGATGCGGGAGATCCTCGCCGAGGAGCATCCGGCCGTGACGGTGTTCCTGTCGGTCCCTGTCGAGCGAGGTGCTGCCGGAGTACCGCGAGTACGACCGGGCCATGACGACCCTGGTGGACGCCACGGTCAAGCCCCGGGTGGCCCGGTACGTCGCCGGGATCAGCGCCCGGCTGGGCTCCCTCGCGCCGGGCGTGCCGTTCTCCATCATGAAGTCGAACGGCGGCGTGCCCGCGCTTCGACGCGATTGTCGACAAGACGACAGAGACGTACCGGCGGGAGATCCTGGCCAGGATTCCGGACGGCTGCTACGCCTGGGAGGACTACGCCGAGCGCGACGGCGCCGACCCGCCCCGGCCGCACGCCCAGCGGATCACCCTGACCAAGACGCCGGACAAGCTGGTGCTCGACTTTCACCGGCACGTCGCCGCAGGCCAGGGGCACGATCAATCACTGCGCCGACTGCGCCGACGGCAACTTCCTGGCCAAGTGGCTGGCCCGATCCTGCGCAACCTGGCCGACTCCCCGGAGCGGATGGCCGAGCTGGACGTGAACAAGGACGTCGTACCGCTGATTGAGATGCGGTTCCCGCCACCCGGGACGCACGACCGGCGGCGGTGGGCGGGGCGACCCGCTGGACCGCCCGTACGACGAGGTGGCCCGGGACGTGGCCTGGGGGAAGGTCAGCCGGGCCGGTGCCCTGGCCGACTACGCCGTGGTGGTGTCCGAGGCGGGCGAGGTCGACGTTCCGGCGGCCGATGTCGTGCGGGCCGAGCGCCGCGCCGCCCGGGCCGCCGTGCCCGGCCGGTGCCGTTCTTCGACCGCGGCCTGGGCTACACCCGCCTGGCTGGCCACCCGTACGCCGACGTCGACCTCCTCTGACCACCTGCCCGCCCGCTCCCCGTGTGGTCACCTATGCGCCATATGGTCACCTGTCGTTGGTCGCGAGGCCCGTGTGGTCACCTGTGCGCCTTGTGGTGACCTTATGTTGCCTCCGGGCCCCAAGAGGTCACCACAAGGTGGGGTAAGCCGCGCTGTCTACCGCTGGGCGTTACCGCGCCGCTCGGCTTGACGCCGTACTCCTCTAGAGTCTGCGGATGCGGGTAGTCGTGGCTTTGGGCGGCAATGCGCTGACCGCGGCGGACGGTCAGGCGGCACCGGCCGACCAGATCGCCGCCGTTGCCCGGGCGGCCGAGCGGGTCGCCGACACGGTCGCGGCCGGCCACCAGGTCGTCGTCACCCACGGCAATGGCCCCCAGGTCGGCAACCTGCTGGTCAAGAACGAGCTGGCCGCGGCCGTCGTACCGCCCGTCCCGCTGGACTGGTGCGGCGCGCAGACCCAGGCCACGATCGGCTTCATCCTGCTCAACGCGCTGGAGCACGAGCTCGCCCGCAAGGGCATGGACCGCCGGGCGGCCGCGCTGGTCACCCGCACCCGGGTCGACCGCGACGACCCCGGCTTCACCAACCCCACCAAGCCGATCGGCCGCTACCTGCCGGCTGAGGAGGCCGCGGTGATGATCGGCCACGGCCAGCACTGGCAGGACCGCGGCCCGCGCGGCTGGCGCCGGCTTGTCGCCTCGCCAGAGCCGCGCGAGGTGCTGGACGCCACGGCGATCACCACGCTGCTCGCGGCTGGCTTCGTCGTTGTCGCCAACGGTGGCGGCGGCATCCCGGTCGTCCGCGACCCGGACGGCACGCTGCGTGGCGTCGAGGCGGTGATCGACAAGGACCTCGGCGCGGCCCTGCTCGCCCGCACGATCCGCGCCGGGCTGCTGGTCATCGCCAGCGACGTGCCGGCCGCGATGGTCGGCTTCGGTACGCCGCAGGCCCGCGAGCTCGGCCCGGTCACCACCACAGAGCTGCGCGGGTACGCCGCCGAGGGACACTTCGCTAGCGGCTCGATGGGGCCGAAGGTCGAGGCGGCCTGCCGCTTCGTCGAGGACGGCGGCGGCCGGTCGGTCATCACCTCGCTGGACCTGATCTTCACCGGCGTCATCGGCACCTCCGGCACCATCGTGACGCCCGGCCGGCGTACTGGCGGCCCGACCGCCGGCAGCCCAACCAACGACGCCCCGACCGGCACCGCCCCGACCAGCGACGCCCGAACCAGCGACGCCCCGACCGGCACCGCCCCGACCAGCGACGACGGAACCAGAGGAGAGGTGGACCCGCAGTGGCCGAGCCCGTGGACGTTCGCAAGGTCCCGATCAAGCACGTCATGGATGCCTCCGGCCTGGCCGAGCTGATCGACGCCAAGATCATCGAGGCGGACCGGGTCGTCGCGGTCATCGGCAAGACCGAGGGCAACGGTGGGGTCAACGACTACACCCGGATCATCGCCGACCGCGCCTTCCGGGAGGTGCTGGTCGAGCGCGGCAGCCGCGGCCCCGCCGAGGTGGCCGGCATCCCGATCGTCTGGTCCGGCGGCACGGACGGCGTCCTCTCCCCGCACGCCACGATCTTCGCCACCGTCCCGGCCGAGTCCGCCGAGCCGAGCGACGAGCCGCGCCTGGCGGTCGGGTTCGCGATGAGCGAGCCGATCCGGCCGGAGGAGATCGGCCGCCGGGGCATGATCGAGAGGGTCGCGGCCGGGGTCCGCACGGCGATGGCCCGCGCCGGCATCAACGACCCGGCCGACGTCCACTACGTCCAGACGAAGACGCCGCTGCTGACCATCCACACCATCCGGGACGCCAAGAGCCGCGGCCAGCCGGTGTGGACCGAGAACACGCACGAGTCGATGGACCTGTCCAACGGCACCACCGCGCTCGGCGTCGCGGTCGCGCTCGGCGAGATCGAGCTGCCGGACGACAGCGTGGTGCTGCACGACCGGTCGCGGTACTCCGCCGTGGCGAGCTGCTCCTCCGGGGTGGAGCTGGACCAGGCCCAGGTCGTCGTGGTCGGCAACGTGCGCGGGGTCGGCGGGCGGTTCCGGATCGGGCACGCCGTGATGCGCGACGCCCTGGACGCCGACGGCATCTGGGCCGCGATTAGCGACGCCGGGCTGGACCTGCCCGCGCGCCCGCACCACAGCGACCTGGCCGGCCGGCTGGTCAACGTCTTCCTCAAGTGCGAGGTGTCGGCCGACGGCGTCGTGCGCGGACGGCGCAACGCCATGCTGGACGACTCCGATGTGCACTGGCACCGGCAGATCAAGTCGGCCGTCGGCGGGGTGGCTGCGGCGGTGACGGGCGACCCGGCGGTGTTCGTGTCGGTGTCCGCGGCGCACCAGGGACCGGACGGCGGCGGCCCGGTGGCGGCGATCGTCGACCTCGGCCCGGAGCCGCCGACCGGCTACCGGTACGCCGGATAGCCGGATAGCTGGTAACAGCGTGATAACGCCGATGCGCCACAGGACGGAACACAGTGGACGCGCGGCGGCAACACCGCGGTGTTTCCCTGGCGCAGTGGAGCTTCGGTACCGCGTGGTCCACGGCTACCGGCGGGCGTTCCGGTACGGCGGCCAGGGCTCCGTCCTGCTGTTGATCCACGGGATCGGGGACGACTCCACCACCTGGTCCGGCCTGCTGCCCTGGCTGGCCAAGCGGTACACGGTGATCGCGCCCGACCTGCTCGGCCACGGCGGCTCAGACAAGCCGCGGGCCGACTACGCGGCGGCGGCGTACGCCTGCGGGATGCGGGACCTGCTCAGCGTGCTGGACGTCGACCGGGTCACCGTGATCGGGCACTCGCTCGGTGGCGGGGTGGCGATGCAGTTCGCCTACCAGTTCCCGGAGTGGTGCGAGCGGCTGGTGCTGATCGGCAGCGGCGGGGTGGCCCGCGAGGTGCATCCGCTGCTGCGGCTGGCCTCGGCGCCGGGTGCCGAGTTGATGCTGCCGTTCCTCACGTCCCCGACAAGCCGGCTCGCCGTGCGGCTGGCGGCGCCGGTGCTCCGGCGCGGTGGGCGGCTCGGGCTCGGCTCCGATTTTGACTACGGTCTGGATCGTTACTTCGCGCTCGCCGACCGGACCGCCCGGCTGGCCTTCCTCCGTACGCTGCGATCCGTGGTGGACCGGCGCGGCCAGGTCATCACGATGCTGGACCGGTGCTACCTGACCCAGGGCATGCCCACGCTGCTGGTCTGGGGCGGGCGGGACAGGGTGATCCCGGTGGTGCACGGCGCGCTGGCGCACGCGGCGATGCCGGGCAGCCGGCTGGAGATCTTCTCCGACGCCGGCCACTTCCCGCACCACGAGGACCCGGCCCGCTTCCTGGGCGTGTTGGAGGACTTCCTGGCCACGACCGAGCCGGCGGAGTTCAACTCGGCCCGGTGGCGGGCCATCCTGCGGCACGGCGGCCAGTCCAAGGCGCCCTTGGACGCTAACGCGGCCGAGGCGAGCACCATGGTCTCCGTCGTACCGAGCGGCGCCTAGCCCTCCCGACGATCATCGAGTTGTTGGGGTCATTGGAGATCATTTAGCCCCAACATCTCGATGATCGTCGGAGGACCAGTGCTGGGTGAGGCGGTCGATCGCCTGCTGCCGGCTGAGCCCGGCCACCTCGGCGTCGCTGAGCCCGGCCCGGCTGCGGAGCAGGTGCACGAGCTCGGCCGGCAGCGACCCGGCCCGGACGGACGGCCGGCCCCGGTCCGGCACCACGCCGTCGTGGACGCAGGCCCAGAACCGGGCCTCCGGCACGTCGAGCTGGTCGCGCAGGATGTGGCTCCACAGCTTCGGGCCGTAGTCGGTGCGGTCGGGCGGGTGCGAGATCCTGGTCCGCAGCACTCGCCCGTCCGGCAGGTCGAGCTCATAGGTCACGTGGTGCGTGCCGGTCCGGCCGCGCGCGTCCCGCACCCGCCGCCAGCCCTCGGTCCGGCAGAACCGGTCGTGGTCGGCGCGGGTGGGCTGCGGCCAGCTCACTGGCCGGCGGCCGGCGCGGCACCCACCAGCCAGTCGCGGAGCTGTACGTCGTCGCTCAGGCTGATGAGCTGGACCAGGCCCCAGTTGTCCCGGTGGTTGGGCGCGTCGAGCAGGTGGTCCTGCCAGTCCGCGGCGTACTCCCGCAGCGCGTCGACCATCTCGTCGACGGCCTCGTCGAACGTCGCACCGTCGGCCGCGATCGGCAGGCCGGCGATGAAGACCGACCAGCCGTCGGCCTCGGCCACGACCTCCGCCCGCGAGGGGGTGACCGAGGCCAGGAAGTACCGCAGGCGGTCCGCGCTCACCACCGCGGCCCGCGCCTCGTCGCGCCGGACGGTGGCCGGGCGGCCCCGCTCGGCGGCGTCCAGGATCGCTTTCAGGTGTGCCCGGGCGTCGGTGTAGCTGTCATAGTGCAAGATCGTCACGGCGCTCCTCCCAGGATCACGACAAGTGTCCAGCCCCGGACCCCCCGAGTCAAGTACCTGACGTACGTCGCGTACTCCGGCCCAGACCGTGCTCAGACCACGCCCTGGGCCAGCATGGCGTCGGCGACCCGGCGAAAGCCGGCGATGTTGGCGCCGGTGACGTAGTCCTCGGGGGCGCCGTACTCGGCGGCGGTCTCCCGGCACAGGTCGTGGATGCCGCCCATGATCTCGACCAGCCGGCGCTCGGTGTAGCCAAAGGTCCACCGCTGCCGGGCGGCGTTCTGCTGCATCTCCAGGGCGGACGTCGCGACCCCGCCGGCGTTGGCCGCCTTGCCCGGCCCGAAGGCCACCCCGGCATCGCGGAAGATCGCCACGGCGGCCGGCGTACACGGCATGTTCGCGCCCTCGGCGACGACCAGGACGCCGTTGGCGACCAGCCGGATCGCCTGCTCCTGCCCGAGCTCGTTCTGGGTGGCGCAGGGGAACGCCGCGGCGCACGGCACGTCGAAGACCGAGCCGCCAGGGCGGAACCGGGCCTTCGGCCGGAGCGCGGCGTACGCCGTGAGCCGCTCCCGGCGGACCTCCTTGACCTCCTTGAGCAGCCCCAGGTCGAGGCCGCGCTCGTCCACCAGGCAGCCGGCGGAGTCCGAGCAGGCGACCACGGTGGCGCCCAGCGCGTGCAGCTTCTCAATGGCGTAAAGGGCGACGTTGCCGGAGCCGGAGACGACGGCGCGGCGGCCGGCCAGGGAGGTCTCGCGGGCGGCCAGCATGTGCTCGGCGAAGTACACGACGCCGTAGCCGGTGGCCTCGGTGCGCGCCGGGATGCCGCCCCAGCCGGTGCCCTTGCCGGTCAGGACGCCGGCCTCGTAGCGGTTGGTGATGCGCCGGTACTGGCCGAACAGGTAGCCGATCTCCCGGCCGCCGACGCCGATGTCGCCGGCCGGGACGTCGGTGCTCTCACCGAGGTGCCGGTAGAGCTCGGTCATGAACGACTGGCAGAAGCGCATGATCTCACCCTCGGAGCGGCCGCGGGGGTCGAGGTCCGCGCCGCCCTTGCCGCCGCCGATGCCCAGCCCGGTGAGCGCGTTCTTGAAGATTTGCTCGAAGCCGAGAAACTTGACGATGCCGAGGTTCACGCTGGGATGGAAGCGCAGCCCACCCTTGTACGGCCCGAGGGCGCTGTTGAACTCGACCCGGAAGCCGCGGTTGACCTGGGTCCGGCCGGCGTCGTCTACCCAGGGGACGCGGAAGATGAGCTGCCGTTCCGGCTCGCACAGCCGGCTGAGGATGCCGGCCTCGGCGTACTCCGGGTGCCGTGCCAGGACGGGGCCGAGACAGTCCAGCACCTCCCGGGTGGCCTGGTGGAACTCCGGCTCGGCCGGGCTGCGCCGGGCGATGTCGGCGAGGACCGGCCCGAGGTCCGTCCGGTGGTCCGTCCGTACGGCGGTCATGGCGGCTCCCGGGTCCGTGCCGGTCGGCTCCGTAACGGGGTGGTCCCGTCACGGGGTTTGACGATGCTGTTCGACGCGAACGGGACCAGATGCCGGTGGAGCCGCGGTCAGGCCGGGGCGGAGGGCGGCTCTGGCGCCCGGCCCGGCTGTCATGATGGCCGGCGGAAACGTGAGAGCGGGGTGGACGGGTGGGCTGGAACGACTACCGCTTCCGCACCGAGTGGCGGGTGCCGGCCGGGCCGGACGAGGCGTACGCGGTGCTGGCGGCGCTGGAGGAGTATCCGCGCTGGTGGCCGGAGGTACGGCGGGTCGAGCTGGAGGGGGAGGAGGCCTACCGGGTCACCGTCCGGGCGCTGCTGCCGTACGAGCTGGTGTCCGTGGTGCGCGAGGACCGGCGGGACCCGGTCGCCGGGGTGCTCGAGGCGCGGATGACGGGGGATGTGAGCGGCTTCTCCCGCTGGACGGTCCATCCGGACGGGGATGGGGCGCTGCTGGTGTTCGAGGAGGAGGTGGAGGCCGGCAAGAGGCTGCTGCGCCGGCTGGCCTTCGTGGCCCGGCCGGCCTTCCGGGCCAACCACATGTTGATGATGCGGCACGGCGAGCGGGGCCTGCGCACGTACCTGGCCGGGTACCGTCTCGGCCGGGCGCATCCGGGGATGCCCTAGCCTTGACCCTCTCCGGGGCGGTAGCTCAGCCGGTTAGAGCAGTGGACTCATAATCCATCGGTCGCGGGTTCGAGCCCCGCCCGCCCCACCATGGCAGTCTTACTCGAACCCTGGCCCGCGAGGGCTAGGGCTGGTGAGGCTGTGAGGTTTTCTGTAGCGCCGTACCCGGTTTGGGGTGCGGCGCTGCTGCGTTGTGGGGCCGGTGTGGCGTGGAGGGCTGTGTGTGGCCTTCTGGTTTCGCTGGGGCGGTGGCGGGGGCCGGAGGTGGTGTCGGTGTCCTTGGGGTAGCCCTGCCACATGCTGTACGCCTCGGCTAGGAGGTTGAACGGCTCGCGTAGCTCGTGGCCGGTGATGGTGTCGCCGTCTACGTAGAGCTTGGTGAAGATGGTGCGGTTGAGGATGGTTCGGACGGCTTCGCTGCCGGTCTGGTACATCTGCTGTGGTGCTGTCATGAGGTCGAGCGCTTGTGTGATGAACTGGATTCCGTCGTCTAGTTGGTTTTCGGCTTGCTCCAATGTGCGTTGAATACGTTTGCGGTCTTCTCGGATGGTGGCGATTTTGTCGCGGAGTTTGTCTTTTGGCCAGCCTTCCTCTCAGGGCCGAGGCAAAGTCAGATGATCATGTCTTGACCTGGCAGTTCGTGGCTCGGGTCCGCGGCGTGGCGTGGGGACGGATGCGGCCTACGCGGTTTTGATGGTGGTTCTCATGCCTACCGTCATCCCGTTGAAGGCCACA
>DATILL010000148.1:0-10466 GCA_035476575.1 Mycobacteriales bacterium
CCTTCGCGAGCCGGAGCATCCGCCCCGCCTCGGCGGGCCGCACGTTCAGCGCGTCCCGCAGCCACGCCGTCATGCTCGGCGCCTCATGCGCCGCAGCCAGCCCCCGCGACTCCGCCTCCCGCACCAACGGCAGCAACAACGTCCCCGCCATCTGCCCGACCTGCCGGTGCACCCGCACCAGCAGGTCCCCCACCTGCGCGTCGGAAAGCCCCCACAACCGCGCGTCACGACAGGAGCCAAGCAGCACCGAGAGCTGCTCAACCACCGACGCGACCACATCCGACATAGGAGAAGAATAAACAGAGCCACCGACAAAACCGCCCCGGCCAGCCCGGGCGCCCGGAAAAAACTTGAGAAACTTCGGTGCGATAAGACGGCGAGCGCCCAGAGTGGCTCCGGCGTGAGGCGGAAAAGAGGAAGGCGGGAAACCTCGGTGAGCAAGACGGCGAGCGCCCAGAGTGGCTCCGGCGTGAGGCGGAAGGAGGAAAGTGAGAAACTCCGGTGAGCAAGACGGCGAGCGCCCACAGTAGTCCCGGTGGCAAGTCAGCGCCGAAGGCGACAGCCCAAAACCCGGGCAGCAACACCCACGCCATTCGCCGCACAAATGGCCTTGACACCGCACGCGACACCACCCAGGGCATCCGGCAAGCCCTGAGCCCCCAGCACCCCGCTAGACCACGAACCCCGGCGGGCCTGCTAGCCCGCGCCCGAGCCGCCCATCGGGGCCGGACCGTCCAGGAGGGACCGGCCGTCCATCGGGGAAGAGGCCTCGGCGTACCAGCGGCGCGGGATCCGGCCGGCCCGGGCCGCCAGCCGCCCGGCCTCGACCGCCCGCCGCATCGCCTCCGCCATCAGCACCGGCTCCCGTGCCCGGGTCACCGCCGAGGCCAGCAGCACGGCGGCACACCCCAGCTCCATCGCCTGGGCGGCCTCGGACGCCGTACCGATGCCGGCGTCCAGGATGACTGGCACGCCGGCACGCTCGACGATGAGGGCGATGTTGTGCGGGTTGCGGATGCCCAGCCCCGAGCCGATCGGCGCGCCCAGCGGCATCACCGCTGCACAGCCCACCGCCTCCAGCCGCCGGGCCAGCACCGGGTCGTCGTTGGTGTACGGCAGCACCACGAAACCGTCGTCGACCAGCCGCTCGGCGGCGTCCAGCAGCTCAACCGGATCGGGCAGCAAGGTGCGCTCGTCGGCGATCACCTCCAGCTTGACCCAGTCGGTCCCGAACGCCTCGCGGGCAAGGCGGGCGGTCAGCAGCGCCTCGCCCACGGTGTAGCAGCCGGCCGTGTTGGGCAACACCCGGATGCCGTGCCGGGCGAGCACGTCCAGCACCGAGCCGCGCGCCGCCGGGTCCAGCCGGCGCATCGCCACCGTGGTCAGCTCGGTGCCCGAGGCGAGCAGCGCCCGCTCCAGGGTCTCCAGGCTCGGCGCCCCGCCGGTGCCCATCACCAGCCGGGATCCGAACGTCTCACCGGCCAGCACGAACGGGTCGTCAGCCATCCCCAACCTCCCTAGCCACCCTGTACGGCGGTGAGCACCTCGACCCGGTCGCCGTCGCCCAGGATGGTCATCGGCCAGGCCCGGCGCGGCACCACCTCGTCGTTCACCGCCACCGCGACCCCGCAGCCGGCTCCGCCACCACCGCTGTCGCCAACGGTGCCGGCGGCCAGCCCGGCAACGACGGCGTCCACCGTCGTCCCGGCGGCCAGCTCGCGCGGCTCGCCGTTCACGATGATCATGCTGGCACCTCCTGGTGGGCGAACCGGTCCAGGGTGAACGGCGCGGCCACGGCGGGCAGCGTGCCGGTGCACAGGTACGCCGTGACCGCGTCGGCGGTGACCGGCGTGAGCAGCAGGCCGTTGCGGTGGTGACCGGTGGCGTAGACCAGCCCGGGGACCGGCGCCGGGCCGAGGATCGGCGCGTTGTCCGGCGTGCCCGGGCGCAGGCCGGCCGCCGTCTCGACCAGGGTGAGCTCGGTCAGGCCGGGCAGCACGTCGTGCGCGTCACGGAGCAGCTCGTACACCCCACCCGCGGTCACCCTGGTGTCGAAGCCCTGCTCCTCGACCGTGGCGCCGACCACCAGCTCGCCGTCCGGCCGGGGCACCAGGTAGACATGCCCGCCGCGGACCGTGCCGCGCACCGCCCGGCCGAGGTACGGCTGGCCGGGCGGCGTGCGCAGCCGAAGGATCTGGCCCTTGACCGGCCGGACCGGAGGCACCGCCGGCTCGGGCAGCCCGGCCAGCCCGGCCGACCAGCAGCCGGCCGCGAGCACCACCTGACCCGCGGCCAGCACGCCGTCGTCGTCCAGCCGGACGCCGATCACCCGGTCGCCGGCGCACAGGATCCCGGTGGCCCGGACCCGCCACAGGTCCACCCCGGCCCGGTCCGCCGCGGCCAGCAGTGCGGCGGCGAAGACCCGGTTGTCGACCTGGTGGTCGCCGGGGGCCAGCAGCCCGCCGGTCACCGACGGCGCCAGCAGGGGCTCCAGCGTCCGGCACTCCCGCCCGGTCAGCCAGTCGGTGGCCAGCCCCAGGCCGGTCTGGACGGCGTGCAGCTCGCGCAGGGCGGCCCGGTCGTCGACGTCCAGCGCGACGGCGAGCGTGCCGGTCTGGCGATAGCCGGCGGGCCGGCCGGCGGCCTCGGCCAGCTCCACCGCGAACGACGGGTAACGGCGGGCCGACGCGAGGGCGAGCGCGAGCAGCGGCTGCTCGCCGTACCGCGCCTCGGTGACCGGCGCCAGCATCCCGGCGGCGACCCGGGTGGCGCCGCTGCCCGGCCGCGGGTCGACCAGGGCGACCCGCAGGCCCTCGGTGGCCGCGCGCCAGGCGACGGCCAGGCCGATCACGCCACCACCAACGACGACCACGTCATGGACGGGCTGTGCTGGTGTCACCAGAGCCCTCCCTTCGCCGGCATGACCCGGATCAGGTTCGACGGTCGGGGGCTGGCAGCCCCCCTCTCAGCCCGGTCCACCGGGCTCCCGTGTGCACCGCCAGCCTAGCCGCACTCCCCGACTTGTCGCACCAAGGTCACCAGCCGGCCGGACAACTCTGGTGACCTTGGTGCGACAAGTCGAAATTGGGGCGCGACCTGAGCGGCTCCTCCATGGTCTGGTTGCCGCCCGACCGTAGACTCGTGGCGCGATGGACATCAGTCTTGCCGACCCGCTTGTGGGAACCGTCCTGGAGGGGCGGTACCGAGTCGACGCCGTGCTGGCCCGCGGCGGCATGTCCACCGTCTACGTCGGCACCGACCAGCGGCTGGACCGGGTCGTGGCGATCAAGGTGATGGCGCCGGCGCTGGCCGAGAGCCCGGCCTTCGTCGAGAAGTTCACCCGTGAGGCCCGGTCGGTGGCCCGGCTGTCCCACCCGAACGTCGTCTCGGTCTACGACCAGGGCGCCGACGCCGGCCACGTCTTCCTGGTCATGGAGCTGGTCCGCGGCCACACCCTGCGTGACCTGCTGCGGCCGGGGTCGCTGGCCCCGGCGCTGGCCCTGTCCGTCATGGAGTCGGTGCTGTCCGCGCTGGCCGCCGCGCACCGGGCCGGCCTGGTGCACCGCGACGTCAAGCCGGAGAACGTGCTGATCTCCGCCGACGGCGCGGTCAAGGTCGCCGACTTCGGGCTGGCCCGGGCGATCGCGCAGGCCTCGGCCACCACCCAGACCGGCATCATGATGGGCACGGTCGCCTACGTCGCGCCGGAGCAGGTGGCCCGCGGTGCCGCGGACGCGCGCAGCGACGTGTACGCCGCCGGCATCATGCTGTACGAGCTGCTCACCGGCACTCCGCCGTATGCCGGGGACACCGCGATCTCGGTGGCCTACCGGCACGTGCACGACGACGTGCCGCCGCCGTCCCAGCTCAACCCCGCGGTGCCGCCACCGCTCGACGAGCTGGTGGTACGGGCGACCCGGCGTGAGCCGGGCGCCCGGCCGGCCGACGCGGGGGCCTTCCTGGCCGAGCTGTACGACGTCCGGGCCGACCTGGGGCTGCTCCGGGTGCCGGTCCCGGCATACCACGACAGCGCACCGATGAGCGTGCCGCGGGCGGGCTGGGACCAGACCACCGCCGAGCTGGGCACCGCGCCGCAAGATCGCCTGTCGCGGGACCGCCCGCCGCGGGAGCACCTGCCGCCGTCCCACGTGCCCTCGCTGCGGCCCGGCCCGACGCCGCCGGTCTACACCGAGCAGCGGGACCACCGGCGCCGGCACCGGACCGGGCTGGTCGTGATGCTGCTGCTCGGCCTGGTCGCGGCCGGTGGCGGGTGGTGGCTCGGCGCCGGCCGGTGGGTCACCGTGCCGCAGCTCGCCGGCCTGAGCCGGGCGCAGGCGGTCACGGTCGCGCAGGGCGCGGGCGCGCGGGTGGTGGTCGGCGACGACGTGTTCGACGAGAGCGCGGCGCCGGGGACAGTGGCCCGGACCAGCCCGCCGATCGGGCACCGGATGATCCGTGGCGGGACCCTGACGATCTACCTGTCCAAAGGCCCGGCCCCCCGGGTGGTCCCGGACGTGGCGAACCTCACCCGGGACGACGCCCTCGGCACGCTGCGCGACCTCGGCCTGACCACCACCCTCGCCACGACGTACGACGAGAACATCGAGCGTGGCCGCGCGGTCCGGACCGCGCCGCCGGCGCAGGCCCAGGTCACCCGCGACGCCAGGGTCACCCTCTACCTCAGCGCCGGGCCGGCCCCGCGCGTCGTCCCCGAGGTGGGCGGCCGGTCGGTGGACGACGCGACCGCCGCGCTGGCCGCCGTACGGCTGCGGGCCGGCACGCAGGCCGAGCGGTTCAGCGACACGGTGCCGGCCGGCATGGTGATCAGCACCAGCCCGGCGGCCGGCCGCCGGGTCGCCCGGGACGCCGTCATCGGGCTGGTCGTCAGCAAGGGCCCCGACCTGGTGCGGGTGCCCCGGGTGATCGGGCTGTCGGTCGACGAGGCCAGGACAAAGCTGGCCGCCGCCGGCTTCAAGGTCGAGGTCCGGTCCCTGTTCGGCGGTATCGGCAGCGTGATCGGGCAGAGCCCCGGGCCGTTTGCCAAGGCCAAGCGCGGCTCCACGGTCACCATTGGAGTCCTGTAGTTGGCTCCTCAACTCTCTCTGGTCGGGGCGCACGCCCCGGTGGCCGGTGGGCTGGGCAGAGCGCTCGGGTACGCCAACGCGGTCGGCGCCGAGGTGGTCCAGGTGTTCGTGACCAACCCGCGAAGCTGGACGCCGGCACCCGGCAGCCCGGCTCAGGACGAGGTGTTCCGTAGTGGCTGCGCCGAGCGCGGGCTGCCGGTGTACGTGCACGCGCCGTACCTGATCAACCTCGGCTCTCCCACCCCGCTGACCCGGGAGCGCTCGGTGTCCGCGCTGGCCCACTCGCTGTGCCGGGGCCACCAGATCGGTGCGGCCGGGGTCGTCGTCCACGCCGGCTCCGCGGTCGCGGGCGCGCGGCGCGACGAGGCGATGGGCCAGGTCCGCGAGCTGCTCATGCCGGTGCTGGACGCGATCCCGGCCGACGGGCCCAGGCTGCTGGTCGAGCCGACGGCGGGTGGCGGCCAGCCGCTGGCGGCCCGGGTCGAGCAGCTCGCGGCGTACTTCGACGTGCTGGACCATCACGACAAGCTGGGCGTCTGCCTGGACACCTGCCACGCCTGGGCGGCCGGGCACGACCTGGCCGCGTCCGGTGGGCTGGCCGCCACCATGCGGGCGCTGGCCGCAGCGGTCGGCCAGGGCCGGCTCGGCTTGGTGCACGCCAACGACTCGCGGGACGACGTCGGCTCGCTGCGGGACCGGCACGAGACGCTCGGTGCCGGCATGCTCGGCGCGGCGGCGTTCGCGCAGCTCTTCACCGTGCCCGCGCTACGCGGGGTGCCAATCGTGGTGGAGACCCCGAGCGAGACGCACGCCGCCGACATCGCCCTGCTCAAGCGGCTGCGCCGCCGCGGTCGTAGCACTGCGACATCCACTGCGCCATCCATAGCGACACCTGCCGCGGCACCCCCCGTGACCTCTACCGCGGCATCCATCGCGGCTTTCACCATGGCGTCCACCGCGCCGTCCACCGTGGCGTCGCGGAGCGCGCCGACGTGCTACCACGCCTGACACCTGGAGAGAGACACATGGTCATCGTGATGTCACCCACCGCTACCGAGGTTGACCTGACCGAGGTGGTCAGCCACGTCGAGGCGGCCGGCGGCGCCGCGTTCGTCTCCCGCGGCGTGACCCGCACCATCGTCGGCGTGGTCGGCGACGAGCACGTGCTGGAGTCGATCGACCTGGTCACCCTGCCGAGCGTGGCCGAGGTGGTCCGGATCACGTCGCCGTACAAGCTGGTCAGCCGCGAACACCATCCGACCACCTCCACGGTGACCGTGGCGGGCGTGCCGATCGGGCCGGACACGTTCACCTTCATCGCCGGGCCGTGCGCGGTGGAGACGCTGGAGCAGACCCTGGCCGCCGCCGAGCTGGCCCAGAAGGCGGGCGCCACGCTGCTGCGCGGCGGCGCGTACAAGCCGCGGACCTCGCCGTACGCGTTCCAGGGGCTCGGCGTGGCCGGGCTGCGCATCCTGGCCGAGGTGCGGGAGCGGACCGGCCTGCCGGTGGTCACCGAGATCGTGGACGCGGCCGACATCGCCGTGGTCTGCGAGCACGCCGACATGCTGCAGATCGGCACCCGGAACATGCAGAACTTCCCGCTGCTGCAAGCGGTGGGCGCGGCCGGCAGGCCGGTGCTGCTCAAGCGCGGCTTCGCGGCGTCGTACGAGGAGTGGCTGATGGCCGCGGAGTACATCGCCCAGCGCGGCAACCTCGACATCGTGCTGTGCGAGCGCGGCATCCGGACCTTCGAGACGGCCACCCGCAACACCCTGGACGTGTCGGCCGTGCCGATGGTGCACCGGCTCTCCCACCTGCCCATCATCGTGGACCCCTCGCACGCGGCCGGCCGGCGGGACCTCGTCGTGCCGCTGGCCCGGGCCGGGATGGCGGCCGGTGCGGACGGCGTGATCGTCGACGTCCACGCCCAGCCGGAGGCCGCGCTGTGCGACGGCGCGCAGGCGTTGCAGGGCGAGGCGCTGGACGAGCTGGCCGACGCGGTGGCCACCCTGCCCGCGCTGCTGGGACGCCGGATGGCGGCCCGGCTCGCGTGACCGGTGAGCCGGATCCGATGCGCCCCGACCAGGTGGAGGTGACGCTCAGGTGAGTGCCGGCCTCCTGCCGTACCCCGACCGGGCCGCCGCCGGCCAGGCCCTGGCCGACCTGCTCCTCGGGATACTCGGCGGGCCGGACCTCAGCGGGTCGGACGTGGTGGTGCTCGGCCTGCCCCGTGGCGGGGTGCCGGTCGCGGCCGAGGTGGCCCGCGCGCTCGGCGCTCCGCTGGACGTGCTGGTGGTGCGCAAGCTGGGCGTGCCATGGCAGCCCGAGCTGGCCATGGGCGCGGTCGCCAGCGGCGGCGTGCGGGTGCTGAACCCGGACGTGCTGGGCACCAGCCGGGTCACCGAGCACGAGCTGGCGACGGTGACCGAGCGCGAGCTGGCCGAGCTGGACCGCCGCGAGCGGGCGTACCGCGGTGACCGGCCGCCCCTGTCGGTGGCCGGCCGGACCGTGGTCGTGGTCGACGACGGCCTGGCTACGGGGGCGACGGCGGCCGCCGCGGTCCGGGCGGTGCGGGCCCGGGGGCCGGGCACGGTGATGCTCGCCGTGCCGGTGGGGGTGGCTGAGACCGTCCGACGGCTGCGGGGGACGGCCGATGAGGTGGTGTGCGCGGCGACCCCGGCCAAGTTCGGTGCCGTCGGCCGGCACTACCTGGACTTCGAGCCGGTCTCCGACGACGAGGTACGGGCGGCGCTGCGCTGACCGCCGTCCCCTCGCCGGCCGAGCCGGTGAGGCTTGGCGGCCGGGCGGGGCTGGTGGCCGCCGTCGGTGCGGGCCAGACCGGTCAGGGCACCCGGCATCCGCCCAGCGCGGCGGCGAGCACCCGGCCGGCCCGCTCGATCCCGGTGTCGTCGACGTCCAAGTGGGTCACGCACCGGACGATCCGCGGACCCAACGCCCCCACCAGCACGCCCTCGGCCCGGGCGCTGGCCACGACGGCCGCCGCCGAGGGCACGGTCACGGTGACGATGTTGCTGTCCACCGTGGCCGGGTCGACGCCGACTAGCCCGGCCAGCGTGCGCGCCCGGGCGTGGTCCTCGGCGATCCGCTCCAGGTTGTGTGCCAGCGCGTACCGCCCGGCCGCGGCCAGGACGCCGGCCTGCCGCATCCCGCCGCCGAGCCGCTTGCGCAGCGTCCGGGCCTGCCCGACCCGCTCCGTGCTGGACACCAGCAGCGAGCCCACCGGCGCGCCCAGCCCCTTGGACAGGCACACCGACAGCGTCTCGAACAGGGCGCCGTACTCCGCCAGCGGGACCCCGGTGGCGACGTGTGCGTTCCAGATCCGGGCGCCGTCGCAGTGCAGCGCGACGCCGGCCGCGCCGGTGATCTCGCGCAGCGTCCGCAGGGCGCCGATCGGCTGCACCGCGCCACCGGCCATGTTGTGCGTCTGCTCGACCGCGACGGCGGCGGTGGGGACGATGTGCGGCGACGGTGGCCGGATCATCGCGGCCACCGCAGCCGGGTCGAACCGGCCACCGGACGACGTCCAGGTCCGGGTCGCCACCTGCCCGTGTACGGCGGCTGCCGCCAGCTCGAACGTCACCACGTGCGCGTCGGCGTCGCAGAGCAGCTCCGCGCCGGGCGGTACGAGCAGCTTCAGGGCGATCTGGTTGCCCATCGACCCGGATGGCACGAACAGCGCCGCCTCGTGCCCGAACAGCGCCGCCACCTCGGCCTGCAGCGCGTTGATGGTCGGGTCCTCGCCGTAGACGTCGTCGCCGACCTCGGCCTCGGCCATCGCCCGGCGCATCGCCGGATCCGGCCGGGTGACCGTGTCCGAGCGCAGGTCGACGACGCCGCCCGAGCCGGTGGCCGGCTCAGCCACGCAGCATCTCCGCCACCAGGAAGGCGAGCTCCAGCGCCTGCTGGGTGTTCAGCCTGGGGTCGCAGGCCGACTCATACCGGCTGTCCAGGTCGGCCTCGGCGATGTCCTGGCCGCCGCCCAGGCACTCCGTGACGTCCTCGCCGGTCAGCTCCACGTGGATCCCGCCCGGGTAGCTGCCGAGCGCGCGGTGCACCTCGAAGAAGCCCGACACCTCATCCACGATCCGGTCGAAGTGCCGGGTCTTGTAGCCGTTCGCCGACTCGATGGTGTTGCCGTGCATCGGGTCGCAGTGCCAGATCACCGGGTGGCCGGCGGCGTTGACCTTCTCCACCAACGGCGGGAGCGCGTCACGGACCCGCTGGCTGCCCATCCGGCTGATCAGGGTGAGCCGGCCGGGCTCGCCGGCCGGGTCGAGCCGCTCCACCACCTCGACGGCGTACTCCGGCGTGGTGGTCGGGCCGAGCTTGACCCCGATCGGGTTGCCGACCCGGCTGAGGAAGTCCACGTGCGCGCCGTCGAGCCGGCGGGTCCGCTCGCCGACCCAGACGAAGTGGGCGGACAGGTCGTACGCCGTGCCGGTCGCCTCGTCGACGCGGGTGAGCGCCCGTTCGTAGTCCAGGATCAGCGCCTCGTGGCTGGCGAACAGCTCCACGCCGTGCAGCGCCTCGGCGTCGATGCCGACCGCACGGATGAAGGCCAGCGCCCGGTCGATCTCGCGGGCCAGCGCCTCGTACCGCTCGCCGGCCGGTGAGGTACGGACGAACGCGCGGTTCCACTCGTGCACCTGGTGCAGGTCGGCCATGCCGCCGGTGGCCAGCGCGCGGAGCAGGTTCAGCGTGGCGGCCGCGGTCGAGTAGGCCCGCAGCATCCGGGTCGGGTCGGGGGTGCGGGCCGCCAGCGTGTGGGCCAGGTCGTTGACCATGTCACCGCGGTAGCTCGGCAGGCCCAGGCTGTCCAGGTCGGCCGAGCGGGGCTTGGCGTACTGGCCGGCCATCCGGGCCACCTTGACCACCGGCAGGCTGGCGCCGTAGGTCAGCACGATCGCCATCTGCAGGAGGGTCTTCACCGAGGCCCGCAGCCGCCGTTCGTTGGTGCCGGCGAAGGTCTCGGCGCAGTCGCCGCCCTGCAGCAGGAACGCCTGGCCCCGGGCCACCGCGGCGAGCCGCTCGCGCAGCGCGCCAACCTCGCCGGGCACCACCAGCGGCGGCAGCATGGCTAGGGTGTCGGCGACCTCGCGGAGCTTCCCGCGGTCCGGCCACGTCGGCTGCTGTGCGGCAGGTAGTGCCCGCCAGGCGTCCAGGTCCGGTGTCACGGCGTCCGGTGTCACGGCGCCCAGCCTAGCCACCCGCCGGCCCCCGCCCCCCCGTGTGGTCACCTATGCGCCTTGTGGTGACCTTTCGTTGGCGGGAGACCCCGTGTGGTCACCTCTCGTCGTTGTGGTCACCTCTCGTTGCTCGCCCGCCCCGTGTGGTCACCTATGCGCCTTGTGGTGACCTTTC
>DATILL010000149.1:0-7735 GCA_035476575.1 Mycobacteriales bacterium
CCTTCGCGAGCCGGAGCATCCGCCCCGCCTCGGCGGGCCGCACGTTCAGCGCGTCCCGCAGCCACGCCGTCATGCTCGGCGCCTCATGCGCCGCAGCCAGCCCCCGCGACTCCGCCTCCCGCACCAACGGCAGCAACAACGACCCCGCCATCTGCCCGACCTGCCGGTGCACCCGCACCAGCAGGTCCCCCACCTGCGCGTCGGAAAGCCCCCACAAGCGGGCGTCACGACAGGAGCCAAGCAGCACCGAGATCTGCTCGACCACCGAGGCGACTGAGTCCGACATACAAGAAAGATAAAGGCGACCACCGACAGAACCGGGCCGCCCAGGTGAGGGAGCGAGAAAAAGATGAGAAACTTCGGTGAGTAAGACGGCAGGTGCCCACAGTAAGACCGGTGGCAAGCCAGCCGCCGCACGGCGACTGGCGCGGCAGCCACAAACCCAGTGCGTACAGCTCCTTGCCGAAAGGACTCCTCGGTCTTCCAGCGGGCACCGGCGATGCGGGCCAGCGTGACTCGGGCCGTTGAGCAGCGCGGTAGAACGCCAGCTTTGCCGGTGTGGCGGCAGCTTGCCGGTGTGGCGGCAGCTTGCCGGTGGCGGCCGTGCCGATGTGCTGCCGCTGGGCACCGACCGTCGCGGTGGCCCCCTCACCTCGCCGGCCTCACCGACCACCGGCACCGCGCCCGGCCCCGCCAGGTGCTCGACCACATCTGCGCGCAGGTCGTCACGGACCGCACCAGCGTCCCACCAGGCCCGAGCCAGCAGGTGCCGCATCCCCTCCGGGCGGGCATCTGCGGCGTGCTCGGCGACCGACCAGGATCTGGCCCGCGGCAGCATTAGGCTGGTTTGGCCATTGATAAGAAACTCGCGACCGGAGGATCGGGCCGCGGCACGGTTTGGGATACTGACCGCCTCCTGGTGTCGTCGAGGATCGGAAGTGAACGCCGTGTGTGGCCTGCTCGGGTTCGTCAGCACTACCGGCTTCGCCGTCGCCTGCAAGGACGACATCGCCGGCACCCTTGACCTGATGCGGCACCGTGGCCCGGACGAGAGCGGCACCTGGAACGACGACGACGCCGTGCTCGGTTTCCGCCGGCTGTCCATCATCGACCTGGACCACAGCCACCAGCCGCTGCCGTACGACGACGGCCGGTACTGGCTGCTGTTCAACGGCGAGATCTACAACTACCTTGAGCTGCGCGAGAAGCTGGCCCGCGAGCACGGCGCGACCTTCGCCACCGAGGGCGACGGCGAGACCGTGGTCGCGGCGTACAAATATCTCGGCGAGCGCGGGGTCACCGAGCTGCGGGGCATGTTCGCGTTCGTGATCTGGGACACCGCCGAGAAGGTCATGTTCGGCGCCCGCGACTACTTCGGCATCAAGCCGCTGTTCTACCTGGCCGACGACCGCGGATTCTTCTTCTCCAGCGAGAAAAAGTCGCTGGTGACCCTGGCGGCCGACACCGCCCATCTGCCCGCCTCCAGCGGCCGCCCTGAGGCGACCGAGGTCGACACCACCTCGCTGCAGCACTACCTGACCCTGCAGTACGTGCCCGAGCCGGCCACCATGCACGCCGTGATCAAGCGGATCGAGAGTGGCACCTCCTTCACTGTGCGGGACGGCCGGTTGGTCACCCGGCGCTACTTCCGGCCGACGTTCCCGATCGAGCCGGTGACCAGCCCGAAGGCGACGTACGACGAGATCCGCGACACGCTGGACGACTCGGTGCGGGTGCACATGCGGGCCGACGTGACGGTCGGCGCGTTCCTGTCCGGGGGGATCGACTCCACCGCGATCGCCGTGCTGGCCAAGCGGTACAACCCCGACCTGCTCACCTTCACCGTCGGCTTCGAGCGCGAGGGGTACTCCGAGATCGACGTGGCCGCCGAGTCCGCGGCCGCCATCGGGGTCACCCACATCACCCGGGTGGTCTCGCCGGAGGAGTATATGGAGGCGGTGCCGCTGATCGTGTGGTATCTCGACGACCCGGTGGCCGACCCGGCGCTGGTGCCGCTGTGGTTCATCGCCCGGGAGGCGCGCAGGCACGTCAAGGTGGTGCTGTCCGGGGAGGGCTCGGACGAGCTCTTCGGCGGCTACAACATCTACCGCGAGCCGCTGTCGCTGAAGGCGTTCGACCCGCTGCCGAACGTGCTGAAGAGGGGGCTGCACACGCTGTCCGGCAGGCTGCCGGAGGGGATGCGCGGCAAGGACCTGCTGCGCCGCGGGTCGATCCCGATCGAGCGCCGGTACTACGGCAACGCCCGCATCTTCCGCGACGACGAGCTCGGCTTCCTGCGCACCCGCGACCCCGGGGTGTCCCACACCGACGTGACCCGCGAGCTGTACGCCGCCACCCGGCACCTGGACGCCATGACCCGGATGCAGTACGTCGACCTGTTCACCTGGCTGCGCGGTGACATCCTGGTCAAGGCCGACAAGATGACGATGGCGAACTCGCTGGAGCTGCGGGTGCCGTTCCTGGACCGGGAGGTGTACCGGGTCGCCTCAGCGCTGCCGGTGGAGCAGAAGGTCACCCGGGAGACCACGAAGTACGCGCTGCGGCAGGCGCTGCGCGACATCGTGCCGGCGCACATCGTCGACCGGCGCAAGCTTGGCTTTCCGGTGCCGATCAAGTTCTGGCTCAAGGACCAGATGTACGGCTGGGCACGGCAGGTCATCACCGCGGCGCAGACCGAGCACCTGCTCGACCGGGCCGAGCTGCTCGCCCTGCTGGACGCGCACCGGGACGGCCCGCACGACTACAGCCGCAAGCTCTGGACGCTGCTGGTCTTCCTGATCTGGCACGGCATCTTCATCGAGGGCCGGATCCAGCCCGAGATCCCCGCTCCCCAGTACCCCGTCCGCCTCTAGATCCGATGCACCACCCAGTTGCGACGATCATCGAGCTAACGGGGTTGATGGAGATCAACTGACCCCGATAGCTCGATGATCGTCGGGAAAGGGGCGGCTGGGTCAGCAGGGCAGGTGGGGCCGGACCTCGGCGGCCGCGGCGTCGCCGTAGGAGTCGGCCAGCCGGTCGACGAAGTCGTCCCGCTTCACGACATACTCCTGGGTGCCGACCGTCTCCAGCACCAGGGTGGCCAGCAGGCAGCCGACCTGGGCGGAGCGCTGCAGCGACAGCCCCCAGGACAGCCCGGCGAAGAACCCGGCCCGGAACCCGTCACCGACGCCGGTCGGGTCGTGCACCTCGAGCTCCTTGGCCACCGGCACGTGGATCGGCTCGACGCCCCTGCCGGTGATACGCACACCGTTCTTACCGAGGGTGGTGACCTGGATCCGGACCCGGTCCAGCACGTCGTCGTCGGACAGCCCGCTCTTGGACTCCAGCAGCCGCCGCTCGTAGTCGTTGGTGAGCAGGTACTCCGCCCCGTCGATCAGCCCAAGAACGTCCGCGCCGGACATCCGGGCGAGCTGCTGCGACGGGTCGGCGGCGAACCGGTACCCGCGCTGCCGGCACTCCTCGCTGTGCCGCACCATCGCGGCCGGGTCGTTGGCGCCCACGATGACCAGGTCCAGCCCGCCGGCCCGGGCAGCCACCGGCTCGATCTCGATGTTGCGGGCCTCGGCCATGGCCCCGGCGTAGAACGACGCGATCTGGCACATGTCCTCGTCCGTCGTACAGACGAACCGGGCGGTGTGCGCGACGTCGCTGACGTACACCGAGTCGCAGTCGACGCCGTGCCGGGTCAGCCAGCTCCGGTAGTCGTCGAAGTCCGGCCCCACCGCGCCGACCAGCAGCGGCCGGAGCCCGAGCTGGGCCATCCCGAAGGCGATGTTGGCAGCCACCCCGCCGCGCCGGACGACCAGCTCGTCGACCAGGAACGACAGTGAGACCTTGTGGAGCTGGTCCGGCAGGAGCTGCTCGCCGAACCGGCCGGGGAAGTGCATCAGGTGGTCGGTGGCGATCGACCCGGTGACGGCTATGCGCACGGTTGTCCGGTCCTTTGGTCAGCGGCGGAACAAGCCGGGCGCAGCTTAGCCGGCCGGCCAGCCCAGCCTTGAAACTACCCGTGCGTAGGGATGTCCGCCCGTCCGGGGCCGACCTACGCTCGTGGCATGACGCCGCAGGCTGACCCTGAGGTCCTGGCCGAGTACTTCGCCGACTGCGCGTGCCTCCCCGACCCGCTGCAGCCGCATGAGGATCGCTCCGTCCCCGGGCCGCACCTGCCCTGGGCGCCGGTCTGCGTGCCAGACGGCGCCCGCACGCTGGTAGCCGGCCTCGCGGCGTACGGCGGCTGACCGACCCGTCCCCACCCGCGGGCAGTCGTCGCGGGGAACCGACCATCCCACGCGGGCGTCGGACCAGAGCTGAGCTCGGTCCGTTCCGTGGAGGCCGGTATGTCGGACAACCCACTCGCCCGTCGGTTCGTCGCACCGGTTCTGGCCGTGGTCGCGGTCATCGGTGTCACCATCGGTGCTGTGGCGGTCGGCCGCGCGCACCACGGCTCCGCCGCCGGCCCGCCCGTGCTGCGGCTGATCGATGCCGGGTCAGCGGCCGGGCCTGCCGCCGAGTCCGCCGCTCGGGCTGGGGCTCGGGTCGCGCCGCCGGGGTACGGCGGCCAGCCGACCGTCGCCGGGCCGCTGCCCACCGGCCCGGCCAAGGCGCGGGTGCGCACCCTGCCGGCCGGCGCCGCGCCGGAGCCGCTGGTCCGGACGCTGGCCGGCGCGCTCGGCCTGTCTGGCGCCCCGCAGCGGGCCGCGCACGGCTGGACCCTGCCGGCCAAGGGCCAACGACTGACGGTGGCCGACACGGCCGGCTGGCCGTGGGCGTTGGGTCTCGCCGACTCCATCAGCCCTGGTAGCGGCGCTAGCGGCAGTGGTGGCGGCGGCCAGGCCCGCTGCCACGTGATCGCGCAGGATGCCGGCCCGCTCTGCCCGGGGCCGAGCGGCATACCGATCCCCATTCCCCCGGAGCATCCGGTCGCCCCACGGGGTGGCAACGCCGCCGGCCCGAACCCGGGCAGCGACACCAGCGTGGGCAGCGGTGTCACCAGCAGTGGCGGGCGGCCGGTGCCGGTCCCGCTGCCTGCCCCGAACCGGCCGACCGCAGCCGAGGCCCGCGCCGCCGCCACGCCGGTGCTGAGCGCGCTCGGCCTGGCTGCCGCGCCGACACATGTCCTCCGGGCTCCTGGCCAGATCCAGGTCCTGGCCGACCCGGTGGTCGACTCGTGGCCGACGGTGGGATTTGCCACCCGGCTGGCGGTGGGCACCACCGGGACGATCGTGGACGCGTCCGGCTGGCTGGGCCCCCCAGCCGCCGGACCGGAGTACCCGCTGGTCAGCGCCGCTGAGGCGCTCGCCGCGCTGCCTGTCCCGGAGATCGCGGTCCGCTGCCAGGGCAGCATCTGCCCGAGCCCACCACGGATCACCGGCGCCCGGCTCGGGCTGGCGCTGCGCTGGGACGAGACCGGGCGACCGCTCCTGGTGCCGGCCTGGCTCTACGACGTCGACGGCCAGGACGTGCCGCTGGTGGCGATCGCCGTCGACCCGGCATACCTGGGTGCGGCGGAGCCCGGCGGGAAGCCCGGCCCCGACGGTGGGTCGACCGGCGGCACCGGCCAGCCGGGGTCGACCGGCGGCAACCAGCCCGGCTCGGCTCCGCCTGGTGAGCCGGTCACCCCGCTGCCGAGCGCGACCCGCTAGGCAGGCGGCGTGTCCGGAGCTGCGCAGGGCCGCGACTCCCGGAGGGGAGTCGCGGCCCAAGCCCAGGTACAGCCCTGAACGAAGCGCCGTGGGCGGGAGCCCGTGAGACGAGCCGCCGCAGGCGTGTGAAGCAGGTGCGGGAGCTAGTGGAAGGAGTCGCCGCAGGCGCAGGAGCCCGAAGCGTTGGGGTTGTCGATCGTGAAGCCCTGCTTCTCAATCGTGTCGACGAAGTCGATGGTGGCGCCGACGAGGTACGGCGCGCTCATCCGGTCGACCACGACCTGGACACCACTGAAGTCAAGCACCACGTCACCGTCGAGCGACCGCTCGTCGAAGAACAACTGGTAGCGCAGGCCGGAGCAGCCACCCGGCTGGACGGCGACCCGCAGCCGAAGGTCGTCACGACCCTCCTGGCCGATCAGGTCCTTGACCTTGCTGGCGGCCGGGTCGGTGAGGATCACACTCTTGTCTGTGCCGGTCTGAACGGTCACCTTGTCTCCACTCGCGTCGGGACGCTTCTCCTGGCAACGTCTCGCGTCGCCGGACATTCCCATCGTACGACGCTGCGGCCCAACCATCATCCATCGTCTTGGCGCCTGGCTGGCGACGTCACGGGCTCCACCCGAGGTTCTATTCACGATGACGAAATCCATGCCAGGATGGTGCGATGGTGATGGACCTGGACCTGCCCGCCGGTGTGACGCCGTCCCCCGTCGCGCTGCTGCTGCTCGGCCGAGGCGCGGACGCCACCTCCGAACGCGGCGTCGACTGTCCGGGCGAGCTGCCGGCGGCCTCCGACCCGGACCTGGTGGCCCGGGCCGCCGCGGCCCGCGCGACGCTGGGCGAGCGTGCCTTTGTGCTCGGCCACCACTACCAGCGCGACGAGGTGATCCAGTTCGCCGACGTCACCGGCGACTCCTTCCGGCTGGCCCAGCAGGCAGCCGCACGGCCGGAGGCGGAGCACATCGTCTTCTGCGGTGTGCACTTCATGGCCGAGTCGGCCGACATCCTCACCGGTCCGCACCAGCGGGTGGTGCTGCCTGACCTGGCGGCCGGCTGCTCGATGGCCGACATGGCCACCTTCGACCAGGTCGAGGAGTGCTGGGATGTGCTGGCCGACGCGGGGGTGGCCGAGGCGACGGTACCGGTCAGCTACATGAACTCCTCGGCCGACATCAAGGGCTTCACCGGCCGGCACGGCGGCACCATCTGTACGTCGTCGAACGCCGAGCAGGCGCTGGGCTGGGCCTTCGCCCAGGGTGACGCCCGGGCCGGCATGGTCGGCGGCGTCCCGGGTGGCGGCGTCCCGGGTGGCGGCGGTCTGGGTGGCGGCGTCCCGGGTGGCAAGGTGCTGTTCCTGCCCGACCAGCACCTCGGGCGCAACACCGCCGTGCTGCGGCTCGGGCTGGCCCTCGACGACTGCGTGCTCTACGACCCGCACCGGCAGAACGGCGGCCTGACCCCCGACGCGCTGCGGGCCGCGAAGGTGATCCTGTGGCGCGGGCACTGCTCGGTGCACGGCCGGTTCCGCCGGGAGTGCGTGGACGAGGTCCGGGAACGGATCCCGGGCGTGACCGTCCTGGTGCACCCGGAGTGCCGGCACGACGTGGTGACCAGCGCCGACCTGGTCGGCTCGACGGAGTACATCATCCGGACGGTCGAGCAGGCACCGGCCGGCGCGGCGTTCGCCATCGGGACCGAGCTCAACCTGGTCCAGCGGCTGGCCCGGGCGCACCCGGACAAGACGGTGGCCTTCCTGGACCGGACCGTCTGCTTCTGCTCGACGATGAACCGGATCGACCTGCCGCACCTGGTGTGGGCACTGGAGAACCTGGCCCAGGGCCACGTGGTCAACCAGATCACCGTCGACGCAGACACGGAGCATTACGCCAAGGTCGCGCTGCAGCGGATGCTCGATCTGCCAGGCGAGACCGCCAAGGACTGACACCTACCGAGCCACCTCGAGGTCGAGCGATCACCCGGCCCCGGCGATGAGTCTGCGATCCGGTAGCGGTCAATACTCCTGACCTGAGGAGGCAAGTCCATGACTGAGCTGCGTCCGGTACTGA
>DATILL010000150.1:0-71419 GCA_035476575.1 Mycobacteriales bacterium
AGGGATTCTATAATCAGCAACGTCTCCACTCAGGTCTTGGTTACAGGACCCCACTAGAGGTCCACAACGAATACCTGAACAGGCAGCTCGCAGCATGAACTAGCCGTAAGGAAGCTGTCCGGAAAATGCGGGGCAGGTCACACACCCCAACGCCCGCGCTCCCCACAGCCGGCCCACCCGGCCATCATGCCCGACCCGAGATCACCGCCCGACCCCGTGCCCCGCAGGGTGCCCGGACTCGGCTGCCGCCATACCACCTGACCCGCCGCAGCTCACCCGGGCCTGCTCGCGTACTGCCGCTGACCGTGCTCGTTGCGGGCAACGCCTGTAGTGGATCAAGGCCGGAGGTCCGGCGTCGGCGTGGCGTCCGCGCGGGCAGATCCACTCCAGAGCTAGCAGGCCGGCCCCCGCCCTCCAACAACGGTGCCAACGCGACGTAGGATGTTAGTAAATTAAGACTTGCATAGGAAGTGATCACCCGTCGGCCTTTGAGGATCGAACACACCTCGGGCTGCGACTGTCCGGTCAGGTGGCCGATGCCGAGCTGGCTGTAGCCGGCTTGGATCAGTTGCCGGTACACCACCGCGATGTCGTGAGCGGCCAGCGCCTGCCGCATCGTCGGGTCTTCCCAGGTCGCCGGATCCGGCCGCTCGGGGGTGGCCGGGGCGGCGGCCACGGCGGTGGTGGTCACCACGTCAGCTCCACCGCCCGTAGGCCCTCCTCGCCCACCTGCCGCGGTGGCCGCAGGTGCGAGAGCAGGTACCGGTAGCCGCAGAGGATCACGTGCCGCCCGCACCCGCACTGCCGGGCCGGCTCGGCGGTGTGTACCTGGGCGATGACCGCGACCAGCCGTCGCAGTACCTGCACCGGCACGTCGCATACGCAGTGCTCGCTGGCGGCCGGCACCAGGCAGGTCGGGGCACATCTGCACGGGCGGGGCGACGTCGCGGCTCACCGGGGCGCGGTAGTCGCCCGCGAAGAAGTTGTTGACCGGCCGCTGCTCGTACTGGTCGACCCGAACAGCGAGAGCGTCTTCGTCGGGGCTCGATGAGGGTCCCATGTTGGATTCCTCCCGTCGCCTTTGGTGACGGAAGGGAACGTATGACTGAACAGCCCGGATTTTGTTCCGGGCGGAACATTAGTGGGGAACGCCCATCCGGTACGCCAATCCGCGCAAGTCCCGACCCACCGCTGCCTGGTGTGCCCGGACGACCATGCCCGCTACGGCTTCCCGGGCAAGGGGATGTAGGCGCACCCGCAGAGGAGCGATGACCTCGGCGCGACGGAAGGCCGCTACAGCGAGCTTGTCCTTCCGCAGTGCGGCATGTGCTCGACCAACATCAACCCAATAGGACGCGCGACGCTCGGCTGAGGGCAGACTGTCGGGTTGGAAGTGCTTGGCCGTTTCGATCGTTAGTTCCGGGCGCTGGCTCTCTAGCGCTACGGCCATCCGGTGCATGTGGGCGTTTGCCAGGCTGAAGCAGAACTGAGTGGTGAAGACCTCGCCGAGATCCCCGTGCGCGGCCAGTTGGGCGGCCGTCTCGATGCGGCTCATGGCTTCCTCGTACCTGCCAAGAGCGGCGGCGGACCATGCAGCGACCAGCTGTAGTGCCCCGTGCGCAGCTCGTGCGTCGGGTCCCGCGAGGAGAGATGCCGCATCGGCTCCCGCTGAGGCAGTATCCGAGCCGGCCTGCGGGCAACCCAACGCTACGAGCGAGTGCGCCCGTCCGAACTCTGCCGCAGCGACCCAGACCGGGTCTTGCAGCTCCAGCGCGGCTACCTTGACGCGCTCTGCGGCGGCCCAGGACAGGTCCAGGTAGCCAAGATCGCGTGACAGCGACTGCGCAGCTTAGAAGGACCAGAACAGCACTCGTTGGAGGCGATCTCGGTCCTCCGCGTCCACGTGGGGAATCGTCGAGCGCAGGGCGGGAATCAGCGTCGGAATCAGCTTGCCGAGGCCCGGCAGATCGAAGCCGAGACGCATCCGGGTCAGAGACTCTTCAGCGGCAAGCAGCGTCCCGGCATCCATTCGGGCGCTGGAATCGGTCTCGTGCAACGCACGACGGACAGCCGGAATTGATGCCACAGCGCTGTCATCCCTACTGATGCCGATCTCGTAGGGCTGGCCGGTGAGGTCGGTGGGCGAGACCTGAAGGGCCTCGGCGAGCGCGGCGAGATCGCGGCGGGATTCCAGTGGCAAGAGTCCTCGTTCGACGCGCGAGAGCCAGGAGTGGGTGTGGCCGATTTGTTCGGCGACGACAGCGAGACTGAGGCCACGGCGAAGGCGCGCGGAGCGTACGGCAGCGCCGATGGTGGCGTGGTCGTCAGTACCATGATCCATGTCGGAGTCCCCCTCCGGCCTGGCCCCGGCAGCTCGCACCCGCGCGGGGCCTATTTCCGACCGAGCGTAACGCGACAGCCCACCTCCGCCCGGCCCCGTGACTTACCCGGGGGAGATCCACCCGCTTGGGCCTCAGGGCCGGCGGACTGTCCGGCGGTGACCACGGAAACCGCGACGGCGGTGGTGATCGGTACCGAGGCGGCGATCCCGATACCGCCGATGAGCCCGCGAACGATCTCACCGGCGATCTCATCACCGGTCAGCACATCGTGAGCCGACCGGCCGGAGATGCTGAACAACAGCAGCGCCGGCAGCGCCGAACCGGCGTAGGCCACCACCAGGGTGTAGATCGTCGAGGCGATGTGATCGCGGCCGATCCGCATCGCCGAGCGATACAGCCCGATCGGCGGGCTGCCGGGGTGGGCGTCGTGCAGATCCAACACCGCGGAGGCCTGGGTCACCGTCGCGTCGTTCAGAACACCTAACGCACCGATGATCAGCCCGCACAGCAGCAGCCCGGAGATCGAGACCCGGGACGCGGCGGCCTGCAGGTAGGGCACCGTCTCCTCCGACAGCCCGGTCAACCGGGTCGCGCCGACCGCGACCCACGCCAGCAGCCCGGTCAGGGCCAGACTCAGCAGCGTCCCCAGCAGGGCCGCGGAGGTCCGCGCGCTGAACCCGTGCGCCAGGTACAGCACCACGAACAGGATTGCGGCAGCGCCGACCAGCGCGACCATGGTGGCTGACCGCCCATCCAGCAGGGCCGGCAACACGAAGGCCACCAGCACCAGATAGGTCAGCCCCAGACAGGCCAGCGCGGCCAGCCCACGCCAACGGGCCACCGCCACCATGACCACCGCGAAGGCCGCAGCCAACCAGCCCAGCGGCGCCCCCCGCACCACATCGTCGAAGACATAGGTCGCTGCGCCGCCGGACGGGTCCTGTACCCGGCCAACCCGTACGGCCTCCCCCGCCCGGAACATCGCCGGCGTCGCGTTACCCACCGGCACGCTCACCGCACGCCCCGCCTCCGGCCCGGCGCCCACCTGCACCATCAACGACACACACCGCGCCGCCGGCAGCACCGGCACCCCCCGCCGCCTCATCGCAGCCCTGGCTCTGCACATCCAGGATCACCCCCGGCTCGAAGTCCAGGAGGTGCCTGAGGAGGCGTTCCCGGTGGGCCGCGGCACTCACAGACCCTCCGGCCGGCGCACGGTGGTACGCCGCACCGCCGGTGGGGAGGTGCGGCGGGGCTGCTCGGCGGTGTTGCGCTGAGGCCGGGTGAGGACGGTGACCTCAAATCAGGTCGTTCGGGGGTGCAGCCGAGGATGTCGCACAAGGCGGCCAGGGGGTCCATCGACAGCCGTTGCGGCGGCTGAGTCCCGTCTAACCAGGAGTTTCGTGTGCTGGTCTACCCGCTGGGCTGGACCTGTCCAGCAAGTCCCTCCCGTTCGTCACAGACCGGCTCGCTGAGCATCGGCGGATCATCGGCTCGCGGTGGCGGAAGCTGAGCTGCGGCCGGCAACCGCTGCTGGTCTTGGCGCACCTGCGCTGCTGAACCTGCTGTTCAGCGGTGACACCTACACCCGGCTTGCCGCCGGTTTCGGCGTGGGCGTGGGCGGGTGTCCCGCTCCGGCAAAACACAAACGACTCGTCTCGGTCGAAGTGCTCCAGCTTCCCCCGGTAAGCGAGGAGCATGGCGGCGACATTCGTCATGACTTTCCCCTACAACAGCAGGTCGAAGACCCGAAACGCCCGCTCCCAATCCTCGGTCTGCGGATTCTTAAGCTTCGGGTCCATGAGCTTGAAGGCGCGGGCGAGCGCCAGGCTGAGCCCGCCGACGACGCCCGGCAGGCGGGTTTCGGTCTCCTCGGCCAGGGCCACGTCGAGCGGCGGGTGTACGGCGAGCTGTTCCAGGATCGGCCGGAACTCGATCTCACTGTCGATGTCCCGCGCGTCGTGGATGCACTCCTGCAGCCCTTTGGTGATGGGCAGGTCGCGCGGCGCGATGACGTCGCGGCCGTTGGCCTTGGCGGTGCCCTGCCCGATCAGGAGCAGGTCGTAGAGCTTGTGTTCGACGAAGTCGTTGTAGCGCTTGACGTCGCTCTTGTCGATGTCCAGCCCTGCGGCGGCCCGGAAGAACCGTTCGAACCGGGCGACTCCGATGACCGTCATGGCGGTGTCACCTCCCTAGCGGCGGGTACGGATGCGGCGGCGGGATCGGGATCCGCCATCCGAGGCGGTGCGGGCCGGGCGCCCGCCGCCACAGCCCGAGCAGCCAGCCGATCCCAATGACCGACACCACCGCCAACCCGGCCCATTCCAGAACGGGGAAGAGGCGCGCCTGTTCGGCGGTGGGCTGCACCATCCAGCCGTTGGGAGTCCGGCGGTAGTTCTCGCCCTCGGTGATCAGCAGGGTAAGGACGAGCGCGATGCCGTGCATCGAGTCCCACAGCGCGTGCAGCGCCGACACCCCGAGGTACGCCAGGATCAGGCGGCCGGTGATGGCGAAGTGCCGCTGCGTCGAGCCCGAGAACAGCACGCCGCCGAGGATCGCCGTCCACAGGCCGTGCCCGACCGGGCTCAGCAGACCGCGCAGGATCTCGGTCTGCACCACCTGGAGCAGCGACAGCCCGTTGACGGTGAACAGCGCGGTGAAGGCGTACCCGGCGGACTCGAACGCGGCGAACCCGAACCCGACCGCCGCGCCCAGGATCATCCCGTCGCGTACAGACTTGACCGCCAGGTGGCGGGTCAGCAGCGCCAGCGCGCCCAGCTTCACCGCCTCTTCGATCAGCCCGACGCCGATAAACAGGGTCGGCGACGGCTCCAGCAGGTACGCCTCAAGCACCGAGGCCGCCAGCACCCCCAGCACACCACCGGTGAGGAACGTGCTGAACACCAGCAACGGCGTCAGCTCCCCGGTGTCGCTGCGCTCGAACGCCCACGCCACGAACGTCACCGGCACCAGGAAGCTGCCGAGCAGCACCAGAGTCGGGACCAGGTTCGGGCTGCCCGTGGCGAAGATGACCACCACCGTGGCCACCCACAGACCCAGGCCGCTCAGGAAGATCCGCAACCAGGGCCGCCGCGACCGCGTCCGGCTCACCCGGTTGACTCCCACCTCCATCATCGCTGCCCCTTCCGTCGTCTCAGGCGGTTGCCGGTCGGCCGGCGCCGGCTTCCGCCGCCCCGCCCTGGTAGATCTTGCGCAGGCGCAGGGAGAGCACGATGAGCGCGACGCCGAACACCACTGCGTAGATGCCGATCAGCCAGACGACCGTGACCGCGCCGGCGGTCGGCCAGACGATCAGCAGGATCCCGAACACCACCGACAGCACACCGCTGAGTGCGAGCAGCCACTCGCCCTCCATCTCACGTCGGAGGCGGACCGCCGCGACGATCTCCAGGACGCCGGTCACCAGCACCCAGGCCGCGATCAGCCACAGCAGGGCCAGCGTCGTGATGCCGGGCCACACGAACGTGATCACACCGGTGAGCACACCGGCCACACCCTCCAGCGCCAGCCAGAGGCGGCGTCCCCCGGCGGACCGGCCGCCGAATATCGCCGTCACGAGCGCCAGTACGCCATCGACGAGCGCGTACGCTCCGAACAGCAGCACCAGCACGGTGACGGTGATCGCGGGCCAGATAATGGCCATCAGGCCGAACAGCACGGCGGCGACGCCGCGGACGGCGACGACCCACCAGTACCGGGCGAGTGTCTCCAGCATGTCGATCTCCGTTCGTCGATCGGGGGCTGGGGGGCTACTGGCCGGCGGAGCGGCCGGTCCAGGCGAGGTGCTCGTGGATGAGGCGAACGGCCATGGAGCCCTCGCCGACCGCTGACGCGACCCGTTTGATCGATCCGCTCCGGACATCGCCCACCGCCAGTACGCCGGGGCGATTGGTGTCGAGGAGGGAAGGCTGCCGGCCGGCCGGCCGGGACGCGTCGCCCGCGACGGCGGCCGGCCCGGTGCGGACATATCCATGGTCGTCGAGCGCGACGGCATCCCCCAACCAACCGGTGCAGGGATGTGCGCCGATGAAGATGAAGAGCAGCTCCGTCGCCAGATGCCGGCGTTGCCCGGTGTGGTTGTCCTCGACGACCAGCGCTTCGAGCTGCCCGTGTTCGCCGACGGGCTGGCGGACCTCGATGTTGCGCAGAACCTCCACGCGCGGGCTGCGCTCGATCTGGTCGACCAGGTAGCGGGACATGTCCCGGGCCAGGTCGTCGTGGCGGACGAGCAGGTACACCCGGGAGGCGTGCTGGGCCAGGTAGACGGTGGCCTGGCCGGCGGAGTTGCCGCCGCCGACGACCGCGACCGGCCGCCGGTGGCAGCTCTGCGCCTCCACCAGGGTGGCCGCGTAGTACACGCTGGTGCCCTCGAACCCCGCCAGGCGGGGCACGTCGAGCTTGCGGTAGCGGGCACCGGTCGCGATCACGACCGTCCGGCTACGCAGCCGCGTACCGTCGTTCAGGCGTACCGCGTAGTGGCCGTCGCTGCGCTCCAGGCCTGCGGCCTCCACGGGCACGCTGATGGTGGCGCCGAACTTCGTGGCCTGGATGAATGCGCGGTCGGCGAGCTCCGCCCCGGAGATGCCGGCGGGGAAGCCGAGGTAGTTCTCGATCCGCGACGAGGTGCCCGCCTGTCCGCCCGCGGCGACCGCGTCGAGCACGATCGTGGAGAGCCCTTCCGAAGCGCCGTAAACCGCGGCGGCCAGGCCGGCGGGGCCCGCGCCCACCACGACGAGGTCGCATAGCGCGTCGGCGGCGCTCGGCGGCGGCAGGCCGATCGCCCGCGCCAGGTCGACGTTGCCGGGGTTGCGCAGCACCCGCCCGTCGGACCAGATCACCACGGGCGTCTCCGGTGGAGTGACGCCGAGCTGGCGCAGCAACGCCTCCGCGCCCGGATCGTCCTCCAGGTCGATCCAGCGGTGCGGCAGCCGGTTGCGGGCGGCGAACTCGCGCAGCCGCCGGCTGTCGGCCGAGTACCGCGACCCGACGATGCGGAAGCCGACCCCATGCCCGATCAGCAGCTCGCGGCGCAGCAGGTAGGCCCGCAGGATCAGGTCGCCGAGTCGCGGATCGTGCGCCACCTGCTCGCGCAGGGCGGTCACCGGGACCGCGAGCACCTCGCCGGGCTCGCAGACCACCGACGAGACGAACGAGGGCTGCCCGGTGAGCAGGCCCAACTCGTCGAGGAAGCGCCCCGGCCCGTGGACCCGGATCACCCGCTCCTCGCCGGTGTCCAGCCCCTCGATCACCGCGACCTTCCCTGCCAGGACGACGAAGAAGTCCCGGTCGTGCTGGCCCTCCCGGACCAACACCTCACCGGCGCGGGTATGCCACCGGCGGCCGCACCCGGAAAGCGCGGCGATGTGCTCCTCGCCAAGGCGGGGAAAGGCCCCGCAGGTATCGGACGTCTCGGCGAGTGGCTGCTCGTGCATGTTCGACGCCTCCTGATTCGTTCGCTCGCTCACGGCGACTTCGCGAGCGTGTCGTCGATCCAGGCTCGCAGTGTCGCCACCGGTGCGGCGCCGGCCTTGCGGGCGAGGACCTGCCCGCCACGCATGACCATCAGCGTGGGCACGGCCTGCACCGCGAACCGCTCGGCCAGCTTGGGTGCGGCGTCCACATTGATCTTCACGAGCTTCACCCGGCCAGCCAGCTCCCGGGCCACCTGCTCCAGCGCCGGGCTCACCCGCCGGCACGGCCCGCACCACGGCGCCCACAGGTCGACCACCACCGGGATCGAGGCGGCCTCGGCGACCTCGTGGAAGTCGTCGTCGCCCGCGTCGGCCACCCACGGCAGCGCGGCCTTGCAATGGCCGCAACGCGGGCCTCCGGTCGCCGCCGCCGGCACCCGGTTCTTCCGGCCGCAGTTGGGGCACTGGATCACCATGATCGCGCACCTCTCACGCCAGCGCCGGGTTGTCGTACGTGACGTTCAGCTCGCCGTCGACCAGCGCGACGCGGATGGTGGCGCCGTCCTGGACGTCGCCGGCCACCAGCGCCCGGCCGATGCGGGTCTCGACCTCGCGGGCGATGTAGCGGCGCAGCGGCCGGGCGCCGTACACCGGGTCGAAGCCCTGGGCTGCGATGAACCGCCGCGCGTCGTCCATGACCTCCAGCGTCATCTGCCGGTTGGCGAGCCGCGCCCGTAGGTCGCCGAACATCAGCTCGACGATGTGTTCGATCTCGCGCTGGGTGAGCGGCTTGAAGAGCACGATGTCGTCGACGCGGTTGAGGAACTCCGGCCGGAAGTGGCGGCGCAGCTCGCCCATCACCAGCTCACGCCCCTCGGGCTTGATCTCCCCGTCGGCGGTCACGCCCTCCAGCAGGTACGCCGAACCGATGTTGGACGTCATGATGACGACGGTGTTGCGGAAGTCGACCGTGCGGCCCTGGGCATCAGTCAGCCGGCCGTCGTCGAGCACCTGCAACAGCGTGTTGAAGACGTCCGCATGCGCCTTCTCGATCTCGTCGAAGAGCACCACCGAGTACGGCTTGCGCCGCACCGCCTCGGTGAGCTGCCCGCCCTCCTCGTAGCCGACGTAGCCGGGCGGCGCCCCGACCAGGCGGCTGACGGTGTGCCGCTCCTGATACTCGCTCATGTCGACGCGGACCATGTTGTCCACCGTGTCGAAGAGCGCCGCCGCGAGTGTCCGGGCCAGCTCGGTCTTTCCCACCCCGGTGGGGCCGAGGAAGATGAACGACCCGATCGGCCGGCGCGGGTCCTTGATGCCCGAGCGCGCCCGGATGATCGCGTCGGCCACCAGCCGCACCGCCTCCTCCTGGCCGACCACCCGCTCGTGCAAGATCTCGTCCAGCCGCAGCAGCTTCTCCCGCTCCCCCTCCTCCAAGCGGCTGACCGGGATGCCCGTCCAGCGCGACACGATCGAGGCGATCTCCTCTTCGGTGACGACCTCGCGCAGCAGCCGCTTCCCGCCCTGCCGCGCGGTCAGCCGCTCCTCCTCGGCGGCTAGGCGCCGCTCCAGCTCCGGCAGCTTGCCGTGCCGCAGCTCCGCGGCCAGGTTGAGGTCGTAGCCGCGCTCGGCCTCCTCCGCCTGCCGCCGGACCTGCTCCAGCTCCTGCCGCAGCGCCTGTACCCGGCGCAGCGCCTGCCGTTCGGCGTCCCATTGGGCCCGCAGCGAGTCGGTCTCCGCCCGCAGGTCGGCCAGCTCCTTGCGCAGAATCTCCAGGCGGGTCTTGCTGGCTGGGTCGCTCTCCTTGCTGAGCGCGGCCTCCTCGATCTCCAGCCGCCGTACCCGGCGGGTCAGCTCGTCCAGCTCGGCCGGCATCGAGTCGATCTCGGTGCGCAGCATCGCGCACGCCTCGTCCACCAAGTCGATGGCCTTGTCCGGCAGGAACCGGTCTGAAATGTAGCGGTGGCTCAGCACGACCGCGGAGACCAGCGCGCTGTCCTGGATCCGGACGCCGTGGAACACCTCCAGCCGCTCGCGCAGGCCCCGCAGGATCGAGACGGCGTCCTCTTCGGACGGTTCGTCGACCAACACCGGCTGGAACCGACGCTCCAGCGCCGCGTCGGACTCGACGTGCTTGCGGTACTCGGTGACGGTCGTCGCGCCGATCATGTGCAGCTCGCCGCGGGCCAGCGTCGGCTTGAGCATGTTGCCGGCGTCCATCGCGCCCTCGGCGGCGCCGGCGCCGACCACCGTGTGCAGCTCGTCGACGAAGAGCAGGATCCGCCCCTCGGCCGCCCTTACCTCGGTCAAGACGGCCTTGAGCCGCTCCTCGAACTCGCCGCGGTACTTGGCGCCCGCCACCAGCGAGCCCATGTCCAGCGCGAAGACCGTCTTGTCGCGCAGCCCTTCGGGAACGTCACCCCGGTGGATGCGCTGCGCCAGGCCCTCTACGATGGCGGTCTTGCCCACCCCCGGGTCGCCGATGAGCACCGGGTTGTTCTTCGTCTTGCGGGACAGGATCTGGATTACGCGCCGGATCTCGCCATCCCGCCCGATGACCGGGTCGAGCTTGTCCGCGGCCGCGTCCGCGACGAGGTCGCGGCCGTACTTGGCCAGGGCCTCATAGGTCACCTCCGGCATCGCCGAGGTCACCCGCTGGTTTCCGCGTACGGAGGTCAGCGCCCGCAGGAACCCGTCGCGGGTCAGCCCCTGCTCGCGCAGCAGCCGCCCGGCCGCGCTCTGCGGGCCCTCGTCGAGGAGCCCGACGAGGAGGTGCTCCACCGAGACGTACTCGTCCTTGAGCCGCTTCGCCTCCCGCTCCGCGGCCTCGAAGAGGCGGGCCAGCCGCTGGGTGACCATCACCTGTCCGGGTGCGGCTCCAGGGCCGGTCACCCGGGGCCGGCGGCCCAGCTCCGCCTCCACCTCGGCCCGCAACCGGTCCGGATCGGCCCCGGCGGCCACCAGCAGCCGGGGCACCAGCCCCTCGGACTGGTCCAGCAAGGCCAGCAGCAGGTGTTCGCCGTCGACCTCGGTATGACCGAACCGGAGCGCCTTGGTCTGCGCGTCGTGCAGGGCGTCCTGCGACTTCTCGGTCAGGCGATTCAGGTCCACGACGGGCCTCCCGTACCTCGAGGGGTTGTCCGCTCCTGCCGGCGCAGCGCGGACTCCAGCTCGGCCACCCGGTCGAGCAGGTCGGCCACCAGGCCGAGGGCGGCGTAGTTGAGGGCGAACCCGGCCCGCAGCCGCTGCAGCCGGGCCATGACGCCGAGGTGCGCCGGTGAGAACCACAGCGCTCCCGCCGCGTCCCGATCCGGCTCGAGCAGCCCCAGAGCCATGAACCGGCGTACCAGGTCGGGGTGCAGTCCGGCCGCCCGGGCGAACGCGTCGAGGTCCATGCGGCGGCCGTCGGGGTCCTTCGCCGTCGCCCCAGGCGGTGGAATCCGGACCAGGACGTAGCTCATCGCGGCCTCCTCGCATCGAACGTGGAGACGGTGGCGAGCCGCTCGAACAGCCGCCGCTCCTCCTCGGCCAGCCGGCGGGGCACCATGATCTTCACCTCGGCGAACAGGTCGCCGGGTGCGCCGCGGGGATTGGGCATGCCGCGGCCCTGCAGCCGCAGCCGCTTGCCGGTGGACGTCCCCGGCGGCACCTTCACCTTCGCCTCGCCGCTGGGCGTGTCGACGGCTACCGACGCGCCGAGCGTCGCCTCCCACGGCGCCAGCGGCAGGTCGACGGAGATGTCGCGCCCCTCGACCCGGTACCGGGGATGCGGGGCGATGCGCACCGCTAGGTAGAGGTCGCCGGCTGCGGCGCCGTCACTGCCCTGGCCTCCCTGCCCGGCGAGCCGGATCCGCTGGCCGTCGGTGACGCCAGCGGGGATGTTCACCTCGAACGTCCGCGACCCGCCCGGGCCGGCGAGCGTGATCGAGCGGCGACCGCCACCGTACGCCTCCTCCACAGTCAGCTCCAGCTCGGCTTCCTGGTCGGCGCCGGCAATCGGCCCCCACCCCCGGCGGACCCGGCCGGAGAACACCCCACCGAAGAGGTCCTCGAGGTCGATGTCCTCGCCCATGCCCGAGCCGAACCAAACCTCCTCGCCCTCGCCCGGCCCCGGTCCACCGCGCGGCGCCTGTCCACGCCGGGCGCCGGCTCCCGCGCCCGATCTGGGGCGCGCCCACGTTTGGGGGTCGACCCCCTCCGGCACCCGTCGGAAATCCCGCCCGAAGGCGTCGTACCGCTTACGGGTGTCCGGATCGGAGAGCACGTCGTACGCCTCGGCGATCTCCTTGAACCGCTCCTCCGCTCCAGGATCGGAGTTGACGTCGGGGTGGTAGGTGCGGGCCAGCTTGCGGTACGCCCGCTGAATCTCCTCCGGGCTGGCGGTTTTCGGCACCCCCAACACCTCGTAGAAATCGCGGGCCGCCGCTGCCATCAATCGCTCCTCGCCACCACGACGGCGGCCGGTCGCAGCTGTCGCTCGTCGTCGCCGTACCGGGGTCGCACGACGTGGACCACCGTGCCGGCCCGACCGCCCGCGTCGGGCACGGTCGCGACCGCCTCGTGGCGGGCCGGGTCGAACGGCTCGCCGAGGTCGGAGCGGCGCGGGAAGCCGAGCCGGGCGAGCAGGGCGACCGCCTCGTCCCGTACGGCCCGGACGCCTTCGACGATCGCGCCGGGATTGGCCTCGGCGTGCTCCAGCGCGCGGTCGAGGTCGTCCAGCACGGGCAGCCACTGCGCCGCCACCCGGGCTCGTTCCTCGGCCCGCTGGCGCTCGACCTCGCGGGCCATGCGCTTGCGGAAGTTGTCGAAGTCGGCGAGCGCCTGCCGGTACCGGTGCTCCAAGTCCGCTAGCCGGGCCCGCAACTCGTCGGCCGGCTCGGCCTCCGCCCGGCCGTCCCGTCGCTCGGTCTCAGGCCGTTCGGCGGCCGCCGCCTCCGGCTCCGGCTGCGGTGCGTTCTGCTCAGCCATGGCGTCACTCGGTCGTGAACTCGGCGTCGATCACGTCGTCAGAGTCGCCGCCGGACGCGCCGCCCTGGGCCTGGCCGTCTCCCGGAGCCTGGCGACCGCCGGCCACGGCGAGGCCGTGGTAGACCTGTTGGAGCTCGGAGGTCAGCGACCGCATGCGGTCGATCGGCGCCTCTTCCTTGATCGCCTGCCGGGCGTCGGAGATCAGCATCTCGGCCCGGGCCTTCTCGTGTGTCGGCGCGGCGTCGCCCAGCTCGCCGAGGCGGCGCTCCACCTGGTACGCGACGGAGTCCAGCTCGTTGCGCGCGTTGATCATCTCGCGGAGCCGGGCGTCCTCGCCGCGGTGCTGCTCGGCGTCGCGGATCATCCGTTCGATCTCGCCCTTGTCGAGGTTGGAGGTCTGGGTGATGGTGATGCTCTGCTCCGCGCCGGTGCCGGAGTCGCGGGCCGAGACGTTGAGGATCCCGTTGGCGTCGATGTCGAAGGTGACCTCGATCTGCGGCACCCCGCGCGGCGCCGGGCGGATGTTCTCCAGCCGGAAGCGGCCGAGCACCCGGTTGTCCGCGGCCCGCTCCCGCTCGCCCTGCAACACCACGATGTCGACGGCCGGCTGATTGTCCTCGGCGGTGCTGAAGACTTCGGTGCGCCGGGCCGGGATCGTCGTGTTCCGCTCGATCACCTTGGTCATCAGCCCGCCCATCGTCTCCACACCGAGCGACAGCGGGGTGACGTCCAGCAGCAGCACGTCGCGAACCTCGCCCTTGATGACGGCTGCCTGGATCGCCGCACCGAGCGCCACGACCTCGTCGGGGTTGACCGTCATGTTCGGGTCCTTGCCGCCGGTCAGCCGGCGTACGAGGTTCTGCACCGCCGGGATCCGGGTCGAGCCGCCGACCAGGATGACCTCGTCGATGTCGTTGGCGGTGACCTTGGCGTCGGCCATGGCCTGCTGCACCGGACCCTGGGTCCGCTCCACAAGGTCGGCGGTGATCTGCTCGAACGTCGACCGCATCAGCGTGGTGTTCAGGTGCTTCGGCCCGTTGGCGTCGGCCGTGACAAACGGCAGGCTGATCGTGGTCTGGGTCACCGACGACAGCTCAACCTTGGCCTTCTCGGCGGCCTCGAAGAGCCGCTGCAGCGCCTGCGGGTCGCGGCGCAGGTCGATGCCTTCCTGCTTGCGGAACTCCTCGGCGATGTGGTCGACGATCCGGCGGTCGAAGTCGTCGCCGCCCAGGTGTGTGTCGCCCGCGGTCGCCCGCACCTCGACCACGCCGTCGCCGACGTCGAGCAGGCTGACGTCGAACGTGCCGCCGCCCAGGTCGAACACCAGGATGGTCTCGTGCTGGCGCTTGTCCAGCCCGTACGCCAGCGCCGCCGCGGTCGGCTCGTTGATGATCCGCAGCACCTCCAGGCCGGCGATCCGCCCAGCGTCCTTGGTCGCCTGCCGCTGCGCGTCGTTGAAGTACGCCGGCACCGTGATGACCGCCTCGGTCACCCGCTCCCCGAGGAACTTGGACGCGTCCTCGGCCAGCTTGCGCAGAACCAGCGCGGAGATCTCCTCCGGCGCGTACAGCTTGTCCCGGACCTTGAACCGCGCGGCGCCGTCAGGCCCGGCGACGACGTCGAACGAGACCGCGTTGATCTCGCTGCTGACCTCCTCGTAGCGCCGCCCGATGAACCGCTTCGCCGAATAGATCGTCCCCTTCGGATTCAGGATCGCCTGCCGCCGCGCGAGCTGACCGACCAGTCGCTCGCCCTGCTCGGTGAAGGCGACCACCGACGGAGTGGTCCGCGAGCCCTCCGCGTTGGGGACCACCGTCGGCTGCCCGCCTTCCACCGTGGCGATCACCGAGTTCGTGGTGCCAAGATCTATGCCGACTGCCTTGGCCATGACATTTCCTCCGCATCTCGTCGCCTACGACCCGATGGCGGGCGACGACCGCGCTGCCTGGGCCGTATCGGGCACGGGCCACCGCGAGCACAGGTACGGCCCGGCGCGTCGCTGAACGCCGTCCGCCCATTCTAGATCCAGGTTTGCCGAGTCGGCGGTGCCCGGCATCCCGCGGTCGCGTAGTTATCCGGCGGGCATCCTCGTCGCTACTGACATGGCGACCCCGGCCCGTGGGTACTCCTCATGGATGTCGAGCCGGGCAGGCGATTGCCATGCAGACCAGGCCAGCACAGTCGAGTCAACGCGCCGTCCGCCCGCCCGGCCGCCTCCCGGCTCCGCTGCGGCCGCTCTCCGCGGGAGCGGTCCAACTGCTAGAGGTCGCCGCGGTGTTCGACGCGCCGTTCTCGGTCGAGGATGTCGCCGAGGTGCTCGGTGAGCCGGTCGGCAGGATCCTTCCGGCGCTGCGGGAAGCGCTCGCCGCCGCAGTGGTCGTTCCAAGCGCGGATCTCATCGCGTACGGCTCGCAGCAGGTGCGCCGGGCGGCTGTGGCCCGGATCCCGCAACCCATCCGGCTGGCCCTGCATCGACAGGTCGGTATGGTGCTGCTCGCGCGCGGCGAATCGGCGGTGCGCGCCGTGCCACACCTCCTCCAGAGCGTGCGGCCCGGTGACCGCCAGACGCTGGCCGCGTTCGACCGGGGGGCCCGGGAGCTGACCGCGAGCGCGCCGGAGATCGCAGCCAACCTCGCGCTGCACGTTCTGCGACTGACCGACCCCACCGACGCCGAGCACCTGCCGCGCAGCGAGATCGCGATCGACGCGCTCGTGGCCGCGCGGCGCGTCGCCGAGGCCGAAGCGCTCGCCCGGCACGCGCTCGGCCATGCCCTGTCGTCGGCCGAGGGGGCGGCCCGGATCCGCCTCACGCTCGCCGGCATCCTGTTCGTCGGTGGAGAGCCCGAGGCCGCGGTGGCCGAGGCAGAAGCCGTGCTTGCCACCGGCTGCCTGCCCGAGGAGCTATACGACGCCGCCGAGCTGGCCCGACTGCACGCCCTGCTGGCCCTGCACGACGTCATCCGGGCGAAGGTGACCGCCGAGGCCATCCTCGCCGGTGACGCGCGGGGGGTCGGCGACACCGCCCTCGCGGCGGCCATCCGGACCCTCGCCTGGATCGCGTGGGACCAGGGTCGCGCGGCCGCCGCCGTGGGCCTGGCCCGGGCCGCGGTACGGCGGGCGGCTCGGGCTCCGGCCCGCGGGCAATACCGGGGTCTGGGACTGGCGTCGATGCTCATCGCCCTGGGCGACTTCGACGAAGCGGCCGGCTGTCTCAAGCGGGCGACCGAGGAGATCGAGCGGCTCGCCGATCCGCTGTGGGAGATCGTCCCCCCGCTGTTCGCCGCGCGCCTGGGCCTCGCGGCCGGCCGGCTCGACGACGCCCTGGCGCACGCCCGGCTCGTCCTGGAGATCGCGACCGAAGCCGGCACCCGGATGTTCGTCCCGCTGGCGTACGCCACCGTGGCGCAGGTGGCGTTGCTGCGCGGCGACCTGCGCGAAGCCAGCGAGTACGCCGAACGCTGCCGGGGCGAGCCCGCCGCCGGACGGGTGCGGTTCGGCACGGCCACGTACGCCTGGACCCACGCCCGCGTCGCCGAGGCCGAAGGCGGCCCGGCGGCGGCCATGGCGGTGCTGGGCGAGCAGTACGAGCCGCTGCCGACCGAGCCGATCCTCCTCGTGGAGGAGCCGTGCGCGGCGTCCTGGCTGACCCGCGTCGCGCTCGGGGTCGGCGACCGGGACCGCGCCGAGATGGTCGCCGCCTGCGCCAACCAGCTCGCCGCGAACAACCCCGAGCTGCCGTCGATCGCGGCCGCCGCCACCCACGCCCGCGGCCTGCTGGACCGCGACGCCGCGGCGTTCGAGCACGCGGCGACCGGCTACCGGCACCCGTGGGCGGTGGCCTCCGCGCTGGAGGACGCTGGCGTGGCCGCTGCCGCGACGGCGACCAGACGGCGGCTCGCGGCGCGTTCAGCCGGGCCCTAACGGCGTACGACCGGGCAGGCGCCGACCGGGACGCGGCACGCCTGCGCGCCCGGCTGCGCGACCTAGGGGTCCGGTACTGCCACTGGACCCGGGCGGAGCGCCCCGCGACGGGCTGGACCAGCCTCACCGAAACCGAGCGGCAGGTTGCCTACGTCGTCTCGGAAGGGCTCACGAACGCCCAGGCGGCCGGGCGGCTCTTCGTGTCGAGGCACACCATCGACTTCCACCTCCGCAAGATCTTCCGCAAGCTCGGCGTCCATTCCCGGATGGAGCTGGCCCGGCTCGTCCTGCAGCGCGCCGGGGAGCCCGGTACGCCATAGCACGGCGACGGATACCGGCCGCCGGGCGCAGCGCTCGTGGGGAGACAGACGAGCCCGGTCCCGGCGGCCGGTATGTTCAGGTGCGGCCGCGTACACACTCAGCTCCGCGGGCCGGCACTCAGACTGGCGCTCAGCTCCCGGCGGTCGCCGACCGGTGCCGGAGGTGTACGGCGGGTGCTGTTCGCGCCAGGCTTCGGCGAGCAACAGGACACCGGCGACGATCGCGTAGACGCCTATCACCACCGCGAGCGCGACGGCGCCGATCGTGGGCCGCAGCAGGATCAGGACGCCGGCCACGATGGAGGCGACACCGGTCAGGAGCAGCAGCCACTGTCCGCGTACCCGGGTGGCGAGCCGGATGTCCATGGCGCTGGTGACCAGGGCCCACGCGCCGACCAGGACCACCAGCGCCAGGTGCGGTGATGTGTCGGACCAGACCCAGGCCACCACTGCGGCGACCACGCTCAGCAACCCCAAGACGACGTACGCCGGGCGCCGGGCGCCGTTCCGCACCCGGCGGAAAGCGCCTACCGGTATCGCGACACCGGTGCCGAACGCGTACGCGCCGAACAGCAGAGCCAGTACCACCACCGTCACGTCAGGCCACAGCAGGGACCAGCGCGCCGAATACGATCGCGGCGATCCCGCGAAGGACCAGCAGCCATCCGTGCCTGTTCCATCCCGTCACCTCTCATCCGCCTATCCGCGTTCGGACCGGGGGATCGACGTCCAGCCTCGGTGCCGCACGGGTGAGCGGGAACTCGCCCGAGGAGGATGAACGCCGGCGCGGGGCTGACGGGTTCGTCCCACCCGGGGATCGCATCTCACCCGTCGGGCGAAACCGTCGGTGGAGACACATGACGTGCCACAGCCTGGGAGGCGACACCGATGAGCGCACCGACGACAACCCGGACGGACGAACAGATCCAGCTCGACAACGCACCGACACGGACATCGCCGCCGCCGCGGCGCGGGCGCTCGCGTGGGACGCCTTCGTGCCCGAGGACAAGGTGAGCGTGACCGTCTCCAATGGATGGGTCACGCTCAAGGACGAGGTCGACTGGGAGTCCTCGCCGGCTCGGGTGCGGGCGGCGGCGAGTTCATGCTCGGCGGTCACCTCACCGGTACAGGCCGCACCCAGGAGGGCGTAGGCCAGGTCCGGGCCGCCGAGGGCATCGGTCAGCCACCACGCCGCCATCACCACCGCGACGCGAGCGACCACTGACAGGGCCTGTTCGCGTTCGGTCATGATCCGAAGCGCCGCCAACCGCTGAGGAGCCGGCACCCGACGAACACCGCGCGGCTCACGGACGGCGCTGCACGACAAGCTCGGCGAGGCGCTGTACCTCGTCCAGCAGATCGACCGGTCCGCGGACTGACGCTCGGCAGCCGGCCAGCACGGCCGGCCCGCGTGACGCTGGGTCGTCGACATCGAGGTGGATGTCGAGGTACGAGTAGCGCTGGCCGATCGCCCGACCAGCGCACCGTCGGCCCGGCCCGTCATGTCGGTCCATGTGACCCTGCGACAGGCCGTGTTGGCTCGCATGTCGCCGAGCCAAATGGGGGTCGGTCTGGCACTAATAAATGATCACCGGGGCTGAAGGCGCGACGGTCTCCGGGGTGAACTCGACGAAGTACTTGCCGGCGGGTGAACAGGTTGGCGCCGTCGGCCTGGGTGAGGAACCCCTCCAGCGGCGGGCGTGGCGCACACCCGCTTCAACCTGTGCTGGCAAGGCGGTCAGTGCTACCTCGAAGTTCACTCGTCAGACCGAAACTTCGCTGGCTCTGGTCGCGTCGCGCCCGCCTGCGCGCCCATCTGGAGCAGTGCACCGCCCGCGCCCAGGCCCTCAGCATCAAGCTCAGTCCGGACGCCTTCGTCTTCTCACCCGCACCGGACGGCACCGAGCCGACGAAGCTCGACACCGTCACCCAGAAGTACGCCAGGATGGCCGCTAAGCTCGGCATCGACACCCATCTGCACAACCTGCGCCACTACTCCGCCACCGAGCTGATCGCCGCCGGTGTCGACATCCGCACCGTCGCCGGCCGCCTCGGCCACGGCGGCGGTGGAGCCACCACCCTCCGCGTATACGGGCTCTTCGCATCTGGCTGGGTAGTGTGTTCAGGCTGCTACTGGTTGTGAGGTGGTGGTTGTGACGGTGTGTAGCCGTTCGGGGCGGGTGGAGCGGGAGGCGGTGTAGTGGGAGCGGCGTTGCTGGTTGGTGACGTCGGTCAGGCCGAAGGCTGTTCTGTAGACGGGCTTGATGAGGTGGTTGACGCCCTCTGCGGCGGTGTTGCTGTGTCCGGTGAGCACGGCGCGGGCGGTCTCGGCGCGCCGGGTGGAGACGGTCTCGGCGAGGGTCTGGATCTCCGGGACGGTGGCGCCGGTGGTGGCGGCGAAGTCGAAGAACGTCTCCAGCGCCGTGGTGACCTGCTCGCGGGTGGCAGCGAGGCCGGTGCGGTTGGGGGAGAGTTTGGCCTGGTCGCGGAGTGGTTCCTTGGCGCGCCAGGCGGCGCCGGTCTGCTGGCCGTCTTCGCCGAGGTCGGCCAGCGCGCACAGCAGCTTGTGCCGGGCGGTGGTGGACAGCCGCTCCTGGCCGCGGCGGAGCAGGTTCTTGATGGTGTGCTCCAGGTCACCGGCCCGTTCGCGGCGGGGGTAGGTGAGGCGGCGGCGCACGTCACCGACGGTCTTGTTGGCCAGCTGCGCCAGGTGGAACGGATCGACGACCAGCCGCGCGTTGGGCAGCAGGCCGCTGCCGAGGACGGCGGACTTGTACACCGTGGACATGTCGATGCTCACCCAGCGGATGCCGGCCCGCCAGGCCGGGTCGGTCCCGGCCAGCCAGCCGGTCACGCCGGCCTTGGCCCGGCCCTGGACCTGGCCGAGCAGCCCGTGCCCGCCCGCGGGGCCGACGAGCACACTCTGCCAGCGGTCGGCGTCGGCCACCCACGCCCCGCTGGCCGCATCGCGGTGGTACAACGGCTTGCCACCTCGATGGTCGCCGGTCCCGAGCACCTCCACCGGCGGCAGCAGCCCGCTCACCGATCGGCGGACTCGGGTGGCCGGGCCAGCCTCGGCAGGACAGGCGCCCCCGCAGGCCTCGGTCCGGGCGCCGCTGTCGGTCTCGGCGTCGCCGTCGCTGTCGGTCTGGGCGTCGGCCGTGGTGTCGGTGAGGTGGATGCCCGCCTCGGCGGCCACCCCGGACACCACGCCTGCTGACCGGATGCGGTCCTCACGTGCACCGTCCAAGACCCGTCAACCTCCCGTTCCACGACCTCGACCTCGACTCCGCTCAGCCCCAGCAGCTCGGCCAGTGCAGCACCCTGCGACACGCGCCCGCCCGCCCATCCGCCCGATGATCCTTGATCTTGTCGGACGAAGATCATCCTGGATGGGTGGGCGCGTTCCTGTCCGACACGCCAACACGACACCAACCACAGACCATGACAACCGGCGATCACTACAAGGGTGCGACCGATTACAGAATCCAGCTCACTGCGTAGAGCCATCAGGCGGGGGGAGTCGCCCGGTGCCCAACGTGCTAGGACCCGTCCGTCCATTCGCCGCGACGCTCGGGGTGCGGCCCATCGAGCTGGGGAAGCACGACACGAAGGCGTCGAAGGTCACGAAGATTGAGGCGACCAAGCAGAATCTCGACAACAAAGAGGTCCCGGACACCATCCAGAAGGTCGAGACTGACACCTGATGCGTCGGCCCTGAACGGAATGTGCAATGAACCGCTTGGACGGAACAGTGCTCTTGCTCAGCGGCACCGACGATCACACGACCGAGGCGGTCAACGAGGCTCTACGGCGTCTCGGCGCCAAGGTGGCGCGGATGGATGCCGGAGATTTTCCGCAGTCGATGACCCTCGTAGCGAAAAGCGCCGAGTCGGGAACCTGGTCAGGTCGCCTCGTCAGCACGCAGGGCTCGATCGAGTTCCACGTCGCTGCACGCGTAGGCCTGACGACGCCTCGAACGCTGGTCACCAACGACTACACGGCGTTGCGAGACTTCGCCGCTGAGATCGACGGGCCGCTCGTATGCAAACAGATGTCGGCACTAGTTCTGTATGACCACGGGAAGCCACGTCTGACCTACACCACGCGCGTCGAGGTCGCCGACGTCAGCCCGACAGATCTCGCGGTGACCGCGAACCAGTTTCAGGAGGTTCCCAAGGCTCGCGAGGCGTGGGTCATAATGGTCGGCGAAAGACCATTGGCGGTGGCCATCCAAGCTGAGTCCGACGAGTCGTACGTGGACTGGCTACCGGCCGCATCTGACGGCGGGGCACGGCGCGGCCGGTGTCCCGGAACGGGCGCCGTTCGACCGTATCGTCGCCACCGCCGCTATCTCCGCCGTGCCGCCCGCCTGGATTGATCAGCTCACGCCCGGCGGGATGATTCTCACAGACCTGCGCGGCGAGCTGGCCAGCAGCCTCATCGCACTCCGCAAGACCGCGCCCGACACGGTCTCCGGCCGTTTCCTGTCGGTGCCCGGGCACTTCATGTGGCTCCGCGCCGAAATCGACAACCCACTTCGCGACGGCGGCAGCTACCTGATGGAAATCAACATCGGCAACCCACGCCATACGGCCACCGCCGTGGGACCGGATATTCTCGACGACCCGAACCTGCGGTTCCTCGTTCAGCGCCGGGCCCCGCGGAGCCAGAGCATTTACCGCATCGACTGTCATGGGCGCGACGTGGTCGAGGTCAACGCGGGTCAGTCTCGGGCGCATCTCGACACTGCCCCGCTCGGCGACGGCCTACACGAGGTCACTGAAATTGGACCGGACTGCGCGTGGAAATGCGTCGACTCCACCATCGACCTGTGGAACCACCTCGGCCGTCCCGTCCGTGAACGGTTCGGGCTCACTGCCACAGCCGACGGCACCCACATCCTCTGGCTCGACCAACCCGGCACCAACCACGCCTGGCTGCTACCGAACCCCTAACCCTAGCCCGGGACTTTCAGACGAGCGTTCCCGGGCAGAGCAACCACCGCCAGCGCCGGATGGGCCGACGGCTGGGCGCCCGCGACCCACCTGTGGGCCAGTGCCCGTGCCGAGGGGTCAGGCGCCGGCGACGAAGCCGACCCGGCGCAGCTCGGTCTCGGCGATCTCGACGTAGGCAATGATGCCGGCCTGCACGATGATCCGGCGGCCCTTGTCGTCCACCAGCCTGAGCACGCCCTTCGGATCCTGCAGCGCCTCGGCGACCATCTGCTCGACCTCGGCGGGGTTCTGCGCGCTCTCGAAGACGATCTCGCGCGGCGTGTGCTGCACGCCGATCTTGACCTCCACCGCGGCTGCCTCCTTGCTGGGCTGTTGTGGCAAGGCTAGCGTCCCCACCGCGATGTCCACATCGCGGCTCAGCAGGCGCGGCGCAGCAGCTCCAGCGTCCGGGACCGCGCCGTGGCGTAGTCGACCCCGTACGACCTGAGCAGGTCGTACGCCGGCCCCCGCCGACCGGCGAGGATGGCCAGGAGCAGGTGCTCGGTGCCGACCAGGTGGTGGCCGAGCTCGCGGGCCTCCCTGATCGAGCGGGCCAGCACCTGCCTGGACTCCGGCCGCAGCGGCACCGGCCCGCGCCAGCGCCGCCAGCGCCGGATCCGGCCGCCCCCGGCGAAGGGATGCCGCCGGCCCCGGTTCCGCCGCCGGCCCGCGGGCCGGACCGGCACCAGCGCACCCGGCCCGAACGACTCCTCCGCCTGCCGGACGACCGCCCGCAGATCGATCCCGAGGTCGGCCAGCGCGGCCGCGTCGGCGTCGTCCAGGCCAGCCCGGCGGACGCTCTCCGAGACCCCGTCGACCAGCTCGCGGACGGTGTCCCCGGCGACGACGCCGAACCCGGCGAGCACCCGCCCGGCCAGGCACTCCGGCTCGGCCAGCATGCCCAGCAGCAGGTGCTCCGGCCCGATGCCGCCAGCGCCGAGTCGCATCGCCTGGTCGCCAGAGCCGAGGACAACCCGCCGGGCATGGGCGGTGAAGCCCCGCACCACGATCATCGCTGCCTCGCATGCTTCTTGTGCACTGCCTGGCGGCTCACGCCGAGCGCGTCGGCGACCTCCTGCCAGGACCAGCCCAGCTCCCGGGCGTTGCGGACCTGGAGCACCTCAAGCTGCTCCAGCAGCTTGCGCAGGGCCGCGACGGCGCGCAGCCCGATCGCGGGATCTCGCCCGCCAGCAGCGGTGGCGAGCGCGGTTGCCTTCACATCAGCCATGCTGTCAACCTACGTTGACGGCGTGAGGCTGTCAACTAGAGTTGACGAGGGTCGGTCTGCAACGGGAAGTTCGAGATGCCCCGCCAGGCCAGCGACTCGATCAGCCGGACCGCCTCCTGCTTGGGCACCTCGCTGGCCCGGTCCAGCCACCACCGGGCGGCGATCTCCGACATCCCGGTCAGCCCGACCGCCAGCAGCTCGGCACGGGGCCGGTCCAGCCCGGTGTCAGCGGCCACCGTGTCAGTGATCGCCTCGATCAGGCCGCGCTCCATCCGATCCACCTTCTCCCGCACGGCCGGGTCGTTGCGCAGGTCGGACTCGAAGACCAACCGGAACGCCTCGCTCTCGGAGTCGACGAAGTCGAAGTAGGCCGAGACCGCGTTGTGCACCCGGGCCTTGTTGTCCGTCGTACCGGCCATCGCCTGGCGCATCCGCTCCACCAGGTCCTCGGCGTGCGTCTCCAGCAGCGCGAGGTAGAGGTCGAGCTTGCCCGGAAAGTGCTGGTACAGCACCGGCTTGGAGACCCCGGCGCGCTCGGCGATGTCGTCCATCGCCGCGGCGTGGTAACCGTGCGCCACGAAGACCTCGCGGGCGGCCCGCAGTAGCTGCTTGCGGCGGGCGGAACGCGGCATCCGGACGGTCCGGGCGTGCAGCGGCTCGGCGGGCGGCGGCACGCTCGACGTCGGTGCCGGGGTGGTCGCGGGGGTGGGTGCTGCCGGCGTCGCCGTCATGCCACCTCCCTCCCGTTTTGCCCATTCGTCCCGCCGAACTTTACCCGGGGTAGGAGCGGCGGCGCCCGATCAGCGCCAGTCGTCGTCGTCGATCGGCACCTCAGCACGCTGCTCGGCGGCGTCGGCGGGGTCGACGTCCCAGGGTACGTCGGGAGTGGAGACCGGGGTGCGCGCCTCGCCGGGCTCGGGCACGACGTCGGCATGCTGCTCGGCCGCATCCTCGGCCGGGCTCTCCCATGGTGTCTCGGTCATCCACCCTCCTCAGTGTCCTGGCCATTGTGCACACCCTCAGCGGGGCAGCGCCGGCCGGTCGGCGGTGCGCAGGCCGGCGAACAGGTCACCATGCTCCTCGACCCGCGCCAGCACCTCACCTGCGGTGAACCGCAGCGGCCGGCCCGACTCGACCTCCGCCCAGCGCAGCGGGGTGGAGACGGTCGGCTGAGCCACGGCCCGCAGCGAGTACGGCGCGACGGTGGTCTTGGCGGCGTTGTTCTGGCTCCAGTCCACGAACACCTTGCCCGGCCGCAGCGACCGGGTCATCCGGGACAGCACCAGCGTCGGATGGGTGGCCTCCAGCCGCTGGGCCAGGTCCTTCGCGTACGCCGAGGTCGCGGCGTCCGGGGCCGGGGCGATCGGCGCGTAGACCTGCATGCCCTTGCGGCCGGAGGTCTTCGGGTAGCCGGTCAGGCTGTCCCGGCCGATCTCGGTGCGCAGCAGGCAGGCGACCTCGGCACACTCCACAATGGACGCTGGCGGGCCGGGATCGAGGTCGAACACCAGCAGGTCCGCCGGGCGCGCCTCACCGCGCGGGCCGACCGTCCACTGTGGAACGTGCAGCTCCAGCGCGGCCAGGTTCGCCAGCCAGACCAGGGTGGCCAGGTCGTCGCACACGACGAAGTCGATCTCGTCCCGGTTCATCGAGCTGCCGGGCACCGGCAGCCGGACCGTGCGCACCCAGCTGGGGGTGTGGGACGGCTTGTTCTTCTCGAAGAAGGACTGACCGGTCACGCCGTTCGGGAACCGGTTCATGGTGAGCGGCCGGTCGGCCAGGTGCGGCAGGATGTACGGCGCGACCCGGGAGTAGTAGTCGAGCACCTCGGCCTTGGTGAAACCGGCGTCCGGATACAGCAGCTTGTCCAAGTTGGACAGTTGCAGGGTGCGGCCGTCGACGGTGACCTGCACCCGCTGCGGGCTCAACCTGTACCTCCGGCCTCGGTGTGATGCGATGGTAAGAGGGTGCCCACAGAGGGTCTACCCGCACTGATCCGGCCGATGCTCGCCATCGCCAGCGGCCTGCCGGCGGACGACGCGGCGCACGGCTACGAGCTGAAGTGGGATGGTGTCCGCGCCGTCGCGTATGTCCACAGTGGACAGTGGCGGCTGGTGTCGCGCAACGACCGGGATGTCACCACCGGCTATCCCGAGCTGGCCGCGCTGCCCGGGCTGCTCGGCGGTGCGTCGGTCATCCTGGACGGCGAGCTGGTCGCCTACGACGAGGGCGGTCGGCCGAGCTTCAGCGCGCTGCAGGATCGGATGCACGTCCTGGCGCCCAGCCCGGGGCTGGTCGCCGCCCGGCCGGTGACGTACCACCTGTTCGACGTCCTGCACCTCGGCGCGCACAGCCTGCTGCGGGTGCCCTACGCTGACCGGCGCGGGCTGCTGTCCGAGCTGGCCCTGGACAGCCCGCCGGTGCGCACCCCGCCGTACTTCGTCGGCGGTGGCGTGGCGGTGCTGGCGGCCAGCCGAGAGCAGCGGATCGAAGGCGTGGTGGCCAAGCGGCTGGACTCGCCGTACCTGCCGGGCCACCGCAGCCTGCTCTGGCGCAAGATCAAGAACCTGCGCACCCAGGAGGTCATCATCGGCGGCTGGCGGCCGGGCGCCGGCCGGCGGACCGGGCTGATCGGCTCGCTGCTGCTCGGCGTGCCGGCCGCCGGCGGGCTGCGCTACGCCGGGCACGTGGGCACGGGCTTCACCGAGGCGATGCTGCGCGACCTGACCGACCGGCTGGCCCCGGACGCCCGGCCGGACAGCCCGTTCGCCGGGCCGGTCCCGCGCGCCCACGCGGTCGACGCGCGCTGGGTCCGGCCGACGCTGGTCGGCGAGGTGGCGTACGGCCAGTGGACCCGGGACGGCATGCTCCGTCATCCGGTCTGGCGCGGGCTGCGCCCGGACAAGACGCCGGAGGACGTCGTACCGGAAGGCTGACTGGCGCCGCACCGCAGGCCGCCGTCCCGGAGAGCGCCGCACCGCAGGCCGCCGTCCCGGAGAGCACCGCACCGGAGAGCCGGGCACGGCTACACCCGGAGCAGGGGGGCGAGCCGTTCCCAGCGGGCGATCTCGGCGCCGTTGGTCCGGTTGAGCTCGGCGTGCACCGGGCGGCCACGCCAGCGCCCGGTGACCGTAGCGGTCTCCGGGCCGCCGTAGATCATGGTCGCGATGGTGCCGGGCGGGACCGGCGCGAACGGGTCGTCGGCTGGGCCGAACGCGGCCAGCGCGGCGCAGGCGGCGGCGGCGTTCGGGTGGTCGCCGGGGTCCTGCGGTGGGTTCCCGGGATCCGGTGGTGGCTCCGCGGGGCAGCGCAGGGTCCGGGTGACCGGGTCGACGCCTGGCTGGGACACGGTGACCCGCAGCTCACAGTCCATGGGTCCACCGGCTCAGGGGTCCGCTCGTCATGTCATGGGTCCGCTCGTCATGGGACCACTGTGGACTCATGGGCCACGCTGGACCAGCCCTCCACCGGACGCGACAACCCGGCCCCGCGAATGCGACCCTGGTAGTGGGCTCCCCGGGAGGCAGGTGCGGCGTGCGTGCGATCTGGAAGGGCGCGATCTCGTTCGGGCTGGTGACCATCCCGGTCCGGCTCTACACCGCAGCCGAGGAGCGGGACGTCTCCTTCCACCAGGTGCACCGTACCGACGGCGGTCGGGTCCGCTACAAGCGGGTCTGCACCATCGACGGCGAGGAGGTCCCGTACGCCGACATCGCCAAGGGCTACGAGCTGGACACCGGCGAGATCGTGGTGCTGACCGACGAGGACCTGGCCGACCTGCCGCTGCCCTCGGCCAGGGTGATCGACGTGCTGCAGTTCGTGCCGCTGGACCAGATCGACCCGATCTACTTCGCCAAGAGCTACCTCCTGGAGCCGGACAAGACCGCGGCCAAGCCGTACGTGCTGCTCCGCGACGCGCTGGAGGCGTCCGGCATGGTGGCCGTGGTCAAGGTGGCGATCCGGACCCGCGAGCAGCTCGCCACGCTGCGGGTGCGAGACGACGTCCTGGTGCTGGAGACCATGCTCTGGCCGGATGAGATCCGCACCCCGGACTTCGGTTTTCTCGACAGTGACGTGGCGCTCCGCCCGCAGGAGATGGCGATGGCCGAGTCGCTGATCGAGAGCATGTCCGGCGACTTCGACCCGACGCAGTACCACGATGAGTACCGCGAGGCGCTGCTGGCGGTGATCGACGCCAAGGTGGCCGGCCATGAGGTCGTCGAGCCGCGGCCGTCCGGGGCGGCCAGCGGTGAGGTCGTGGACCTGATGGCAGTGCTGCGGCAGAGCGTGGCCGCGGCGAAGCGGGCCCGGGGCGAGGAGCCGGCAGAGGAGAAGACCGCGAAGAAGGCAGCCAAGAAGACGGCCAGCCGCTCGGCCTGACCCCGCGGGTAGGCGGCCAGACCAGTCACCGTGCGGTGCTAGCACAACACGCCTAGTCATGATGCGGACCAGACGGCGGTGTTGTGAGAGGCTGCCCGGGTGACTCGACCGACTGCGAGCCATGGCGGCCATCCGGTCCGACCACACTCGGCTCCGCGCGGCGCGGGCCAGCGGCCCACCCGGGCGCATACGGAGCGGGCACCCGGCGGGCGGACGCGGACCGTCGACAGCCCGGCGCCGACCCGCCGCGGGTACGACACCGCCGCGCAGCGGGCGGCCCGGATCGGCCAGCCGCGCACGGTCGCCAGTCCCGATGGCACGGTCAGCACCGGCAGCTACGGCGTCGCCGCCCGCGGCCGCGGCCGGACCTACGTGCCCGGCGAGCCGGCCCGCCGTCCAAGCCGGCTGGCCAGGTTCCTGCAGGACTACGGCTGGCGGGCGTACGCGATCCCGGTGCTGACGGTCGCGACGTTCCTCTGCGGCATCGACGTCGTCAACGGACCGGCGGGCAGCGGCCAGGCCAGCTCGGCGGGCCCGGCGGGCTCGGTGGCGCAGGTCCAGAACGCCGAGATCTACGTCGAGCTGCCGCGCGACCTGGCGGGCGGCAGCCAGCCCGCGCCCGGCGCTGGAGCACTGACCGACGCGCTGCCGGCCGGGCCGCCGTACACCATGAAGGGCACCGGCACGTACCGCATCGTGCCCGGGACCTCGAAGGTCTACGGCACCGGGCCGCTGCAGCTCTACGCTGTCGAGGTCGAGGAGGGCATCGACATCGACCAGCAGGCCTTTGCCTCGGAGGTGGAGCGGATCCTCGGCGACTGGCGTGGCTGGGGCGCCAACGGGCGGATGTCGTTCCGCCGGGTGGACGACCCGGGCAAGGCGTCGTTCCGGGTGTCGCTGACCGCCACCATGACGGTGCGGTCGATCTGCGGGTACGACGTCAAGTCCGAGACGAGCTGCTACAACGGCACGCTGCACCGGGCGGTGATCAACGACGCCCGCTGGGTGCGGGGAGCGCAGGCCTTCGCCGGCAACCTGCCGCTGTACCACTCCTACGTGGTCACCCACGAGGTCGGGCACAGCTTCGGGCACCGCCACCAGCTCTGCGGCACGCCGGGCACCCCGGCGCCGGTCATGATGCAGCAGACGCTGTCCACCGGCCTGTGCACGCCCAACCCGTGGCCCTACCCGGACGGCGTCCACGAGGTCTCCGGCCCGCCCGCCCCCCCCAACCTTCCGGTCGGCCGCTGACCGGGACGCGCTGGGTCCACCTTGTCGCTGGGTCCACCACCTTGTCCGGGGAGCCAGGGGCGTTGGGCTACCACCCCCGGCGCCCCCGGCTCCAGATGCTGCGCCGGGCCTTGGTGGATCGCTCGGGTGACAGCAGTTCATTTGTACACCAGCTGAGAAACTAGGTTTCCTCTGTTTCTCAGGCTAGGTGGCTCCGGTTCCGGAGGATGTACACGGCCTCGGCTGTTCGCCAACGGGGGTGGATCACGTGGTGGCCAGCGATGAACTGGTCCGCGCGGCATGGCTGTGGCCGCGACGGCGATGCGGGGATCCGTCGGTCTGAGCGGCCATCGTGGCGGCAAGGTGCAGCGGCCGCAACCTCGGGCAGCCTGTCTCATGGGACAAGAGTCCTGGATTTTAGGGAGATCTTTTATCTGGACACTTGGGGGCGCTAGCGTCTAGACGACTCAAGTCCTTCAGCGGACCTTGGCCGTCCTACCCCGGCTACGAAGGGTCCGGCTGCGGGACGCCGCACCGGGCCTTGGTGGCCGCTTGGGAGGACATTTATGCAACCACTACAAATAATCTTTGCCGGGCTCGCCGTGCTGGCTTTCGTCGCTTTGGCCGGCTTCTTGGTTGCCCGGATGAGTCGGGTGGGTCCAGGATACATCGCCACGATCTTGATCGCTCTGGCGATCTTCTTCAAGGTGCTACCGGCTGTGCTCAACGAACTGCGGGTCGATAACTTGGCTGGAACAACCCAAATCATCTCAGAGCCTCCGCTCCCGGCGTGGCAATGAACGGGTCGTCACCGGGTACGAGCCAGCCGCAACGGGCTCGCTCGTACCCGCCGCGGCCTGCGACCAAACTGACCAATGGCGCTGGAAGACGAGCCGGGGAATTCTTCGGCTCCTTTCTCAGAGCTCGCGCTGGGCACTCATCGAGCGGTCCAACCTGAGGTACTATCGCTGTCGAGAAGTGATTCCGCAGGCTGGCGACTCCGGGATCGGTTTCATTGTGTCCGGATGGGCGAAGAGCACGGTTGCCGCGGTGCAGCCCAGGGGGATGCTGGTTGATGTCCATGGCCCGGGCGACCTCGTTTGCGAAGTCACCGGTGGACGCCAGGAGACCGCTGTTTTATCTTCTCGTGGAGTCGGTCTGACAGTCACGGCCGGGTATGACATGACCACAGTAGGGTGGATCGACCCCAGGCTGGTGGAGAGGCTTGTCAAGGACAACACGAACGACTCGCTGATCCTCCAGGTGTCCTCAATGAAGGAGCTACGTAGGAAAGAGATCGTAGCGAGCGGCTATCGGCTTCTTGAGATCCTCCAGCCGCAAGGTCTGCTCGAACGCGCGAAGTCTGCCTGGCGCCCACCGGCGGGCCTCCTGCTCCCCGTCCAGACCTGGTCCGACTTCGAAGAGACTGCCAGCAAGGATGCCGAACGACCGGTCCGCGCAGCGCCATCTCCTCGCAGAAAGGAATCTGTCCGGCGTGTGGAAATACCTCGGATGCGCAGAAATACAATGGACTAGTGCACCAGCACAGATGCTGTCAGCCGCCCTGGGCGACCCGGCCCGTCCAGCCAAGCCACCGGACGCACGCGCCTTCGGTCGCCTGCATCGGAGTCGACGCGCTGATCGTTCGGTGCTGACGGGGGACCCTGACAGGGGAACAATGGGTCGCGGGCGCAGGGTTGTGCTCCAGGACCCCCGTTGTCGTCGCTGAGTGTGTCCCAGGCCCGTGTCCGAGGCCCGTCTCCCGAGGAGTAGCACCGTGTCCCTGCCGCCGTTGGTCGAGCCGGCCGCTGAGCTAACCGCCGCCGAGGTACGCCGATACAGCCGCCACCTGATCATCCCCGAGGTAGCGATGGACGGGCAGAAGCGGCTGAAGAACGCCAAGGTGCTCGCCGTCGGCGCCGGTGGGCTCGGCTCGCCCACCCTGATGTATCTGGCTGCGGCCGGGGTCGGCACCCTCGGCATCATCGACTTCGACGTCGTCGACGAGTCCAACCTGCAGCGCCAGGTCATCCACGGCCAGTCCGACGTCGGCCGGCCCAAGGCCGAGTCGGCGCGCGACTCGATCCGGGAGATCAACCCGCTGGTCGCCGTCCGGCTGCACGCCGTCCGGCTGGACTCCTCCAACGCGCTGGAGATCTTCGCCGAGTACGACCTGATCGTGGACGGCACCGACAACTTCGCCACCCGGTACCTGGTGAACGACGCCTGCGTGCTGCTCGGCAAGCCGTACGTCTGGGGCTCGATCTACCGCTTCGACGGGCAGGCGTCAGTGTTCTGGGCCGAGCACGGGCCGTGCTATCGGTGCTTGTACCCGGAGCCGCCGCCGCCCGGCATGGTGCCCTCCTGCGCCGAGGGCGGCGTGCTCGGCGTGCTGTGTGCCTCGATCGGGTCCATCCAGGTCAACGAGGCGATCAAGGTGCTGACCGGCATCGGCCAGCCGCTGGTCGGCCGGCTGGTGGTCTACGACGCCCTGGAGATGAGCCACCGCACGATCCGGGTGCAGAAGGACCCGGAGTGCCCGCTGTGCGGCAAGAACCCGTCCATCACCGGGCTGATCGACTACGAGGCGTTCTGCGGCACCGTGTCGGAGGCGGCCGCCGAGGCGGCGAAGGGCTCGACCATCACCGCTGCCGAGCTCAGGCAGTGGCTGGACGACGGCCGGAAGATCGAGCTGGTCGACGTGCGCGAGCCGGCGGAGTACGAGATCGTCCGGATCCCCGGCTCGGTGCTGGTGCCGAAGGGTGAGATCGTGTCCGGCGCGGCGCTGGCCACGCTGCCGCAGGACCGGCAGGTGGTCCTGTACTGCAAGTCCGGCGTGCGCTCGGCCGAGGCGCTTGCGGTGCTCAAGCAGGCTGGCTTCAGCGACGCGGTGCATGTGCAGGGTGGGGTCACCGCCTGGGCCACCCAGGTCGACCGGACCCTGCCGACGTACTGACGCCGCCGACGTCGTGGCCGGAGCGTCGTTCGCCGAGCGGGTGCTTGCCGTGGTGGAGCGGATCCCCGCCGGGTGGGTGATGTCGTACGGCGATGTCGCGGAGCTTCTCGGCTCGCGGGCGCCGCGCATGGTCGGCCAGGTGATGGCCCGGCAGGGTGGCGGCGTGCCGTGGCATCGGGTCTTGCGGTCGGACGGCACGCCCGCGCCCGGCCTTGCGGACCGACAGCTTGCCTTGTTGGCCGCCGAGGGGGTGCCGATCGTCGGCGGGCGGGTGGACATGCGGCTGGCCCGGTACTCTCCCGACTTGTCACAGGAAGGTCACCGCGAACTGGAGCCAGGCTGGTGACCTTTGCTCGACAGGTGCGCGCCCGGCCCACTTCCCATGTGGTCACCTCTCGGCGTTGTGGTGACCTGTTGTTGTCTGCGGCGCTCGTGTGGTGACCTCTCGGCGTTGTGGTGACCTCTTGGGGGTGGATGCCGGCGTCGGGCTTTCCTTACGGCCGGGTCGCCTGTCGCTGCGGTTCGCCTGCGACGTCCGTGTCATCTGCCCTGCGGGAGCGAAAGCCAGGCCCTCGCCCGCGGCACCTGGCTCTTACGTCGCCCGCACCGCGCTCAACCTCCTGGGTATGCATAACCGACGACGGACGTCCCCGAGCTCCTGGCACCGCGATCAATCGACCCGCAGCGCAATCGGCGGACGATCGTGGCCAGCGGCGGACACGCTGACCTGCGACCGATTCACGGCGACCACGGTTAGTCATTCACTGATCGCGCTCCGAGCAGACTACAGCCGGGTATCGGCGCGGGTCCCCGAGCCGGTGGGGCCGGCATGGTGTCCTGTCCGCCGTGACGGGAGCCCGGACCAGCTCCGCGGCCGGGTCCACGCCCTATCGGCTGGTCCGCGCGCGGGCCCGGCCGCACCGCCCACCGGTCCTCGACCCGGCCCAGCAGGCGGTGCTCGCCCATCCCGGCGGCCCCCTGCTGGTGCTGGCCGGGCCTGGCACCGGCAAGACCACCACCCTTGTGGAGACCGTCGTGGCCAGGATCGAGGCCGGCGTCGACCCCGAGCACGTGCTGGTCCTCACCTTCAGCCGCAAGGCCGCCGCCGAGCTGCGCGACCGCATCACCATCCGGCTCGGCCGGACCACCCGCGAGCCGCTGGCCCGCACCGTCCACTCCTACGCCTTCGGTGTGCTACGCCGGCAGGCCGGGCCGCTGGAGCCTCCCCGGCTGCTCACCGGGCCCGAGCAGGACATGGTGATCCGCGAGCTGCTGGCCGGCGACGTCGAGACCGGCGCCGCGTACTGGCCGGTCGACCTCCGCCCCGCCCTGCTGACCCGCGGGTTCGCCGAGGAGCTGCGCGACCTGCTCGCCCGGGCCACCGAGCGCGGCATCGGCCCGATCGAGCTGGCCCGCTACGGCGCCGAGCAGCGCCGCCCCGACTGGATCGCCGCGGCCCGGTTCTTCCGCCAGTACCTCCAGGTCACCGCGCTGGCCGACCGCACCGCCTACGACCCGGCCGAGCTGATCGACGCCGCGCTGGACGTCTTCGCCGACGACCGCGCCGCGCTGGCCCGGGAGCGGGCTGCGCGCCGCCGCATCTACGTCGACGAGTACCAGGACGTCGACCCGGCCCAGGAAGCCCTCCTGCGCACCATCGCCACCGGCGCGGACGAGCTGATCGTCGTCGGCGACCCGGACCAGTCCATCTACGGCTTCCGCGGCTCCGACCCCGGCTGCCTGCGCCGGTTCCCCGAACGGTTCGCCCCGCGCGACGGGCGCCCGGTCCCGGTGCTCGCCCTGGACGTCTCCCGCCGCGCCGGCCGCGACCTGCTGGCCGCGTCCCGCCGGATCGCCACCCGGCTCCCGGCCGGCCCGCCCGGCGCCCGGCACCGCGAGCTCGCCCCGGCCCGCGGCCGGCCCGGCGGCAGCATCGACGTACGCCTCTTCCGCACCCCCAGCGAGGAGGCCGCGTACGTCGCACACCGGCTCCGGGTCGCGCACCTGATGCGCGGCGTCCCCTGGCGCGAGATGGCAGTCCTGGTCCGGTCCACCACCCGCCAGCTCCCGATCCTGCGCCGCGCCCTCACCTCGGCCGGCGTACCGGTCGCCGTCACCGCCGACGATCTCCCGCTCATCGACACCACCGGCGCCGCCCCGCTGCTGCTCCTGCTCCGCTGCGCACTCCAGCCGGACGACGCCCTGGACGAGAACACCGCCATCGAGCTGCTGTCCGGGCCCCTCGGCGGGGCCGACACGCTCGCCCTGCGCCGGCTGCGCCAACACCTGCGCCAGCTCGAGATCGCGGCCGGCGGGCGGCGGCAGTCCGGCCCGCTGCTGGTCGAGGCGCTGCGCGAGCCGGACACCCTCACCGTGCTGCCCGAGCGGGTCGCCGACCCCGCGCTGCGCATCGTCCGGCTGCTCGCCGCCGCGCGCGAGGAGCACGCCGCCGGCGGCACCGCCGAGGACGTGCTGTGGGCGGTCTGGTCCGGCTCCGGGCTGGCCGAGACCTGGCACCGGGCCAGCCTGCGCGGCGGCCTGGCCGGCGCCACGGCCGACCGCGACCTGGACTGCGTGGTCGCGCTGTTCGACGCTGCCGCGGCGTTCGTGGACCGGCTGCCCCGGGCCGGGCCGCTGGCCTTCCTCGACCACCTCGCCGGCCAGCAGATCCCTGGCGACACCCTGGCCGCGCACGCCCCCGTCGGCGACGCCGTCCGGATCTTGACCGCGCACGCCGCCAAGGGTCTTGAGTGGCAGGTGGTGTGCGTGGCCGGCGTACAGGAGGCGAGCTGGCCCGACCTGCGTCGCCGCGGCACGCTGCTTGGCTCCGAGGCGCTGGTCGAGCTGGTCGCCGGCTGGGGCCCGCCGCCAGGGAGCACGACGGCCCCGCCGTCGCCGGTCGCGCCGCTGCTCGCCGAGGAACGCCGGCTGTTCTACGTCGCGATCACCCGGGCCAGCCGCGAGCTGGTGGTCACCGCCGTCAGCGGCGAGGAGGAGCAGCCGTCCCGGTTCCTGGACGAGCTGGTTCCGCTGGTCCCGGCGCCTGGCATGCCCCACGACGCCGGCCGGCCCATCGACTCGGTGCCGCGCACCCTGGCGCTGCCCGCGCTGGTGGCCGAGCTGCGCGCCGTCGCCTGCGACCCGGCCGAGCCCGCCGTACGCCGTCGCGCCGCGGCCGGCGAGCTGGCCAAGCTGGCCGCCGCCGGTGTCCCCGGCGCGCACCCGGACCAGTGGTGGGGCCTGCCCGAGCTGTCCGACCCGAGGCCGCTGCGGGACCCGGGCGAGCCGGTGCCGGTCTCGCCGTCGCAGGTGGAGAAGTACGCAGACTGCCCGCTGCGCTGGCTGCTGGAGGCCTCCGGCGGCACCGGCGGGCCGTCCGCCGCGCAGGGCCTCGGCACCCTGGTCCATGAGCTGGCCGCCCTGGCCGCCGACCCGGACCAGGCCACCGCTGAGGCGCTGCTGCCCCGGCTGGAGCAGGCCCTGGACGGCATGGACCTCGGCGGCCCGTTCGCCAGCCGGCGGGAGAAGGCCCGGGCCCGCCAGATGCTCGGCAAGTTCCTGGAGTGGCTGGCCGGCAGCCGGTCCCGCTGGCGGCTCGTCGGGGTGGAGCTCGCCTTCGAGGTGAAGGTCGGCGACCGGGCCCGGCTGACCGGCCGGGTGGACCGGCTGGAGCAGGACGGCGACGGCAGGCTGGTCGTCGTCGACCTGAAGACCGGCCGGACCGCCGTACGCAAGGATGACGTGCCCGCGCACCCGCAGCTCGGCTGCTACCAGCTTGCCGTCGCCGAGGGCGGCCTGACCGACGCCGACGGCAGGCCGGCCGAGCCCGGTGGCGCCGCTCTGGTCCAGCTCGGCGGTACGACGCACGGCCCCAAGCAGCAGGACCAGCCGGCGCTGGCCGAGACCGGCGACCCGGCATGGGCGGCCAAGCTGGTCATCGACGTGGCCGACGGAATGGCGGGCACCGCCTTCCCCGGCGTGGAGAGCAGCGCCTGCCGGGTCTGCCCGGTACGGTCCTCCTGCCCGGTGCACGACGAGGGGCGGCAGGTGACGGAGTGACCCAGCGAGGCGAGGTGGTCGGATGACCGCTGAGTCCGATGACCGTTGAGCTGGTACGCGACGCGACCTTCCCCCACCCGCCGCTGATCGGTCCGGCCGAGCTGGCGGCGGCCCTGGGCCTGCACCCGCCCACCGCGGAGCAGGAGGCGGTGATCGCGGCCCCGCTGGCCCCCGCCGTGGTGGTGGCCGGGGCCGGCTCCGGCAAGACCGAGACCATGTCGGCTCGGGTGGTCTGGCTGGTCGCGAACGGTTATGTGCGCCCGGACGAGGTGCTCGGCCTGACCTTCACCAACAAGGCCGCCGCCGAGCTGGCCGGCCGGATCCGGATCCGGCTGGCCCAGCTTGCCCGCAACGGCCTGAGCACCGACACGGACGGCGAGCCGACCGTGCTCACCTATCACGCCTACGCCGGCCGGCTGGCCGCCGAGCATGCGCTCCGGCTGGCCGTGGAGCCGACCTCCCGGCTGCTCACCGGGGCGCTGAGCTGGCAGCTCGCCGCCCGGGTCGTCCGGCGGTACGACGGCGAGCTGCCGAGCCTTGACGTCGCCGAGTCCACCGTGCTCGGCTACCTCCTGGACCTGGCCGGTGAGCTGGCCGAGCACCTGGTCGGCGAGGCCGACCTGCGGGCCTGGACGGCGGCGTTCCGGGACCGGGTCGAGGGGCTGCCGGCTGGCCCGCGGTACAAGCAGCCGAGCGCCAAGATGCGCGCCATCCTCGCGGCGGCGGACGCCCGGTGCGAGCTGCTGCCGCTGGTCGCGGCGTACCAGCGGGCCAAGCGGGAGGCGACCGCGATGGACTTCGGCGACCAGATGTCGCTGGCCGCCCGGATCGCCGTCGGCTTCGGGGAGGTCGGCCGGGCCGAGCGGGCGCGCTACCGGGCCGTGCTGCTGGACGAGTTTCAGGACACCGGGCACTCCCAGCTCGTGTTGCTGCGGGCGCTGTTCGGCGGCGCCGTTGATGGCTGCAGCCATCCGGTTACGGCGGTCGGCGACCCGTGCCAGTCGATCTACGGTTGGCGCGGCGCCAGCGCCGGCAACCTGACCCGCTTCCCGGCGCACTTCCCAGCCTCCGACGGCGCCCCGGCGGCGGTGCTGCCGCTGTCCACCAGCTTCCGCAACGACCGGCGCATCCTGGCCGCGGCCAACCTGCTCTCCACCGAGCTGCGGGCCGCTGGGTTGGGAAGTGCTGGGTCGGGGGCCGCTAGGTCGGGGGGGGCTGGGTCGGGGGGCGCGGGGCGGGCCGGAGAGCAACGCGCCGAGGTCGGCGTCCTCACCCCCGGCCCGGCGGCGGGGGACGGGCGGGTGCGGGCCGCGCTGCTGCCGACCGTCGCCGACGAGGCGGCGTGGCTGGCCGACCGGATCGCGGCGTTGTGGACGGCGGACGCACCGCGGCGGGCCCGGCCGTACGCCGGCCGCGGCGGGTCCAGCGGCAGCCCCGCTGGCGGACGCGGTGGTGAGCCCAGCGGCGGACGCAGCATCGCAGTGCTGTGCCGGCGGCGCAGCCAGTTCCAGCGGGTGGCGGCGGAGCTGCGGGCACGGGGTGTGCCGGTGGAGCTGGTCGGCCTGGGCGGGCTGCTCGCCACCCCGGAGGTGCGCGACGTGGTGAGCACGCTGCGGGTGCTGTCCGACCCGTCGGCGGGCGACGCGGTGGTCCGGCTGCTGACCGGGGCACGCTGGCGGCTCGGCCCGCGTGACCTGGCCGCGCTCGGCCGGCGGGCCCGCGAGCTGGCCCACGCCCGCCCGGGCCATCCCGCTGGCCCGGGTAGTACGGCCGGGACGCCGGAGCCCGACGTACGCCCGGCGCCCGACGTGGCTGACGACGCCAGCCTGGTTGAGGCGCTGGACGACCCCGGCCCGGCGGCCAGCTACTCCCCGGCCGGGCATCGGCGGCTCCTGGCGCTGCGCCGGGAGCTGGCCGGGCTGCGGCGGCGGGTCGGCCAGCCGCTGCCGGAGCTGGTCGCGGAGGTGGAGCGTGCGCTGCTGCTCGATATCGAGGTCGGCATCCGGGGCAGCGCCGGCCGGGTGCACCTCGACCGGTTCCTCGACGTGGCCGCCCGGTTCGCGGAGGACGCCGAGGTGGCCACCCTGGGCGCGTTCCTCGGTTACCTGGAGGCGGCCGAGTCCACCGAGCGCGGCCTGGAGGCCGGCGTCGTCGAGGTGAACGCCGACCGGGTGCAGGTGCTGACCGTGCACGCGGCCAAGGGGCTGGAGTGGGACGTCGTGGCGGTGCCCGGCCTGACCCTCGGGGTCTTCCCGGACCGGGACGCGGTGACCGGCTCGGGCTGGGCCGCCGACCCGGCGGCACTGCCGTACCCGCTGCGCGGCGACGCCGACGACCTGCCCGACCTCGATCCGGCGGCGGCCGACGACCAGGCCGAGCTGGAACAGCTCCGGGTCGACTTCGTGCGGGCCTGCAAGGACCGCGGCGAACGGGAGGAACGCCGGCTGGCCTACGTCGCGGTGACCCGGGCGAGGCGGCTGCTGCTCTGCTCCGGCTACTGGTGGGACGACGCGACGAAGCCACGCGGCCCGTCGCCGTTCCTCACCGAGCTGCGGCCCGTCGCCGAGGTGGACACCTGGGCCGACCCGCCCGGCCCGGAGGAGACCAACCCGCTGCTCGTCGTGCGCCGGGAGGCGCCGTGGCCGTACGACCCGCTGGGCGGCCGGCGTGCCGACGTGGATGTCGGCGCCGAGCTGGTCAGGGCCGCGCTCGCCGGGTTGGCCGAGGCTGGCGCGGGCCGTCCGGCGCCGGTCGAGGCTGCTGAGCCGACGTTGGCGCCGGCGCCGGCACCGGCACCGGCACCGGACGACGGCGCGCTGCTCGCCCGGGAGGAGGTGACCGCCGCGGGCTGGCGGCGCGAGGCCGACCTGCTGCTGGCCGAGCGAGCCGCCCGGGTAGCGACCGGGGGCCGGGTCGACGTACCGCTGCCCGCGCACCTGTCGGTCTCGGCGCTGGTGGCGCTGGCCGCGGACGCCGCCGAGCTGGCCCGGCGGATCCGCCGGCCGATGCCGTTTCGGCCGGCGCCGATGGCCCGGCGTGGCACCGCCTTCCATGCCTGGCTGGAGGAGCGGTACGGCGGCGAGCGGCTGCTGGACCTGGCCGAGCTGCCCGGTGCGGCCGATGACGAGGCCGCGCCGGACACCGACCTGGAGCTGCTGCAGGAGCGGTTCCTGGCCAGCGAGTGGGCGGACCGGTCGCCGGTCGAGGTGGAGGTGCCGTTCGAGGCGGTGCTCGGCGGGCTGGTGGTGCGCGGCCGGATGGACGCCGTGTTCGCCGAGCCCGACGGCGGGTTCACTGTGGTCGACTGGAAGACCGGCGCCCGGCCGACCGGCGCCGCTGCCCGGGCCGCCGCCGTACAGCTCGCGGCGTACCGGCTGGCCTGGGCGGCGCTGGCCGGCGTACCGCTGGACCAGGTGCGCGCCGCGTTCCACTACGTGCGGTCGGGGGTGACGGTGCGGCCGGTTGACCTGCTGGACGCGGCCGGGCTGCGTGCCCTGACTGAGCAGCTCCCCGCCGCACCGGACCAACCCCAACAGGTCACCACACGGCGGCCGGCGACAACGTGAGGTCACCACAACGCCGAGTGGTGACCACACGGGCGGTGCGGGCAACGATAGGTCACCACAACGCCGAGTGGTCACCACACGGGGAGGCCGGCGGGCTGCCCGGGCAAGTAAGGGGCGCGGCCGAGGGAGGGGCTCTCGACCGCGCCTTCCCACATGGTGACATCCTCTGGCCGATCGCGCTGCAACATCCCGGGGAGTATCCAGAGAGCCGGGCCAAATGGTGGGGATTTCACACCCGATCGGAGCTGTGCTGGGGTGTTTGCGCCGCAACTGCGCTGCCCGGGCTGGCCTCTACCGGGTCGCCGAGGCTGCAGCATACCTCTGGTCGGAGCCGGCCGCGCCGCCGTCCTCCGGCCGAGCCGTCGACGGGGGTGGCGCGGGGCGCTGGCCAGCCCGTTTCGACCACGCTGTCGACGGCGCCTCGACGTAGCGGTACATCAGCGCGGCGCAGCCGAACGCGACAACCAGCGCGATCACCGCCTCGACGATCCGTCCGGCCGGCGCCGGCATGGTGCCGCGCAGCAGGCTGAACGTCGTCTGGAAGATCGGCAGATGCACCAGGTACAGCGAGTACGATCGCTCGCCGACCCAGGCCAGCCCTGGCACCGTCGGCCGCCATGACCGCAGCGGCCATGACCGCGGTCGCCACCATCTCGGCGGCCGTCCCGCCTGGCCCCGTTCGGCCGCTCCCCGTTCGGCCGTCCGCCGTTCGGCGGCAAGGCAGGAGCACAGCAGCAGAAAGAACGCGGCGCCGGCCGCCGGGTCCCAGACCAGGTCGGTCAGCGCCACCGGATGCCCGCCCAGCGACCCGAACCCGGCCCGGTGGTGGAACAGCCACCACACGCCGTACAGGCTGAGCAAGGCGGTCACCCGGGAGGTCAGCGCCTGCGGAAGCCGCTGGCGGCCGACATACCACTCCGCCGCCACCGCGCCGAGCAGCCATTCGACGATCCGGGCCGGCGCCTGCTGGTACAGCAGGGTGGCCACCCAGGTCCGCTCCGGACCCAGCGGCAGCAGGCTCTTCGGCACCGACGGCATGACCAGCATGGCGCCGGCCCGCCAGGCCAGCGTGATCCCGAGACCCACCAGCAGCCAGGTCAGCGGCCTGGTCCGGCGCAGCCAGCGCATCGCCCCGGCGTAGATGAGGTAGAGGTGCTCCTCCAGCGCCAGGCTCCAGGTGACCATCAGCCAGCCGGCCGGCAGCACCGTGGCCCCCACCACGGTCAGGTGCACGCAGGCCAGCATCCACACCGGCATCGGGCTGCCGGTGAACCCCCACGTGGCGTGCGCCGAGCTGTGCCGCACCACGCCGTTCAGGCCGATCAGGCAGAGGGCGAGGCAGACCGCCACGAGGTACGCCGGATGCAGCCGGAGGAACCGCCGCAGCAGGAACTGCCCGGCCCGAAACTCCCCGCCCGCCGCCACCCGTAGATGGATCGAGAAGCCGGAGAGCACCAGGAACAGGCTGACCCCGAGGAACCCGACCGCCCGCACCTCCCGCAGCGGCGCCAGCCACGGCGTGGCGTCGACCCAGCCGCCGGTGTCGAGGTGGTGCATCAGGACGAGCAGGACGGCCACTCCACGCAGCGCATCCACGGCACGAGAACGGCGCACGACACCTCCGGGAACGGGACCATACCGAGCCCGCCGGCCCGTGCCCAACACGCCCCACGGCGGTTCCCCCGCCCTGCAAGTGAGCGATCGGCCGTTCGCGGGATAATCTCGGCGACGTGCCGACGCTGAAGCTGCCCGCTCCGACCTACCCACTGGAGCGCAGTGCCCTGCCCAACGGGCTCCGGGTGCTGCTCGCGCCGGACCGCGCCGCCCCCGTCGTGGGCATCGCGGTCTACTACGACGTCGGCATCCGGTCTGAGCCGGAAGGCCGCACCGGGTTCGCACACCTGTTCGAGCATCTGATGTTCCAGGGCTCGCGGAACCTGGAGAAGCTGGCACACTTCCGGTACGTGCAGTCCTCCGGCGGCACCTTCAACGGCTCGACCCATCTCGACTACACCAACTACTACGAGGTTCTGCCGAGCAACGCGCTGGAGCGGGGGCTGTTCCTGGAGGCGGACCGGATGCGCGCCCCCACGATCACCGAGGAGAACCTGGCCAACCAGATCTCGGTGGTCAAGGAGGAGATCCGGGTCAACGTGCACAACCGGCCGTACGGCGGGTTCCCGTGGCTGGCGCTGCCCCCGGTGCTGTTCGAGACCTTCCCCAACGCGCACGATGGCTACGGCTCGTTCGACGACCTCGAGGCGGCCACACTGGACGACGCCCGGCAGTTCTTCACCGACTACTACGCGCCGGCCAACGCCGTGCTCTGCGTGGCCGGCGACATCGACCCGGAGCAGGCGTTCGCGCTGGCCGAGCGGCACTTCGGCGACATCCCGGCCCGCCCGACGCCGCTGCGGCCGGACTTCACCGAGCCCGACCTGACCGCCGAGCGGCGGGTCACGCACACCGACAAGCTGGCGCCCAACCCGGCGCTGGCCGCCGCCTGGCGGGTGCCCGACCCGGTCGGCGCGCTCGGTGACTACCTGCCGTTCGTGGTGCTGGCCGAGGTGCTCGGCGACGGTGACGCCTCCCGGCTGCAGCAGCGGCTGGTCCGCAAGGACCGCACTGCCACCGAGGTGAACGCCTACCTGTCGATGTTGGGTGACCCGTTCGACGTGCGGGACCCCACCGCGTTCCTGCTGCAGGCCCATTACACCCCGGCCAGCTCAGCCGACGCCGTGCTGGCCACGGTGGACGACGAGCTGGCCATGCTGGCGACGGACGGGCTGCGTCAGGGCGAGCTGGACCGGGTCAAGGCCCGGATCGCTGCCCAGCTCCTGCGCGACGTGGACGCCGTGCTCGGCCGCACCCTGGCGCTGGCCGCGTTCGAGCAGCAGCACGGCCGGGCCGAGCTGCTCGCCGAGCTCCCTGTCCTGATCGGCGCGGTGACGGCCGAGCAGATCGCGGCCGCTGCCGCCACCCTCGTTCCCAACCGGCGCGCCGTCGTCGAGCTCGTTCCCGGAGGCGCCCAGTGAACGGCGGAACAGCAAACGGCGGAACAGTGAACGGCGGGGGAACGAGCGGCGGGGGAACGAGCGGCGGGACAGTGAACGGCGGGAGCGCGCTCAGGCGTCCGGTGCCGCCGCTCGGGCCGCCGCCGCAGACCAGCCAGCCGACCTCGACCGAGCGCCAGCTCGCCGACGGGCTGACCGTGGTCGCGGTCCGCCGGCCCGGCGTCCCGCTGGTCGAGCTGCGGCTGCGCATCCCGTTCGGCAGCACCGTGCCGTCCCACCCGGCCCAGTCCAGCCTGCTTGGTGAGACCATGCTGACCGGCACCCCTCGGCACAGCCAGGTTGAGCTGGCCGAGGCCGTGCAGGCGCTCGGCGGGCATCTGTCGGTCGGCACCGACTCCGACCGGCTGCTGATCGGCGGGGCGGTGCTGGCGGACGGCCTGCCGACGCTGCTCGACCTGGTTGCCGAGGTGGTGACCGAGGCGACGTACCCGGCCGGCGAGGTGGAGGTGGAGCGGGACCGGCTGGTCGAGCACCTGTCCATCGCCCGGTCCCAGCCGTCCGTGCTGGCCCGCGAGGCGCTGCGCCGCCGGATGTATGGCGATCATCCGTACGCCCACGAGATCCCGGAGGCGGCGGCGGTGGCGGAGACCACGCCGGACCAGCTCCGCGCCCTGCATGCCAGCCGGGTGGTGCCGGCCGGCGCGACCCTGGTGCTGGTGGGTGACCTGCAGCCGGACCGGCTGCTGGACCGGGTCGAGGCCGCCCTGGCCGACTGGAAGGTCGAGGGCACGCCGACGCCGCTGCCGCCGCTGCCCCCGGTGCGGCCGGCGGTGACCGAGCTGGTGCACCGGGCCGGCGCCGTCCAGTCCTCGATCCGGCTCGGCGGTGCGGCGCCCCGCCGCGACGACCCGGCGTACCCGGCCCTGCACCTGGCCAACCTCGTCTTCGGCGGCTACTTCTCCTCCCGGCTGGTGGAGAACATCCGCGAGGACAAGGGCTACACCTACAGCCCGCACAGCCGGATCGACCACGGCGCCGCCGGCTCCACCCTGGTCGTCGACGCGGACGTGGCGAACGACGTCACCGCTCCGGCGCTGCTGGAGATGTGGTACGAGCTGGGCCGGATGGCCACCCTGCCGGTCAGCGCGAGCGAGCTGGACGACGTCCGGCAGTACGCCGTCGGCACGCTGGCCATGTCCACCGCGACCCAGGCCGGACTGGCGTCCATGCTGTCCGCCCTGGCCGGCACCGGGCTCGGCCTGGACTGGCTGCGGGAGTACCCGGGCAAGCTGGCCGCGGTGACGGTGGGGGAGGCGTTCGAGGTGGCCCAGGCGGTGCTCGCCCCGGCCGGGCTGGTCACCGTCGTGCTCGGAGACGCCGACCAGGTCGCATCCGGGCTGGCGGTCCTCGGCCCGGTCGAACGCCGGTGATCCCGGCCCTCGCGCGGGGCACGCACGACCGGGCGGCGCACCGGCGGGGCGATGAGGAGTGGCTGGCCGCCGCCTGGGCGCGGGCGAAGGTGCTGGTGGTGGCGCCGGACGGCACCGTACCGGTCCTCGACTCCGCCGCCGGCCCCCGGCTCCGCTACGTCGAACCCTCCACCGTGGACGGCGCCGGCGGCCGGTGCTTCCTCGGTGAGCACGGTGGTACGCCGTACTTCGCGGTGCCGGCCGACGCCGCCGGCGCGGCGGCTGGGCAGGTGCCGGCCGGCTGGCGCGGCCTGCGCGAGGTCGGCGCCGAGCTTGCCGACCTGGAGGCCGGGCTGCTGGCGACCGCGGTGGCGCTGGTCGGCTGGCACGCCCGGCACCCGCGCTGCCCGCGCTGTGGCGAGCCGACCGAGGTGACCGAGGCCGGCTGGAGCCGGCAGTGCGCGCGGGACGGCTCGCAGCATTGGCCGCGCACCGACCCAGCGGTGATCATGCTGGTGCACGACGGGGCGGACCGGTGCATCCTCGGCCGGAAGGTGGTCTGGCCGCTCGGGCGGTACTCGATCCTGGCCGGGTTCGTCGAGCCGGGGGAGTCGCTGGAGGCCGCGGTGGCCCGCGAGGTCGCCGAGGAGGTCGGCGTCGCGGTCACCGACATCCGTTACCTCGCCTCGCAGCCCTGGCCGTTCCCGGCATCGCTGATGCTCGGCTTCTCCGCCCGGGTGGTCGGCGACCCGACGCCGCGGGTGGACGGCACCGAGCTGGCGGAGGCGCGCTGGTTCACCCGGGACGAGATCCGCGGCGGCACCATCCGGCTGCCGCCCCTCGCCTCCATCGCGCACGCCATCATCGCCACCTGGCTGACCGCCCCCGCCGGCCCCAGCGGTGCGGCGGGGCTCAGCGGTGCGGCGGGGCCAGCTCCGGCGGCAGCGGCACGGCCCGGTCGGTGACCGACGCCACCACCTCACGGGCCAGGTCGTGCACCTTGCGGCCACGCGAGCGGGCCACCCGGCGCAGCCGCTCGAAGGCGTCCCGCGGGCCGATCCGGCGCCGCTCGGCCACCACGCCGATGGCCTGCTCGATGATGACCCGGGCGGTCAGCGCGTGCTCAAGCTGCCGCACAGCCAGCTTGAGCTGGTCGATCTCGCCCAGCGCATGGTCCGGCTTGGCCGGCCGCGGGCGCGGGACGAGGTCGTTGGCGAGCAGGTCGGCGAGCACCATGGCGCAGGTGAGATCCTCCGCCGGCGACTCGTTCTGCTCGGTGTCGCGGACCACCCAGCCATCCGGCGTACGTCGGATGACGACGTCGCCGACCGCCGTAGGCGGGACCCCGCTCGGCGACATCAGGTCACCTCCGTAACTGGATGGCACGCTGTGAATGGCCCGTGGCAGTGCGTCGTTTTGGCAGTGCGTCGTTCATGATCGAGATGAACGATTGAGCCAACAGTATCTGTGCCCAGGGGGTAGGTAACGCAAGTCGACCGAAACTCCACCAAGAAACCTTCGTTGGGCCGGCGTCGTTCGTGCCTGGTTGGCTCAGCTTGCCCGGCTCAGCCGCTGCCGCACCTGGTCCATCGTCGGGTTCGTCAGCGTGCTGCCGTCGGCGAAACGCAGAGTCGGCACGGTCTGGCTGCCGCCGTTAACGCTTGTCACAAAATCGGCTCCGATCGGGTCGTCCTCTATGTCGACCTCAAGGAACGCGACGCCGTCCCGGTCAAGCAGGCGCTTGAGCCGAATGCAGTAGCCGCACCACGTGGTGGTGTACATCGTCAGTGAACCGGCGTCCACGACCGGGACCGTCCTTCCAGGTGGTAGTCCGTGCTGGCTGTCCGGGACAGAACCGTCGCCGGCCGCGACGCCCGACGATCCGGATCCCGCCCACGTTTCCGGGCAACACTCACGCCCCCGCGCACCTTCCATCCGGGTCGCCTGACAGGATGCGAGGTGATGGACGACGCTGCCTCCGACCTCCGTGCGACCGACGGCCAGCCCGATCTGGCGGCTGGCCCGGCCCGCGGCATCCTGGCCGGCCTCGACCCAGAGCAGGCCGAGGCGGTGCGCGCGGTGCGCGGCCCGGTCTGCATCCTGGCCGGCGCCGGCACCGGAAAGACCCGCACCATCACGCACCGGATCGCCTACGCCGTCCACACTGGCGCGGCGGCTGCGTCCCAGCTCCTCGCGGTCACCTTCACCGCCCGGGCCGCCGGGGAGATGCGCGGCCGGCTGCGCGCGCTCGGCGTCGGGGGGGTGCAGGCGCGCACGTTCCACGCCGCGGCGCTGCGGCAGCTCCGGTACTTCGCGCCCCGGGTGCTCGGCGGCCCGATGCCGGAGCTGGCCGAGCACAAGTTCCGGCTGGTGACCACGGCCGCGCTGCGCTGCCGCCTGACTGTGGACGGCACGCTCCGGCGGGACCTGTCCGGCGAGATCGAATGGGCCAAGTCCAGCCTGGTCGGGCCGGAGCAGTACGCCGAGGTGGTCACCAAGCTGGGCCGGCAGCCGCCGCTGGACGCCGCGACGGTGGCCGCGGTCTTCGCGGCGTACGAGCAGGTCAAGCAGCAGGCCGGCGTGCTGGACTTCGAGGACCTGCTGCTGGTGACCGCGGTGGCCATCGAGAACCACCGCGACGTCGCCGAGGAGGTCCGGGCGCGCTACCGGCAGTTCGTGGTGGACGAGTACCAGGACGTCAACCCGCTGCAGCAGCGGCTGCTCGACGCGTGGCTCGGCGGGCGCGAGGACCTGTGCGTGGTCGGCGACGCCAACCAGACGATCTACTCCTTCACCGGCGCCACCCCGGACTACCTGCTCGGCTTCGGCCGCCGCTACCCCGGTGCGGTGGTGGTGCGGCTGGAGCGCGACTACCGGTCCACCCCGCAGGTGGTGTCCGCGGCCAACCGGCTGATCGCGGCCACCCATGGACCGGCCGGTGGAGCCCGGCTGCGGCTGGTCGGGCAACGGCCGGACGGGCCGGAGCCGACGTTGCGCGAGTACGACGACGAGCCGGCCGAGGCCGCCGGGGTGGCCGCTGAGTGTGCCCGGCTGGTCGCGGCCGGCACCCCGGCCGCCGAGATCGCGGTGCTGTACCGGGTCAACGCGCAGTCCGAAAGCTACGAGACGGCGCTGTCCGCGGCCGGCGTGCCGTACGTGCTGCGCGGGGGCGAGCGGTTCTTCGAGCGGGCCGAGGTCCGCGAGGCCCGGGTGCTGCTGCGTGCGGCGGCCCGGTCGGCCGACCCCGAGGTTCCGCTGGTCCGGGCGGTCACCGACGTGCTGTCCGCCGCCGGCTGGTCGCCGGGGGACCCGCCGGCCGGTGGCGCCGCTCGGGAGCGGTGGGAGTCGCTGGCAGCCCTGGTCGCGCTGGCCGAGGAGGTCGCCGCCCAGCCGGCCGGTGGGGGTGACCGGCCGGGCCCGCCCGGGCTGGAGGATCTCGTGGCCGAGCTGGAGCAGCGTGCCGCGGCCCAGCACGCGCCGACCGTGCAGGGGGTCACGCTCGCCTCGCTGCACGCCGCCAAGGGGCTGGAGTGGGACGCGGTGTTCCTCGTCGGGTTGACCGAGGGCACGCTGCCGATCCAGCACGCCAGCACCGACGAGCAGGTCGAGGAGGAACGCCGGCTGTTGTACGTCGGGATCACCCGGGCGCGGGAGCGGCTGGCGTTGTCCTGGGCGCTGGCCCGAACGCCGGGCGCGCGCCGGGGCCGGCGCAAGAGCCGGTTCCTCTACCCGCTGCTGCCGCCGGTCCTTCCGGCTGGCCGGGCCGGCGGCGGGGCCGCTGGTGGGAGTGCCGGTGCCGGTGCTGTTCGCGGTGGCAAGGCTGTCTGCGTCGAGTGCGGTGGGCCGCTGCGCAAGGGCGTCGAGCGCGCGCTGGAGCGCTGTGCCGGCTGCCCGGGCAAGGTCGACGTCGCGTTGTTCGAGCGGCTGCGTGCCTGGCGCTCGGAGCGGGCCAGCACGGCCAGCGTGCCGGCCTACGTCGTGTTCACCGACGCCACCCTGGTCGCGATCGCCGAGACCCGGCCGGTCGACGTCGCGGGCCTGGTCCGGCTGCCCGGCATCGGGCCGCGCAAGCTCGACCTGTACGGCGCCGACGTGCTGGCGATCGTCGCGGGCCAGGCGCTGTAGCCTCGGGATGGCAGGCCGGGATGGCGGGCCGGGCGCCGCGGGAACGACCCGTCCGGCGCCAGCTCACTGGCGTCGATCCGGCCCGGATGCCCCAAGGGGAAAGATTCCCGCTGATTGCGCAAAAATGTTTGCCCCCACTCCGGCAGACGGCCTAGTCTCCGAAATGCCACCCGGCGTGACGTGCGTCGGCAGGACCGTCAGAGAGAAGGAGGTGCCCCAGATGATCACTAAGGAGCTGAACGTCGTGCCATCCACGGGTGCCGCCGATCTGGCGATCTCGCTGCCCGCGGATTTTGAGCGCGACGGGATGCGTCTGTCCGGAGCCGGGTTCCCCGCGTGCGCCGGTGGCCTTATGGCCGCCGTCCTCCGCGGAAGGCACGGCACCGCGGCGGGCAGCGACTGGGCCACGGCCGTGATCGCTGGCACGCGCATCCAGGTCGCCGTTCGGCGCCGCGTCCAGGCCGACGACGCCTACGTCCCGGGTACTCCGCCTCGAGGTGCACCAGTCTGACCATTTTCAGACCGGCTCACCTTGAGGCCGCGGAACCCGTACCCGGGTTCCGCGGCCTCAGTGTTTTACCCGATCTGTCTACCACGACTAGCCGACGAAACACCCGGAGGTGAACACGGTGACCCTCGCACCCGAGGTGACCGATTGCTCCTTCGAGGTCACGACCCTCGACTTCGTCGAGGCGGAGACCCGAGGCTGGGCCCTGCCCTGCCGGGTTTACGACCCCGAACTGTGGTTCGCGGAGCGCCCCGCGGACCTGGAGCTGGCAAAAAGCTACTGCCTGGACTGCCCAGTGCGGGCGGCGTGCCTCGCTGGCGCGCTGTCCCGGCGCGAGCCCTGGGGCGTCTGGGGCGGCGAGATCTTCGAGCGTGGCGTCGTGATCCCGCGCAAGCGGCCTCGCGGCCGGCCACGCAAGGAGGTAGCCGCATGAACGACCTTGCCGCACCCACCGCCGCACCCACCGTAGGAAGCCAGCCGATGAACGACCGCACCGTCAGGAGCACTCCGATGTATCAGATCATGTACGAAGAGCTCGCCCGGTCTCGAATGTCCGAAGCGCAGGAGGAGGCGGAGACTTATCGCCGCAGCCGGCGTCTCATCGCGGCCCGGCGCTGGCAGCGCAAGGCCGCGCAGGCCGCGCGGCGCGCTCGTCAGGCGCAGAACGCGATCTGGTAACACCCGCTGAGTCCAGTTCATGGTCTCGGCTTGAACATCCGGCCGCCGCCCCGGCGCGTTACTGCGCCGGGGCGGCGGCCGTCCCACCCCGTCCCAGCGGTTAGGGCGCCCGGGTGGTGAGTGCACTGGTCGCGGGTCAGTCCGCGAACCCCGGCTGCCAGCGCTCGACGATCGCCCGGTACGGCGCCTCGGCGTTCAACTGGCAGAGCACGCCGATCGAGCCGATCGTGACCCGGGGGATCAGCAGGTACGACGGCGGCAGGGTGAGCTGCCGCCCGACCTGGCCGGTCTCCGAGCGCAGGTCGGTGACCCGGGACGCCTCCCGACGCATCCACTCCCGGCTGAACCGGAACCGCGCCACGCGCAACGGGTCCAGCATCGGCCGGAAGTAGTCGAGCACGCGCTCGGCGTCGAGGTTGATCGTGGGCCGGACGAACCCCTCCCGGCGCAGCCCGGCCAGCGCCGCGTCCGCGTCGCCGTCCAGCGCCAGCCGGGTGATCCGGCCGATCGGCGCCGGCAGGCCGTCCGGCAGCCGGGCCACGGCACCGAAGTCGATCACGCCGAGCCGGCCGTCCGGCAGCAGCCGGAAGTTGCCCGGATGCGGGTCGGCGTGCAGCAGCCCGGCCCGGGCAGGGGCGGAGAAGTGCAACGTGGACAGCAGGTAGCCAGCCCGGTCGCGCTGCTCCGGCGTGCCCTCGGCGATGATCGACGACATCGCCGTACCGTCGATCCACTCGGTGACCAGCACCTTCGGTGCGCTCGCGACCACCCGTGGCGCGATGATCTCCGCATCGTCGGCGTACGCCGCGCTGAAGGCCCGCTGCGCGTCGGCCTCCAGCCGGTAGTCGAGCTCCTCGATCACCCGCGACCTCAGCTCGGCGAGCAGCGGCTTGACATCCAGGCCCGGGCTGAGCACCGCGAACATTCGCGCGAACCGGGCCAACTGGCTCAGGTCGGCGAGCAGCGCCGGACCCGCGCCCGGGTACTGCACCTTGACCGCGACCCGCCGGCCGTCGTGCCAGGTCGCCTGGTGCACCTGCCCGATGCTGGCCGCGGCCGCGGGCTTGTCGGCGAACTCCGCGAACCGCCGACGCCACGCCGTGCCCAACTGCTCGTCCAGCACCTGGTGCACCGTCCGCGCCGGCAGCGGCGGTGCGGCCTCCTGCAGCTTGGTGAGCGCCTCCCGGTAGGGAGCCGCCACATCCTCCGGGAGCGCGGCCTCGAACACGCTCAGCGCCTGGCCGAACTTCATCGCGCCGCCTTTGAGCTGCCCGAGCACGGCGAAGAGCTGGTCGGCGGTCCGTTGCTGCAGCTCGAGCTGGACGGCCTCGGCGGACTGGCCAGCCAGCCGCTTGCCGAAGCCGACCGTGGCCCTCCCGGCGACCCCCAACGGCAGCGAGGCGAGCTTCGCCGTCCGGGTCATGGCGCGGCGCGGAATATCGGACACTGCGCCATTGTCCCTCGCCCAGCCCGGTCCGCACAGCTCGCTGCCCGGTTGGGCGACCTACGTGCCCACTCATCCGGCCCGCCGGTCGGTGCCGGGCAGGCCCGCGCCCGTTCGGCCAGCCTGCCCGCCCGGGCGCTGGCGAGCGGCGTTGGGCCGGCCGGCGCCACAGTCGCAGTGCGGGTGGGCTGGCCAGGTGCGCCGCCGGACCCGCCAGTCGGGCAGCCGTAGCTCCAGCGTGCCGTGCAACGTGGCCGGCTCGCCGCCGTCCAGCAGGGTCAGCGCCTGGAGGACGGCCAGCGACGCGGCGAAGATCGCCAGCGTCACGTCACACGGCTCGGTCTGCCGGCGCCGCCGGATGGAGAGCTGGGCGGCCAGCACCGGCCAGGCCGGGTCGCGGTCGCGGCGCTGCAGGTCCGCACAGGTCAGGCAGCTCGACAGGCCGGGCAGCACGAGCGGCCCGACCACAGCCGTCGACTCCCGGATCGACACCGGCAGGTGCGGCGCGCCGATCCGGTGCAGCCCGGCCCGGACCTGGGGCTCGACCGGGTCCATCCCGGTCAGCACCACCAGGTCGGGCACCTCGCGCGGCCGGATCGGCCCCACCTCGGTCTCCGGCGCGGCCCGGCGGACCGCGGCCATCGCCGCGGCCAGCCGGGGCGTGAAGGCGTCGGACGGCGCCAGCCCGCCCGGCGCGGCGTCGCACGGCCGGGCCATCTCCCGGTCGATCACCCGGACCCGTCCGACCCCGGCGGCACCGAGCAACGTCGCCACCGGCGCACCGAGCCGCCCGGCGCCGTGCACCGCCACGGTTGCGTCCCGGCGCCGCAGCAGCGTGCTGATCGGCGCGCGGGCCGGGCTGGCCAGGGACAGCCCGGCCCGGTCCGGCTCCAGCCGCTCGGCGGTGTCCGGCCGGCCCAGCGCGGTCAGCCCGACCGGCTCGCCGTCCACCACCAGGCCGCACTGCCGCAGCCCGCGGACCAGCCTGGTGACCGTCTCCCGGTCAGCCCCGATCGCGGCGGCGTCGGCCAGCACCTCCGCCTCCGACCGGCTGCCGTCCAGCCCGACCAGCACCCGGGCGGTGGTCTGGTCGATGCCGTCGACGACGATCCCGCGGGCCGCGTCGAGGCCGAGCTGGAGCGTCCGCTGGTCCCGCCAGAGCGGACGCAGGCCGGTGAGCAGTTGCGGACACGGTTCGGACACGGGCACCTCGCCTTGCCGTACGGAATGTGGTTGCCGGCAGCCTGGCAGGTTGAGCCGACTGGCCGCTGCCGTTGTCCACAGGCTGGCGGGTTGTCCACAGGCGATGAGCGCGCCTTGCCTTCGCGGGGTTGGATCCGCTATCCGGCAGGCATGCCCAAGGGCGGCCCCGACCCTCTCGGGACCGCCCTTGCGCGGTCGTGCGTGCGGCGGACCTCAGGCGACGTTCAAGCCTTGCCGAGGATCCTGTTCATCTTGGTGCCACACACCGGACACGAGCCCTTGGCCATGCGGCGCCCGGAGTCGCTGGTGAAGACCTCGCCCTCGAAGTCGCGCTTCTCCTTGCACTTCACGCAGTAGCCGTTGTAGGTCTCGGCCACGTCGCCTCCTAGCTTCTTCCATCGTGTCCCGCGCCGCGTTCCGGCAGCCGGGACGGTCCGGCACACGGTACTCGCCCGTTCCAGGCGGGCCTGCGTAACCCGGCGCGGACGCACCCAGGCCTACCAGGGCGTGCTCAGGGCGGGACCGGCCCGCTCGATGTCGGGATCGGCGGTAGCCTCCGCGACATGCGGCCGCTGCTGATCGACCGGCATGACGACGGCGTTGTCGTGCTCACCCTTAACCTGCCGGACCGGCGCAACGCGATGACCGCGGACCTCACCGCGGCCTGGGCCGAGACTGTGCCGGCGCTGGCGGCCGACCGCTCGGTCCGCTGCGTGCTGCTCACCGCGGCGGGTACGGCGTTCTGCGCCGGCGGCGACCTGTCCTGGCTGGAGCGGGGGGACACCCGGTCCGTCGACGACCTGCGCGCCCGGATGCTGCCCTTCTACCGCACCTGGCTGGCCATTCGGGAGGTGGAGGCGCCGACCATCGCGGTCGTCCAGGGGCCCGCGGTGGGCGCCGGGCTGGCCCTCGCGCTCGCCTGCGACCTGCGCTACGCCGCGCCGGACGCCGCGCTGTCGATGCCGTTCACCGCGCTCGGCATCCACCCGGGCATGGCGAGCACCTGGCTGCTGCCTGAGGTGGCGGGGTTGCCGGTGGCCCGCGAGCTGCTGCTGACCGGGCGGGTGGTCACCGGTGCCGAGGCGGTCGGCCTGGGCCTGGTCAACCGGGTCTTCCCGGCCGGCACGCTGGCCGCCGAGGCGCTGGCGATCGCCCGCCAGGTCGCGTCCCGGGCGCCGGTGCCGACCCGGCTGACCAAGGTGGCGCTGGCCGGCGGTGGACCCGCGACGTTCGAGGCGGCGCTGGCGTGGGAGGCGGTCGCCCAGCCGGTGACGCTGGCCGGTGCGGACCTGGCCGAGGGGCTGCGGGCGGCCCGCGAACGCCGGCCGCCGCGGTTCACTGGCCGCTGACCGGGCAGCACGCCGTCCTGGTGAGAACCGTGGCGAGCTGGGTTCAGAACCCTATGGAGCCCGGACGCACGTAGCCCCCGAACCATTGGGCACGCCGCCCGCCTTCCCCTAACGAACGGTGCGCCCGCAGCTTCGGGGGCTGCGTCGCCTCAGACGGTATGGCGACCGGCAGGCCGGGTCAACGTTGGTTGCCCACAGGCTGTGGATAACCCTGTGGACCAGGGTGTTGACGAGCCGGTGTGTCGCTGTGGACAGCCCAGAGACGGCCTGTGGACGCCCAGTGTTCACCGTAGTAGTCCACCCGGGTGACGTGCGCGAATGTTGTGCACCGGGTGTGGACAGAAAAAATTGGCGGATTCTCGGCTAGCGTGCCCTCGTGGGCATCATGCCTCCGGACGACCCGGTCGAGGTTCGTCGCAGCTCGCGGCGGCGCCGGACCGTGTCAGCGTATCGGGACGGTGACCGTGTTGTCGTGCTTATCCCGGCCCGGTTCAGCAAGGCCGAGGAGCGTCGCTGGGTCGCCGAGATGGTGGCCCGGCTCAAGGCCAGGGACGCCCGGCGCAGCAACGGCCCGCGGGCCAGCGACATCGCCCTGCTCGGCCGGGCGCGCCAGCTCTCTGGGCAGTACCTCGGCGGCCGGGCGGATCCTGACAGCGTCCGCTGGGTCGGCAACATGAGCACCCGGTGGGGGTCGTGTACGCCGATGGACCGCACCATCCGGGTGTCCAGCCGGCTGCGCGACATGCCGGGCTGGGTGCTCGACTACGTGCTGGTGCACGAGCTCGCGCACCTGCAGGTGCCCGGCCACGGCCCGGACTTCTGGGAGCTGGTCGGGCGCTATCCGCGCACCGAGCGGGCCCGTGGCTACCTGGAGGGGGTGGCTGCCGCCGCCCAGCTTGACCTCACCGAGGACGACGTGATCGAGGCGTGAGGGCCGCCGTACTGCTGCTGACGGGGGCGCCTGGGCACCCGGCCTGTCCGCCGGGCGTGGACCAGGTCCGGTTCGGCCGCGCGCTGGCTGAGGACGTCGTCGACCTGCTGGCCACACTGTCCGATGTGGATACCCTGATCGCGGCGACGCCGTCCCGGCTGGACGACGTGGCAGCCATCCGCTGGCCGGGCACGGTGGTGCTGCGGCTGTCCGAGGTGGATGGTGTGGTGTCGCTGCTCGGCCGGATCGCGGGCTACGACGAGGCCGCGGTCTTCGCGCCGGACGTACCGGACCTGCCCGCGCTGCTAGCGGCCAAGCCGTTCAGCGGACTGTCGACAGCGGAGGTCGCGGTGCTGCCGGCCAGCACCGGCGGTCTGGTGGCGCTGGCCAGCCGGCTGCCGGTGCCGGGCTGGCTGCCGTCCACCGTGGACCTCGACGACCCGGCCGCGCTGGATCGGTTACGGGCTGCCGCCCCCAGGCCGGACGACGTGGTGGTCGCGCCGGCCTGGCCCCGGCTGCGCACCCCGACCGACCTGGTCCGGCTGGATCCGGCGCTGGAGGGCTGGGAGGCCACCCGCGCCCTGGTGTCCGACAGCTAGCCCCCAGTGGTCACCACTACGCCGTGTGGTGACCACTGGGGGTCTCCGGACACCGTGTGGTCACCTCTGCGCCGTGTGGTGACCTCTTGGGGTCTGGCGGCAACGAGAGGTCACCACAACGCCGAGAGGTGACCACACGGGGAGTGGATAGGGCGGTCAGGGCTCCAGCAGGGGGAAGTCACCGGGCCCGGCCTCGGTCCGCTCGGCGAAGCCGTCCGGGTCGTCCAGGTCGTCGGCGGCGGGCAGCAGGTCCGGGTGCGCCCATACGGCGTCCCGGCCATCGACGCCACGGCGGTCGGCCAGCACCTGCCACAGCCGGGCCGCGTCGCGCAGCCGGCGCGGCCGCAGCTCCAGCCCGACCAGGGTGGCGAAGGTCTGCTCGGCCGGGCCGCCGCTGGCCCGGCGGCGGCGCAGCGTCTCGCGCAGCGCGTCCGCGCCGGGCAGCCGGGCCTCGGCGGCCTGCGCCACCACCGCGTCCACCCAGCCCTCGACCAGCGCCAGCAGCGTCTCCAGCCGGGCCAGCGCGGCCTGCTGCTCCGGCGTGGCCTGCGGCTCGAACAGCCCGCCCTGCAGCGCGTTCTGCAGGCTCTCCGGGTTGGTGGGGTCCAGCTCGGCCATGACCTGCTCGATGGCCGAGGTGTCCACGCTGATGCCACGGGCGTAGGCGTCCACCGTGTCCAGCAGCCGCTGCCGCAGCCACGGCACATGCCCGAACAGCCGCTGGTGGGCCGCCTCGCGCAGCGCCAGGTAGAGCCGCACCTCCTCGGCCGGCAGCTCCAGCCCGCCGCCGAACACGGCGATGTTCTCCGGGACCAGCGCGGCCACCCCGGCTGGGCCGAGCGGCAGGCCGATGTCGGTGCCGGACAGCACCTCGGTCGCCAGCTCGGCCAGGGCCTGGCCGACCTGGGCGCCGAACATCAGCCCGCCGACCGAGTTGAGCATGCCGATGAGCTGCCCGGCCTGCGCCTTGGCCTCCTCCGGCAGCGCCGTGCCCATCGCGCCGACCACCCGGGCGGCCACAGGGTCGCACAACGCCGGCCACACAGCGAGGGTCTTGTCGACCCATTCCACCCGGGTCCACGCCTCGGTCGCGGTCACCCCGGACGGCAGCGTGGTCGCTTCGTTCAGCCAGAGGTCGGCGAGCGCGACTGCCTCGATCGCCTGCTGCCGGTCCGCCGCGTCGGTCGGCCGGTGCTGGCTGGCCAGGTGCGAGGTGGCTAACTGCCGCGCCAGGTCCCAGTTGACCGGGCCGCCCTGCCAGGACATCAGCTTCTGTAGCTCGGCGAAGAGCGGGAACATGCCGAGCGGGTTGTCCCCGCCGCCGCGTTCCTCAGGGTTTCGGTCGGGTGAGCCGAACCCGAACGGTACGTCGCTCATGTCAGCCGCCCGTGCGATGTCATGCTGTCCACGGTAGTCCTGACGAGTAAAGGGGGCCGGCCGTGCCCGGGTCCGACCACCAGCCGGTGCGCCATGGACGAACTGCCGCCCGCCTCCGCTCTCCGGCCGTCGCGGTCACCGGCGCGGGCTGCCCGCTCGGCGCGGCGGTGCTGCGACACCTCAGCCGGGCCGGCTGGATCCGGACCGTCGTCGGGGTCGACACGACGGTGGCCGCGCCGGCGACCGGCGAGGTCGCCTGGCACGGCCTGGACCCGGCCGACCCTCGGCTGGCCCAGGCGCTGTGCGGTGTGGCCGCCGTCGTCCACTGCGCGACCGACCTGCGCCCGGACGCCAACCGCGCGGCCCAGCGGCAGCGGAACCTGCGGCGCGCCCAGACCGTGCTGGCCGCGGCGTTCGCGGCCGGCGTCCGGCACGTCGTGCTGGTCAGCAGCGCGATGGTCTACGGCGCCCGGCCCGACAACCCGGTGCCGCTGCCCGACGACGCCCCGCTGCGGGCCGTGCCCGAGGCGAGCGTGCTCGGCGACCTGCTGGAGATCGAGCGGGCCGCGGCGGCCAACGGGGCGGCCCACCCGACGATGGCGGTGACGATGCTGCGACCGGCCATCGTCCTCGGGGCAGGAGCCAGCTCGGCGCTGGCCGCGCTGTTCGAGGCACCCCGGCTGCTGCACCTGCGGGGCACCCGGCCGCGCTGGCAGTTCTGCCACGTCGACGACCTGGCCAGCGCGGCGGAGGTCGTCGTGCTCGACCGGATCACCGGCCCGGTGAACGTCGGCTGCGACGGCTTCCTGGAGCACGCCGAGGTGGAGCAGGTCAGGGGACGCCGGTCGCTCGACCTGCCCGAGCGGGTGGCCGTCGGGACCGCCGAGCGGCTGCACCGGCTGGGCATCACCTCCGCCCCGCCGACCGAGCTGGCCTACCTCGCCCACCCGTGGGTGGTGGACAGCAGCCGGCTCCGGGCGGCCGGGTGGCAGCCCCGGTACACCAACGCCGAGGCGCTACGGGCGCACTTATCGGCCCGGCCGGCGCGCGCCGAGAATGCGGTGCACGGCGCCACTGCCGCGGCCGGTGCCACGGTGGCGCTGGTCGGCACTGCGGCGCTGGTCCGGCGGGCCCGCCGCAACCGCCGCGCCAGCTCGTGAGGGCGACGGTCCCGCGGGCCCGAGAGGACGCCGCGACGTAGGGACGGCGTACCGTGGGAGGATGTCGCCGCTGATCTGGGTAGCGATGCCCGTTGCCGTCACCGTGGTGGCGACCCTGTGGGCGCTGTGGGTCGCCCGCGACCCGGGCCGGACCGATGCCCACAGCTCGGTGCAGGCGCATCACCGGTTCGTCGAGGCGCTGTCGAGGAACGTCCGGCCGCTGGCCGCGCGGCCAACGCCGGCCGTGGCTAAGGACGAACGTACGGACGAGCCATCCGGCCGGGAGCAGCTACGCCGGGAGTAGCTACCCTGTCCGGCATGAGCCGGCGCGTCATGACCATGTCTGTCGGCGTGGCGCTGCTGGTGGTGCTCGGGCTGTTCGGCGCCCGGCTGCCCGTGCCGTACGCCGCGCTCGGCCCCGGGCCGACGTTGGACACCCTCGGCAGCGTGGGCAACCGGCAGGTCATCGCCATCGTCGGCCGTACGCCGAACACGACCACCGGCCACCTCAACCTGACCACCGTGTCGGTACAGGACCGCCTCGACGTGTTCAGCGTGCTGCGTGGCTGGGTCGACGGTGGGGTCTCGGTCGTCCCGCGCGAGGAGCTCTACCCGCCGGACCAGACCCAGGAGCAGGTCGACAAGGAGAACACCGCCGAGTTCGCCCGGTCGCAGAGCGATGCCGTGCTGGCCGCGCTGCGCGAGCTGCACTATCCGGAGAAGATCGTCATCCAAGGCGTGCCAGACGGCTCGGCGTCCACGGGCAAGCTGCGGTCGCGCGACCTGCTGACCAGCGTTGACGGCACGCCGGTGACCGATCTGGCCACGCTGGAGAAGGTGCTGACCCGGCTCGCGCCGGGCACCACGGTGACCGTCGGGTACCGGCGCCAGCACGCCGCCGGCACGGCCCGGGTGACGCTGGCGAAGGCCAAGGACCGGCCCGGCGGCGCCCTCGGCGTGCTGGTCTCGATGGAGCCGGTGGCCGAGGACTTCACGGTCAACATCCAGGTGGGGGAGGACATCGGCGGGCCGTCCGCCGGGCTGATGTTCGCGCTCGGCATCCTGGAGAAGATCGGGCCAACGGAGCTGACTGGTGGCCGGTTCATCGCCGGCACCGGCACCATCGACCCCGTCGGCAAGATCGGCCCGATCGGCGGCATCCCGCTGAAGATGCTCGGTGCGCGGCAGAAGGGCGCGACGGTCTTCCTCGTGCCGGCGGCCAACTGCGACGAGGCTCGCCGGGCCATCCCGGCCGGGCTGCGGCTGGTCAAGGTGGACAGCCTGCACACGGCGGTCACCGCGCTGGGGACGCTGCGGCAGGGCGGCGTGCCGGCCGGCTGCTGAGACCCGGGCTGCCCGGCCCGGCCGGATCGTTCGGCAGTCAGCCTGGATCGTTTGGGCCCGGATCGCTTGGGGCCGGATCGCTCGGTCAGCTCGGATCGTTCGGCGGGTCAGCCAGCGTGGCGAGCAGCGCCTCGGACAGGTTCGGGGCGAGGTCCTCACCCACCAGCAGCTCGTCCTCGACGCCGGCCGTCCCGGCGGGTTCCGGCCGTACGTCGTCCGACCCGGTCGGCCGGCGGCGGAAGCGCACCACAGTGGCCCGGGAACCGTCCCGCAGCACGGCCACCGCCACCCGCGCCTCCCGCCGGTGCGGGTGCTCGGCGGCGTAGCGGAGCGGGTCCGGCTGGCCGGGCAGCTCGGCCTCGGCGTCCGGCGGGAGCAGCACGACCTCGTGCACCAGGCAGCAGCCGCGCACCTCGGCCGACCACATGATCTGGGCCAGGGCGTCGTCCAGCGGGCCGTCCGGCAGCGGCTCCTGCTCGATCGGGGTGAGCGAGCTGGGTGACACCTCGTCGACGGGCAGCCCGAGGCTGCGGGCGAGGTCCGGCTCGGCCGCCACCAGCTCGGCGGTGGCCACCAGCGCGAAGAGCTGCGGCGGCTGGTCCCACCCGTGGGCGCCCACATGCCGCTCCACCTCCACCAGCGCGTCGGCCAGCGACGGGGGCGGGTTCGGGTGCCGGGTCGCCATGAGCCACATGGTGGCACGGAGCGCACGATGGCACGGAAGGCGACCACGGCCGGGTGCGGGAACCGGCCGGGTGCGGGAACCCGCCGCGAGCTGTGTAAGTTTCCACATCATCCGATGGACTCGCGTCCGCTCGACTCCCGTGCCAGGAGTGTTGTCCAGTGGCCATGCGGCCGCCGTTGCCGGTGCCGGCGATCTCCCGCCGGGCCCGGGTCATGCTCACCGTCATCGCGATCCTCGTGGTCGCGCTCTCCGTGCTTGGCTCGTTGGTGTCGCTGTACATCGACTGGCTGTGGTTCGGCGAGGTGAAGTTCCGCGAAGTCTTCGGCACCGTGCTGTGGACGCGGATCTTCCTGTTCTTCGGCTTCGGGGTCCTGCTGGCGGCGGTGGTCGGGGCGAACCTGGTGGTCGCCTACCGGCTCCGCCCGCCGTTCCGGCCGATGTCGCTGGAGCAGCAGAACCTGGAGCGATACCGGACCGCGATCGAGCCGCGCCGGGTGCTGGTGCTGGTGATCGTCAGCGGGATCGTCGGGCTGTTCGCCGGGCTGGCCGCCCAGGGCCGGTGGGAGACCTGGCTGCTGTGGCGCAACGGCACGCCGTTCGGCATCCTGGACCCGCAGTTCGGCCGCGACATCTCCTACTTCGCGTTCACCTACCCGTTCCAGCGGTTCATCCTCGGCTTCTTGTTCGCCGCGGTGGTGTTCTCGCTGATCGGCGCGGTGGTGGTGCACTACCTGTTCGGTGGGCTGCGGCTGCAGACACCGGGGGAGAAGGTCACCCCGGCGGCCCGGGTGCACCTGTCGGTGCTGCTCGGCGGCTTTGTGCTGCTCAAGGCGGTCGCGTACTACCTGGACCGGTACGGCCTGGTGTTCTCCGACCGCGGCGCCATCACCGGGGCGTCGTACACCGACGTCAACGCGGTGCTGCCGGCCAAGTCGATCCTCATGATCATCGCGCTGATCTGCGCGGTGGCGTTCTTCGCCAACGTGGCGTTCCGCAACTTCCAGCTTCCCGCGATCGCGCTGGTGCTGCTGGTGCTCTCCAGCGTCATCATCGGCGGCGCGTACCCGGCGCTGATCCAGAACTTCCGGGTGAAGCCGAACGCGGACCAGAAGGAGAAGCTCTACATCGCCCGGAACATCGAGGCGACCCGGCAGGCCTACTCGCTGAACAACGTCGACTACACCGGCTACTCGGCCTCGCCGACAGTTGACGACACCGCCCGGCAGAAGATTCGCAACGACACGTCCACAATTTCCAACGCACGGCTGATGGACCCGAACGTGCTCTCTCCGACGTTCGACCAGAACCAGAAGGTCCTGAACGTCTACAACTTCGCCGACAAGCTCGACATCGACCGCTACACGATCAGCAACCAGTTGAAGGAGTACGTGGTCGGGGTACGTGAGATGGATCCGCAGCAGCTCACCGGCAACCAGACAAACTGGATCAACGAGCATCTGGTCTACACGCATGGCAACGGTTTCGTCGCGGCCCCGACGAACACGGCGCTCAACGGTCAACCGGCCTACGTCGACCCGAAGATATTCAACATCAGCCAGCCCCGGGTCTACTACGGCGAGCTGCTCGGCGACACGTACTCGATCGTCGGAAAGGCCGGCGACCAGACCGACCGCGAGTTCGACGCGCTGAAGGAGAACGAGGACGTCAAGTTCACCTACGACGGCTCGGGCGGGGTCAACGTCGGGAACATCTTCAACCGGGTCATCTTCGCCTGGCATTACCGAGCCCAGCAGATCCTGTTCTCCGGCGCGATCACCGGCGGCTCGAAGATTATGTACGTGCGAGACCCGCGGGACCGGGTGGAGAAGGCCGCGCCGTTCCTGACCGCGGACGGCGACCCGTATCCCGCGGTGATCGCGGGCAAGATCAAGTGGGTGGTGGACTGCTACACCACGCTGGACGGCTTCCCGTACTCCGAGCACACCCAGCTCGGCGACGTCACCCAGGACTCCCTGACCGGCACCGGAACCCGGGCGCAGGCCAACACCCAGGTCAACTACATCCGCAACTCGGTCAAGGCCGTCGTCGACGCCTATGACGGGTCGGTGTCGCTCTACCAGTTCGGCGCCATGGACCCGGTGCTGGAGTCGTGGAAGAAGGCGTTCCCCGGAATTGTCAAGCCGGAGAGCGAGATCAGCCCGGAGCTGCGTGCGCACCTGCGTTATCCCGAGGACCTGTTCAAGGTGCAGCGCGACCTGATCACGAAGTACCATCTGGACGACCCGGTGCAGTTCTTCAACTCCCAGGGCTTCTGGGACGTGCCGACCGACCCCACCAGGGACAGCCAGCAGGCGCAGCCGCCGTACTATCTGCTCGCCCAGACGCCGGGGCAGGAGCAGACGACGTTCCAGCTGACCAGCGCGCTTAACCAGTTCCGCCGGCAGAACATGGCGGCGTACATGACGGTGTCGTCCGACCCGCAGGACTACGGCAAGTTCCGGGTGCTCCGGCTGCCCAGCGAGACATCGATTCTCGGCCCGAACCAGATGTTCTCCAACTTCAACTCGACCGAGCAGATCAAGACCGAGATCTCGCTCCTCAACCAGAATGGGTCAAAGGTTGTCTACGGCAACCTGCTCACGCTGCCGGTCGGTGGCGGGCTGATGTACGTCATGCCGGTGTACGTGCAGGGCAGTGGTTCGACCTATCCCCTGCTGCGCAAGGTGATTGTCGCCTTCGGCGACCGGATCGGCTACGAGTCCACGCTGGCGGACGCCTTGGACAAGGTCTTCGGGCCGGGCAGTGGTCAGGTGGTGCCGCCGCCGGTCGGGCCGCCGTCCAGCGGGACGCCGACGGCCCCGCCGACCCAGCCGGGCAGCGGCGGTGAGCTGGCCGCTGCGGTGGACGCGATCCAGGCCGCTCTGGCGCACCTGAGGTCGGCCACCCAGGCGGGCAACTTCGTCGAGATCGGCAAGGCGCAGCAGGAGCTGGCGAACGCGGCTGCCCGCTTCGAGGCGGCGCGGAGGGCGGCGTCGCTGCTGCCGCCGCCGTCGCCGTCGCCGAGCCCCGCACCCAGCCCGACGCCCACGCGCTGAGGTAGACGACCCTCGAACCGACCACTTGTCGTGGGAAAGTTGGCGATTCTGTGCCCGGATTGTTCGGTATTATCCCTGACAAGTCGCCACAGCGGCCGCGAGTTTGGCGGCAGTCGCGGCGGACAGGTAGAGTTGGCTCACCGACGCGGGGTGGAGCAGCTCGGTAGCTCGCTGGGCTCATAACCCAGAGGTCGGAGGTTCAAATCCTCCCCCCGCTACCATGACAAGACCCCCAAACCAGACGGTTTGGGGGTCTTTGTCGTCTCGTTGCTAACGGACTTGCTAACGGGGACCGTCGTCCGGGGCCACGAACAGGCCGCCCATGGTGCGCGGCGTCGCGGTCCATGCCCTGCATGATCACCTCTGTATGCGCCGGCCGCCCGTTCTCCCCAGGTGAAGTCGAAGCCGGACTCGCGAAAGTCCCGACCGAAAAGGACCGCTCCTTCGCCTGCCGGGCCTGTTGCTCGCGTAGCACCGCGACCCGTGGCCGGGGTGAGCGCTGGTGCCCAGGCGGTGGCGTGGGCGAGGCGGGATGCGTCGGTGAGGTGAGGCAGGTGCGGATGGTGTCGGTGGCGAGCGCGGCGGCCAGGGCGCGGGCCCGCTGGCTGACCCGAGGGTTCGTAGGTCGCAGGTTGCGCCCGCCACCCTCGGCGCGTCGTCGTAACTGAATGGACAGAGAATGGGGGAGCGAAGGAGGGCCGATATGCGAGTCGCATTCGCGGCCGACGACGAGAATGACACCACGCGGGCGGCCGAAGGTTTTCTGGTCGAGTCCGGCCACGACGTGGTGTGGCCGGCGACGTCCGGCGCCTGGCCGGAGATCGGCGCCGCCGTCGGCAGATCCGTGGTCGACGGGACGGCGGACCTCGGCATCGTCATGTGCTGGACTGGCACCGGTACGGCCATTGCGGCGAACAAGGTGCACGGCGTCCGCGCGGCCCTCGCGTGGGATCCTTGGGTCGCCGTCGGTGCACGGAGATGGAACGATGCGAACGTCCTCGCTCCCAGCCTGAAGCGGCTGGCTCCCGATGTGGCCGTGGAGATCGCCAGTGCCTTTCTGGCCGAGCCGGCGCCGGATCCCGACGAGGCCGCCAACATCGCGCAGCTCAACGACCTGGAGCGAGACGCTTGATCCGCCGCTCCGCGTTCTCGGACTGGCCGCCTCGCGTAGCAACGAGTCACGTCCGTTCTCCGCCCGAGCACGAGCAAGCTGGCGGTCAAGGTCATCAACGACGACGGCGACGAGGTTGGGCGAGCCTCATATGCGACAACTGAACGGCAAGCTTCGGGAGCTGCGTTTCCACCTGGACAGGCGGTGCGGGTGACGTGGATGAGGAGAGGTGACCGACGTGGCCGAGCGCAGCGATGGGAAAGCACTACGGGAACGCCGGATGAGCGAGCCCGGCGCTGACGCCGCGTACCGGGCAGCCCGGCTGGCCTTCGAGCTTGGCCACAGTCCGTGCGCTGCGCGAACAATGTGGTTGGGCCAGGGCGAGCTGGCTCGGCTCGCCGGCATGACGCAGTCCGCGGTGGCCCGGTTTGAGGCCGGTGGCACGGTGCCGACCTTGCCGGTTTGGGAGCGGTTGGCCGGAGCGCTTGATGCTGAGCTCGTCGTTCAGGTCACCCCCCGGCCACAGGTGGCGTGAGACCCGAGGTCCGGGCGCAGGACGCCGCGTGACACGCGGAGCTTTGCCGAGCTACCGGGGTCAGGCGCAGGCGGACTTGGCGATGAGAACCCGCCGTACCGCCTCGTTGACCCGGGCCGCGGGCAGCTCCCCGCTGGCGACCGCGGCCTGCAGCCGGTCCAGCACGGCTGCCGGCCCGGCGCCCGAGGTCCACAGGGCGATGTCGGCGCCAGCCCGCAGCGCCCGCAGCACGGCGTCGGCGAGACCGAACCGGTCGGTGACGGCCTTCATCGAGCCGAGGTCGTCGGTGATGGCCACGCCGCCGAACCGGTATTCCGTGCGGAGCAGGCGGTACGCGGCGGGGCTCAGCGAGGCCGGCTGACCGCCGGTCAGGCCGGGGACGTCGAGGTGGCCCACCATGACCGCGACCGGTCCGAAAGACGGCAGCCAGCGGTACGGGACCAGGTCATCGCCGCGCAGCACGCCGATCGGCGGGGTGGTCACCCGGCCGGCGTGCGAGTCACCACTGGCGTGGCCGTGCCCGGGGAAGTGCTTGACCACCGGCAGCACCCCGGCGGCGCGCAGGCCCGCGGCGAACGCCGCCGCGTACCGCGTCGACACCAGGGGGTCCGCGCTGAACGAGCGGTCACCGATCACCGCGTCGTCCGACCCAGCGCCGATGTCGACGACCGGCGCGAAGTCGACGGTGACGCCGAGCTGGCGGAGCTGCCGGCCACGGGCGAGCGCCAGCTCCCGCACCTGCCGGAGCGACATGGTCGCGGCCATCGTCTGGGCGCTCGGGATCGAGCCGCCCAGCCGGTCGATGCGCTGCACCCGGCCGCCCTCCTCGTCGACCGCCACCAGCAGCGGGAGCCGCGACGCGGCCCGCACCCGCGCCAGCGCGTGGCCCGACAGCAGCCCGGTCGCCGTGCCCCCAATGAAGATGCCGCCGACCTGTTCGCCGCGTACCAGCCGAGTGGCCGCGCCGGGTCCGGTCGGGTCGACGCCGAGGACAAGGAGCTGGGCCAGCCGGCGCCGGAGTGGCAGCGCCGCGACGACCGCGGCGCAGGTCGGCTGGGAGGCGTCGGTCCTAGTGGCACTGTTGGGGGTGGCGGCAGGCCGGGTGGCCTGTGGCGGCTGGGTCGGCCCTCCGCCGGCCGAGCCGCCGGCCGCTTCGGTGGAAGTTACGCGCCGCGCTGGGTGGGCGGTGGCCACGCCGATGACGATCAGCCCGGCCGCCAGCCAGGCGATCCTCCGGTCGGGCCGCCTCGATCCCACGATGGCAGTGGATCCTCCGTCGACGTTGCGTGGTCGGCCCCAGCATGCCCGCTGTCGCCTGTTCCTTCAGCACCGGCGCACTATCAGGCGGCGGCGAGGGTCCCGTTCGTGCCGATATGCAGTCATGCGGTGGCGGGCCGGGGCAGTGGTCGTCATCCGCTCACTCCGCTCGTTCGGGTCATTCGGCTCATTCGAACGGGGGTCTTTTCGAGTGCACCGTCAGGCCGTAGTGGGTGGGCCAGTAGGTTCCTGCCGTGTCCGTGAACTCGCCGGGCGAGCTCGGTCGCCGTCGAAGGCTGGTGCTGCCGCGTGCCAACGGGCCTTTCGGGTTGTTACCCGCCTGGTCCGGCTGGCTGTCGCCGCGGCGGCGAGTTGCGGTGACTCCGAGGCGCCAGCCGGCGCTGGCGGCGTTGGTGGCCGATGTCGCCGCTGAGCTTGGCCAGCGGTCACCGCAGCGGGTCTGGCTGGCCGCGGGGCCGACAGCGAGGCTGGTTACCTTTCCTGCCCGACGGCCTCACCTGTACCTCGGACACCCGTACGTGCGGTGCCTGTCCGGGCCGGAGCTGCGGACGGTCGTGGCACACGAGCTGGCCCACGTGCCGGTCGGTGTGCCCCACCTGGCTCGTCGGGTGCTGGAGCCGCGGATGGGCCAGGCTGAACGTTTCGCGGGCCTGCGGCCGGCCGAGGCTCGGCCGCTTGCGAACGCGGTGAAGCTGGCCGCGGACGCGACCGTGACCCGGCTGGTCGGCGTTGACCTGGCCGGGCGGGCGCTGGCCCGGTCGCACCTGCTCGGCGAGGCCTTCGGCTGGTTCATGAGCACCTGCGTCGTACCGATGCTGCGGGCCGGGCTGTATCCGATCGACCTGTACGACGGCTGGGAGGAGAAGTTGGCCCAGCCGTCGTTCGCCGCCGAGATGGGGTCACGGGTGCTCGGGCTGCTCGCCGACGAGGCGGGGGAGCTGGCCGCCGGGAGGCTGCTCGCTCCCAGCAGCCTGCCGGTCCCGCTGGTACCGCTGGATCCGGCCGTCAAGGACCGCCTGGTACGCGCACTGCTGGGCGTCGGTCGGTTCCGCGGACCGCGCGGGGTCACCTTCGCCGACCCCGTGGTGCTGGACGCCTACGATGCGGACCTCGCTCAGGCGTACGACGCGCTGCGGACGGCGGCACGCGAGGTGCTCGGCCAGCCGGAGATGACCGACGGCGACATACATGGGCTGGTCCTTGGTCCGCGACGCCGGGAGCTCCACCGGGCGCTCGACGCGGTCGAGCCGGACCGGGTTGACCCCGTGGCGGTGCTCACCCTGCTGTACTCCTCCCGGCTGAGACGGGCTGGCTACCGTTACGAGTCGGCGCTGCTTCGTGATGTGCTGCGCCCCCCGGATGGCGGCGAGCCGATCGACGTCGCCGCGCTGGCCCGGGTCGTGGCAGCCGATCCTGCCGATGAGGCGGCGCGTGTCGACGCCGTCGCGCTGCTCAACCTGGGCCAGGACCCGGCGCCTGTTCGAGCGCCAACGTAACCGAGTCCGACGTACCAAAAAGACTATAGACCCGGCCACCGACAGAACCGAGTCGCAAAGGAAGACCTGTGGTGACCTGTCGTCGTTGTGGTGACCTGTTGTTGTCTGTGGGGAACGATAGGTCACCACAACGCCGGTAGGTGACCACACGGGGGGCGAGGGGAACGATAGGTCACCACAACGCCGGTAGGTGACCACACGAGGAGCGGGGAACGGTTAGTCTGCGTACGCCGTCCCCTGGGTCTGAGCGTGATCCTCGCGGACGAAGTGATCAAGCGGTGCCGCGTGCCGCCGAAGGACGTCGATGGCGCTCTTCTTGTCCGGGCAGTACGCCATCACCCGTGACTCGTTCCTGATACGCAGCACCTGCTGACCGTCGAGGCAGACCACGTCAATGCGCCAAGGGCCGCAGACCAGGGCTGGGCAACGCGGCTCGGATCCGTCCATATCCGCTCCCTTCGCCCGATTCGCCTCCACCCCCGCGTGCCCCGATATTCGCAGGCCTTAAGATACCCCACGGGTACGGCGGGCGGCTTAGCTCGATCGGCGGACAGCGTAGTGTGTCCTGCGCTGCCCGGTCCTGCCAGACGGATCGGCGCTGGCTCGCTGCGCCATTCGCGCGCGGTCAACTGGGCCAACGGACCAGGACCGCGCCATAACGGTCAGCCCAATATGACGGTTGCACGGCATGTCGACGGCATTTCGCACGGGGCCGACCGGGCGTGTGCCATTGGTCCGTTAGCGAGCCGGAAACATTCGCGTTCACCATTGTCATGTCCGGCGTTCCGCCGAATGTGCGAGCGGATTGTTACGACCCCACGAAGGTCATCCTCGCTTGAGTGCGATATCCGAGCTTGGGCTGGAGGGGTGATGGGTCAACCGCGGTACCTCATCGTATCCGCAATGGCGCCCGCACCGGCTGGCCCGTGGTTTGCCTGGCGGCTGATCGGGGCCAACAGCCGCGAGCTCGGCCGCAGCGCCCAGACCTACGCCGACCTGGCCACCTGCTGGCTGGCGACCGCCCGGTTGCGGCGCCGGCTCGACGACACCGACCAGGTGGTCACGCCGCACAAGCGGACCGGAGAGTGGACCTGGCGGCTGGAGATCGACGGCGTCGCGGTGGCCGTCGCCGCCCCCACCTACCTACGGCAGCGAGAGTGCGCCTACAACCTCACGCAGTTCCTGGCGGCGCCGGTTGCCCGGATCACGGACCAGCAGGCGCTGCTCACCCGGCCAGTCGAGTGGCAGGCCCGGCGGCCGCGGGACACGGGTGACGAGGAGAGCGCAGGCCCGGCGGCACCGGCCGTCCGGCCGCTCCACCCATGGGCGCTCCACCCATGGGCCCGAACGGCCGCCGGATGAGCCAACGGTCGGACGGCCCGGCACCGCGCCCGATCGTGGCGACGGTCGGAGTCGGGGACCGGATCTTCCGGGGCACGGCGCGCGGCGGCGGCATCGTCGTACTGCTGATCATGCTGTTGGTCGGCCTCTTCCTGGACTACCGCGCGTTACAGGCGCTGCACGTTGCCGGCTGGTCGTTCCTGACCACCCAGCGCTGGCAGCCGGACGCGCACGACTTCGGCATCGCCGCGGTGCTGGTCGGCACCGTGCTGATCGGGCTGGTCGCCGTCGTGTTCGCGGTCCCGCTCGCGGTCGGGACAGCGCTGTACATCAGCGAGTACGCCCCGCCACGGCTGCGCCGGATGCTGGTCAGCCTGGTCGACCTCATGGCGGCGGTGCCCAGCATCGTCTACGGGCTGTGGGGCTTCTTCTACCTGTAGTTCAGCCGGTTCTCGGCCGCCCCGTCCGGGACGACGACGCCGGGCCTGACCTACATCCCGTTCGCCATTGACGCGGTCAGCTTCGCGGTGACCAACGACAGCAACCTGCCGCGCCAGCTCACCAAGGCCGACCTGATCTCCATCTACCAGTGCCAGATCCCCGGCATCACGCCGTACATCCCGCAGGCGGGCTCGGGCACCCGGTCGTTCTGGCTGAGCTATCTCGGCATCACCGACGTGACGCTCTTCCCGTGCATCAAGGACGCCAAGAACGGCGTCCCGATCGAGGAGCACGACGGCCGTGTCCTTGATGCCAACAGCCTGATCCCGATCTCGGTGGCGCAGAACATCGCACAGGCCGAGGGCACCCTCACCGACCTGCGCGGCAAGTCGGTGCTGGGCACCATTGACGGCACCCTGCCGCAGACCCTCAACGGCGGCTTCGCGGTCAAGCGCGAGATCTACAACGTTGTCCCGACGTCGTAGCTGACCGACTCGACGATCGCGGCCGTCTTCGTCGGTTCGGGCTTGCAGATCTGCTCGCTCATCTCGGTCATCAACCAGTTCGGCTTCGCCACCGACCCGGAGTGCGGCACCACCAACCAGCACACCTGACCGTCGTCCGAGCTTGGCTCGTTTGTGCGGAACCTCCCAGGAAGGCCAGAATGAAAATCACCTTGCCCAGGCCGCTGGCGCACCCACGGATACTGGAACACCGACGGACACGGGGTCGCCTACCGACACGGGGACACCCACGGACACGGGGTCGTCCACGGACACCCTGGTCCCGATCCCGCCCGGCTCAGCTCCGGGTGGTGGCGGGATCGGCGGCGGGCTGCCCAACACCGGCGCGGCGGCGGTCATCCCGCTGACGCTGACCGGCCTCGCCCTCATCGTCGGCGGGGTGCTGGCGGTCGCGGCCGGCCGGAGGCAGTGGAGCCGGACCGCCCGATGACGCAGGCCGCGACGGTGCGCGAGCCGGTCACCCAGCCCCAGCCGGCGTCGGTGTCGGGGTCGATGTCGGCCAGCCAGCCCGCGCCACCGGCCGGCCAGGCTTGCTGGTCGCGAGCGGGGCGGCGAGCCTGCTCGCACTGCTGCTGGGCTTCGTCACCGACCTCACCGTGGTCGGCGGGCTGCGGCACGCCCGGGACCAGCAGGTTCGCTACGCCGAGCTACGGTCGGACCTGGCCAACGCCGTCGCGCCCGTGGGACCGGCCGACGAGGCCGGGACGCCGTACCCGCCCGGCACCGCCATGGCCCTGCTGGAGATCCCCGCGATCAACCTGCGCGAGGTGGTCGTGCAGGGCACCACCGCCGGCGTGCTGCGCGGCGGGCCGGGGCACCGGCGGGACACCCCGCTGCCCGGGCAGGCGGGCACGAGCGTGGTGCTGGGCCGGCGGGCGGCGTACGGCGGGCCGTTCCGGCGGCTCGACCAGCTCATCCCGGGCGACCAGGTCACCGTGACCACCGGCCAGGGTGTGCACGCCTTCAAGGTCATCGACGTACGGCGGGCCGGCGATCCCGAGCCGCCGGGCCTGCCCGCTGGACACGGCCGGCTGACCCTGGTCACCGCGGCCGGGTCGCCGTACCTGCCGACCGGGGTGCTGCGGGTCGACGCTGACCTGATGTCCGCGGTCCAGCCGTCCCCGCCGCCGCGGCCGGCACCCGGCCTGACCGGGGCTGAGCAGACGATGGCGGCGGACCCCTCGGTCTGGGTGCCGCTGGTGCTGTGGGGCCAGGCACTGCTGGCCGCCGCCGCGCTGGTCTGGGCGCGGATCCGGTGGGGCCGGTGGCAGGTGTGGGTGGTCGGCGTGCCGGTGCCCGGTGCTCTCGGCGTCGCCGTCGCCGACCAGGTCGCCGGCCTGCTGCCCAACCTGCTCTGACCCCGCGAACGACCGGAGCACTACGACGAGCGAGGACGGGTCCTGTGACCGCTTCCCTGAACGACGCCCCGGCCATGCCGACCGGCACCGACCCGCTTGCCGGGATGCGCGCCGACCAGGTCTCAGCCTGGTTCGGCGACCGCAAGGTGCTCGACCGGGTCTCGCTGGCCATGCCTGCTGGGCTGGTCACCGCGTTGATCGGGCCGTCCGGCTGTGGCAAGTCGACGTTCCTGCGGATCCTGAACCGGATGCACGAGCTGGTGCCCTCCGCGTTCCTGGCTGGCTCGGTCCTGCTCGACGGCCAGGACATCTACGACGCCAGCCGGCGGCTCACTGACGCGCGCCGGCAGATCGGCATGGTGTTCCAGAAGCCGAACCCGTTCCCGGCGATGTCGATCTACGACAATGTGACGGCGGGGCTGAAGCTCACCGGGACCCGGCTGGGCCGACCGACAAGGACGACCTGGTCCAGGAGTGCGCCTGACCAAGGCGGGCCTGTGGACAGAGGTCCGGGACCGGCTGCGGCAGCCTGGCGGGGCGCTGTCCGGGGGCCAGCAGCAGCGGCTGTGCATCGCCCGGTCGCTCGCCGTCCGCCCGCGGGTGCTGCTGATGGACGAGCCGTGCTCGGCGCTCGACCCGTCCTCGACCCGGCGGATCGAGCAGACCATCCGGGAGCTGATGACCGAGGTCACGATCGTCATCGTGACCCACAACATGCAGCAGGCCGCCCGGATCTCCGACCAGTGCGCGTTCTACCTCGCCGAGGCTGGCCAGCCCGGCGTGATCGTCGAGCACGGTCCGACCGTGCGGATGTTCGACTCCCCGGCCGACCCGCGTACCGGCGACTACGTACACGGCCGCTTCGGCTGACCCGCCGACCGCTGACCGCCCGCCACACGTGTGGTCACCTCTACGCCGTGTGGTGACCTTTCGTTGCCTCCCGCCCACAAGAGGTCACCACAGCGCCGGTAGGTGACCACACGGGCGGCCTGCACCCCGATAGGTCACCACAACGCCGGTAGGTGACCACACGGGGTCTTCGGGGAACGACAGG
>DATILL010000151.1:0-2624 GCA_035476575.1 Mycobacteriales bacterium
CCTGACTTCGTCGCGGCTGCTCCCACCCCCACCACCGTCCCGTGGCTCAGGCTGCCGCCAGCTTCACCCAACCGCTACGACGGCCAGGCGATGAAGGTCTCCCACCTCCATCCGAACAAACAGCACTTCGTGGCGCACCACAGTGGGCGGGATGCCCCCCACCCGCCGACGCTAGACCTATGGTCGCGTGGCCGGGCTGGAAGGCTGCGGTCGTGCCAGCCTGTCCCGGCCCGGTTGCGGCTGGCCTGGTTGTGGGTTGACCCGGGCAACCGGGATGCTGCTTGCCGTGAGTTTCTCCCGGTGCCGGTCATGACGGCCGACGGTGTGACCGAGGGCACCGTGGCGGTGGTGCTGACGATGGGTCGGCCATCGCCGTACGCCCGGGACTTCGCCGCCGTCGGCGAGGTCGATCTGTACCGGCTGGCCGACGTCGACCTGGACGAGGTCCCCGGGCTGCTCATCGGTGGCGGGGTCGACCAGGTCTTCCTAGCCGGGCAGCGGGCACGGCTGGACGGATGGGTGTCCGCCGGTGGCCGGGTGGCGGTGTGCGGGCAGGTCCACCGGCCGTTCCTCACCGGGCTGGTGCCGTTCGAGCCGCTGGCGTACCGCGGCACGGACGACCTACGGGTCACCCGGCGGGCCGACCACCCGGTCTGGGCGGGGGTCGAGCTCGACGACCTCACCTTCCGCCGGGGCGTCGCCGGCTTCTACGGCCGGGGCTGGTACCCGGCGCAGCCACCGGGCACGCTGGTCGTGCACGGCATCGGCCCGGACCGGCTGGCGCTGGACTACGTCTACCCGTTCGGCGCCGGGGAGGTGCTGGTGCACGGCGGCAACGAGCTGTGGGGCTACCACGACGAGCCGAACACCTCGGCCCGGATGGCGCCCCAGCTTCTGGGCTGGATGTCCGGCCGGACGGCGTCCGGCCCGCGACCGGGGACGGTGCCCGAGTGACCGACATCGGCATGGTGCACGGCGGCACGTCGTACCACCTGACCACGCTGGCGGATCCGAACCTCGCGCCGTACCGGCTGCGGCCGGTCTACCTGCCCGAGCTCGACCCGGGCCAGCTCGGCGCGCTGGACACGCTCATCGTCTGCGACCGGCTGCACCCCGGCCTGCTGCGCGAGCACGCGGGCACGCTGCTCCAGGTCGCCGGCCGCGGTGGGACGCTGGTCGTGCTTGGCGAGGTCGAGGCGCACACCTGGCTGCCCGGCGCGGCCTGGACCGCCCGGCCGGCGAACTTCTGGTGGTGGCTCAGCGGCGAGGACCCGGGCATCCGCCGGGAGAGCCCCGACCACCCGATCTGGGCGTACCTCACGCCCAAGCACGTGACCTGGCACTTTCACGGGCTGCTCGACCCACCGGCCGGCGCCACCGCGCTGGTCACCCACGAGGAGGACGGCCAGCGGACGGGCGTGGTGCTCTACGAGGACACGGTGAGCACTCCGGGCCGGCTGGTCGTCACCACGCTCGACCCGACCTACCACCACGGGAGCAACTTCATGCCCTCGGCCACCCGGTTCCTCTACGGCGTCCTCGACTGGCTCACGGCGCCAGGGGCGGCAGCGTGACCGAGCTGACCGTGCTGGCCGAGGAAGGGCCGATCACGCTCGGGTTCCCCGACCTGGTCCGCTATCACGGTCACGCGGCGCTGGCCATGCTGGCCGTGACGTTCCGGGCGCAGGAGGCCGCGTTCGGTCGGCTCTGCCCGGACGGGCCGCCGCGCCGGGACGCCATCGAGGTCCGCAGCGGCCACCCCGGGCCGGGCGTCCGGGACGCGTTCGAGATGGTCACCCGCTGCGTGACCCGGCGGGTCTACACGGTCGACCCGGAGCTGCCGGGGCCGCGGTACAACCCGCGCGGCCCCGCGGTCTACGCCTTCGAGATCACCGTTGCCGGTCGGGGCTCTCAGCACGTGGCGGTGCGGCCCGGCGTCCTCCCTGACGAGTTCTTCGACTACCTGGCAGCCGGCGCCGGCGGGAACGCCTCGGCAGAGGTGAAGCTCGAGTTCGCCGCGCTGCGCCGCCGCATTGCCGACGTCGTCCTGGTCACCGACCTGGACCAGTTGTTCGAGTGTGAGTACGGCGCCCTGCCCGCCAGGTGACGAACGCGAACTTACGGGTGCGGCAGGCCGGTGGATGGCCCGCTCGTCATACACGTCCACCGCGCTGGCGGCGGCCTCGAATGCGTCCCTCTCGTGAAATGTGTCCACGTCCAGCAGCCGGCGGGCGAGCGTCGTCAACATGTGGGCGTACGCCGGCCGAAATGCCGGGTCCTCCGCATTGAGCCGCTGGTAGATATTGGCGGCGTTCCAGGTGGACTCTATGCTCTGCTGCCGCTGTCCAGCGGTCCACTCGCACAGCGCCAGGTTCTCCACGGCTGCCGCAACGTCAGGCCAGGCCGACGGCGGACGCCCGCCTGTTCACGGCGGTCGTTGACGCTCAGGATGGGAGCCGTTCGGCCAGGCGGTCGAGGAAGGCCCGCTGCCCGGCCACCAGCTTGTCCCGGGCCTGCTCCAGGTCGAACCATGCGACCCGGTCGACCTCCGGGTACTCCCGGACCTGGCCGGACCCCTTCGGCCACTCCAGCTCGAACGTCCCAGGTACGACGTCCCGGGGGTC
>DATILL010000152.1:0-69610 GCA_035476575.1 Mycobacteriales bacterium
GGGTGATCGAGCAGGTCATCGCCAACCTGAAGACCTGGCGCATCCTGCACACCGACTACCGCAGGCCGCTCGACACGTTCCCAACAACCATCTCAACCGTAATCGCCCTGCACTTCTACGCAACCGTCTGAATAACCCTCATGGCTGCTCCTCGGCATCGTTGCCGGGCTGGTCCTTGGTCGCGGACGGGAAGAGTGGTTGAAACGACGGTAGCCCCCAAAAGTCGGACTTCTCCGATATCGCGCAGCTCTCGGCCAGGACGCGGGCCCGACCGCCTACTCCGGGCCCGGTGGCATCGGCGACAGCCTGCCCCGGCACCTTGGGGTTGAGCGCTCTAGAGCCACCCTGCCTGACCGGGCACTACCTGAACGGGTGCACTACCGCGACTTGCCCACGATGGCGGCATTCGTGGACTAGGCTCCTTGCACCATCGCTGAGCGCCACCTGGCCATGTGCCGGCTCTTCAGGCCGGAGGGGGAGCAAGATGCTTGACAGAACAATCGGCCCAGACCCGACCGTCCATCGGCGCAGACTCAGGAACGAGCTGCGCAGGACCCGCGAGACAGCAGGCAGGACGCAGCGGGACGTCGCGGCCGCCATGGACTGGTCGCAGTCGAAGTTGATCCGGATTGAGACCGGCGCGGTCAACATCAGCACCAACGACCTACGGGCGCTGCTTGGTCACTACGAGGTGGATCCCGCCCGGGTCAGTGCCCTCGTGGACCTTGCCCGAGCCGCCCGAGAAATGCCTCGGTGGAGCATCTACAAGGACGTGGCGAAGCCTGAGTTCATCTCCTTCCTCGGATATGAGTCGTCTGCCTCGGTCATCCGCAACTTCGAGCCGTTGTTGGTCCCGGGCCTCCTCCAGACCGAGGAGTACGCCAGGGAGATCATCGGCGCCATCGAAGATCACCAGCCGCAGAAGGTTGACGCGCTGGTGGATCTGCGCATGCAGCGCCAGGAGCTATTGGCACGACAACCGGCACCAGATCTTCACTTCATCTTGGACGAGGCCGTCATCCGCCGGGCGGTCGGCGGTGTTAATGTCGCGCGGCGGCAGCTCCGCCATCTGCGAGAGTCTGCTGCGCAGCCAAACGTGACCATTCGCATCGTGCCCTTCAAGCTAGGCGTCTATCCACGGCTGCGGGTGCCGTACATCCTTTTCGAGTTTCCGGATCCCGAAGACGAGGACGTGCTCTATCTGGAGAACCCGATGGGCGACCTCATCGTCCGCGAGAACTCACCCGAGGAAACTGACACGCTCAACCCAGTTAGCTATCTCGGCTACTTCTGGCAGATCGAGCAGATCGCCCACCGTGACGATGCCTTGGCCATCATTGACGATGCCATCGTCCGTCTGGAGAAGGAATAGAACAGCCCCAACCCCCTCCAGACCGACGAACGAGATGGCGCGGGACGGATTTCCGAGCTAGGAAATGTCCAGCGCCTCCAGGCTGAACTCGCCCGAGTGCACGCCAGACAGGAAGGCGGTCCACTCGATTGTCGAAAAGGCAAGTGTTGGCCCTGTCGGCGCTTTTGAGTCCCTGACGAATATCGCACCCCCGCCAGCGGCGACCTCCACACAGCCAGACGCGCTGCTGGCCGTGCTCTTCCTCCACAAGAGGGCATCCTGTGGCAGATTGCTCATGGTTCCTTCTCTCTCGTGTTAATGTAGCTGAAACTGCCCGCCTACTAATTTCCCCGGGGGTCTAGGGAAAGCTTCAACTGGACCGCGCGTTCAGAACGGTCTGGGCGGCATGGGCTTGGGTCGATGCGCCGTTTGGGAACATTCGAGAAGTCCACAGATCTCACTGCGACCCCGCTGCACGCCGAGGCTGTCGGGCAGAGTACACGAGTTGATCAGTTCCGTCGCCATCGGGTCCATGGCAAGGCGGCGATGCACCAGCCAGCTTGCAATCTGCCGCTACGCAGTCCGACAGCGCGCCTACAAATAGTTGTGGACGGGGCAGCAACCTACGGTAGATCTGAATCTACGACCAGCGTGTCGCATAGGATTTTGCGACATAGCTGCGTTGCGGCAGCTAGGCGCCGCAGTCGTCGGCCGGCCGAGAACAGCCTGCCCACCCACCAAACGATCGCGGCAGGCGGGAGGTTCCCGCACCTCCGCTCCCTGCGACGTGGGCTCTACCTCCCCCACGGTCGCCGGAACACCTGCCGTTCATGTGGATCCGTTAGGACGCCGTCCCGGCCACCCGCGCACTGCCGACGTCCAACGACGAATCCCGTGGACGGACCGGTCGACCGCCCCCGAGACCTCCGTGTTATCGGCGTTATCGGCCGACCCATCGTTCTCCTGCTGCCGGGCACCCATCTGGTCCAGAAGCCTCAGTTGCTTGGCTAACGAGTCCGTCGGCCGCCGCCCGAGCAGCGTCTGCGGTATCGCGTTGAGAGACACTGCAGGGCGTCCGCCGCTGACTACCGCCCATCCCACGAATCATCACGAAGCCACCTGCGAAGACAAGCAGCGCAGCTCCGATCCAAACATTGTTGGTAACGGTGGCGACTGTCACCGCCTGCCCGACACACAATGCTGGCCACGAGGTCTTCATCGGGAAATCCGATCGAACGACGACTTTGACAAGCCGCACCTCGCCGAACTCAAGTCGACTACAAGCTACCCCTGTCACCTCCCCGGTCTCGGGAAGGAAGTCACAGCCTGGACCGCACGTTCAGAACGGTCGAGGCGGCATGGGCCTATGGGGTCGTCGATGCGTCGTTTAATGTCCGGAAAGTCCGCAGAACTCACCGCGAACCGCCCGCATGCCGGACCCGCGAAGAGCGTACACGCATGATCGAAGTATGTCTCCCCGAGTGGTTGGCAGCTTGCCACCACGCAGTTGGCCTGCGGCCGCGCACGATGGCGGACGAAAGAATTCACGCGGCGCCCTAGCCAACGGGAAGATACACCGCCATGGCGTGCACCGCTTCGGATGGAACCGCGCTGCGTGCGGCCGAACTGCCAGGTGCCGCTGGGCGTAACGCTCGCCGCATGGTGGCAGACGGAGAGCATGCAACATGGCACCAAGCTACCGCCCCCCGGACAGCCCGGTCAGGGATACAAAATCCACCATGCCGGGCATCTAGCGTACAAATCACAGCCCGCGCGGAAGATGTTCCTGTGACAGCCCGAAAACATTCCGCTGCAACGCGCAACCTGCCAGGTGGCAGCATGCCAGGCCTTGGCTGGCCGCCCGGCTGGGATGGACAAGGCCGATTGGCAACGGCGTACTGCCACCACACCGATCGAACCATGTGAACGTCCACGACTCCGACTGGCATGCGCCCCCGCGAGACCGGGCGAACGGACCTAGCGCAACGTGCAGCCGGCACAACGCCCTAACAGGAGGGAGGTAGCATCGGCGTACGGGGGAAGTCCCCGGGAAGACCGCCCGGCACGGGCGGTCGGGGAGGAGGTGGCTCCGATGGCTGGAAGGACTAGACGAGCGGTCCAGCCCCGAGGGGTGGCTGGACCGCAGCACCGCGGTTCCGCGTGGTCAGCACCGTAAGACCCGAGACCCGTTCTGCCTCGCTGGGCTCGACTGAGGTGGAGGAACATCCGGCGGTCCCGAGGCACATGCCCGAAGAAAGGAACTCGGCATGACTGCGGACCACGGCATGCCGATCCACCGCCAGCGGCTACGCGCCGAACTACGCAACGCACGAAAGCAGGCCGGTCGTACGCAGAAGGAAGCCGCCCGAGCCATGGACTGGTCGCCGTCCAAGATGCTACGCATCGAGGCTGGTTCGGTCGGAATCTCGACCACCGACCTCCGGGCACTGCTCAGCTATTATGACCTCAAGGACGAACGTCGGACAGAGGACCTGGTGAACCTGGTACGGGGCATCAGCTAGCCCACGATGCCGCACAGCAAGGCCGAACTAGGCCGAACAACACCAAAGTCGATCGGCGGCCGCCGTCCCACTGGATCCGTGGCTGCCAGACCAGCAGGTGAGACCCCTATGAGCACGAACCCCTCGTATCGACCGCTACTTACTCCAGCCAGCCTGATCCGGCACCTCCGAGCACCCGGCCAGCGTCGCCTGATCCGTGATCTGCAGCGTCGCGCGGAGTGGGCCGAGGAGGCACAAAACGCACCCACGCTGGCGTCGTGGATGAGAAATCTCGACCACTGACCAAACCATCGCGCGGTAGTCCTCACCAGAGGTGTCGTACCGCGCAGCACCATCCCGGCCGGGGCACTTTCCACCAGTGCCCCGGCCACCCATTTGTCCGAATGGCAGTATCTATCTCCCGACGATCATCGAGCTGTGGTCGCGATCGGAGATCAACTAGCGACAATAACTCGATGATCGTCAGGAGCAGACGGCGCCGCGCAGGACAATGCGGGCGGGCGTGTCCAGCACGGACAGGTCGGCGGTCGGGTCGGCGTCGTACACGACGAGGTCGGCCGGCGCGCCCTCGACCAGCCCTGGCAGCCCGAGCCAGTCCCGGGCGGCCCACGAGCCAGCGGACAGCGCCTCCCCGGCCGGCATCCCGACGGCGTGCAGCGCCCGGATCTCGTCCACCACCCGCCCGTGCTCGATGCCCCCGCCCGCGTCGGTGCCGCAGTAGACCGGTACCCCGGCCTCGTACGCCGCCCGCACCCGTCCTGCCGCCGTCCCGTGCAGCCGGCGCATCCGGGCCGCATACGCCGGATACTTCCTCGCCGCGTCCGCGATCCCCGGAAAGTTGGCCACATTGATCAAAGTCGGCACCAGCGCCGTACCGCGCGAGACCATCGCCGCGATCGTGTCGTCCGTCAGCCCGGTCCCGTGCTCGACCGAGTCCACCCCGGCCGCGACCAGGTCCGGCAGCGCCTCCTCACCAAAGGTGTGTACGGCGACCCGGGCGCCGGCCGCGTGCGCCGCCTCCACCGCCGCGGCCAGTGCGTCGGCCGGCCATAGCGGCGTCAGGTCACCCACGGCACGGTCGATCCAGTCTCCCACCAGCTTGACCCAGCCGTCGCCGGCCTTGGCCTGCTCGGTGACCGCCGCGGCCAGCCCGGCCGGCTCGGTGTCCACGCCGAGCCCGGGCAGGTACCGCTTGGCCCGGGCCAGATGCCGCCCGGCCCGCAGCACCCGCGGCGCACCCGGGTCGTCGTCCAGGAACCGCGCGTCCACCGGACTGCCCGGGCTCCGCAGCAGCAGCGCCCCAGCGTCCCGGTTGGCGTGCGCCTGTGTCCGCAGCCCAGCCTCGTCAGCAACGATCCCTCGTATGCTCAGCCCGAGATGGCAGTGCGCGTCGACGAGCCCGGGAACGACCCAGCCGGACCGGGCCACCGTCTCGGCACCGGCTACCGGCTCGAAGGTGAGCCGCCCGGCCACGACGTACAGGTCTCGCTCGATCCCGTCCGGCAGCAGCACCCCCCGCACATGTAGCGGGGCGCTCACCGTTTCGGGAACTTCAACTTCGACAGGTCCGGCAGCTCCATGCCCGGTGGCAGCTCGGACAGCGGGCTGTCACCGCGCGGCAGGCCCGGGAAACCACCCGGCAGCCCGCCCGGAAACCCACCCATCGGGTTCTTCGGCGGCGTCGGGCCGCGCCCGGACCGGCCCTTCTTGCCCTTCTTGTTGCGGGTCTTCGACACCCGTTTGCGCGCCCCGGGGAAACCCGCCATCCCCGCCATCTGCTGCATCATCTTGCGGGCCTCGAAGAACCGGTCGACCAGGTTGTTGACCTCGCTCACGGTCACGCCGCTGCCGCGCGCGATGCGAGCCCGCCGGGAGCCGTTGATGATCTTCGGATCTTGCCGCTCGCCCGGCGTCATGGAGCGGATGATGGCGGCGGTGCGATCCAGGTCGCGGTCGTCGATCTGGCTGACCGCCTCCTTCATCTGGCCCATGCCGGGCAGCATGCCGAGCAGGTTGGAGATCGGCCCCATCCGGCGTATCGCCATCATCTGGTCGAGGAAGTCCTCCAGCGTGAAGTCCCGACCGGAGACGAGCTTGCTCGCCATCCGCTCGGCTTCCTCCTCGTCGAAGGTCGCCTCGGCCTGCTCGATCAGGGTGAGCATGTCACCCATGCCGAGGATCCGGGACGCCATCCGGTCGGGGTGGAAGACGTCGAAGTCGGCCAGCTTCTCGCCGTTGGAGGCGAACAGGATCGGCTGGCCGGTCACGTACCGCACTGACAGCGCGGCACCACCCCGCGCGTCACCGTCCAGCTTGGTCAGCACCACGCCGGTGAAGCCGACGCCGTCGCGGAACGCCTCGGCCGTGGTCACCGCGTCCTGGCCGATCATCGCGTCGACGACGAACAGCGTCTCGTTCGGCTGGACGGCGTCCCGGATGGCGGTCGCCTGCGTCATCATCTCGGCGTCGATGCCGAGCCGGCCGGCGGTGTCGACGATGACAATGTCGTGCTGCCGGCGCCGGGCCTCCTCGACACCCCGCCGGGACACCTCGACCGGGTCACCGACGCCGTTGCCCGGCTCGGGAGCGAAGACCTCGACCTCGGCCTGGCCACCGACCACCTGGAGCTGGGTGACGGCGTTCGGTCGCTGCAGGTCGGCCGCCACCAGCAACGGGGTATGGCCCTGCTTGCGTAGCCACATCGCCAGCTTGCCGGCCAGAGTGGTCTTGCCGGAGCCCTGCAGGCCGGCCAGCATGATCACGGTGGGTGGGCTCTTGGCGAACCGCAGCCGCCTGGTCTCCCCGCCGAGGATCGCGATGAGCTCGTCGTTGACAATCTTGACGACCTGCTGGGCCGGGTTGAGCGCCTTGGACACCTCGGTGCCCTTGGACCGCTCCTTGACCGCCGCGATGAACTCCTTGACCACGGGCAGCGCCACGTCCGCCTCAAGCAGGGCGATCCGGATCTCCCGGGCGGTCGAGTCGATGTCGGCCTCGGTGAGCCGACCCTTGCCGCGCAGCCCGGAGAAGACCTTCTCCAGGCGCTCGGAGAGCGTGTCAAACACGGGCGGCGTCTCCAGTTTCAGTGGGAACGACGGTCGGGCACCCGGTTGAGCGGGCCTGCCCGCCAGCGTAGTCGGTGCGACCACCGAACCTGGTAGCACGCCGCCGCTTCCCGGCGCCGGCCCCACCGTTGTGGTCACCTCTCGGCGTTGTGGTGACCTTTCGTTCCCCGCCGGCCCCAAGAGGTCACCACAACGCCGAGAGGTGACCACACGGGCGCGGCGGGCCCCAAGAGGTGACCACACGGCGTTGTGGTGACCACAACTGTCGGGGGGTGGGACTAGCGTGCCCGCCATGCAGGATGACGACCTTCCCCAGCTTCCCGACCCGGACGAGCCGACCGAGCTGCAGCTCCGCCAGTTCGCCGACCAGCATGCCGCGCACCTGCGGGACCTGATCGCCGAGCATGGCTGGGCCGTGCAGGGCGTGATCGGCGACCACGAGCACCCCTCGGTGAGCTACACGGTGGGCCTGACCCGGTACCACGGCCATCCGGAGCTGGTCGTCGTCGGCCTGGGCAACGGCGGCGGGCTGCTCAACCTGCTCGGCGAGCGGGTCAAGGCCGGCGAGCGGCTCCGGGCCGGCCAGGTGATCCAGTTCGAGCGGGCCACCCAGCGGGTCTGTTTCGTGACCGTCGAAAACCCTGAGCCGCTGATCTACGCCAACGAGCTGTACCAGTGGGCCGACGGGCCACCTGTCCCGGCGCTGCAGGTGGTCTGGGCCGACCCGGCCGGCTGGTTCCCCTGGGAGGAGGAGTACGCGGTCAGCCCGCGCACCCAGCCGCTGCTCGGCCCCTTGCCCGAGAGCCTGGCCTAGGACCCGGTGGCGGCCAGCACGGCCTCCTCGATCCCACTACGCACCACACCGTCGAGCAGGGGCTTGCCGTCCGAGCCGACCAGGTAGAAGGCGTCCACCACGGCGCCGCCCAGCGTCTCCAGCCGGGCGGCACGGACGTCGACGGCGCACCGCTCCAGTGCGGCGGTCACCCGGTAGAGCAGCCCGACCGCGTCCGCCGCGCGCAGCTCCAGCACGGTGGCGTCGGTCGCCGCGTCGTCGAGCCACAGCACCCGTGGTGGGGGACCGATCGCGGCCCCGGACGAGGTGGGGTACGCCGCCTCCTTGGCCGCGATCCGGTCGCCCAGCGGCAGCATTCCGGCCAGCGCCCGGCGCAGGTCGTCCCGCAGCAACGCGGGATCCGGCGGCCGCCCGAACCGCGGCGCCACCACGAAGACGTTCACCGCGGTCTCGCCTAGCGTGCGGATGTCGGCCGCCCGCACGTCCAGCAGGTGCAGCGCGAGCACCCCGGCGGTCCGGCTGAGCAGGCCGCGGGCGTCCGGCGCGACCACGGTGACCTGGTCGCCGTCCAGCCGCACCGCCAGCTCCCCGACGGCGGCCAGCTCGGCGACGGCCGGCGCCAGCTCGGTCGGCCCCGGCGGCGGAGCACCCGTCAGCGCCCGGGCCGCACGCCGGACCAGATCGGTGATCAGCCCGGCCTTCCACTCGGTCCATACGCCGGGACCGGTGGCCCGCGCATCGGCCTGGGCCAGCGCGTGCAGCAGCTCCAGCAGCCCGCTCGAACCGCTCACCGCATCGGTCACCACCCGGACCGTGGCCGGGTCCTCCAGGTCGCGGTGGGTGGCGGTGTCCGGCAGCAGCAGGTGCCAGCGGGCCATCGCCTGCACCGTCTCCACGTCCGCGGCGGGCAGCCCGAGCCGGACCGCGACCCGGCGGGCCACCTCGGCGCCGGACCGGGAGTGGTCGCCCGGGAAGCCCTTGCCGATGTCGTGCAGGAACGCGCCGAGCACCAGCAGATCCGGCCGGGCCACCCGGCGAGCCAGCTCGGTGGCCGCGGCGGCGGTCTCCATCAGGTGCCGGTCCACGGTGAACCGGTGGATCGCGTTGTGCTGCGGCAGGAAGCGGACCTGCTCCCACTCGGGGATCAGCCGGACCATCAGCCCGGCCTGGTCCAGCGCCTCCAGCACCGGCAACGCCGGCCGCCCGGCGGACAGCAGCGCCACCAGGGAGTCTCGCGCGTCGGCCGGCCAGGGCTCCGGCAGCGGCGCGGACTCGGTGGCCAGCCGGGACAGCGCGAACGGCGCCAGCGGCCGGCCGCTGCGGGCCGCGGCCGCGGCCGCCCGCAGCATCAAGCCGGGGTCGGACCACGGGTCGGCGTCGCGGGCCAGCACCACCTCGCCGTCCTGCTCCACCACCCCCGCGGCCAAGGGGCGCCGCTCCGGGCTGCGCCGCCGGCCGCGCCACCGGGACCGCCGGGTGGCCAGCTCGGTGTCGACCCGGCGCCAGGCCGTGTCCACCGCGAACGCCACGGTCCGGGCCGACTCGCTCACCGCCCGCAGCAGGCTGGTGTCGTCAGCGTGGCCAAGCACGCTGGCGATCCCCGCCTGCTCCTGCAGGACCAGCCGGTCCTGCGGCCTGCCGGCCCGCCGGTGCAGCTCCCCGCGTACGTCCAGCAGCGCGCCGTACGCCGCACCGACCGCGCCGGACGGCCAGTCGGCGAGCTGCGCCGCGGCCAGCGCCTGCAGCGCGTGCACGTCGCGCAGCCCGCCGCGGCTCTCCTTGAGCTGCGGTTCGAGCAGGAACGCCGCCTCGCCATGCGCCACCCAGCGCTCCCGGACGGCGGCCAGCAGCTCGGGCAGCCGGCGTACCGCGTCCGCCCGCCACGCCTCCAGCACCGCGTCCCGCAGCCGCCCGGTCAGCGCGACGTCACCGGCGATGTGCCGGGTGTAGAGCAGGCCGAGGGCTGCCTTCAGGTCCTCCTTGGCCACCGCCAGCGCCTGTTCCACGGTGCGCACCGAGTGGTCCAGCCCCACCTTGGCGTCCCAGACCGGGTACCAGATCGCGTCCGCGATCTCGGCCACCTGGCCGGTCCGTCCACTGTGGACAAGCATGAGGTCGAGATCGGAGTATGGCGCGGGCTCCCGCCGGCCCAGCCCGCCGACGGCGACCAGCGCGACACCGGGCACCTTGGGCACCAGCCCGGTCAGCCACCGGTCGTACAGCTCGGTCAGCGCCTTGCGCAACGGCGCACCGACGAGCTCGGGCCGCCCGAGCAAGGACTCTCGGGCGGCCTTGAGCTTCGCCGGATCAGAGTGCGTCGGCACCACGCTCCCCGGTGCGTACCCGAACCAGGGTCTCGACGGGAGTAACCCAGACCTTGCCGTCGCCGATCTTGCCGGTCCGGGCCGCGGTGATCAGCGCATCGACCACCCGCTCGGCGTCGTGGTCGTCCACGAGCACCTCCACCCGTACCTTCGGCACGAAGTCCACCGTGTACTCCGCACCCCGGTAGACCTCCGTGTGACCCTTCTGCCGGCCGAAGCCCTGCACCTCGGACACGGTTAGCCCATGTACGCCGAGCGTCTCCAACGCGTGCTTGACGTCGTCCAGCTTGAACGGCTTGACGATCGCGGTCACGAGTCTCATGCGTCCACCGCCTCGTTGCTCAGCGGCACCGGGCGGTACGCGCTGCCCACACCGGTCACCGCACCCAGCTCGTACCCGGACTCGGCATGCTCGGTGGTGTCAACGCCGGCCCCCTCATCCTCGTCGCTGACCCGGAAGCCGATCGTCACGGCAATGAGCTTGCCGATGACGAACGCGATAACGAACGAGTACGCCATCACCGCGCCGGCCGCAATGGCCTGCCGCCGGAGCTGGTCGAAACCGCCGCCCATCAGCAGGCCGTCGCGGGTCCCGGCGCCGGTCGTGCTGGTGGCGAGGAACCCGACCAGGAGCGTGCCGACCAGACCGCCGACCAGGTGTACGCCGACCACGTCGAGCGAGTCGTCGAAGCCGAACCGGTACTTCAGGCCCACGGCCAGGGCGCAGAGCACGCCAGCGACGATGCCGACCACGATGCCGCCGAGACCGTTGACGAACGCACAGGCCGGGGTGATCGCAACCAGCCCCGCCACGGCGCCGGAGGCCGCACCGACCGTGGTCGGCTTGCCGTCCCGCACCTGCTCCACGAGCAGCCAGCCGAGCACGCCAGCCGCGGTGGCCACCATGGTGGTGGTGAACGCGTTCGCCGCGATCGCGTCGGCCTTCAGCGACGACCCGGCGTTGAACCCGAACCAGCCAAACCAGAGCAGGCTGGCACCGAGCAGCACGAACGGCACGTTGTGCGGCCGGCTCCGCTCCTTCGGCCAACCCTTTCGCCTGCCGAGGACCAGGGCAAGCGCCAGGGCGGCGGACCCGGCGTTGATGTGCACCGCGGTACCGCCGGCGAAGTCGTACGCACCCAGCTTGTTCGCGATCCAGCCGCCGTGCGCCACGATGGTGGTGCCGTCGGGGCCTACGGCGTCGAAGGCGAACACCCAGTGCGCGACCGGGAAGTAGACCAGCGTCGCCCACAGCACGACGAACAGGCCCCATGCCCAGAACTTCGCCCGGTCCGCGATGGCTCCGGAGATGAGTGCCGGCGTGATGATGGCGAACATGAGCTGGAACATCACGAACGCCAGCACCGGGATCGCGTGCGGGTAGTTGCCCGCCGAGTCCGGATAGCCGGTCGAGACCTGATCGATCGTGCTCTTCAGGCCGATGTTGCTCAGGTCGCCGATGAGTCCACCCTTCGCGTCCGGCGCGAACGTGAGGCTGTACCCGTACAGAACCCAAAGCACACCGACGATCGCCAGGCAGATGAAGTTCATCATCAGCATGTTCAGCACGCTCTTGACGCGCACCATACCGCCGTAGAAGAACGCCAGACCCGGCGTCATGAGCAGCACCAACGCACTGGATGCGAGCACCCACGCGGTGTCACCCGAGTTGATTCCCATGGCCCTCCCTTCGGGGGAGCTCGCACCGCACCCGCGAGCCCCACATTGACATGGGACTGTCGAGGTCACCTGTTTCACCCGGAGGTGTCACATTGTTTCCGGGACGTGAACTTAGCCGCTTCTATGGGTCAGTCATGTTACGGACTGTTCAACTTGCCATCGTGCGGCTCCGCAGCCGCTCTTGCGATCGCCGCCGTTCGAAATATCGTGCGATCGTCGGGGGTGTCCCGGTCCGACCCCGGGCGAACGGCGTCAGTCGCCGAGCAGGGCGTCCACGAACTCCTTGGGCTCGAACGGCGCCAGGTCGTCCGGTCCCTCGCCGAGGCCGACCAGCTTGACCGGCACGCCGAGCTCGCGCTGGACCGAGATCACGATGCCGCCCTTGGCGGTGCCGTCCAGCTTGGTCAGCACGATCCCGGTGACGTCCACGACCTCGGTGAAGACCCGGGCCTGGGTCAGCCCGTTCTGGCCAGTGGTGGCGTCGAGCACCAGCAGGGTCTCGGCCACCGGGCCGTGCTTGCCGAGCACCCGCTTGACCTTGCCCAGCTCGTCCATCAGCCCGGTCTTGGTGTGCAGCCGGCCGGCGGTGTCGATGAGCACCGTGTCCACGCCGGCCTCGATGCCCCGCTTGACCGCATCGAACGCCACGGCGGCCGGGTCCGCGCCCTCCGCGCCGCGCACCGTCTCGGCGCCGACCCGCGATCCCCAGGTCTGCAACTGGTCGGCAGCGGCGGCCCGGAAGGTGTCCGCGGCCCCGAGCATGACGGTGCCGCCGTCGGCGACCAGGACCCGGGCCAGCTTGCCGCAGGTGGTGGTCTTGCCGGTGCCGTTGACCCCGACGACCAGCAGCACGGCCGGCCGGCCGTCGCGCGGCGCGGTGGCCAGGCTGCGGTCCTGGTCCGGGCCGAGCGCGGTGGTCAACTCCTCGGCCAGCAGGTCCCGCAGCTCGGCCTCGCCTCGGGTGCCAAGCACCTTGGTCCGGGTCCGCAGCCGCTCGACGATCTCGGTGGTGGCGGCCACTCCGACGTCGGCCGTCAGCAGGGTCTCCTCGACCTCGTCCCAGACGTCGTCGTCCAGCCGGTCGCGGGCCAAAAGGGTGAGCAGGCCGCGGCCGAGTGAGGACTGCGACCTGGCCAGCCGGGCGCGCAACCGGACCAGCCGGCCGGCGGTGGGCGCCGGCACCTCGACGGCGGGCGGGACGGCCGCCTCCTCCGGTGCCGGCACCTCCACCTCGACGGGCCTGGCCTCGACGGGCCCAGCCTTCGGCGCGTCCACCGGAACGGTCTCCGGCCCGGCCGGTGGCGTGACCGTGCCGGCGGGCGGGCGGGTCGCCGTCGGCCTATGCCGGGACCGGGTGAGCAACAGGCCAGCCCCCGCGAGCACCGCAACCAGCAGGATCACGAGGGCGATTACCAGGAACTCCATGGCCTCGATCCTTGCAGAGCCCAAGGGTCACCACACGGGCGCGGGGCTGCCCGTGTGGTGACCTACCGGCGTTGTGGTGACCTTTCGTTGCCCGGAGACAACAAGAGGTCACCACACGGCGCTGAGGTGACCACACGACGCTGTCACCAGGCGGCGCTGTGGTGGCGGTTATGACCTCGGTCTGCCGCGTGTTGGCGACTCGTCGAGGTACAACCATCCGGTCTAGCCGCTCTTGTGCAAGCGGATGATTTGTGCTGATACTTCCAGCGGCTAAGCAATAGTTCACCCGCCAATGCTGATACGCCGTTCGGACCTAATGCACCTCTCTGGCTCGGTGGGTGACATCTGCCAGGCCGCCTCCGGACCCGCTACTCCCGGCGTGTCCCAACCCCCTCAGGAGGCACCGTGAGATTCACCAGACCCATGCCCGGCCGAGCCGCGACCACCGTCGCGGTGTCCGGGCTGATCGCTGGCGGGCTGCTCGCCGCGCACCCGGCGCAGGCAGCACCAGCGGTCCCGGCCGCGTCGCCGTCCGCCGCGACGGCGCTGGCCACCCAACTCGGCGTCCGTGCTGCCGGCACGTACCTCAACCAGGCGACCGGAAAGATGGTCGTCAACATCACTGACAGCGCCGCGGCCGACGCCGTCCGCGCCGCTGGCGCCGTACCCAAGCTGGTCGCGCACAGCGCCGCCGAGCTCCAGGGCGTCACCAACGCACTGGACAGCTCGGCCCGGGTCGTGGGTACGGCGTGGTCGGTCGACCCGCTGACCAACCAGGTCGTCGTCTCCGTCGACCAGAGCGTGACGGGCACCAGGCTGGCCAGGGTCACCTCGGTCACGCGGCGTTTTGGCGCCGCCGTGCGGGTCGAGAAGGTGGCCGGCAGGTTCAGCCCGGAGATCTCTGGCGGCGACGCGATCTACGGCGGTGGCTCCCGCTGCTCGCTCGGCTTCAACGTCCGCAGCGGCACCACCTACTATTTCCTCACCGCTGGCCACTGCGGCAACGCGGCCTCAAGCTGGTACAGCAACTCCTCCCACACCACCTTCCTGGGCAGCACGGCCGGGAGCAGCTTCCCGGGCAACGACTACGCGATCGTCCGGTACAGCAGCTCCTTCACCAACCACCCGGGCACAGTCGGCAGCCAGAACATCACCTCCGCCGGCACCCCGGTGGTCGGCCAGACGGTCTACCGGCGGGGCAGCACGACCGGCGTGCACAGCGGCACGGTGACCGCCCTGAACGCCACAGTGGTCTACGCCGAGGGCACCGTGACCGGCCTGATCCGCACGACGGTGTGCGCTGAGCCCGGTGACAGCGGCGGCTCGCTCTACTCTGGCACCAGGGCGTACGGCCTGACCTCCGGGGGCAGCGGCAACTGCAGCTCCGGCGGGACGACGTTCTTCCAGCCGGTGACCGAACCGCTGGGCGTGTACGGCGTCAGCGTCTACTAGCCCAAACCCGACAAACCAAGCTCCACCGGTACGACCAGCACCACCCTGAACGACTGAGCCGCCGGATCCGCACGTCCGGCGGTTCAGTCATCTGGGGCTCGGCTATCCGACAGCAGTCAGGTGGAGGCAGGCTAGTGCATCAGCCGGCCGGGACGCCGATCAGGCCGGCTCGCGCTCCCGCAGCCGCTGGCTGATCACCTGGGAGATGCCGTCACCCCGCATGCTCACGCCGTACAGCGCGTCTCCGATCTCCATAGTCCGCTTCTGGTGGGTGATCACGATGAGCTGGCTGGACTCGCGCAACTGCTCGATCAGGCTCAGCAGCCGGCCGAGGTTGACGTCGTCCAGCGCGGCCTCGACCTCGTCCATCACATAGAACGGCGACGGCCGGGCACGGAAGATCGCCACCAGCAGCGCCACCGCGGTCAGCGAGCGTTCCCCGCCGGACAGCAGGGACAGCCGCTTGATCTTCTTGCCGGGCGGGCGCGCCTCCACCTCCACGCCGCTGACCAGCAGGTCGTCCGGGTCGGTCAGGAGCAGCCGCCCCTCGCCTCCGGGGAACAGCGCCCGGAACACGACCTCGAACTCCCGCGCGGTGTCCTCGAACGCCGACCGGAAGACGTCATGGATCCGCTCGTCGACCTCCTTGACCACCAGCATCAGGTCGCGCCGGGTGGACCTCAGGTCCTCGAGCTGCTCGCCGAGGAACTTGTACCGCTCCTCCAGCGCGGCGAACTCCTCCAGCGCGAGCGGGTTCACCTTGCCCAGCAGGGCCAGGTCACGCTCAGCCCGGGCAGCCCGCTTCTCCTGGCCGGGCCGGTGGAACGGCACCGGCTGCGGCGGGACCGCCTGCTCGCCGCGTTCTCTCGCCCGCTCGTACTCCGCCAGCTCGGCACCGTTCGGCGGTACGGCGACCTCGGGGCCGTACTCCGCGACCAGCGTCTCGACGTCGAGCGCGTACTCCTCGGCGACCTTCGTCTCAAGCTGCTCGATCCGCATCCGCTGCTCGGCCCTGGCCACCTCGTCCCGGTGCACCGCGTCGGTCAGCTTCTCCAGCTCGGCGGACAGCTCACGGGTCCGCGCCCGCAGCGCGAGCAGCTCGCCCTCGCGTACGACCCGGGCCTGCTGCGCCTCGTCCCGGTCGGTCGCCGCCAGCCGCAGCGACCCGGCGATCCGGTCGAGGGCGTACCGCGCGGTCTCCGCCACGGCCTGCGAGATCACCGCACCGCGCGCGCGGCGGGCCCGAGCCTCCTCCAGCCGGGCCCGGGCGGTCCGCTCGCTCTCGGCCGCACGCAGCAGCGAGTCGGCCCGGCCCTTCAGGGCGCGCACCCGCTCCTCCCCGGTCCGCACCGCCAGCCGCGCCTCCAGCTCGGCCTGCCGGCCAGCCGCGACGGCCGCGGCCAGCGAGTCCCGCTCGTCACTGGCCGGCTCCTCGTCCACCGGAGTCTCCCCGGCGAGCTCCAGCCGCTGCTCCAGCCCGGCCAGGCCATCCAGGTCCCTGTCGCGGGCATCCTCCGCCTCGGCTCGAGCCTTCTCCAGCCGTTCGGCCTCGGCGGTCGCGGACCGGACCGCCGCGCCGAGCTGGGCGAGCCGCTCAGCCACCGCGTTCATCTCGGCGTCGGACTCGTTCAGCGCGGCGAGGGCGGTGTCGACCACTGCCCTGGCACGCCCCCGCTCCGTTCTGGCCTGGGTCAGCTCGGCGGCGAGCGCGGCCTGCCGGCTGGTCGCCTCGGCTAGCTTCTGCCCTGCCTCGTCGACGGCGGCCTGCACCTCGATCACGCTCGGTGCACTGGCCGAGCCGCCGACGGCCCAGTCGGCGCCAAGCAGGTCACCCTCCGGGGTCACCGCCCGCACGCCCGGCGCGTCGGCGACCAGCGCCCGGGCAGCGGCGAGGTCTGGGACGACGGCCACCCGGTCCAGTGCCCGGGCCAGCGCGGCCTGCAGCGTCGATGGCGCCTGGACCAGGTCCAGTGCCCACCGGGCGCCGCTCGGCAACGGCGGCCAGCCCGCCCGGCCGGCGCCCGGGCCAGGGCTGCCCGCGGTGTCGGGGCAGCCGACCAGCAGGCCGGCCCGGCCGCCGTCATCGGCCTTCAGCAGCTCCAGCGCGGCGGTGGCACCATCCACTGTGGACACCGCCACGGCGTCCGCGACGGCGCCCAGCGCGGCGGCCAGCGCGGCCTCGTGGCCGGGCGCCACCGACATCAGCGCGGCGACCGAGCCGAGCAGGCCGGGCACCCGCTCCCCCGCCGCCAGCAGCGCGCCCGCGCCGTCCTTGCGGGTCAGCCCGAGGGCCAGCGCGTCCCGCCGGGCGGTCCAGGTGGAGCGGTCCCGTTCCGCCACCCGCTCGGCCTCAACCAGCTCACGGACCCGGGCTGAGACCTCCTCGGCTGCCCGCACCGCCGTCTCATGGCGGGCGTCCAGGTCGACCTCGCCGGCGTCCAGTGCACCAACCTGCCCCTGCAGCTTCTCGAACTCACCGCGGGCCGCGGTGGACCGCTGCCGGGCGTCGGCGATGGAGCTGGCCAGCCGCGCGATCTCCTCGGCCGCCTTGGCCGCGCGGCTGCGCACGGCCTCCACCTGGCCGGACAGCCTGGCCAGGCCCTCCCGGCGATCAGCCACCGCGCGGGCGGCGGCAACCAGCGCTTTCTCCGCCGATGCCAGCCGCTGCTCGGCGGCCTGGCGGGCGCCAACTGCAGCGGCGAGCCGCTGGCGCTCGTCGTCCAGCGCGTCCTCAAGCTCGATCTCCTGGTCCCGGATCGCCTCGGCCTCGCGCTCCATCGCCTCCGGGTCGCGGCCGGCGCGAGCCTCCTCCGGCTCGGCGGACAGGTACCGCGCCCGCTCGGCGGCCAGCCGTGCCGTGCCGCGGAACCGCTCCTCCAGCGCGGACAGCCGATACCAGGTCTCCTGTGCCCGGGCCAGCCGGGGGGCGTCCGCGGTCATCAGCCTCTCCAGCTCGCCCTCGCGGCTCTGCGCCGTGGCGAGCGAGCGCTCCACGGCGGCGCGGCGGTCCCGGATCGCCGTCTCGTCGGCGACCTCCTTGTCCAGCGCACCGCGTAGGCCGACCAGGTCGTCGGCAAGCAACCGGAGCCGGGCGTCCCGCAGCTCCGCCTGGATCGCCACGGCCCGCCGCGCCACCTCGGCCTGCCGGCCGAGCGGCTTGAGCTGGCGGCGCAGCTCCAGCGCCAGGTCGGAGATGCGGGTCAGGTTGGCCTGCATCGCATCCAGCTTGCGCAGCGCCTTCTCCTTGCGCTTGCGGTGCTTGAGGACCCCGGCCGCCTCCTCGATGAAGCCGCGGCGATCCTCCGGTCGGGCCTGCAACACCGAGTCGAGCTGGCCCTGGCCGACGATGACATGCATCTCGCGGCCGATACCGGAGTCGGAGAGCAGCTCCTGGATGTCCAACAGCCGGCACCCGTGGCTGTTGATTTCGTACTCGCTCTCGCCGGAGCGGAAAAGTCGCCGGGTGACAGACACCTCGGCGTACTCGATCGGCAGCACGCCGTCGGTGTTGTCTATGGTCAGCGTGACCTCGGCCCGGCCGAGTGGTGGCCGGCCGGCGGTGCCGGCGAAGATGACGTCATCCATCTTGCCGCCACGCAGGGTCTTGGCGCCCTGCTCACCGAGCACCCATGCGATGGCGTCGACGACGTTGGACTTACCCGAGCCGTTCGGGCCGACAACACAGGTGATGCCCGGCTCGAAGCGGAGCTGGGTGGTGGACGCGAAGGACTTGAACCCCTTCAGCGTAAGGCTTTTGAGGTGCACGGCTCTCCGGGCGGCAGTCGTCTCGACTCTTTCTCGGCCGCCGCCCCGTAGGAGCAGCCGTCCGTGACGGGGAGAAAGGCCGACCCGACCTTACCTCGCCGTACGCCGACGCCTCCGCACCGGCTCACCACCATGACACCGTGGGGCGCCGACACCGGGGGCGCCGGTGACTCGGCCGAGCCAGGACCTGGGACCGACTCATCGTACGGTGGTTGTCGAGCCGGCAAGCCTGATCATGAGGAGTCCTCACGACCAGGGATGCCGAGCGCAAGACGCACCGATGGCCCGACCACAGGGCAGTGGTCGGGTCAGGGCGCGCGTGGAGCGGGTATGCTGCCGGCGTCAGGTGAGCGCCGGCTGGGGGATCTCGGACAGGCGGCGAAGCCCATCCTCGAGGTCTACCTCTGCGGTGTCACGATCGGCCCGAAGGTCCGCGAGCTCCGCCTCGAGATCACGTACTCGAGTGCGAAGGAAAGTCACCTCATCGAGGAGACGGCGGTCGGGGCGCGGTGCGACATAACCGAGCAGGGCCTTGGCCATCTCTAAGGCCTCCACGAGCAGGAAAGGTGTGGGCACGTCTCCAGCCGTGCACGCACGTCAGGACAGTGTATTGGGGAATAATCCCACCGTGGGGTGGGGGAGTCAACGTCCAGTCTAGCGCTCCGGGCGCCAGACTGCTAATGCGTGTGGAATCCTACGGCTCCGCCGCGCGCCACGGACCACTGCTCGACGACAGAGCGCACCCGTCCGGGCGCATCGGGGCCGCGCAACCGGGCCAGCAAGGCACGACAGGCGGGTTCCGGTCCCTCGGCGACGATCTCAACCCGTCCGTCGTCGAGATTGGTGGCGCTGCCGGTGAGGCCGAGGTCGCGCGCCCGCGCCTGGGTCCACCAGCGGAACCCGACGCCCTGCACCCGTCCGCTGACCCACGCGGTCACCCGGACCTGCCCAGCCACGTTTCCGCCACCCCTCCCGCCGCTGCCATCCCCAAGAGTGTGGTCACCACAACGCCGTGTGGTCACCTGTCGGGGTCCCCAGACAACGACAGGTCACCACAACGCCGACAGGTCACCACACGGGCGACCCAGACAACGAAAGGTCACCACAACGCCGAGAGGTGACCACACGGGCGGTCAGGGCGCCCGGGTCGGAAGGACGTTGCAGTCAGCCTGTGCTGGCTCCGCGGCGGGCGGGCGGCGGCGTGGACAGGTAGGGCACCGACCCGCCGTGCCCACGGGACGGGGCCGGGCGGGTCGGTGGAGCCGGCGGTTGCCCGCCCGGGGCCTGCACCACCCGGAGCATCTCGGCGAGCCGGTCGAGCACCTCGTCGAGGGTGGCGTATGCCCCGTCCTGCACGCCGGTCGCGTACTCCCGGCCCCGGTCCAGCGCGGACTGCGACACGATCGGCTCCCGTCGCCGCTGGGCCACCCAGCCGGTGAGCTGGCGGATCACGTCAGCCGCGTTGGACGGACGACCGCGGCTGACCCGCAGCTTCTCCTGCAGGGCCGCCGCCCGCCACAGTGCCAGCGCCGCGACGCAGCAGGCCAGGCCGGCAACCACCCGCGCATCCCCCCAGAAAACCGCCAGGGGAGCGATCACGAGCAGCATCAAGAACCCCGCGACGATCACCGCAGCTCTCTTCCTGGCAGCGTGGCCACGGCCATGATCTTGCCATTCCGAGGACGCCGGGTTGGCGAGCCGCGCCGCGACCCAGCCAATCGACGTCCATGACGGGCGACTCCGGTCGACAGGCTCTAGACTGCCCGCCGTGCCGACGCGCCGGGATACCGACGCCAGCGGGACCGGCTCGACGGATCCGCTCGACCGGTTCGCCATCGCTGGCCGGGCCACCCATCGCGCCGCCGGTCGCCGCGGCGAAGCTCGACGAGCCGGCGGAGGTCATCGCGCGGTCAGCCCGATTCGTGTCGCCGTAACCCGGTCCGGCCGGACGGCTGTCGCGGCCGCGGTGGTGGTCACCCTCCTGATCCTGGTTCCGCGCCTGATCGGGACGGGGTCCCGGCCCCGGCTGACCGGTCCGGTCGGAGCCGGGCCGCACGGCGACGCGACGCCGGTCGTCCGTCCCGACAGCGCGTTGCCCCGGGGCACGCTCCACCCCTTACCGAGCACGACTCCGTCGCCGGCCCGCACGCCGGCATCGACCACAGCGGCCTACCCTTGGCAGATGCTGGCCCTGGTCAACGACGCCCGTCGGCACGCCGGCTGCGCCGCGGTCCGGATGGACTCCCGACTGGTTGCGGCCGCGACAGTGCACAGCCGGGACATGGCAGCGCACCAGATGTTCACGCACGCTGGCAGCGACGGCAGCTTACCCTCCGGCCGGGCCGAGGCGCAGGGCTACTCCCGCCCGGTGAGCGAGAACATCGCCCGCGGCTTCGGCACCCCGCAGGCCATCATGGACGCCTGGCTGGCCAGCCCCGGACACCGGGGGAACATCCTGGACTGCGCGGCCGGCGTGATGGGCGTCGGGTACGTCGCCGCCGGCGGCTGGTGGACCCAGATGTTCGGCCGCTCTCAGTAGCGGGCCCGGCGCGGCCGGGGCTGGCAGCGTGGGCAGGTGTAGCTCGACCGGTTCATGAACGCGTCCCGGCGCACCGGCGTCCCACACCGCCGGCACGGCTCGTCCCGCCGCCCGTAGACGGCCAGCGAGCGCTCGAAGTACCCGCTCTCGCCGTTGACGTTGACGTACAGCGAGTCGAACGACGTGCCGCCGGCAGCCAGCGCCTCCCCCAGCACCTCCCGCACGGCCGCGAGCAGCCGGCGCAGCGCCGGACCGGTCAGCGTCTCGGTCGGCCGGGCCCAGTGCAGGCCGCTGCGCCACAGCGCTTCGTCGGCGTAGATGTTGCCCACCCCGGAGATCAGGCTCTGGTCCAGCAGCGCCCGCTTGATTCCGGTACGTCGCCGCCGGACCGCGGCCACGAACGCCTCGTCCTCGAACAGCGGGTCCACCGGGTCCCGGGCGATGTGCCGGATCGGCCCGGGCAGCTCGGCGCCGCCCGGGTCGACCGCCAGGCCACCGAAGGTCCGCTGGTCGACGAACCGCAGCTCCCGGCCGCCGTCGGTGAAGGCGAGCCGCACCCGCAGGTGAACCTCGGCCGGCGCCTCAGACGGCCGGACCAGAAGCTGGCCGCTCATCCCGAGGTGGCCGAGCAGGGCGTCGCCGGAGTCCAGCGGCAGCCACAGGTACTTGCCCCGCCGACGGGCCGCGACGATGGTCCGGCCGGCCAGCAGCCCGGCGAAGTCGGCCGCACCGGCGAGGTGCCGGCGGATCGCCCGCGGATGGCCGACCTCGACGGCGGCCACGGTCCGCCCGGCCACCCAGCGCTCCAGCCCACGGCGGACCACCTCGACCTCGGGCAGCTCCGGCATCAGGCCAGCCTACTGGCGGTCACTACCCACCGAGCGCCTCTCGCGCCGCGGTGAGGGCTCCGGTGAGGGCGGGCACCGTACCGGCCGTGGCGGCGGTGCCCTGAAGCAGAGCCGTCAGGCGGGTACGGTCGGGCTCGGCCTGCCGCCTCCGCGTATGCCATCTCGGCCGGAGCGCCCTGGACGGGCTGGCCAACAACGTCATCGCCGTCCGCCGTACAGCCTGCGCGAGGGCGATCGCGGCTGCTTCGAGCGGGACCGTGCGAGACGAGCCCGTCGGCCGCGTAGTACTTGTTCAAGAGCGGGAACAGCGCGAACGACGACCTTCCACATGCAGCGACCCGCGCAGCCGGACCGGCGCGGAAGGACGTCGTGACGATCGGCCGCCACCACGAGCCATGCGGCGGCCAGAACCGCCAGCGGTCCCGGCCACAGGGCCAGCCAGCGCAGCACCGCCCGGCGGTCCCCGGCCCCGACGGCGTCACTGAGACCTGGCGCGAGCAGCCCGTCGAGCACGGCGACCAGGAGACGCACCAGCAGCGCCAGCAGAAGCAGGTCGCGAACCAGGCGGCGGCGCCGGGCCGCCAGCGCGTGCAGGGCGACGGGGGCCAGGTCGGTGGTGTAAGGAGTACGCGACGGCCCAGTAGCGCTGGTCCACGGCCTCCCGGATGACCCTCCGGGCGAACGACTCGTCCAGATGGGTCGCGGCGCGAGGTACCGAGTGGTCTCGGTCCGCTGGGGACCGCGGCGGCCAGGGAGGCGCGCTCGGCGTGCGTGGCGATGACGGTGGGGTGAAGGGCGGTAATGGCTCGCCGGTCCGCCGCACATCGACGAGCACGCGACCGAGCCCCACCGTGTCGCCGGGCGACAGCCGGAAAGGCCTCACCGAGGCGTCGGGCATGATCCGGTGACCCCCTGGGCCGTCGATCACCTGCCTGACCCCCGTAGGCATGACCGTCGAACAACCCGCGGCAGCAGCCCCCCAATCGCCCAGAGGCAAATCTCGAACGGAGTCTCGGCTGCGCGCTAGAGCACGTCCGGACCCAAATATCAAGATATATGGTGAGCCGTCAGCACGCGCTCTCGCGCCTACGGGGGACCGAGGCGCGCGTGCAGGGTCTTCCAGGCGGTCTCGGCGGCCTGCTGCTCGGACTCCTTCTTGCTCCGGCCCTGGCCGGTGCCGAGATCCTCCGCCGCCACCCGGACAATCGCGGTGAAGTGCTTCTCGTGGTCCGGACCCTCCTCGGTCACGAGGTACTCCGGAACGCCGCGGCCGTGCGCCGCGGTAAGCTCCTGCAGGCTGGTCTTCCAGTCCAGCCCGGCACCACGCTGGGCCGCGTCCGCCATCACCGGGTCGAAGAGCCGGTGCACCACCTGCCGGGCGACGTCCAGCCCGTGTTCAAGGTAGACGGCGCCGAGCAGCGCCTCCAGTGTGTCGGCCAGGATGCTGGCCTTCTCCCGGCCGCGGGTGACCTCCTCGCCACGGCCGAGCCGCAGGTGGACGCCGAGCCCGCCAGGGCCGAGACCCCGGGCAACCTCGGCCAGCGCGCGCATGTTGACCACCGAGGCGCGTAGCTTGGCGAGCTGGCCCTCGGGCAGGTCGGGGTGGGTCTTGAAGAGCGAGTCGGTGATGACCAGCCCGAGCACGGCGTCGCCGAGGAACTCGAGCCGCTCGTTGGTGGGCAGCCCACCGTTCTCATATGCGTAGGAGCGGTGGGTGAGTGCACGCTCCATCAGCCCGGGCTCGATGACGACGCCCAGCGCCAGCTCCAACGGCGCCGTCCCTTCTGGCGGCACACCTGCCTCGATCACCTGCTCACCTCCGCCCAGGTCACGGCTCGCCGCCGGACAGCATCCGGAGAGACCGTAACCGACGCGGGTACGCAGGACACGCGGCGCCCCGGTTGAGACGCCGCGTTAGGTGAGTCCGGTCGGATCCAAGATCGAGGGACCCGGTCGATGACTGGGCCGGCGAGTGGGCCGACGAGTGGGCCGGCGACCCCGCCCGGTGCACCGGGCCGGCGATCAGACGGCGAGGACGCGCCGGCCGTCGTACTGGCCGCAGCTCGGGCACGCCACATGCGGCAGCTTGGGCTGGCGGCAGGCCCGGTTGCCGCACGGCGCGAGCGTGGGCGCGGTCGTCTTCCACTGCGAGCGGCGGTGGCGGGTGTTGCTCCGCGACTTCTTCCGCTTCGGAACGGCCACGTCTAACTCTCCTGACTGTCGGTCTGGTGCTGGCCGAACCGCTCGGTCAGGGCGGCCCAGCGCGGATCGATCTGGTCATGCGTGTGGTCGGCCGGCAGCTCGTCCCAGCGCATCCCGCAGGTCGCGCACAGGCCGCGGCAGTCGTCCGCGCACAGCGGCGACAGCGGCAGCCCGAGGACCACCGCGTCCCGTACGTACGGCTCGAGGTCGATCAGGTCGCCCTCGATCCGGCCGACCTCCCCCTCCTCGGTGGTCTCGTCCGTGGCGCTGTCCGGGTAGGCGAACAGCTCCTGCAGGTCGACAACCACCTCGTCGCTGACCGGCACCAGGCAGCGCCCGCACTCGCCGCTCAGCGGCCCGGTGACGGTCCCGGAGATCAACACACCCTCCACGACCGCCTCCAGCCGGAGATCCAGCTCAAGCGGGGCGCCTTCCGGCACACCGGCCAGCTCCAGGCCAAGGTCCGAGGGCGCGGGCACCGTCCGCTCGACTCGGCGCATCGAACCCGGACGCCGGCCCAGCTCGCGGATGTCTATCACGAGCGGGTCGCGTGGGTTCAGTCGTGTCGTGTGGCGCTCGGGCATACGAAACCTGACCTGTAGGTGAGGCCGACGGCAAGGTTACCGGAGCCGTCGGGAGCTGGTCGACTCGAGTCGTGCTCACTGTCCTGAGCGTTCGCGCAGCGCCTGCCGGCCCATGTCGACCTGGCGGATGGTGCGGGTGAGCATCTCGCTGAACGACGCTAGCCGACCGTCGACGTACTCCTCCGCGTCGGCCACCATCTTGCGGGCATCCGCCCGAGCGTCGGCCACGAGCTGGGCAGCCTGCTCGGTGGCCACGCGGTGCACCTCGGACTCCTCGACCCGGCGGGCGGCGTCCTGCCGGGCCGCCGCCACGGTGGTCGCCGCCTCGGCCTGGCCGTGGGCCAGCACCCGCTCGGCCTGCGCCTGCGCGGCCGCCACCAGCCGCTCGGCGTGCGCCTGGGCGGCGGCCACCACCTGGCTGGCCTGGTCGTGCGCGGCCGCCAGGAGGGCGTTCGCCTCCTCGTGCGCGGACCCCACCAGCCTGGCCCGCTCGGCCTGGCCGGACTCGGCGGCCCGGTGCAGCCGGGTGGTCGCCTCGGTGAGCAGGTCCTCGCGCCGGTTGAGCACGTCCTGGGCGTCGGCCAGCTCGGCCGGCAGCGCGTCCCGGATGTCCTCGAGCAGGTCCAGCACCGCGCCACGGGGAAGCACGCAGGACGCCGACATCGGCACGCCCCGGGCGGCGTCCACCAGCTCGGTCAGCTCTGCCAGCACCTCGAGCACACGGTAGACCGTCGGACCGCCCGGTTCGGGCGCCGCTCGTTCCACCATGCCGACGAGGCTACCGCCGCTCAGGCCAGCCGCTTGAGCAGGCGCTCCAGCACGTACGGCGGAACCAGCCCGGCCACGTCGCCGCCGTACGTCGCGACCTCCTTGACCAGGCTGGAGGACAGGAAGCTGAACGTGGGGTTGGTCGGCATGAACAGGGTCTCCACGCCGGCCAGGTCGTAGTTCATCTGGGCCATCTGCAGCTCGTAGTCAAAGTCGCTGATGGCTCGCAGGCCCTTGACCACCACGTTCACGTCCTGTGCCCGGCAGTAGTCGACCAGCAGCCCGTGAAAGGAACCCACCCGGACGTTGCCGTACTCCGCGGTGACCACGCGCAGCATGTCCATCCGCTCCTCGACGGTGAACAGGCCGGACTTGGTCTTGTTGACCAGCACCGCGACGATGACCTCGTCGTAGAGCCGGCTGGCCCGGCCGATAATGTCCAGGTGCCCCTGGGTGGCCGGGTCGAAGGAACCGGGGCAGACAGCACGCCTCACGGTGCGTGACCGTACCAAAGCGTCGTATCGCCGTACCGTCGCCGTCTGACCGGATTGAGTGGCATTGGCCACATCGGCCCGGCGCTGGAGCTGGCCCGCTCCACGACCACGACCGCACCGGCCGCCAGCCAGCCGTGCCTGGCCAGGCCGGCGAGCACGGCGTCCAGGTCGGTGTCCGGCAGCGCGTACGGCGGGTCGGCGAAGATCACGTCGTACGGCGGCCCGGGGGGCGGCCCGGCGACCAGCCTTGGCACCCGCTCGACCCGGACCTCGGCGGCGCCGGCCAGCCCGAGGGCGCGCGCGTTGTCCCTGACCAGCCGCCCGGTGCGCGGGTCGGCCTCGACGAACAGCGCGTGCCCGGCGCCGCGGGACAGCGCCTCCAGGCCGACCGCGCCCGAGCCGGCGTACAGGTCGAGCACCCGGGCGCCGTCGAGGTCGGTGAGGGTTGCCAGGGTGTTGAACAGGGCCTCCCGGGTGCGGCCGGAGGTGGGCCGGGTCGACGCACCAGGGGGTACGGCGATCCGCCGGCCACCCGCGCTGCCGGCCACGATTCTGGTCATGTGCCGATTCTCCCCCAGCTTTCCGCGGCGATCATCGAGCTGTTGTCGCTGTTGAAGATCGACTAGCGACAACAGCTCGATGATCGTTAGGAGAGGGGTTGAGTGCGGGCGGGTCAGGCCTTCTCCAGGTACTCCGCGCGGTCGTCGGTGAGCAGGACAGCGATCTCGGCGGCCAGCACCGGGTGCCGGGCCAGCTCGGGGTCGTCGCCCACCAGCGCGGTCGCCTCCTCGCGGGCGTCGGCGATGAGCTGCTCGTCGCGCAGCAGCGAGAGCAGCTTGACCTGCTTGCGCCGGCCGGACTGGGCGGCGCCGAGCACGTCACCCTCACGGCGCTGCTCCAGGTCGAGCCGGGCCAGCTCGAAACCGTCCACTGTGGACGCCACGGCGTCCAGCCGGCGGCGGGCCGGGGTACCCGGCGGCGCGTCGGTGACCAGCAGGCACAGCCCCGGCGCGGTGCCCCGGCCGACCCGGCCGCGGAGCTGGTGGAGCTGGGAGACGCCGAAGCGGTCCGCGTCGAGCACCAGCATCATGGTCGCGTTGGACACGTCCACGCCGACCTCGACCACGGTCGTCGCCACCAGCACGTCGATCTCCCCGGCGGTGAACCGGCGCATCACGTCGTCCTTGCCGTCGGGCGGGAGCCGGCCGTGCAGCGCGGCCAGCCGCAGGCCAGCGAGCGGCCCCTCCACCAGCATCGGGAGCACGTCCGCCACGGCCTGCGGCGGCCGTCGGTCGGCACCGGCCGGCCCCTCAGCGACGGTGCCCTCGTCCGCGGGCTGGTCGGGCACGTCGTCGGCCGCGGCCTCCGCGCCGATCCGCGGGCAGACGACGTACACCTGGTACCCGGCGGCCACCTCCTCCGTGACACGCTGCCAGGCCCGGTCGAGCCAGGCCGGCTTCTCGGCCACCGGCACGACCGCGGTCGAGATCGGCGCCCGACCGCCCGGCAGCTCACGCAGGGTGGAGATCTCCAGGTCGCCGAACACCGTCATGGCAACCGTGCGCGGGATCGGGGTGGCGGTCATCACCAGCAGGTGCGGCGGCCGGTCACCCTTGCCCCGCAGGGCGTCGCGCTGCTCCACGCCAAACCGGTGCTGCTCGTCGATCACCACCAGGCCGAGGTCGGCGAAGGCCACCTTGTCCTGGATCAGCGCGTGCGTGCCGACCACGATCCCGGCCGCCCCGCTGGCCGCGTCCAGCAGCGCGGCACGCCGGGCCGGCGCGGACAGCGACCCGGTCAGCAAGGTGAGCCGGGTGGCCCGCCCGGCGGCGCCCAGCTCACCGGCCCGGGCCAGCGGGCCGAGCAGGTCGCGCAGGTTGCGCGCGTGCTGGGCGGCCAGCACCTCGGTGGGCGCCAGCAGCACGGCCTGGCCACCGCCGTCCACCACCTGCAGCATGGCTCGCAGCGCGACCAGCGTCTTGCCGGCACCGACCTCGCCCTGCAGCAGCCGGTGCATTGGGTACGTGCCGGCCAGGTCGGCCGCGATCTGGTCGCCCACCTCGCGCTGGCCCGCGGTCAGTGTGAACGGCAGCCGGGCGTCGAACGCCGCCTGCAGGCCGTCGTCGCGGGCTGGCCGCGGGGTGGCCGGGTCGGCGCCCAGGGCGTGCCGCCGCTGGGCCAAGGCGACCTGCAGGACCAGCGCCTCGTCCCAGGTGAGCCGGCGCTGCGCGGCCTTCAGCGCGGCAAGGTCCGGCGGCCGGTGGATGTCGTGCAGCGCCGTGCCCAGGTCGATCAGCCGGCGCCGGGCCCGCAGCCTGGCCGGCAGCGGGTCGGGCACCGGGTCGAGGGCGTCCAGCACCAGCTTGGCGCTGCGCGAGATGATCCAGGACGCGACCTTTGCGCCGGCCGGGTAGACGGCAATCAGCGCACCGAAGAAGTCGTCGACCGCCTCGCCGGCGGCCAGGTCGCCGTCGAGCATCATGCAGTCGGGGTGGGCGAGCTGCCAGCCTCGGTTGAACCGGGTGACCTTGCCGGTGAACAGGCCGCGCCGGCCGGGGGCCAGCTCCTTCTGCCGGAACGGCTGGTTGAAGAAGGCCACCTTCAGCGACTGCCGGCCGTCGGTCACCTCGGCCTCCACCAGGAAGCCCTCCCGGGACTTCATCTTCCGGCCGCTCACCGACTGGACCTCGGCCAGCACGGTGACCAGCTCGCCCTCACGCACCCCGGACAGGTCGGTCAGCGCGGCCCGCTCGGACCACCGCCGCGGATAGTGCCGCATCAGGTCGCCGCAAGTCTCCAGCTCAAGGCTCCGCAGCGCCCGCGCGGACTTGCCGTCGATGACACGGCCCAGCGGAGTCTCGAAGGTCGCCATGATCTCCTGCCTCTTACTCCACCCCGAGCAGCAACGGGTAGAGCGGCTGGCCGCCGTCATACACAACGACGTCCACCTCGGGGTGGGTGGCGACCAGGTGGCGCTCCAGCGCCTCACCCAGCCCCGCCGGCGCGTCGGCCCCGACGATCAGGGTGACCAGCTCGCCGCCGGTGACCAGCAGCCGGTCGGTCAGCTCCCGTGACACCGCCTCCACCGACTGCCCGATCAGCACCACGTCCCCCTCGACCAGCCCGAGCACGTCACCCGCCGTGCACTGCCCGGCCATGGTGATCGCGTTCCGCACCGCCACCGTGATCCCGGCGTACCGGGTGGCCGCCGCCGCCTCGGCCATCGCGATGACGTCGTCGTCGAACCGCCGCGCCGCGTCATGCACCGCCACCGCGGCCAAGCCCTGCACCGGCGAGCGGCTCGGCACCACGGCGACCCGGACCCCGTCCGACCGGGCCTGCTCGGCCGCGGCGCCGGCCACCGCGGTGAGGTTGCCGTCGTTGGGCAGGACGACGACCCGGGCCGCCCCGGTGCCGGCGATCGCGGCCAGCACGCTGCCGGTGGAGGGGCTGCCCTCCCCCGGCCCGCCCGCCACCACGACCACCCCCTCGGCCTCGAACAGGTGCGACAGGCCCTCTCCGGGCGCCATCGCCACGATCGCGGAGCCCGCATGCGGCGGCTCGGCGGCCGGCTCGGCAGCGTCGGCGCCCGGCCCGCCGGCCGCGGCGTGCTGGTCGGCGAACCGGGTGACTGTGATCCGGAACGGCCGGCCGGCCTCGACCCCGGACTCCACCGCGGCACCGACGTCGTTGACGTGGACGTGGACGTTCCACAGGCCGTCGCCGGTGCCCACCACGACGACCGAGTCGCCGAGCTCGGCCAGCTCTAGGCGCAGCCGGGCTACGGCGTCCTCGGTCGCCGCCAGGAGGTACTGCACCTCGTAGCCGTACGTCGCCGAGCCGGTCTCCCGGGCCGCCTCCAGGACCTGCCGGTCGCGGGCCACCCGGCGGGGCGCCGGCAGGTTGCCCGGCCGGCCGGACACGACGGTCCGCAACGCCTCGAGCACGACGGCCAGCCCCCGGCCGCCCGCGTCGACCACGCCGGCCCGGGCCAGCTCGGGGAGCTGGCTCGGGGTGCGGGCGACGGCCTGGGTCGCGGCCTGGGCGGCGGCCTCGGCGACCGCGCACAGGTCGGCGTCGCGGACGGCACCGGCCGCCAGCGCCGCGGCCCTGGCCACCGACAGGATGGTGCCCTCCACCGGTTCGGCCACCGCGGCGTAGGCCAGCTCGGCCGCCCGCTCCAGCCCGGCTGCCAGCGCCGCGCCGTCCAGGAGGGTGCCGGCCGGGCACGCGTCGGCCAGGCCACGAAGGATCTGGCTGAGGATGACACCGGAGTTGCCGCGGGCGCCGAGCACCGCGCCACGGGCCAGCAGGGCGAGGCAGCCGGCGGCGTCCGGCGGCTCGGCCGAGCCCAGGGTGGTGGCGGCGGCCTGCGCGGTCAGCGCCAGGTTGGTGCCGGTGTCGCCGTCCGGGACCGGGTAGACGTTGAGGTCGTCGATCTCCTGCTGGTGCGCGGCCAGCGCCTCGACGACCGCGGCGCACCAACCACGCACCCCGGTCGGGTCAAGGGCCCTCAGCACGCCGTACCTCCTGGTCAACGCCGGGCGTCTGGTCCCGCGCAGCGTACCCAGCCGGTACGACGCGACGGTTCGGTTTCGGCCCGTGCCGTTTTGTTGGCGGCTGGGGCGGTGCCTACACTGCAACGGTCGCCCGGAACGGTCGCCCGGCCGTGGTGCCGGGTCAGCCGTGCTCATCGAACGATCGTTCTCCAGGAGACTCCCGTGGCAAGCGTGTGCGACGTCTGCGGCAAGGGACCGGGCTTCGGCATGTCGGTCTCACACTCCCACCGTCGTACGCACCGCCGGTGGAACCCGAACATCCAGACCGTGCGGGCGGTGCTGGGCCGCGGCACCCGCAAGCGGTTGAACGTCTGCACCTCCTGCCTGAAGGCCGGCAAGGTCAGCCGGGGCTAAACCCGCCCGCGCGGGCCGCGTGTGGTCATCGCGGCCAAGGATGCCCAGATCGAGGCCTTGACCGCCCAGGGTGGAGGAGCTGGAGCGGCGGCTGCCGAGGGACTCCTCCGACTCCTTCCGGCCGCCGTCCTCCGGGCGCCGTAGCAGAAGGAACTGTCGGCGTACAGGTAGACGTACACAGGTCGGTATGGCTGGACCTGCAGAGGGTCGCCGCACGAGACCATCCGGTGGCTGTGCAGCCCTCGGCGCGGTGGCACCTGGAGCGGGCTGTCCTCTCCACAGAGGGGAGGTGGGTACTCCTCCGAGGTGGCGACACGACCAGCACGCAGACCTCAAGTCACCCCGCTGCCCGGGTCGTTCCGCGCCATCCCGACCGCGCCGACGAGTACGGCCAGTTCGGCTGGTGGCCAGGATGGGCGCCGGGCACACCAGGAGAACGTACCGTCGCCGATCGGAGTCGTGTCGTGGGTGCGTGCTTCGGACCGGCCGCACTGTCGATCAACGCCCTGGTACGGCAGCCGTACTTCGTGACCTGACGCCTCCTGCAAATGCGGCACCACCGGACAACCGAGCACGGCCCGGTCGTGACCCGCGCCAACTCGCCAGCCAGGCGCCGGATGCCTCCCCACCGGGCACCACACCGCCGGCCAACAGCCCGGCGCCTCCATACGGTCTAGGCCCGGGGCGTCGATCACGTGTCACGATCGCTGCTCGGCTGCTCCACGTCGCGGCCTGGTCTGGTGCGGACTGTCAAGGACATGAGGTCGTCGATGACCCACTGACATCCGAGTTCTTCACGCCGGACAGTGGTAGTGATGCCGATGACCCGCATGCCGGCCGCTCGTGCCGCCGCAATGCCCGCCGGAGCGTCCTCCACCACCACGCATGCGGCCGGCTTGATACCCAGCCGAGCCGCGGCGCTGAGATAGCCTGCCGGGTTCGGCTTGCCTCGCTGGATCTCGTCGGCGGTGATGAGGACGGAAGGCAGCGGAAGCCCCGCGCATTCGAGCCGGATCTCCGCCAGCCGGCGCCATGCGGAGGTCACCACCGCCCAACGCGCGGGAGCGAGCTGCGCCAAGAGCCGGCGTGCCCCGCGAACCGCGACGATGCCGTCTCGACAGTCCTCCTGAGCCCGGGCGAGGGCGGCGATCTCGTTGTCCCTATCGAGGTGCGGGGCCACGATCCGGACGGTGTCGCCATTCTGGCGCCCATGCGAGATGCGTAACACGGCGTCGACGTCGAGCCCGTGCCTCGCGCACCAGGCCCGCCAGGTCTGCTCCAGGCACGCCCGGGAGTCAATCAGCGTGCCGTCCATATCAAAGAGCACCGCGTCGCATGTGAGCGAGTGGCCCTGCGGCAAGACCGACAGGCCCAGCCGTAGTGTCCGGGGCACTGCGTGTGCCGCCGGCAAACTATTGCGAGGCTTCATAACCAACGATGTCTCCCGACTCGTGGCCGACGCCGGCGGGCCGGGCCAGCCAGACATGTCTGTCCAGGTATGCTCGTCCGATCGCGCGTCCCTTGCCGGTCTCCGCTAGGCGCCGCGCACATGACAGAACTGTGGCGGCCGGGTCGGTGCACACGGTTAGAGGATGGCGTCCGCACGCCCGCTCGATTGCTGCTCGTAGAAACGAGGCGAACTCCGCGCAGCCGGTCACCAGACCGCCGGCGAGCACGGTGCCGCTGGCCGCGGCGAGCTGCAGCTGCCGGCGCACCTGGGCGACGCCTGCCGCCAACGACTCGACCGCGGCAGTCACCACCCCGCCCGCGACGACATCCCCGCCCAGCCAACATTGGATCACAACCGGAGCGAGACGCGCGACGGCTTGCTTCGGGAACGGGACAGCCGCGAGGTGTCTGGCCTCGCTCGCGAGGTCCCGGCCCACGTGTCGCGACAGCGATTCGGGCAGGGCTGAGGGCGGTCCGATGCCATCGCGAGCACGCAACGCCGCCCGAAGGCCGTGCAGGCCGATGTCGAACCCGCTGCCCTGGTCCGAACCGAGGTATTCGTAGCTCCCCAACTGAACGACGGTGGTGCCGTCGCAGCCTATGAACGCACTTCCGGTGCCGGCGAGCACGACAGCCCCGCAGTCGGCCAAAGGTGGTGCAAAAAGCATCGGAACGGCGTCGTTGGAGACGGCCAGGAGCGTGGATCCAGGCGGTAGCAACGCACGCATCACGGCGAGCTCCTCGGGCGCGGTGTCCGCGACGATGCTCGCGCTCGCGAGCCAACCCAGCGACGGGCGTCCAGCGGCAGCGTCGGCAACGACGCGGAACGTCTCATGGAGGCGGTCCACGGCGGTCGCTGCGCCGACCGCAGCGGGATTGATCGAGCCGACCTGCCAGCGGAAAACAGGGACGCCGGGCGCCTCCACACAGATCCGCGTGTGGGTGCTCCCCGCGTCGATCCCGTATATGACTGTCACCGCCACCTCATCCCGCCGCGGTTCCTATACGGCTACCGGTCGCACAAACCAAGGAACAGCTCCCCGTACTGCAGCAGATGCCGGTCGGGGAGGAAGAACGTCTGCGCGCGCTCGTGGGCCGCCCGCCCCATAGCGGCCCTGCGGCTCGGATCGGCGAGCAGTTCGGCAAGCGCCGCGGCCGCCGCGTCATGGTCCCCCGACGGGACGAGAACACCAGTTCCATCAATAACCTGTTCCTGGATGCCGCCCACCCGACTTGCGATCACTGGCTTCGACTTCCACATCGCCTCCGCCACGGTGAGGCCGAAACCCTCGGCGAGGCTCAGTTGGGTGATGACTGCCGCCTGCCGCTGCACGGCGTTAATCATCAGCGCGTTCTCCTCCGGATCGGTCATCGGCAGGCAGGCGAGGTGGATCCGTCCGCGCGCCTCGTGCGGTAGCGTGCGCCACAGCGTCACGCTGTCCACAAGAACCTCCGCCGCCGTCGGGTCGTCGGCGTACCCGGTGATCGCCGGCCCGATCAGCGCCAAATGCGCGTCTCCCATCTGGGCAAGGTTGTCGGCAAATGCCTGCATCACCCCGCCCATGTCCTTCATCCGGTCCCAGCGGGACACCTGCACAACCAGCGGAGCGTCTGGTGGAGCCGGCGGCCCTGACTGCAGCACGTCGGCGTGCCGCCGAAGCAGTGTCCGGCTGCCGTCGGCCCGGACGAATGTGAGAGTCGGACCGGGCTCTCCCCGCTGGAGGCCACAGTGGGCCAGGATCCGATGCACGGTGCGGCCGTCCAGCGGCCGGTTCTTCGGCGACGATGGGTCGATGGACGGTGGAATGATGACGACCCTGCTGGGGTCAAGCCACGTAGGCGCGAAGCTGGCCCGGGTGAAGACGTAGGCGTCGAGCCTGTCGAGGTAAGGCCGCAGGAAGTCCCAAGCCTCCTCGGTGAATTCGTTGCGGTAGTCGGTGCCGATATGGCATCGCCACACCGTGCGTGCGCCGAGATCCCGGATCGCGGGCGCAAGCCCGAGCGGCTGTGGGTCATGGATGAGGACGAGGTCATCAGGTCGGAGAAACGCCACAAGCTGTTCCGCCACGACACTCTGGACTCGCTCGTAGTGTCGGCGCTCCGCGTCGCCGAGCGCACCACTGTCCCCCGAGAACCCGTAGACCCGGTTGTGGATGCGTTTGGTGATCGTGAAGAACACGGCATCGCCACCGATGACGAGCCACCGACAGTCAATCTGCAGGCCACGGACATATGCCACCAGGTTCTGCAGCATCTCCGCTGCGCCGCCGCCGGTCGGCGTTGAGTTGATATTGACGATCCGTCGTCCACGCAGGGCCGCCAGCAGTTGGCGCGCCGCACCCTCGACGCGGAGCAGCCGGCTTTCGCCGATAGTGTCGCGGAGCGATCCGATGCTCCGGTCGCGCACCACCACCTCGTTGAGCCAAGCATCACCCACGGTGCATGTCCTCCCGCGACAGAGACGACGTGCGCGCACTGGCTGCTCCGAGGACACTTTCCCGCAGCTCTCCACCGGTCATGTGGACAAGCAAGGGCTCAGGTAGCGGGAATATCATGCCACCCCCGGAGCCGAGGAACGCCTGCTCGCGCGTCAGGAATGTCTCCCGGAAGTGCCAGGGAAGAACGAAATAGTAGTCCGGCCGTGCTGCCCGGGAGACTTCCTCGGACACGATAGGTATGTTGGTAAGCACTGTCCGGAGGCCCCACTTGTCGCTGTTGCGGTCCGCCGCGAGCTGGAAATGACGATGATCGAGCCCAAAGTATTGGAGAATCGTGTTGCCCTTCGTCGACGCGCCGTAGACATGGAAGACCTTGCCGTTCGCCAGCTCCTGGAGAATGAAGTTGCGGACGGTCTCCTTTATGTCGCGCATGCGGTCCGCGAACCATCGGTACTTGTCGGTCTCGGTCAGCCGCTGAGCGCGTTCGGCCTGGGCTAGGCGGGCGACCCGCTCATCCGCTCCGTTCGAGCGCCATCGCGCATCGGCATGGTCTTCATGCTGTAGGTAGATGCGGAAGCTGCCCCCATTGACGTCGTTCAGCTCGACATCTCGAATCTCGAGCCCGTGCGCGCGGACCAGTCGGTCCATCACGGCAAGCGAATAATATCCTACGTGCTCGTGGCAAATATTGTCGAAGTTGTTGGTGTCGAGCATCGTGGGCAGGTACGCCATCTGCACGATCCACAGTCCGTCCGGCGCCAGGATTTCGGCGACTTCCTGGACAAACTCGTGCGGTTCCTCAAGATCATAGAACATCGCGATCGACGTTATCAGCTGAGCCCGCGCCGCCGCGCCGAGATGGCGTTTGAATGTGGCCGCGGAGAAGAGTTCCGGGATTATAAGGTTCGTACCCGTGCGAGCCTCGGTTAACAGGTTCTCGGCTGGCTCGAATCCCACTAGCCGCAGGTCACCGCGTCCGTACGCTCTGAGCAATGTGCCATCATTCGCCCCGATGTCGACGACGATGTCGCCGGCTCGGAGCTGCACCGCGGTCTGTGCCTCCCTAACGATATCCGCCAGCGCGGCCCGCATCGACTCGTTGGTGCCAGAACGGTACCAGTAGCGTGTGTACAGGAGGGCCTGGTCCAGCACCCGATGTTTGAGTTGTACGAATGCGCAGCCGCCCTCATCTGGATCGCACAGCACTAGTACCAGCGGCGCGTGCACAGGATCGGCATCGGCTACGAAGTCTGACACCGCGAGATTGCCGAGATCGAGCACCTCGCGCAGGGCGGGCGAGCCACAGATCCGGCAGGTGTCTCTTTCGCTTGGCAGCGCTGTCACTGACGGCCTCCGTTCTCCCAGCCGGCACATTGCAGCTGTGCCAGCGGCCAGGTGCCGGCTGAGGTCGACATCACGCGACCAGCCGAACTGCTGGTATCAGCTCGGACAGCCCGGTCGCGAGGTCGACCTCTGTCACAAAGCCCTTGTTGCGAATCTTCTCGTACGACACGAAGTAGTCACGTTGATCCGGGTCAGAGGCGAACTCGGCAAAGTGCAGATAGCAGTTGACGCGCTCACGGATGGTATGGGCAATTTCAGCCTTGGAGAGGTTGAGGCTCTCGTTGCCGACATTGTAGATGTCGTCAACGAATGAATCCCAGCGCTGCAAGGCGAAGGCGATCGATCGCGCCATATCCCGGACGTGAACGAGCGTCCGCCGAGAGTCGCCCTGGTAGACAATAAGGTTACCGCGCTGCACGGCCTGGTACACGAAGTCGTTAACAAGAAGATCGAGGCGCAGTCGCTGGCTCACCCCGAAGGCCGTCGCGTATCGGAAGACAACGCTGTTTCCGGCCGTCAGCACCAGTTCCTCGGCGGCGACTTTTGACTTGGCGTATACCGTCAGCGGGTTGACGTCAGTCTGTTCAGTGCACACCGCGTCCCGAACTTTTCCGTAGACGCTGCCGGTCGAGGCGAACAACACCCGTTGGTCCGGGCCGCGGAACTCGAGCAGGCGGCGCGTACCGTCCACATTCGTCGTCCACGTGTACGCCGGCTCACGCTGGCACGCCTGGTGACCTACCAGCGCCGCAAGGTGCACTACCGCGTCCATGTCCTCGAGCGCGGACACCAGTGCCTCCTCGTCGGACACATCCCCGCGGACTATCTGGAAACGGGGATTCGCGCAGCAGCTCAGGAGTCCCTCCCCGCCGCTCCTCATATGGTCGAGGACCCGCACGTGATGACCCTCGCCGAGCAGCAAGGGGACCAGCGATGAGCCGACGTAGCCGGCACCTCCAGTGACGAGAACTCGCATGGCAGAACTTCCTTCGTAGTAGGGGAAGCGGCACGGAAGGCGTACCAGACCACTTGCTGCGCAGCCTCGTATACTATCAAGGTGTACCTTTGGTTGGCAGTAACCTCAATGTGCTTGACGAGCGGCGCAAATCGGATAATTTCACAATTTCGGGCGACTCATTCCTAGCTTCGATCGCCGTGCGGCGGCCGTGCCAGGGAAGCCGGCGAATCCAGCCGCGGCGCCGCCGGTGGGGACCTCTGGAGGTTTCATGGAGACTAGCCACCCGAGTGGTGTCTACCGCGGTGCCAGATCTCGAGTGCTCTTCATTTCACACGACATGCTGTGGCCGGCGGTAGGCGGCGGCCGCATCCGCTGCGCGAAACTGCTGCATCGCGCGTTGGATGAGACCCGCATCGACCTCGTCGTCGTCGCGCCCGATGCGGACGTCAGCCGGCATCTGACAGCGGTGCCGGACCTTTCCGGCCTCCGCACCGATGTCTTCGTCGATGAGTCAGCCCCCGGACCGGGCCCGGACCGGGCCTCCGGTCCGGCTACCGCACACCTGCGGCGCCTAGCCGTACAGGGCGCTGGCTACGACGTCGTGCATCTAGAGGGCCACTACCTGCTTAAGCTGGTCCCACCGGAGTTGTTGGCCCGTACGGTCATCGTCGACCACAACATCGAGTCGCAGCTGCTCGAGCAGCTCGCGGAGACGGGCGAGCCCGTGTCGGAAGATCAGATCGCCATACTGCGCGGAAGCGAGCAGCGAGCCTGGCGACTGGCGGGAGCGGTAGTCGCGCTCAGCCCAGAAGACGCCGCCGAGATGCGGCGCCGGGAGCCGACGGTCCTCCCGCACCTCATCCCGAACGGCTGGGACCACCTGCCGGCCGGCTCGGGCAAGCCGGACGACGAGGGCTACCTGGTCTCTCCCCGGTTGCTGTTTCTCGCCGACTACGACTATCCCCCCAACCGAGACGCGTTCGTCTGGCTGGTCACAGACATTTTTCCGCGGATTCGCGAACACATCCCCGGAGCGCATCTGGTACTCGCCGGAGTCAACCTTTCGCCGGACCTGGCCAGCTTGGCCAGTGAATGCCCAGGTGCCGACATTCGTGGGTACGTGAGCGACCTGCCGGCCGAGTTGGATCGGTCCGACATCGTTCTGTGCCCGCTACGCATTGGCGGCGGCGTGAAGGTCAAGGTGATCGAGGCGATCCGCCGCGCCTGTCTGCTCGTATCGACGACCGTGGGCGGGATCGAGGGTATACCCGAACCGCTGCGGTCGGCCGTCTGCTTCGCCGACGATGCGGCGGCATTCGCCGGTCACGTGGTCCGGTTGTGCGCGGCTCCGCAGGAGCGGCGTCAACGGCGCGCTCAACTCAGGAACAACCAGTCCGCGGCACCCACGTGGGAGGAGTCGTCCGTGCGCATGATGCAGCTGTGGTCGCAGCTTTCGGTGAGTGTCGACAGGACACCCCGCGGCCGCGGCACCAGTAGCAGTAGCGCCGTTGGGGAGTAGGCCCCTTTTCTCGCTCAGCCACCCCAGGGGTGGTTTGGGGTGTGAGGGCGTGCTGGTGGCCCGGGCGGACGCACGCCGGTTCGCGGGGTTCCGGTGGTGGGTTGGGGCAGGTGGGGCCGGGTGGTCAGGTCGGGGTGAGTTGGCGAGTGCGCGCTCCGTTGCGAATCTCGACGCGGCGCAGCAAGGACCGGCAACGCGATGATGCGGCGGGGCCTGCCAGGCGTTGGCGCCGCTACCGGGTTGGCCGCCGACGGCACCTTTGCGGCATGCCGGCGCCGGGTCGTCAGGCGGGGAACGCGGCGCGGTGCAGGTCGGACTTGTGCCGGTAGGCCGCCGCAGTCAGCCGGACCATGTCCCGCTCGGCGTCGGTGACCGGCCGGACCACCTTCGCCGGCACACCCGCCACCAGCACGCCCGCCGGCACCTCGAAGCCCGGCCGCAGCACCGCCCCGGCCGCCACCACCGACCAGCTCCCGACCCGGCCGCCGTTGAGCACCACCGCGCCCATGCCCACCAGCACGTCGTCGTCGATGCGCGCCCCGTGCACCACCGCCCGATGCCCCAGCGACACCCGGTCACCCAGCACGCACGGGAACCCGGGGTCGGCATGCAGCACCGAGCAGTCCTGGACGTTGCAACCCGCGCCGAGCACGACGTCGGCGTCCTCCGCGCGCAGCACCGCGCCGTACCAGACGCTGCTGCCCGGCCCGATCCACACCCGCCCGACCACCACCGCGGTCGGCGCCAGCCAGGCGTCCGGCGCGATCCGCGGGTGGTGCCCGTCCAGCGCCGCGACGATCGGACCGGTCACGCCGGTCGCCCGCCGATGCCACGGGCCCGCGCCGCGGCGACCACCATCGTCCCCACCACGTCCCAGGGCAGCGCGGTCGAGTCGACGACCAGGTGGTAATGCTGGCAGTGCGCCGGGTCGGCCCGGTAGAAGCGCCGGACGTACGCCGCCCGGACGCCGTCGTTCCCGCGAAGCCGGTGCCGCAGCGTACCCTCGGCCTCGGCCGGAAAGAGCCGGGCCAGCACCGCCAGCCGGGCCTCCTCCGGCCCGTCCAGCCGGACGTGCAGCGCCTCCGGCGCGTCGCGGGGCAGCACGAAGGCACCCGCCCGGCCCAAGATCACCCCACCGGCGCCGGCCGCGACCTCGATGATCACCTGCTCGGTCTGGTCCCGGAACGCCCGCTCGTCCGAGATCGTCGCGAACGCCAGCGGCCCCGCCCCCGCCAGGTCGGGCGCCAACGCCATCGATGACAGCACCCGCCACAGGCCGACGTCGAACGTCTCGTCCTTGGACTCCGCGTCCGGCAGCGGTACGCCGAGCCGACGGGCCACGTCGGCCGGGATGGCCTGGTCGTAGAACGGCAGGTCCAGCCCCGTGGCGACCGCCCGCCCGATCTCGCCACCACCGGAGCCGTACGTCGCCGAGATCGTCACCACTCCCATGCCGCGCACCCTAGCGCCGGACTCCCCCAATCCTGGACTCCCCAACTCTCCAACTCCCCAATCCTGGACTCCCCGTGCCGACCTACAGCGACTTGCCGAAGAACCACGCGCTGGCCGAGCTGGCGTAAGTGCCGAACGGCGGCACCGCGTGGTAGCCGCGTTCCTGGTACAGCGCGATCGCCTCCGGCTGCCGGTTTCCCGTGCTCAGCACGACGTACCCGAACCCGGCGGCCGCCGCGGTGCTCTCCAGCTCGGCCAGCAGCCTGCTGGCCAGGCCGCAGCGGCGCGCGCCGGCCGCGACGTACATCCGCTTCACCTCCACCGCGGCCCGCCCGGCCACCGGCTCGGGGTGCGCCCGCCACCCACCGCAGGCGACCGCCGCACCGTCCAGCCAGCCGACCAGGAACAGCCCGCGCGGCGGGGCGAACTCGGCCGGGTCGACCGCCGAGCGGTCCATGCCGCCGTACCGCATGAGGTACTCCGCCTGCACCTCGGCCACCAGCCCGCTCGCCACCGGGTCGTCGTACGGCCGGACCTCCGTGCGGACAGCCCGGCTCACCGGAGGGACCAGCCGTGGTCGATCGGGCCGATGCCGGCGCCCAGGGCGAAGCCGGCCGCGAGCGCGCCGGTGACGTAGTCCTTGGCCGCCGCGACGGCGGTGGGCAGCGGGTCGCCACGGGCCAGCCGGGCGGCGATGGCGCTGGCCAGGGTGCAGCCGGTGCCGTGGGTGTGCCGGTTGGCATGCCGGGGACCGTCGAAGCTGTGCACGGCGTCGCCGTCCAGGAGCAGGTCGACGGCGCGGTCGCCGGACCGGTGACCCCCCGTGACGAGGACGGCGGCCGGGCCGTAGGCCGCGATGGCCTTGGCCGCCCGCAGCACGTCGGCGTCGGTACGGATGGGCCGGCCGGACAGCCACTCGGCCTCGGCGATGTTCGGCGTGACCACCCGGGCCAGCGGCAGCAGCCGGGTCCGCAGCGCGTCCAGCGCGGCCGGGTCGAGCAGCCGGTCACCGTGCGTGCTAAGCCCGACCGGGTCGACGACAACCGGTGCGTCCACAGTGGACAGTGCGGCGGCGACGGTCTCGACGATGGCGGCGGAGGCGAGCATGCCGGTCTTCACCGCGTCCACCCCGATGTCGGACAGCACGCTGGCAAGCTGGGCCGCGACGGCCTCGACGGGCAGCTCCCAGCACCCCTGCACGCCGCGGGAGCTCTGCGCGGTGACCGCGGTGAGCACGCTCATCCCGTGTACGCCGAGCGCCAGCATGGTCTTCAGGTCGGCCTGGATACCGGCGCCTCCGCCGGAGTCCGAGCCGGCCACGGTCAGCACGCGGGGAGGGGCCTGCGCCATGCCGTCCACGCTATCGCGGCGGCCGGCGCAGCCCCGTCGCCGTCGCCTGCGCCGTCGCCTGCCTCGTCAGGCGCGCTTCCAGAACCGGGCCCGGGCCGGCGGGGCGACGACGCCGTCCAGCGCGGCCAGCGCCCGGCCCCACAACGCGTCCAGGCCCGGCTCCTGGGCGGCACGCAGCTCCTCGGCCAGGGTGGCCAGCATGGCGAGGTCGGCCGGCGGGGCGTGGAGGCCGGGCTGCTGTACCAGGGCGGCCAGCCGGGTGCCGAGCTCACGCAGCGCATCCAGCCGCTCGGCCGCGGTGGCGGTGGCCAGCGCCCGCAGCCGGCGTACCTCCCCGGCGAGCCAACGGCGCAACCCGGCCACGGTCGGCCCTGGCACGGTCGGCCCTGGCACGGTCGGCCGCCGGAGCGCCCACTGGCGACCCGGCGCTACATCGTCAGCGTGGCCGAGGCGATCGCCCAGCGCGGCGAACCCTGCCGGGACGGACGCCATCGGTACAGCCGACCCCGCCGGCCCCGCCGGCCCGAGAGCCAGCCGCGCCCCGGCCACCGGAGCCGCCATCGGCCGGGCCAGCCCGGCGGTGGCATCCGTGCCGAGCAGCTCCCAGCCGTCCGTCGGCTCGACCGGCTGGACCATCCGGCGCGGCGGACCACCGCTAGCGACCACCCGGGTGTCCACCGCGACGTACGCGGTGAACCGGCACAGCACCCCGAACCGCAGCGACGTCTCGACGATCCGCCGTTCCAGCCCGGCCAGCTCCGCCGTGGTCATCGCCGAGGAGTAGCGGTCCTCCAGGTCGCGCAGGTGTCCGCGCGCCCATACCGCGGTCAGTGCCGGTGCGTCGGCGTCACCGGCGACCAGCCGCCGCGACCAGGGCGCGCCGGCCGGCGACCGGCCGGCGACCGTGATCGCCGCGCCACCGGCCGGCGCGCCGGCAGCGCCGCCGGTGGCGCCCCGCCACCGTCCGGCCAGCACGGCCGGGGCACCGGGGAAGACGGCCGGCAGCCGGGCCGGGACCACCGTGTCCGGCACCAGCTCCAGGCCTTCGGCCGCCAGGGTCAGGTCGGTCAGCACGGGCGCGCCGATCCGGCGGTGGATCGCATCCATCGCCTCATCCAGGCGGTCCTCGCTCTCCACCAGCTCGCACCGTCCGCCGCCGAGCCCGGCCAGCCGGGTCAGGAACCCGGCGTTCACCGCCCGGTCGATGCCGACCGTGTGCACCCGCAGCGTGTGCAGCGGGCCGGACAGCTCGCGCAGGATCTGGTCCTCGTTGCCGACCTGGCCGTCGGTGACCAGCACCAGCACCCGGTCCCGTTCCCCGTCGGCGTCGGCGTCGGCGTCGGCGTCGGCGAGCAGCCGTACCGCCTCGACCAGCGCGGGCCAGAGCTCGGTGCCACCCCGGGCAGGCACCGAGGCGAGGAACTCCACCGCCCGGAAGCGGTGCCGGTCGGTGCCCTCGACCAGCCCGCCCGGCAGGCTCGGCGGCCGCTCGACGACGTCGTCGAAGGCGAGCACGGCGAACCGGTCGGCGCTGCCCAGCGTGTCCACGATCCGGGCCACGGCCCGCCGGGCGGCCGCCATCTTCCAGCCGCCCATGCTGCCGGACCGGTCCAGGACCAGGACGACGTCACGCGGCCGGGCCGCGCCGGCGGCCTCCAGCGGCAGCACCGTCAGCCAGAACGTGCCCTCCGCCCCGGCGGCGCCGTCCCCCGCGACGTCCGTGGCCAGCGCGAGCGCGCCGCTCAGCCCGGCCGCCCCGCCGTACCCGAGCCGCAGCACGACGTCACGGTCCGCCCGCTCGCCCGGCCGGACCCGGATCACGCCGTCCACCTCGGTCACCGCGTGCAGGCTGGACCGGACGCCGGACAGCGGCAACCCGGCCGGGTCGACGGTGACCTCGACGGACAACCTGACCGGGTTCGGGAAGCCGGGCAGCAGGACCGGCGGGCTGATCCGGGAGGCGTCCGGCACGGCGTCGGTGTCCCATGCCCAGCCCGCGCCGACCGGCTGGCCGGGCAGCGGCTCGCCCGGCACGTAACGCGGCGCGACCACCAGCGGGAACCGGTAGGTCGCCGCGCCGTCCTCATACGGCAGCCGGCCAGCCAGCGACAGCCGGACGGTGACCCGCTCGCCGGGCAGGATGTTGCCGACCCGCATGGTGAACACGTCTGGGCGCTCCTCCTCGGCGATCGAGGCGCGCTGGCCGGCGTCGATGGCCTGCTGGTACCGCGCCCGGGCGGCGCCGCGCTCGGCCAGCTCGGCCTCGACCACCCGCCCGTCGGCCTCCATCCGCATGCCGGTCACCGCGGCCCGGTCCGGCAGCGGGAAGATGTACGTCGCCTCCAGCGGCTCGTCAAACGGGTTGTGAAAGCCCTGGGTCAGCTCGGTGTCCGCGGCCAGCCCGGTGATCCTGGCGGTCACGGTCAGCTCGTCCAGTGGCAGGTTGCCCAGCCGGGTGCGCAGCGCGCCGAGACCGGCGTCCTCGACCGGGGCCGCGATCCGGGCCAGCTCGGCGGTGCTCATCGGTGCTGTCTCAACGGTCACGACGGCTCCCCTTCGTCGGTGCGGTGCTGGTCGGTGCGCAGACCGCGCGCCGCGAGCAGGTCGAGCAACGGTCCGGCGGCGGCGCGGATCGCGGCGAGGTCGGCAGGCCGGGGCGTGCGGTCCAGCAGCAGCGTCACCCCGGGTACCAGCCGGACGCCGGCCAGCACTGGCTCGGGCGCGGGCTCCGGCAGTGCGCCCGGCGTTGGGTCCGGCACAGGTTCTCTGCCCAGCACAGGTTCCGGTACGGCGTCCGAAGCTGGGCCGGGCGCAGCGGTGACCTGAGCTTCGGCGCCGCGGCGCGGCACCGCGTCCGCCCAGAACCGGGCCCGGACCGGTGCGCCGCCGGGCGCCGCGTTGGCCCGGCCGTCCGCCGTCACCCGAGCGATCTCGCGCAGCAGCTCCTCGGGTGCGCCGGCCAGCTCGGCCTGGATCTCGGCGAGCGTCCGCCCGTCAGCCTGCCGGCGCTTGATCGCCACAATCTGGGCCAGATGCCGGTCGCCGTACAGCGCGGTCCGACCCCGCATGGCGGCCGGCCGGTCGACCAGGCCGATCGTCGCGTACCACCGGATCGAGCGCCGGTCCGGGATGTCACGCACCCGGCCGGTCGGCGCGCCGTCGTAGTCCACCGACAGCGCGGCGGCGACCCGCTCGGTGAGCTGGTCCAGCGTCCACAGGCCAACGTCATCCATACCGGCCATATTGACACTGTTAACGTAACAGTGTCAATATGGCCCACCTCTCTCCGCCGAGAGGTCACCACAACACCGACAGGTCACCACACGGCCGGCACAGACAACGACAGGTCACCACAACACCGAGAGGTGACCACACGGACTGCTCGATGATCGGCAAGAATGGTGGCTAGTCGAAGGCGTCCGCGATGACGGCGTACCCGGCCTTGTTCGCGTGGACGTTGGGGCCGACCGGAGCCGGCGCGCACATCCAGGTCCAGGCGCAGATCCGGGCCACCGCGAGCGGGATCGCCGAGCCGCCCGGCCCGGGCACCTGGGTCGCCAGGTCGGTGGTGGAGAACGCGCCCTGCACGTCGACGATCCGGGCGCCGTACCTCAGGTAGACCCCCGACAGCGTGGCGTTCAGGACGACGGTCAGCCCGATGGACGCCACCGCCAGCGCCTGCCCGGACGGGCCGGTGAGCCACGCCGCGAGGAACGGGTCGTAGTACGTCATCGCCCGGATCTCGACGTGGGGCGCGACCGCCCGCAGGCCAGCCATGATCCGGGTGAGGTTGGCCGAGAGCAAGGCCAGCACCCGGACCACGCACGCCGCGTCGATGCCGGCAGGCGTGGCGCAGGGCGTGATGTCGTTCGCGCCGACGTCGATGGTGACCAGCTCGACCCGCCCGCGGTGCGCCCGCAGGAACGCCACCGCCGCGGCGAGCTGCGACCCGGCGGCGCCGTAGTCGCAGATCCCGCCGTCCAGGAGGGTGCTCGTGGTCTCGCCGGAGCAGCCCAGCTTGACGAGCCGGAGCCGGCGGTCGCTCTCGGCGAGCCGGGCGTACAACTGGTCGGCGTACCCGTCGTCAGTAAGCTGGTTGTGGCCCCCGGCGTCCGGCTGTACGCCGACCGACAGCGAGTCGCCGAGCGAGAGGTAGTACGACGCGCCGTGCCCCGCGCCGGCCGGGGCCACCGTTGGCACCGTGCCTGACACGGCGGCCGCCGGCACCGCGGCGGTGAGCAGCCCCGTGGCGGCCAGCAACACCGAGGCGACCGCCAGGACACGCGGAAACAACCGTGGGATCGACATGGTCCGAACCGTACGCCCGGATCAGGCCCGAGCCAGCCGGTTTCGACGCAGATGGCGGGACCGTCGCGAGGCGCCGGCTCCGGTGCCTCAGCCGAAGTGGTCCCAGCCGGGCGGGCCGGCGTACTCCTCGCCGTCCACCAGCACGCCAGCGCCCTCGACCACCCGGCCAGCCACCAGCCACCCCTCAGGCAGCGCCACGCCGGCCGGGAACGTCGCCGCCAGCGCGTGGTCCTCGCCCCCGGAGAGCACCCAGTCGAGCGGATCCAGGCCGAGCGCGCTGCCGACCTCCCGCAGCCGGGCCGGCACCTCGAAGGCCCCCGACCCCAGCTCGACCCGCACCGCTGAGAGCCGGGCGACGTGACCGAGGTCGGCAACCAGCCCGTCGCTCACGTCGATCATCGCGGTGGCGCCGAGCGTGGCGGCTTGCGGGCCGGCGGCGTACGGCGGCTCGGGCCGGCGGTAGGCGTTGACCACGGCGGCCGGCGAGCGGAACCCCCGCGCCAGCACCGCCAGCCCGGCCGCCGCCCAGCCCAGCTTCCCAGCCACCGCCACCTGGTCGCTGGGCCGCGCGCCGGACCGGGTCACCGCCGGCCGGCCCTCCAGGTCGCCGAGCGCGGTCACCGCGATGGTCAGCACCTCCGACCGGGACACGTCCCCGCCGACCACCCCGACGCGCACCAGCCCGCACTCGTCCCGCAGCCCGTCGGCCAGCCCGTCCGCCCAGTCCAGCGGCAGGTCGGGCGGGCAGGCCAGGCCAACCACGATCCCGGTCGGCACCGCACCCATCGCGGCGACATCGGCGAGGTTCTGCGCGGCCGCCTTGCGGCCCACGTCGTACGCCGTCGACCAGTCCCGGCGGAAGTGCCGGCCCTCCACCAGCAGGTCGGTGGTGACCACGACCCGACCATCGGCGGCGCGCAGCACGGCCGCGTCGTCACCCGGCCCGAGCAGGGTGAACTCGCCTGGCAGCGCGCGCGCCGTGACCCGGCGGATCAGGCCGAACTCTCCGGCGTCGGCGACGGTGATGGTCTTCCTCCCCTGCATTCGATCACTATGGGGTAAGTTCTACCTTCCTCCCGTGTACCGATGTCGAAAGGGCTCGCCGTGGTCCAGGCCTACATCCTGATCCAGACCGAGGTCGGTAAGGCGGCCCAGGTGGCCCAGGAGATCGCCGACCTCAAGGGCGTCACGATGGCGGAGGACGTGACCGGGCCGTACGACGTGATCGTTCGGGCCGAGGCACGCAACATGGACGAGCTGGGCAAGCTGGTGGTCGCGAAGGTGCAGGCGGTGCCGGGCATCACCCGCACCCTGACCTGCCCCGTGGTGCACCTGTAGCCAACTACGCTGACCGCTGACCGCCCGCCAGCTCCCAGGACCACCCATCGACACCACCCGACGCCGCGCCACCCTGGTCGCCACCGCCGTGGCGGTGCCCGTGACGGTGCTGCTCATCCTGCTGCTCAACCGTGGCGCGCTGACCTCGCCCGCGCCGTCCCCTCCCTCGACCCAGCCGGCGTCCAGCGGAGCGCTCGGTCCGGTGGACGTCGTCCCGCCACCCGCCTCCGCCGCGGCCGACCGGAGCTGCCCGGCGGTCATCTCGCGGCTTCCGGTCACGCTGGCTGGCCAGCGGTCGCGCCCGGCCCGGTCCAGCTCGCGGTACGTCGCCGCCTGGGGCGAGCCCCCGTTGGTGCTGCGCTGCGGGATGCCGCGCCCGGCCGGGTTCGTCCGGGCCAGCGCACTGACCGTGGTCAACGGCGTGCAGTGGTACGTCGACCCGGGCCCGGCCGCGGCGGTGTGGACGGTGGTGGACCGGCCGGTGTACGTCGAGCTCAGCGTGCCGGCGGCGTACTCCAGCGCGCCGGTCGTGGACTTGGCCAAGGACATCACGGACGCCCTGCCCGCCCGGCCCATCCACCCGGGGGGCTGAGGCCGCGGGAGCTGGGTCGGGTCGTCGGGAGCTGCCGCTCAGCGCAGGCCGGTGCCGGCCCGCAGCGCGAGCCGGACCAGCCGGTCCACCAGCTCGGGGCAGCCGAGCCCGCTGGCCTGCCACATCCGCGGGAACATCGAGATCGGGGTGAACCCGGGCATGGTGTTCAGCTCGTTGATGGTCGGCGTGCCGTCGGCGCCGACAAAGAAGTCGACCCGGGCCAGCCCGGCGCAGTCCAGCGCGCTGAACGCCCGGGCCGCGAGCGCCCGCACCCGCTCGGTCACCTCGGTCGGCAGCTCGGCCGGGATGTCGAACTCGCAGACGTCGTCGAGATACTTCGCCTCGAAGTCGTACCAGTCGTGGTCGCTCACCACCCGGATCTCGCCCGGCAGGCTGGTGTCCGGGGGGCCGCCGTCCAGGCGCTCCAGCACGCCGCACTCCACCTCGCGGCCGACCACCGCCGCCTCGACGAGCACCTTCGGGTCGACCTCCCGGGCGTGCGCGATCGCGGCCGGCAGGTCGGCGGCGTCCTTGACCTTGGTGATGCCGATGCTCGACCCGGCCCGGGCTGGCTTGACGAAGACCGGCAGGCCGAGCCGCTCCAGCTCCTCCTCGGTCGGCCACTGGCCCGGCCGCACCGCCGCGTAGTCGGCCACCGGCAGCCCCGCGGCCAGCAGCAGCCTCTTGGTGAACTCCTTGTCCATCGCGGCGGCGCTGGCCAGCACACCGGACCCGACGTACGGCGTCCCGGCCAGCTCCAGCAGGCCCTGGATGGTGCCGTCCTCGCCGTACGCCCCGTGCAGCACCGGGAAGACCACGTCCACCGCGCCGAGCAGCCGGGCCGCGCCGGCACCCGGCGAGAGGACCGACAGCCCGCCCGCGGTCGGGTCTCCGGGCAGCACCACGGCGGTGGCCGCCGTCACGCTCGGCAGCGTCCGGCCCCGGATGGCCAGCGCCGCCGGGTCGTCGTCGGCCAGCACCCACGCGCCGTCGCGGGTGATCCCGACCGGCAGGACGTCGTAGGTGTCCCGGTCCAGCGCCGCCAGCACGCTGCCGGCGGACACGCACGAGATCGCATGCTCGGTGCTGCGGCCGCCGAACACGACGGCCACCCGGATCCTGCGCGGCTGCTCGGTCACGGCCACGCACCCTACCGGCGAGCCCGGTCGAGCGCCCGCGCGCAGTCGGCGACCAGGTCGGCGGTGTCCTCGCACCCCGCGGAGATCCGGACGAACCCGTCGGGCACGTCGTCGCCGCCCCACCGGCCCCGGCGGTCGACCGTGGTATGCAGCCCGCCGAAGCTGGTCGCCGCGGTCAGCAGCGTCGAGGCCGCGACCATCGCGTCGGCGTGGGCGGCGTCGGGGAGCACGCAGCTCAGCACCCCGCCGAACCGGCGCATCTGGCGGACGGCGAGCGGGTACGCCGGGTCCGTGGGCAGCCCGGGGTAGCGCAGCCCGGTGACCTCCGGCCGGCCGCGCAGCAGCTCGGCGAGGGCGAGCGCGTTGGCCGCCTGCCGGGCCAGCCGCAGGTCGAGCGTGCCCAGCGAACGGTGCGCCAGCCAGGCCTCGAACGGGCCGGGGATCGCGCCGGCATGGGTGCGCCAGGACCGGATCCGGGCGGCCAGGTCGGGGTCACGGACGCTGACGTGGCCAAGCAGCAGGTCGCTGTGCCCAGCCAGCGCCTTGGTGTCACTGGCGACCACAACGTCAGCGCCGAGGTCGAGCGGGCGCTGGCCGAGCGGCGTCGCGGTGGTGTTGTCGACGGCGACCAGCGCACCGGTCGCGTGTGCGGTGGCGACGAGGGCAGCCAGGTCGCACACGTCCAGGCTGGGGTTGCTCGGGGTCTCGACCAGCACCAGGGCGGCGCCGGCCAGCTCGTACGGCCCGACCGTGGGTGCCTGCCGGACCTCGACGCCGAACGCCACAAGCCGGACGGCGGCCAGTGGCCGGACGGCGTAGTACCCATCGGACGGGATGACCACGGTGGCTCCCGCGCGCAACACGGTGAAGAGCACCGCGGCGACGGCGGCCATGCCCGAGGCGAACACCACGGTCTCGGTGGCTCCGTCGAGCTCGGCCAGCGCCCGCTCCAGGTGGCGCCAGGTCGGGTTGTCCGGCCGGCCGTAGCCGATCGGCGGCTCGCCCGCCGGGGCCGGCTCCCCGGCCAGGTGGAACGGCGCGGCGAACACCGGCCCCGGCAGCAGCGGCGCCCCGACGACCGGGGTGGGCAGCCCGGCGCGGACACTGCGGGTGCCGTCCCCGGGCTCGCTCATCCGGTCGCTCCTTCGTACCCACTCGTTCGGGCCGCTCATTCTCCTCCACTCATTCGGGCCTGGTCTCCCGGCCGATCAGCGCCTAGACCATGTCCCGGTCGCTTCGCCCCGCCCAACGAGAGGTCACCACACGGGCTGCGGAGACAACGACAGGTCACCACAACGCCGAGAGGTCACCACACGAGCGCCGACGACAACGACAGGTCACCACAACGCCGAGAGGTGACCACACGGGCGCACTCGGCCGGCGCACTCAGCCGGGCGCGCACCACGTCATTCGGGCTTGGTCTCGCGGCCCATCAGCGCCCGGACCATGTCCCCGATCGCCTCGCCCTCGTACACCACCCGGACCACCTGCTCGGTGATCGGCATGTCCACGCCGTGCCGCCGGGCCAGCTCCAGGATGGACCGGCAGCTCTTGACCCCCTCGGCAGTCTGCCGGGTCGCCGCGGTCACCTGCTCGACGGTCTCGCCGCGCCCGAGCCGCTCGCCAAAGGTGCGGTTGCGAGACAGCGGCGAGCTGCAGGTGGCGACGAGGTCACCCAGCCCGGCCAGCCCGGCAAAGGTCAGCGGCTCGGCGCCGAGCGCCACCCCAAGCCGGGCCGTCTCGGCCAGCCCACGGGTGATGATCGAGGCCAGCGTGTTGTCGCCAAAGCCCATCCCCTCGGCGATCCCGCAGGCCAGCGCGATCACGTTCTTCACCGCGCCGCCGAGCTCGCAGCCGACCACGTCGGTGTTGGTGTACGGCCGGAAGTACGGCGTCGCGCAAGCGTGCTGCACGGCCACCGCCCGGTCGTGGTCCACGCAGGCGACCACCGTTGCGGCCGGCTGGCCCTCGGCGATCTCGCGGGCCAGGTTCGGGCCGGACAGCACGCAGACCCGCTCGGCCCGCACCACGGCGACCTCGCGGACGACCTCGCTCATCCGCTTGCAGGTGCCCAGCTCGACGCCCTTGGCCAGGCTGACCAGGGTGGCGTTGGACGGGATCAGCCCGGACCAGCCGTCCAGGTTGGCCCGCAGCGTCTGCGCCGGCACGGCCAGCACCACGATGTCGGTGCCGGCCAGGGCGGCCGTCACGTCCGAGGTGACGGCAAGGCGGTCGGGCAGCCGGATGCCGGGCAGGTAGTCGGGGTTCTCCCGCTTCTCGGCGATCGCCGCGGCCAGGTCCTCCCGGCGGGCCCACAGCGCGACGTCGGTGCCGGCGTCGGCCAGCACCTTGCCGAACGCCGTACCCCACGACCCGGCGCCGAGCACCGCCGCCTGCCTCACGCCGGCTCCGCGCTCGCCGCCGGCTTGGGCCGGCGGTAGAACTCGGCCGGCGGGGTCTCGCCCCGGATCTCGGCGAGCTGGTCGCGGACCGCCCGCATGACCACGTCGGTCACCTCACGCAGCAGTGCTCCGGTGACCGGCTGGTCCCGGTACGCCGACAGGTCCACCGGCTGCCCGGCCTGCACCGTGACCGGCTTGCGCCGGCCGAGCAGTCGGTACCTCTTGTTGTAGACGTCCACCGCGAGCTGCGGCCCCCACTGCGCCACCGGGATCACCGGTACGTCGGTCTCCAGCGCCAGCCGGGCCACCCCCGTCTTGGCCAGCATCGGCCACCAGTCCGGATCCCGGGTGACGGTGCCCTCGGGGTAGATCACCACGCACTCGCCGGCCCGCACCGCCGCCACCGCCGCACGCAGCGAGTCCTTGGCCTCGGCCGAGCCGCGGTACACCGGGATGCACGCGCACCGGCGCATCACCCGGCCGAGGAGGAAGACGTCGAACAGGCTGCTCTTGGCCAGGAAGCGCGGGATGCGTCCGGCGTCGTAGATGAAGTTGATGAACGACGCCGGGTCGGCGTAGGAGATGTGGTTGGCCACCACGATGGCACCGCCGCTGGCCGGGATGTGCTCCAGGCCGCGCCACTGCTTGCGGAACAGCAGCCAGGTGACCGGGATGCACACCAGCCAGGGGATCCGAAGCCACAGGTTGAGCTTGGGATGCTTGCGACGCTCCATGGCCACTCTCTCACCCGCGGCAGCACCGCGTAGACAACACCGCACGTACGTGGCCGCCAGCCTGCCTTGGCCGCCAGCCTGCGCCGCCAGTCTGCCTGACAGGATAGGAGCACGATGCGTTGGTCGATCGTGATCCCCGTCAAGCGGCTGCCGCTGGCCAAGAGCCGGCTGTACGACGCCACCCGGCCGGCCGCCGCGCACCGCGAGCTGGCGCTGGCGCTGGCGCTCGACACCACGGTGGCGGCGCTGGCCTGCCCGGCGGTGGCCCGGGTGCTGGCGGTGACCGACGACGTCGACGCGGCGCCGCGGCTGACCGCCCTCGGCGCGACCGTGCTGCCTGACCTGCCCGACAGCGGGCTCAACCCGGCGCTGGCCTACGGCGCGGCCCGGGCGGCCGAGCTCAGCCCGGCGCACGGCGTGGCCGTGCTCTCCGCGGACCTGGCCGCGCTCCGGCCGGCCGAGCTGGTACACGCGCTGGCGGCGGCAGGCCAGCACCGGCGGGCGTTCGTGGCCGACGCCGCCGGCACCGGCACCACGCTGCTGGCGGCCCGGCCGGGCGCCACCCTCGACCCCCGTTACGGCGCCGGCTCGAGGGCCGCGCACCGGGCCTCCGGCGCTGCCGAGCTGGCCGGTGACTGGCCGTCCCTGCGGCTGGATGTGGACACCGCCGCGGACCTCACCGAGGCGTTGGCGCTCGGGCTCGGTCCGGCCACCACCGCCGTGCTGGCTGCTCGCCCGGGCTGAACCCTCCGGCCGGCCGGGTCAGCAGAGGGGGCGGCGGCACGTCGACGGAGCGAGGAGCCAACGTACCGCCGCCCGCGGCACCGGCACCGGGTCAGGGCACCCGGACCGGGGGTTCTTGCGGTCCCACCAACGGCCGCTCGCCGCGGCGACCGGGCTTCGGCGAGACCCGTGGTGTCAGCCGGCCCTGGGCACGGGCACGACCTCGTGTGTCTCTGGGATGTTGCGACGCCGGCCAGCCCGCAGCAGAGCCTCGGCTATGGGTTCCCAGCGGGGCAGCCGCAGGGTCGCGGGAGCCGGCGGGCGCCACCACCGAAGCTGAGCCCCGGTCAGCCGAGATGGCGGCGCCAGCACGTACTCGCCCGGCCCGTGATAGGACACCGGGACGTCGTGGGGGATGTTGATCGCCACGCTGGCCAGCCGGGCGTCGGTGAAGAACAGCCACTCACCGGTGGGGGTGTGCGCCACTGGCCCGACCGCGCGGCCGGCGTTGCGCAGCGACTCCATGGCCCGGCTGGCCACGTCGAGGGGTGCGCGCCAGACGTCGAACAGGTCGCCGGTGGGGAGCACGACGTTCCACGGCTGCGGGCCGTACCACCAGTAGCGGATCGTGCCCAGGTCGGTGGTCGCGTCCGCCGCCCAGTCCACGCTCAGCGGGTGCGCCCCGGGCTGGGTGCAGCGTGGGTCGCGGCAGGAGCAGACGTCGCCGGCCGAACGGTGCCGACCGTTGCGGCGGTGCCGGCCGGGCGTGAGCTCGTAGTGAGCGGGGGCGATCCGCCAGCCCCGGTTGGCGTACTCCCGGGCCACCTCTCTCAGTCGATCCAGTGGACTCGAAAGCCACTGCATATCAGCCCCCTCTCACTCGCAGGAGCACCACGACGGGTCAAGGTCTCGTGGCGTTACGTGACTGAGACCAAGATTCACCCGCGAGAGGTACCCTGAAGTTGCAAGTTGTTTGAAACCGTCACGCGCGCGGATTACCAAACGTTGATCTAATAGGATCGATATCCGGGGGGGCTTGCGGAACTACGGAGGAGCCGCGTGCTCGACGAGGACAGTATCGGTGCCCGGGTTTCGGCCGCGCGCAAGCTGCGCGGGCTCACGCAACGTCGGCTGGCGGACCTTGCCCACGTCTCCTACAGCCTGCTGACCAAGGTCGAGTCCGGCCACGTGCCGGCAACGCCGGCGTTCATCGCCGCGGTGGCCAGGACCCTGCGGGTCGACGTCATCGAGCTGACCGGGCAGCCATACCGCGGCAGCACCGCTCGGCAGGACCGGGTGCACGCCACCATCCCGGAGATCCGCCGGGTGCTGCTCGCCCACGACGTGGTCACCGACAACGACGACCCGCCCCGGCCGGTCGAGGAGCTGGCCGAGGCGGTCCGGCGCGCCTCGGCGCTGCGCCAGGCGGCCCGCTACGCCGAGCTCGGCGAGATGGTGCCCGAGCTGATCAGCCAGCTCGCGTACGCCGCCCGGCAGGCCAGCCAGGGCAGCCCCCGCGAACGTGCCTACGCCCTGCTGGCCGAGGCCTACGGCGCCGCCGACGCGGTCGCCTACAAGCTGGGCTACACCGACCTGTCCACGCTCGCTGTCGAGCGGGTCTGCTGGGCGGCGGTGCGCTCCGACGACCCGCTCATGATCGGCTCAGCCGACTGGCTGCGGGCCGGCGCGTTCCTGGCCGGCGGCGGGTACGCCGAGGCGGAGGCGCTGCTCACCTCGGCCCGGTCCGCGCTCGAGCCGCTGCTGGCCCGGGCCGACCCGCAGACCCTGTCGGTGTACGGCAGCCTGCACCTGAAGCAGGCCATCGTCAGCGCCCGGGCCAACGAGGCACAGGACGCCTGGGCGCACATCGCCGAGGCGGAGGAGGTCGCCACGCGGGCCGGCGGCGACAACAACTTCTACCAGCTCGCGTTCGGCCCGTCGAACGTGTCGATCCACGGGGTCGCGGTCGCCGTCGAGCTGGGCGACGGCACCGAGGCGGTCCGCCGGTCCCAGGACTTCACGCCGCCCTCGGTCATGCCGGCCGAGCGGTCCAGCCACCACTACATTGACCTGGCCCGCGGCTACCTGTGGCACGGCGATCGCAAGGGCGCGCTGGACTGCCTGCATCTCGCCCGCAAGCTCGCGCCGCAGCAGACCCGCTACCATCCGATGGTCCGCGAGACCCTGCAGGCACTGGCCCGGGCCGAGCGCCGGTCGACCCACAGCCTGCGCGGCTTCGCCGCCTGGGTCGGGCTGTCGGACTGACCCGGCACACACGACGACCCGCGGGACCGGGCGATCGGGCGCCGGGCGACGTAGGATCTGGTCGCACAGGTGACGTGGCGGGCACCGGGTTGACGTAGCGCACGCAGTGTCCGGTGCAGGCCACGTCCGTCGAGCGCCGAGGCGGGTGAGCATGCAGGGGACGGTCAAGGAGTTCAACGCGGAGACAGGCAGCGGGTCGGCCCTGCTGGACGACGGCCGCGAGGTGCTGTTCGACGGTGCCGCGTTCGCGGCCGGCGGGCTGCGGCTGCTGCGCTTCGGCCAGCGGGTGCGACTGGAGGTTGACGGCGACCAGGTCATCCGGGTGACGATCCACACACTGCCGTAGTGCCCCGCCCCAGCCCGCGGCACGAGACGCCGGTAACACGGCCGGTCGGTCAACCCCTCCCTCCGGGAGAGCAGGTACCTCATGAGCGTCGAGAGCGAGCCCCGCACGACGACGCCGGCCGAGCTCGAGCCGGCGCTGCCGGACGGCCGGTTCCTCAACCGCGAGCTGTCCTGGCTGGACTTCAACGCACGGGTGCTGGCGCTGGCCGAGGACCGCTCGCTGCCGCTGCTGGAGCGGGTGAAGTTCCTGGCGATCTTCGCGTCGAACCTGGACGAGTTCTACATGGTCCGGATAGCCGGGCTGAAGCGGCGGCAGAGCACCGGGCTGTCGGTGCGCTCCCCCGACGGCATGTCGCTGCGCGAGCAGCTCAGCCGGATCGCGGAACGCACCCAGGAGCTGGTGCAGCGGCACGCCACCTGCTTCCTCGGCGAGGTCTCCACGGCGCTGGCCGAGCAGGGCATCCGGATCGCGCACTGGACCGAGCTCGACGAGGCCGAGCAGGACCGGCTGCACACCTACTTCCGCGAGCAGATGTTCCCGGTGCTCACCCCGCTCGCGGTGGACCCGGCGCACCCCTTCCCCTACATCAGCGGGCTGTCGCTCAACCTCGCCGTGGTGGTCCGCGACCCGGCCACCCGGGTGGAGCGGTTCGCCCGGGTGAAGGTGCCCGCCAACGTGCCCCGGTTCGTCCGGGTCGCCGGGGCGGCCGACGACCGGGGGTCGACGTTCCTGCCGCTGGAGGACCTGATCGCGGCGCATCTCTCGCAGCTCTTCCCGGGCATGCAGATCATCGACCAGCATCTGTTCCGGGTCACCCGCAACGCCGACCTGGAGGTCGAGGAGGACCGCGACGAGGACCTGCTGCAGGCGCTGGAGCGGGAGCTGGCCCGGCGCCGGTTCGGCCCGGCGGTCCGGCTGGAGGTCGCCGACACGATCGCGCCGCGGGTGCTCGACCTGCTGGTCCGCGAGCTGGAGATGAGCACGGACGACGTGCTGCACGTGCCGGGCCTGCTCGACCTGTCGGTGCTGTGGCAGCTCTACGACGTGGACCGCCCGGACCTCAAGGACGAGCCGTACGTGCCGGCCACCCCCCCGGCGCTGGCCGAGGGCGAGGCGCCGCGCAGCGTGTTCGCCATGCTGCGCGAGGGTGACGTGCTCGTGCACCACCCGTACGACTCCTTCGCCACCACCGTGCAGCGGTTCATCGAGCAGGCCGCGGCGGACCCGAACGTGCTGGCCATCAAGCAGTGCCTCTACCGCACCTCCGGCGACTCGCCGATCGTGGACGCGCTGATCGACGCGGCCGAGGCGGGCAAGCAGGTGGTGGTGCTGGTCGAGGTCAAGGCCCGGTTCGACGAGCAGGCCAACATCGGCTGGGCCAAGACGCTGGAGCGGGCCGGCTGCCACGTCGTCTACGGCCTGGTCGGGCTGAAGACGCACTGCAAGACCGCGCTGGTGGTCCGCCAGGAGGCCGGCACGATCCGCCGGTACTGCCATATCGGCACCGGCAACTACAACCCCAAGACCGCCCGGCTGTACGAGGACCTCGGCCTGCTGACGGCCGACCCGGACGTCGGCGCCGACCTCACCGACCTGTTCAACGCGCTGACCGGCTACTCCCGGCAGACGTCGTACCGGACCCTGCTGGTGGCGCCGCACGGGATCCGGCGCGGCATCATCGAGCGGATCGACCGGGAGATCGCCAACGCCCGGGCCGGCCGGCCGGCCCGGGTGCAGATCAAGCTCAACTCGCTGGTCGACGAGGCCGTGATCGACGCGCTGTACCGGGCCTCGCTGGCCGGCGTCGACGTCGATCTGGTCGTCCGCGGGATCTGCGCGCTGCGGGCCGGCGTACCGGGGCTGTCCGAGTGGATCCGGGTGCGGTCGATCGTGGGCCGGTTCCTGGAGCACTCCCGGGTGTTCTACTTCGCCAACGACGGCCAGCCGGAGTACTGGCTGGGCAGCGCCGACATGATGCACCGCAACCTGGACCGCCGGGTGGAGGTGCTGGTCCGGATCGGCTCGGAGGAGGCCCGCCGTCAGCTCCGGGACATCCTCGACCTGGCCACCGCCGAGGATACCGCCGGGTGGCAGCTCCGCCCGGACGGCTCGTGGCAGCGCCGGACCGCCCGGGAGGACCCGGAGACCGGCCGGGTCGAGCCGCTGCGCGACTTCCAGGTGGAGCTGATGCGACGGCACAGCGGATATGGCGACCGAGGCGGACAGGGCGACTGAGGTGGACACGGCGACCGAGGTGGACACGGCGACCGAGGCCGACATGACGACTGAGGCGGAGATGACGACTGAGGTAGACACGGCGACCGAGCTGCCGGCGCGGCTCGCCATACCCGCGGACCTTGACCTGGCGGACGCCGTCAGTGGGCTCACCGTCCACCCTGGACAGACGATCGAACGGCGGCTGTCCACCTGGGACACCTCGGACCGGCGGCTGGCCCGCAACGGGATCTCACTGTCCTACGTGGACAGTGAGTGGCGGCTGCGGCTGCCGGACGGCGAGCAGCGGGTGGCCGGCGCGGCGACGACGGTACCGGCCGCGCTGCGGCTGCTGGTGACTGGCTGGGTGCGGGCCGCCACGCTGGCGGTGGTGCACGCCGAGCGGATCCGGCGTACGCCGTACGAGCTGGTCGATGTCGACGGCATCCCGGTCGGGCGGATTCTCGACGACCAGGTGGCCACGCTGGAAGGGGGTCGGCTGGTCGCGACCAGCCGGGTGCTCATCGTCGAGGCCGCTGCCGGCCGGCTGATCAGCTCGCTGCGGGCCGCCGGCGCCAAGCGGCTGGACGACCGGCCGCCAGCCGCGGTGCTCGGCGAGCTGCCCGACCTCGGGCCGCTGTCGCCGGCCAGCGGCTCCGGCGCGCTGCTGGCCCATGCGTTGGGCACCCATGCCGGTCGGCTGATCGAGCTCGACCTCGCGGTTCGCCGGGACGAGCCGGACGCCGTCCACCAGATGCGGGTGACCTGCCGGCGGCTGCGTGGAGTGTTGCGGACCTTCCGGCCGCTGGTCGCCGCGGAGTGGGCCGCCGACCTGTCCGCCGAGCTGGCCTGGCTGGCCGGGTCGCTCGGCGACGCCCGCGACCTGGAGGTGCTGCGCGAGCGGCTGGCGGTGACCGGGCATGCCGACCCGCTGGCGCCGCTGCCGGACGAGGTGCTGGACCGGGTCGACGGGCTGCTGGCCGAGCGGGAGGCCGGCGGCCAGGCCGCTGCCGCGGCGGTGCTGTCCACCCGGCGGTACGCCGTCCTGCTGGAGCGGGTGGTGGCCGGCGCGCAGTCCCCGGTGCTGTCGGCCGAGGCGGCGGCGCCCGCGCGGGACGCCGTGCTGCCGCTGGTGGCCGGCGTCTGGCGGGCCTTCGCCAAGCGGGCCGACCGGCTCGACCCGACGCTGCCGGACGAGGTGTGGCACCGGGTCCGGATCCTCGGCAAACGGGCCCGGTACGCCCTCGAGGCGGTCGAGGCGGCGTTCGGGCGCCCAGCCGGCAAGCTGGCCCGGCGGCTCGCGAGGGTGCAGGACACCCTCGGCGAGCATCAGGACGCCGCGATCGCCGCCGGGACCCTGCTCGGCCTGGGCCGGGAGAACCCGGCCGACGCCGAGCTGGTGCTGGCCTGTGGCCGGCTGGCCGAACGCGAGCGGGCAGCGGTGCGGGCCGCCCGGGCGGCGTTCGCCGAGCGCTGGCCGGGCTTGTCCGGCGCCAAGGCGACCCGGTGGCTGACGGACTAGTGGCTGACGGACCAGTTGGCTGACGGGTAGTGGCTGGCGGGACGGTGACCGCGGCGGCGGGCGGGGTGCTGTGGCGCCCGGCCGGGCCGGCCGTCGTCGTCGTCGGTGTGAGTGTCGAGGTGGCGCTGGTGCACCGGCCGCGCTACGACGACTGGTCGCTGCCGAAGGGCAAGCTGCTTCCGGGCGAGCCGGCGCTGCTCGGGGGCTGCCGCGAGGTGATGGAGGAGACCGGCTTTGTCCCGGTGGTGGGACGCCGGCTGCCGAGCGTGTCCTACCCGTGGCGGGACGGCGTCAAGACGGTGGACTACTGGGCGATGCGGGCCGGGCCGGGGCGGTTCGTGCCGAGCCGGGAGGTCGACGCGCTGGCCTGGCTGCCGGTGCCGGCGGCCGCCGGTCGGGCCAGCTACCAGCACGATGTTGACCTGCTGGCCGGGTTCGGCACCGTGCAGCCGGACACCATGGTCCTGCTGGTCCGGCACGCCGAGGCGGGGGAACGGCGGGCCTGGACCGGCGACGACCGGCTGCGCCCGCTGGACGACCGGGGCCGGGCCCAGGCCGAGGTGCTGCGCCGGGTGCTGCGCTGGTTCGGCCCTCGGGCGGTGTGGTCGGCGAACCCCGTACGGTGCGTGCAGACGGTGGCGCCGCTGGCCGCTGGCCTCGGCCTGCCGGTGCGGCTGGCGCCGGCCGTGTCCGAGGTGGGGTACCGCGCCAGCCCGGAGGCTGCGCTGCGCTTCGTCCGGGAGCTCGCCCGGGCCGGCGAGCCGGTCGTGGTGTGCAGCCAGGGCGGCGCGATCCCTGGGCTCCTGGTCGGGCTGGCCGCCGGGTCCGACGTGGACCTGCCCGCGCAACGGCCGAAGAAGGGCAGCGTGTGGGCGCTGTCGTTCACCGCCGGCACGCTGGTCGCGGCCGACTACTACCCCGGCTTCTAGCCACCCGCCCGACCCCGCCCCGCGTGTGGTCACCTCTCAGCGCTGTGGTCACCTATCGTTGCCTCGACGGCCCGTGTGGTGACCTCTCGGCGTTGTGGTGACCTGTCGTTGGTTCCGGACCCCGTGTGGTGACCTGTCGTTGTCCTCGGTCGCGATCACCACCCGGTAGCCCCAGACATCCAGCATGACCCGCAGCGGCTCACCGTAGCGGCGCATCTTGGCAAGGATCGCCTGGGTCTCCTTGAGCCTGCCGGATACGACCACCTCCCCGGCGCCGATCGCGCCGCCGCGACCAGCCGCCGCCTCCGGTCGCTGCTCGGCCGTGGCCGGCGCGTAGCCGGCCGCCGCGAGATAACCGACGATCTCGCGCAGTCCGGACCCAAGATGCAGCTCCCATGCCGCCCGACCGGCCACGATAGTCGTGGACCGCGCGTAGTCCTCGGCCGTGACGGGCGGCAAGGCCCGCATGTCAGGCACGGACAGCTCCACGTCTGTGGTGAATGCGCCGGCCGCGGACCAAGCGGCAGCGCGTCGGCTCCTCCTCGGCCAGCTCGTCCACGCTTTGGAAGGCCAGCGTCAGCACGATCCGAGGCCCTGCAGGGGACGCACCCGCCCGGCATGGTAAAGCTGCCCGTGCATCAACACAGCGTCGCCAGCTCCGGCAGGCACGGCAACCGCCTGATCACGGAGACGCGCGTACGTGCCCACCTCGTCCAACCAGGTGCCACCGTTGTTGGGCTCGTCGGCACACGGCCACAGATGGCTCCCCGGCACCACCCGAGTAGCCGATCCCAGGTCGATACAGTCCGACAAATAGACGAGCACGGTCAGAATGCTCCGCGACCACTGGAGAATGTCACGGTGAAGCCGGTCAGTCGCCGGTCCACAGTAGATAATGACATGGTTGTGCCGGTTTTCGACCAGCTCGACGTTCGGCCCCAGAACCGGCTCCAGCACGTCCAGCAACCGATGCGACGTAGCGACCTCCAGGAACGCCGAGTCCAGCGATACCACCTGGTCGGTCCGCGCCTTCTCCGGCGAACGCCAGACATGCTCGTGATCAGTTCAGTCGACGCATGTTGCGGTGGCCGAATATTCCGACTGCGGGCCAGCTCGGGTTGTCCCTGGCTCGGCGTACACCGAGGTTGAGGTCGGTTGGATCTGTGAGATGGAAGTAGAAGACGATCTCCAGGTGGGAGAACGCATCCAGTCCCGCCACGGCGTCGGTGCCGAACCGACTGCTATCGATCCGGATGATGGAACATGTGCCACCCCAATAGTCGTCGGTTGGCTCGACGCGCCCACCGACCACATGGGCGAGGGGTTCGACCTGAAATGATCCGGCTGTCATGAGGATTCTCTTTCAGATTACGGGTGCGTGGCCGGGTAGGGTATCAGGTGTGGCGTTGCTGGTCACGGTGCCGCAGCCAGGTAGGCGGCGGCGCGTGCGTCGAGCTCAGTGGTGTTGGAGGATCCTTGACGGCGGAAGGACGACAGCCCTGAGCGCATGTCCGTCACGACCTGGCGGACGCGGCCCGAATTGATGCCGTCCATCACGTCCAGGGCGCTGGACCAAGTGGCACATGCTTCGTCCATGTTACCGCTGAGCGCCTGCACCGACCCGAGGCTTCCCAGCGTCAAGGCATGGGTCCGAGTGAAGATGGTTGCCTTGCGGGTTCGCGCGCTACGCTGGAACTCCCTGAGAGCACCGGGTAGATCGCCAGTATCGCGCAGGGTGCAGGCCGTTTGATGGGCGAGGCTGGCCTCACCGAAGAAGAACACCCGTGACGGCTCGTCGTCATCGCTCGTCGTCGCCGCGAGGTCGTCTTCGGCCCTGATCAATGCCGCTGCCGCGGCGGCTTTCTGTCCGGTCGCGCCGAGCGCTCGCGCATACACGACGCCGAACAACGCACGTTCACGCGGACAGGCCAATGTGTATCGTCGCCCGTCCATGGATGCAGCGGCTAGCTCCAGCCCCTGCTGATAGTGACGCAAGTCAACCGCCTGATGTGCCATGGCGCGCAGGACGTGCCCCGACATGGGCGGGTCATCGGCTTCGGTGGCGAGGGCCACAGCAATAGTAAAGTACTGCTGCGCGATGAAGTGCTCCGCATTGTCGAACGCCATCCACCCCGAAAGATAGGCGAGCTCGCTGGCGGCAGAGAACATCTCGCTGCGCACCCGGTCGTCGGCGTAGCTTCCGCGTAGGTAGTTTGCGACATCCGACGTCAAGTACTGCACAACGGATGTTCGAGCATGACCGCCCCCTCGGCGTTGATCAACTCGGGAGAAGATCGATCCCATCTCGCGGACGGCATCCAGATCGCCACGACCGACGGCCCGGTTATCCAGGCGGTTACCCAGGGTAACGCGCTCCGGCCAGGTGGCCGAGTTGCCAGCTCCGTGTTGAAGCAGTCCGATGGCGGCTACGGCGGTGCCGATGAACTCTCTGCGGCGCACGTCAGCGTCTCCCTGTGGATCTTGCCCGGCCTGAAGGATGAGGTCGTCCAGCACGAGCGGGCCGGATATCGGGAGCAGGGTCGGCTCGGGGTCGGGATGCCGAATGTTCTGTTGGTTGCCGAGGATCACGTTGAATCGGGCTCGGGCGTCTTCGGGTGCCCGGTTAAGTGCGGTGTCGAGAATCGCCTGCATCTCTGGTCGTGGGCAGACCACACTGCCGGCCTCCCATTTGGAAACGGTGCGGGCGCCGATCCCGAGATGCTCAGCGAATACGCGGAGACTCATGCGCAGCGCGTGACGCAACGCCCGAGCCTCCGTACCTGTCCAGCGCGCGACTGGTTCCACGTTATCCACCCAAGGGTGTCAGTACGAGTGGCCGCGACCAGTGTAGGCGGAGATGTGCAGCGCAGCGGCAGCGCACCTGCGGCGTTGCGGCGTACCCAGGGCAGACCACCAGCGGAGAGCCTTAAGGCCATGACAGACGAGGCAAGCCCCCGTCGTGGTTCGCCCCCGAGGTGGCCGAACGGATCGTGACGCGCGTCGCGCAGGGGCGAGTTGGGGTGAGGGAGGTGAGCTGGTGGTGTGGTGGGTGTTCGTGGTAGCCGCCGTGGCTGGTGGCCTGGCCGCGTCCGGGGTCGGGGTGTGGGCGTACGGGGTCGGGTCGCCCGCCGCGTCGAGCCCGCGTGGGGTGCGGCCCGGCCGGCATGCGCGGGCCAGGCACGGTGGCCGGCACCGGCCCGGCCGGGCCGCGGTGTCCTCGCCAGTCACGTCGGTGGCGGGGCCGCGGGAGCGGGAGGGCGCGGACACGCTGTGGATGTTCCCGGGCCGGGCCGGGCCGGTCCCGGCCCGGCCGGGGTAACGGGACGGCCGGCACGCCGGGGCCGGTCGAGGGCCGGACCGCCCCGTCCACTGCCGCCCCGGTGGGCCGGTCCCGGCGCCCGGCAGGCCAGGGCCGCACCCGGTGCCTGTCGGCGGGCCGGAACGGGCGATCCGGTCCGGCCCGGGGATTCACCGTCCCCGAAGCTCGGGGCAGGACCGCCACCAACCGTTCCGGCCCGGCCGTCGGACCGATGATCTTGAAGTCGTTGACCGGGGAAGTCGGAGCTACCCAACGTCGCCCTATGCCCAGCACGCACTCGAGCTGTTCACCGTGCCCGGCCCGATGCGGTTCGCGGCGTGTGTGGTGGGGCTGGCCACCACCGCCGGTGTGCCCGGCCCACCGGAGGTCGTCGAGGTGGCCGTGCTGTACCTGGACCAGCCCGCGATCACCCGCCCGCCGCTGCTGTTCTGCTGCCAGCCGGCCGGGCCGGTCACCGGGCTGCCGACCGCCACCGTGTCGCACCTGAGCTTCGCCCCACCCTGGGCACAGGTCGCCGAGCGGGTGGCCGAGGCGCTGGCCGGGCGGACCGTCGTCACCCACGACACCGACCGCCTCGACATCCTGCGCCGGCACCTTCCCGACTGGCAGCCGGACGCCGTCCTGCACACCCGCGACCTCGCCGAGCACCTCTGGCCGGGCCTACCCGGCTACGACCTCCACGCGCTGTCCGTCGTCCTCGGCTCCGGCCACACCACGCCCGGCGCCACCGGCGAGGCCGACGACGTCGCGCACCTCCTGCTCGCCCTCACCCGCCACACCGCCCCCGACAGCGCCACCCCGCACGGGGGTTGGGCGCCCCGCACGGTTGGCGCCCCGCTGAGCGGGCCCGCGCTGCCGCCCCTTGACCGAGGACTACCCGTCAGATCGCCACTGTCCAACAGAACGGAGCGACACACCATGTCACCGTCACACCCACCCGGCCAGCACCGAGGCGAGGCGCCGGGCTGGGCCTACCAGTTGCCGGCGTGGCCGCCGGAGAACGGCTGACCTGGCGGACCGGCCCGGACATCCCTTGGCCACACGTCGCCACCCGGCTCACCCAGGCCCTGGCCGGGCGGCTGGTCGTCGTCGCCAACGCCGACCGGCACGCCACCCTGCGGAAACACCTACCCCGCTGCCGGCCACATGCCGTCACCAGCATCACCGACCTGTGGGAACAGGCCTGGCCCGCCCCCGACCCCGCACCGCCGGACCAGCCCGAAACCCCCCAGGCCCCCGAAGTCCCCGAGCTCCGGTTCGGCGCGGTGTTCGAGGCGTACTCGACCGCCTGCATGCTCCCCCTGCTCCTCAGCTCCGGCACCTGGCTCGGCGACGACAACACCCCACCCGACGACACCCGGACCGCCGCGTGACCACCGACCAAAGAGGAAACACGACATGACCACCACTCCGCAGCCCGGCCCCGGGACCTGCCCGACCCGGAGCTGTGGCACGAGCCCGACATGCGCGCTGTCCTCGCCGAACGCGACATCACCCGCATCTATCGCATGCTCCAGACCTACGGGTACAGCCAGCAGCACATCGCCGTCCTCACCGGCCAGTCCCAGCCCGAGGTGTCGGCGATCATCCACGGGCGCAGGGTGATGGCCTACGACGTCCTCAGCCGCATTGCCGACGGCCTCAGCTTCCCCCGCGGCCTCGCCGGCCTCGCCTACGGACCGCGCCCCATGGACACCATCACATCCCCCGGGACAGTTCACTGCACAGGGCTGAGCGACGCTGCCGCCGGGCTCCGCCGGTAGTGGACCAAGGCCCCCGGCCCCCGCCCGCGGCTCGGGCGTCGGCCGGGCATCCGTAGTGCGGTACTACTTCTTGGCTGGTCTCTTGGCCGCGGCGGATGTGGTCGCGGCGGATGATGTCGCCGCGGTGCCCACCGCACGGGTACCGGGCACTTTCGTGGCGCTGATTCTGGGCAGCTTCCGGGCACCGCTCACGACGTCCTTGAAGCCCTGGCCGGGACGGAACGCCGGCACCGAGGTCTCCTTCACCCGGACCCGTTCACCGGTCGCCGGATTGCGCGCCAGCCGGGCGGCGCGCTCCCGTTTCTCGAACACGCCGAATCCGCTGATCGTGACCTTCTCGCCCTTCGACACGGTGCGCAGGATGGTGTCGACGACACCCTCGACCGCTGCGGCCGCGACCTTCTTGTCCCCGCCGAGACGCTCGGCAAGCGTCTCAACCAACTGGCTCTTGTTCACGTGGCCCTCCAAGAGCGGTTGCCAGCCGTATGATCAGCAAACAAACGGTAAGCCGGCAATCAGGCGGACACAATGACCGCACGCCGCAAAACGGCCTGTGTCGCAGGGCTTGTCTCGCAGGGCTTTCGGTCGACGGCGGTCAGCCCGCCCTTTCCGGCCGGGCCGGCCGGCCAACGCGAGATCGGCTACCGAACAGGGCCTCGGCTCAGGGACGACGGACGAGCAGATCCAGCCGGACGAAGTCCAGGTCGAACCCGCCGTCGGAGCGGCGCAGCTCGGCCACCGCGCGCTGCTCGCACCGGGCCCGGAACTCCGGCACCGCATCAGCCGGCATCCCGCCGTCGTAGGCGAGAAAGATCTGGCTGCGCAGAAAGCCGATCAGGTCGCGCTCGGCCGGGAACGACCGGCGCTGCCGTACCAGCCGCACCCAGCCGCACCCACTGAGGTGGAAGCCGGCATCCCGTAGCCGCGGCTCGTACTCCGCCGGGGTCGGGAAGTACCACGGCGAGGCATGCCCACCACGCCGTACCGACTCCTCGTCGACGATCTCCCGCAGCGCGGCGATCTGCCCTGCCCCGCCGAGCTCCGCCCGCAGGACGCCGCCCGGCCGCAGCACCCCGAACACACCGGCCAGCAGCGGCGGATGCAGCCGCTCGGGAACCCAGTGCAGCACCGCCCGGGAGATCGCCAGATCGACGGACTCCCCTGGTATGACGGCGGAGATCCGCTCGGCCGGGCATACCTCGAAGGACAGGTTCCCCGCCCCAGCGGGAACGGCGCCGGACCGCGACCGGGCGAGCGCCACCATGCCCGGATCGGCGTCCACACCGAGCACCCGGCCGCGCGGCACCAGCCCGGCCAGCTTCGCGGTGAGGTCGCCCACCCCACAACCGAGATCGACGATGTGCGCGTCCGGGGCGATCCGCAGCTCCCGGAGCATGCCGTCATCGTGCCGCCGGTGGTGCCCGGCGTGCTCGGCGTACAGCTCGGCGTCCCAGCGCGGCTGGTCCGGTGCTGTCTGGCCCGGTGCCTGGTCCGGCAGGTCAGTCACATCGTCGTCGGCAGCCAGGCGGGCCTGGTCCGCTCGAACTCACTCACCGCGGCGACGTGCCGCAGCGTCAGCCCGATGTCGTCGAGCCCCTCCATCAGCCGCCAGCGGGTGTAGTCGTCGAGCTCGAAGTCCACGACCCGGTCGGCGTAGCGCACCTGCCGCCGTTCCAGGTCGACGGTGACCGCCAGGCTCGGGTCGGCCTCGACCCGGTCCCACAGCTCGTCGACGACGTCCTGCGGCACCAGCACGGTGAGCAGCCCGGACTTCAGCGAGTTGCCCCGGAAGATGTCGGCGAAGCGGGGCGAGAGCACGACCCGGAAGCCGTAGTCCTGCAAGGCCCAGACGGCGTGCTCGCGGGACGACCCGGTGCCGAAGTCCGGCCCGGCGACCAGCACGCTCGCGCCGTCGTAGCGGGGGTTGTTGAGGACGAAGTCCGGCTCGTTGGCCCGCCAGGCGGAGAACAGCCCGTCGGCGAAGCCGGTCCGGGTGACCCGCTTGAGGTAGACCGCCGGGATGATCTGGTCGGTGTCGACGTTGCCGCGGCGCAGCGGGACGGCCCGGCCGGTGTGCGTGGTGAACTTCTCCATGGCGCTCAGTCCTCCGTCTCGGCGGGAGCAAGACCGGCGGGAGCGAGGTCGGCCGGCGCGGCGAGGTGGCCGGCGACGGCGGTGGCGGCGGCGACCAGCGGCGAGACCAGGTGGGTGCGGCCGCCCTTGCCCTGCCGGCCCTCGAAGTTGCGGTTCGAGGTGGACGCCGAGCGCTCGCCGGGCGCGAGCTGGTCCGGGTTCATGCCCAGGCACATCGAGCAGCCGGCCGACCGCCACTGCGCGCCGGCCGCGGTGAAGATCTGGTCCAGCCCCTCCGCCTCGGCCTGCGCCTTGACCCGCATCGACCCGGGCACGACGAGCATCCGCACGCTGCCGGCAACCCGCCGGCCACGCACCACCTCGGCGGCGGCGCGCAGGTCCTCGATCCGGCCGTTGGTGCAGGAGCCGAGGAACACAGTGTCGACCCGGATGTCGCGCAGCGGTGTGCCCGGCGTCAGGTCCATGTAGGACAGTGCCTTCTCGGCCGCGGCCCGGGCGGCCGGGTCGCCGTACTCCGCGGGGTCGGGAACGCGGCCGCCGAGCGGGGAGCCCTGGCCCGGGTTGGTTCCCCAGGTGACGTACGGCGTGAGGGTGTCAGCGTCGAGCACCACCTCGGCATCGAAGGTGGCGTCGTCGTCGGTGCGCAGGCTGCGCCAGTACGCGACCGCGGCGTCCCAGTTGGCGCCGGTCGGGGCGTGCGGGCGGCCGCGGAGGAACTCGAACGTCGTCTCGTCCGGCGCGATCATGCCGGCCCGGGCGCCGGCCTCAATGGACATGTTGCAGACCGTCATCCGGGCCTCCATGGACAGCGCCTGGATGGCCTCGCCGCGGTACTCGATGACGTAGCCCTGGCCGCCGCCGGTGCCGATGGTGGCGATGACGGCGAGGATGACGTCCTTCGCGGTGACGCCCGGCCGCAGCCGCCCGGTCACGGTGACCGCCATCGTCCTGAACGGCGTCAGCGGCAGGGTCTGGGTGGCGAGCACGTGCTCGACCTCGCTGGTGCCGATGCCGAACGCGAGCGCGCCGAACGCGCCGTGGGTGGAGGTGTGCGAGTCGCCGCAGACCACCGTCATGCCGGGCTGGGTGAGGCCGAGCTGCGGGCCGATGACGTGCACGATGCCCTGCTCGGCGTCGCCCATCGGGTGCAGCCGGATGCCGAGCTCGGCGCAGTTCTTGCGCAGGGTCTCCACCTGGAGGCGGGAGACCGGGTCGGTGATCGGCAGCTCGGTGCCCTCGGTGGGCACGTTGTGGTCCTCGGTGGCGATGGTCAGGTCGGGACGGCGGACCGGCCGGCCGGCGAGCCGCAGCCCGTCGAACGCCTGCGGGCTGGTGACCTCGTGGACCAGGTGCAGGTCGATGTAGAGCAGGTCCGGCTCCCCGGGGGCGCGGCGGACAACGTGCGCCTCCCAGACTTTCTCCGCGAATGTCTTACCCATATCTCTCCATCTCGCTATCTGAGAATCTAGTATCGAGATATGGGACAGTCTAGCGGCATCGGCGTGCTCGACAAGGCGGTTCTGGTGCTGACCGTCGTTGCGGCATCTCCGGCGACGCTGGCGGAGCTGGTCGACCGCACGGGGTTACCGCGGGCGACGGCGCACCGGGTGGCGGTGGCACTGGAGTCTCACCGGCTGCTGCTGCGGGATGCGGAGGGACGGTGGCTGCCCGGCCCGGCGCTGGCCGAGCTGGCGCGGCAGGCGCCGGACGCGCTGCTGGTGGCGGCTCCGGGGGTGCTCGCCCGGCTGCGGGACGAGACCGGGGAGAGCGCGCAGTTGTACCGGCGGGAGGGCGGCGTGCGGGTCTGCGTGGCGGCGGCGGAGCGGACACACGGGGGGCTGCGCGACACGGTGCCGGTGGGGGTGCGGCTGCCGATGACGGCGGGGTCGGCAGCGCAGGTGCTGGCCGCGTGGGCGACCCGGGACGACGACGTGGCCGAGCTGCTGGCGCACGCCCGGTTTACGGCGCGGACGCTGGCCGAGGTACGGCGGCGCGGGTGGGCGCAGAGCGTGGCCGAGCGGGAGGCGGGGGTGGCCTCGGTGTCGGCGCCCGTCCGGGACGCGGCGGGTGCCGTGGTCGCGGCGGTGTCGGTGTCGGGGCCGATCGAGCGGCTGGGCCGGCGACCGGGCACGCACCTCTCCCCCGCCGTGCTCGCCGCCGGCCGCGCCCTGTCCCAGCGCGTCTGACCCGGCTCCCGCTGTGGTGACCTCTCGGCGTTGTGGTGACCTGTCGTTGGGCGTAGACCCCAAGAGGTCACCACAACGCCGACAGGTCACCACATGGGGTACGCGGGCAACGAAAGGTGACCACAACGCCGAGAGGTGACCACACTGGTGGGGTGAGCAGCAGCAGCGGGGGACAGCCGCCGCCCGAACCGCCGTCGGTGCCGTCGATCCCGGGTCCGTTCGGGGGGCATCCCGGACCCGTTTATGCGGTGGCCGTCACCCCCGACGGCCGGCACGCCCTCACCGGCGGCGCCGACGGCACCGCCCGGGTCTGGGACCTGGCCACCGGCCAGCACACCACCACCCTCACCGGCCACACCGGCTGGGTGTGGGCGGTCGCCGTCACCCCCGACGGCCGGCACGCCCTCACCCGCGGCGCCGACGGCACCGCCCGAGTCTGGGACCTGGCCACCGGCCAGCACACCACCACCCTCACCGGCCACACCGGCCCGGTGTGCGCGG
>DATILL010000153.1:0-8938 GCA_035476575.1 Mycobacteriales bacterium
TCAGCAGGTCATCGGTCTTCACCTACAGTGCGGTCGCGAGGGTGTCCACATCGTTCGTCACACCATGATCATGGACACCCTCGCGTCGTCTCTACCACGCCGCGACACCCCTTGGGATCAACCACCTAGTCCTGCGGCAGCACCGGCAGGCCCATTGTTGCCCGGGTCACTTGTCGCCACTCACCCACCGTGGCGTTCGTCGCCGCGCACGCGGCCCGCAGATACTCCGCGACCAGCAGGCCCTCCTTCCGGTCCGGCCCGACCGGGACCGTACGTCCCGACGGCTGGATATGTGCGGGCACGAAGGCGACCTGGGTGTCCCCGGACGCGCGGATCGTCACCAGCGCCGCCGCGGTCAACCGGGAGTCCGGGTGGAACGGCAGCAGCGGGTAGTCCACCCGCGGGTAGATTCCGTGGGCCCCGTAGAGCGCGAGCGCCTCGGGCCCGTCCACCGGAAGGCCTTCCCCGGCCAGCCAGTCACCCAGCCGGGGCAGGTCCATCGCCCAGTGCCCGAGCCCGTACAGGATCGGTCGGCCGTCGTGGAACTGCACGCCGCGCAGCGTGTGCTGGTGGTGGCCGAGCACGACATCGGCACCGGCCTCCACGAACAGCTCGGCGCACTCCTGCTCGTGGTCGGTAATCAGGTGCGGCCGGCTAAAGTCGCCCCAGTGGCAGCTGACCACGACCGCGTCAGCTTGCTCCCGCGCGCTGGCGATCGCCTCCTCGACGCGCTCGGCATCAGTTCCATCGAGCAGCGATATCACCCGTGGAACCATCCCGGGCGCCCACTCGTGCAGGATCGCCGGCACGTACGCGTTGTGTGCCCGCAGCGGGGCGAGGCCGGGCAGCGCTCCGCGCGCCTCGTATCCGGCGGGGAACACGGACGAGAACGCCAGGAACGCGACCCTGCGGCCGTTGCGCTCGACGATCACCGGCCGGTACGCCGCCGCCCGGTCGGCGCCGGCGCCCACCGGACGCGCCCCCGCCTCCTGCAGGCAGGCGAGCGTCGAGCGCAAGCCCGGGTAGCCGGCGTCGAGAATGTGGTTGTTGGCGACCGAGAGCACGTCGAAGCCGGCGCCGCGCAGCGCCGCCGCGTTGCGGCGGGCCGCTATCGCCGGTGGCCGCGCGTTGGGCACCGGGTCGACACCATCCGCGTACGCGCCCTCGTTGTTGGCGAACCTGATGTCGGCCACCGCGAACAGCTCGCCTGCGGCCTCGAACGCGCTCTTCGCATCGGGTCGGTCGAGGAAGACGTCGCCAAGTGCCAGCACCGTGACGTCGTTGTGGGCCATGGCGCTCCCTGGAGACTGGGCTGCAAGACGGTTCTTCCACCCTAGGCACGTGCTCGATACAGTACCTGACAAGAATTTCCCCATCGTGCATATTTCAAGTTCCCCATCGTGCATATTTCGCGCAGTAGATGAGGTTCTTGTTGCCAGGGGTTCTCTACTGTGTCGCGGCCATGTAGCTTCGGGTTGGGCCAACCTTGACATGGGGACACGGGAAATATCCCGGCTGTCGGTGCCGGTAACGGCATTGCATCGTCCATTACGGGAGCTATGGCATGGGCCGCGCGGGACCAGAAAGCATCACCGTCCAGCACGCCGCGGATCGCTTCGGCTGGCTGGAGCACGAGGACTTGCCGGCGACCGCCGCCTGGCTCGACGAGCAGCGCCGACTGTGGGCCGCTCATAGCCCACAGTGGACATCAATCGCGGCGTTCACCCGGTGGCTGGACGTCTTCACCTCGTTCGACGAATTCTCTGCTCCGCTGGCGCGCGGGTCGCGCACGTTCTTCACCCTGCGCGAGGGCAGCATCGTCCGCCTGCTCGTCGATGACGGGCGTGCGCAGCGGGTGCTGCTCCAGACCGGCGGGCCCGATGCCCCGACCGGCGACCTGATCGAGGACTGGGTCCCGAGCCCGGCCGGCACCCGACTCGCCGTGCAGCGATGGTCTGGCGACGACATGCTGCGACTGCTGGTGCTCGACGTTGACAGCGGGCAGGAGACGCGCCCGCCGGTGCCGCTCGACCGGCTCGCCTCGGTGGCTTGGGTTTCGGAGGACCGGCTCTACCTGACCGGCCGCCCGCCCGGCGCGGACGAGGACGGCGGGGACGCGGTGCTGGCCGTCCCGGCCACGAGTGACGAGCCTGCGGAACTGGTCCTCGACGCGGTCCTGGGCGACACAACGGAAATGGAACTCAGCGGCAGCGCCGACGGCCGCTGGGTGGTGGCGGTCTGCACGAGCGGGCTGTCCGCCCGCGGGCAGACGTGGGTGTGCGACACCCGCCACACCGCCTGGCGGCAACTCCCCCTGCTGGACGACGGGCTCTCGACTGTCCACTTCGGATCCGGCGATCTGCTCTATGTGCTCACCGACGCGCAGGCGCCGCGCGGAGACATTCGAACCGTCCGACTCAGCACCGCGCAGGTCCAGACCACACTGGTCCCACAGGACGACTGCCGGGTGCTCGCCGGCTTCGCCGTGCTGGACGGCGTCGACCCCGTTCTGCTCGCTGTCTGGGAGGATGGCGGTCGCAGTGCACTGACCCGGCACGACGCCCGAACCGGACAGCTGGCAGCGGAGGTCCCACTGCCCGGCCCCGGCCTGATCACGGAGCTGACCAGCAGGTCGACGCCGCCCGCGGCGTGGCTCAGCTACTGCGACCCGCTGACGCCACCGGGTATCCACCTGTACCGACCGGACACCGACCGGTTGGACGAATGGCAGCCCAGCCGGCGCGTCACCGATCCGCCGCTGGTACTGGAGTGGCTGACGTATCGGGCCCCGGACGGGACCGAGATTCCGATGACCGTGGTGCGGCCGGCCGGGTTGGCCGCCGAGGCGCCCGTCCCGACCGTGCTGCAGGCGTACGGCGCCTTCGGGCACACCGAACTCGGCCATTACTACGCGGCCGCGTTGTCCTGGGCGGCAGAGGGCGGGGTGTTCGCGTTCGCCGGCGTCCGCGGCGGCGGCGAGTACGGCGAGGCCTGGCACAAGTCCGGCATGAGGGAGCACAAGCAGCGTGGGATCGACGACCTGCTGGCGGCAGCGAGCTTCCTGGTCACCTCCGGCCGCACGACGTCCGAGCAGCTCGCCCTGATGGGAGAGAGCGCCGGCGGGCTACTCGTCGCGGCGGCACTCACCCAGCAACCGGACGTCGCGATCGCGGTCGCCTGCATCGCGCCGCTGACGGACATGGCCCGGTACGAGTACTTCGGTCTCGGCGGGCTGTGGGTCGACGAGTTCGGTACCGCCGAGGACCCGACGGAGCTCAGCTGGCTGCTCAGGTACTCGCCGTACCAGCACGTCCGGGCCGGTACCGCCTACCCGGCGACGCTGTTCGTCGTCGAGGCCGATGACGAGCGGGTCGACCCCGCCCACGCCCGCAAGATGTGCGCGGCCCTGCAGGACGCGTCCTCCTCGGGCGCGCCCATCCTGCTCCGGGTGCACGCGACCGGTGGGCACGGCCAGCGTGTGCGCGAGCAGCGTCTACTTCGATACGGCGAGGCGCTGGGTTTCCTTGCGCACCGTACCGGCCTGAACCGACCCGTCAGGAACAAGCCCGAGGGCGCCCTCGGCAGGTCCTGACGCGCGAGTCAGCGGAAGGAGGTGCACACCATGTTGAAGAAGTCGAAGAAGCGGTACAGCATTGCCGCCGGTGCCAGCGGCGCCTAGCGGATCGCGTTCGGCGGGGCGCGCGATAGGCGCCCCGCCGAACCCCCTTTCTTCTCGAGCCCGGCCCGATCCGAAGGGAAGGCAATGATACTGCCAGCGGTGAAGAACAACGTGCCGTGGTTCATCCACGGCGGTGCCGTGCACTTCCGCCTCAGCGGCGAGCTGACCTCCTTTGAGGACCCCGACGGCCGGGTCGCCGCGCTGCTGCGGCTGCTCGACGGCACCCGTACGGTCGATGAGGTCGGGCAGGCGCTCGCCGGCGAGTACGCGGACGTGACGGCCGGCGAGGTCGAGGAGGCGCTGGCCGAGCTCGACGCCGAGCGGCTGATCCAGGACGCGACCGACACCGGCGCCGACTTCACCGCCCGCGAACTCGAGCGGTGGGACCGCAACCTCGGATTCCTGGAGACCTACGCGACGCTCGGCCGCTCGAAGTTCGAGTTCCAGCGGCGCATCAAGGACACCAAGCTCGTGCTGTTCGGCATCGGCGGCATCGGGTCGCACGCGCTGCTCGATGCGGTCGCGATCGGCTTTACCGACATCCGCATCGTCGACTTCGACACGGTCGCGCTGTCCAACCTCAACCGGCAGATCATCTACGACGAGACCGTGATCGGCCAGGGAAAGGTGGACGTGGCCGCCCACCGGGCACGCGCGCTGAACAGCGACGCGCGGATCGACCCGGTCGCGACCCGGATCAGCTCCGCCGAGGTCGTGTACGACCTCACGCACGACCGGGACGTCGCGCTCGTCGCCATCGACCGGCCGCGGATGCAGGTGCTGCATTGGGTAAATGAGGGCTGTCTGCGCTCGGACACCTCGTTCCTCGTCGGCGGCGTGGATGGTGACCGCACCTTCCAGTACACCGTGATCCCGGGCGTCTCGGGGTGCCTGGAGTGCTGGTACTCCACGGTTCGCGAGACCGACCCGACCTCGTCGATGGTTCTGGACCACCTGGAGGGGATGGCCGCGGCGGGCCACACATTCAGCGAGGACCGGTCGGCCTTCGACGGCGCGATCCTGCCGGTGCTGAGCACGATGATCGGCGACCTGGTCCGGATGGTGACCGGGATCGCAGCGCCGTACGGCCTCGGCCGGCTGATCCAGACGTCATTTCACGCGCCGCAACCCTGGCCGCGCGAGACCTGGGAGCGCCGTCCGGACTGTCCCAGCTGCACCGGGGCTACGCATCGACTGCCCGTGCGCTGGCAGACTGACCGACCCGAGATCGCGGTGTGAGTAGCGAGGCCGGTGGCCGGTCCGGCCGGACAGAGGGGGGCGAGTTGACGACGGCGCGCAACGAGGTGGCTCGACCCAGCGGGGAAGCGGTCGAGGACCGGGCGTGGCGCCTGCGGGCGGCGTTCGCGGTCTCGTCCACGGGCGACTGGATCTACCGCCTGGCCATCCCGCTCCTGGTCCTGAAAACGACGGGGTCAGCGACCTCAACCGCCTTCGCGTACACACTGGAATTCATCCCTTACATCGTGCTGGGACTGGTGGCCGGCGTGCTGACCGACCGTGCCGATCGTCGCCGCGTGATGATCCGCTGTGATGTGCTGTCGGCGCTGATCGCGGTCGAGATCGCGATCGTCGCGTCCTTCGCGCAGCCGTCGCTCGTGCTGCTCTACCTCAGCGTCTTGGCGCTGGCCTTCGTGCGTCCGTTCTACTTCCCCTCGTTCCAGGGCCTGCTGGTCGACAAGTACAGCGGGCCGCGGCTGATCCGGCTGAACTCGTGGACCCAGGCGGTCGACAGCGTCCTGACCATGCTCGGCCCGGTGGCCGGCGCTGCGGTCGTCGTCGCCGTCGGAGCCACCGCCGCGTCGCTGGCCAACGCGGTCACGTTCGTCGCATCGGCGCTCCTGGTGGCCTCGATCAGCTACCGGCGACCGGCGAACACGGCGCCCCCCGCCCGCGGACTGCGCGGGATCGGTGCCGACTTCGTGGACGGAATCCGGATAGTGCTCAGCAGCCGCTTCGTCGTGATCGGCGCGGCGGTCATCACGATCGGGAACCTTGCGATCTTCGTCATCGAGAGCAATTTGTTCTATCTGGCGTTGCGCGTCGAGGACCTGCCCCGGATCGCCGTCGGCATCGTGTTCGCCAGTCAGGGGGCGGGCTCGGTGATCGGAGCGGTGCTCGCGCCGCGGCTGATCGAGCGGATCGGCACCCGGGCCGCGCTCTGGATGGGGGTCGCGATCTCCACGCTCGCCATGTGCCTTCCAGTGCTCTGGCCGCAGTGGCCCACGGTGTTGGTGGCGTGGACGATCCAAGGCGTCTCCACGTCGTTCGTCGTCGTCTCGTACTTCACCGCGCGGCAGGAGTTGATCCCAGCGGACGCGATCGGGCGGGCGGCGTCCGTAACCCGCGCCATCGCGTACACAGCCCTGCCGTTGGGGGCGCTGCTGGGCGGCTATCTGGTGGAGCGGTCCGGGTCCGTGCGGGCCGTCTTCGGGTGCGCCGCGGCGATCGAGGCGGTACTGCTGGTCGGGCCTGCGGTGGGCTGGGCGGCGAAGTTTCGGAGCCGGTCATCGCCCGTAGCGGAGCCGAGCTAGCGCGGAGTGCCCGCCTGGCTCGTCGACAAGGTCCGCGCTCGTGTCGTCTGGCGGTGCTCCAGAACGCCGCCGACCGCGCCGACCGTGACGACCACATCGGCGCGGACAAGCCTGCCCCTCGGCACCGGGTGCACCGGACGTCTCGGCGAGCGTTTCGTACCGGCCGCCCTCGAACTCCGGACTCGACGTCACAACCGCAGCTCGACGACGCCCCAGCAGTTAATTACCTCACCACACACCTTGTCCCGATAGACGGGTCTGCCGCTCAAGGAGGAGGACTTCGTAGCCGTCACCGGCGAGCGCGGCGTCGAGTACTGATCGACTATTCCGCCTCCCACCCCCATGTCGATCTGCCCAGCACTGACTGTCAGCTCAGTCATCGGATTCCCCAGGTCATCCGGCGAGCGCAGCGCCTGCCGTGCGCACCCGGTGTCAGTCGGACGGGATGCGTGCATTTTTCGGCTCGCGCTTCGCGCGCGTTTCATTGCGCGTAGCAGCTAAGCCTACAGACTTCTTTGCATGGGCGGACACGGTTAGGCTGGCCGCATGCCGTTGCAGAACAGGGTCACTCCGACCGGGGAATTGATCGCCGTCGAGGACCGCGGGACTCTCCTGGGGAATCGTGGGGTGCTGCACGACGAGCGGCGCCGGATAGTGCGGCTCGCGCAGGTGCGGAGGTGGATCATCTGCGTGCTCGAGTTCCGCGGCAGGCACCGGCCAGTCATGAACCCGCGTCGCTACACCGAGTTGTTCTTTCTGGACGAAGCGGTCGCGCTCGCCGCCGGGCACCGGCCGTGCTGCAAGTGTCGGTACTCCGACTACCAGTGGTTCCGCCGGCTGTGGCGGGAGACCAAGAAGCTGCCCGAGTTGCCCCGGGCCGAGACAATGGACGATGTACTACACGAGGAGCGCCGCATGGTCGACGGCCGGCGCCGGACCCGGCTGGCCGACCCGGCGACGCTGCCCGACGGCGTGATGATCCTCGATGAGGACCAGCCCTGGCTGCTGCGCCGCAGCGAGCTGCTGCGCTGGACGCCGGCCGGCTATGCCGAGCGGCGCGCGCTGCCGGGGACTGCGGTGGCAGTACTGACTCCACCGGCCACGGTCGCGACGATCGCGGCCGGATTCACCCCGATGCTGCACCCCTCGGCCGACTGAGGGGCGGGTCCGGACCGTTCCCCGGCCACGTTGACGCCGTCGGCCAGCACCGCCCGCCGAGGTCCACAACCACGCCTCAACCGAGGAGGACGAACGATCACTACCGACCCGACCCAGCTCGCCGACCTCACCAGCGACAACATCCGCGACGACGCCGACCCCGCCACGAGTTACCCTTCCACCGAGCGGCCAGGTTTGTTGATCTTTGTGGCCGGGTCGGGTAGGCGGCCGGCCCGGCGGCGCCTGCTCATCTGGACGCGTTCGTGACACTGGCTGTTGTGCGCGCTCGCGTGGTGGGAAGGGCCGGACGCCTTGCTGGCTACGCAGTCCAGAACGGCTGCTGATACTTAACGACGTCGTTCCGGCCCCTGGCCGCGGTCTGGGGTTTCCCGCAGTCGTTCGCCGGTGCAGGCCTGGCGGTTAAGGTGGTGGTGAGGTCGGTTACGTCGTGCTGGCCGCCGTGTTGGTGGTCATGACGGGACGGCCTCCCCGTCTGTGACCGCTGGCGGTGGCGGCGGCCCATGTGGCGTGGTCGTAGGTCGTTGGGATTTCAGGATCGCGAACGCGAGGCGGTGGGCTCGGTGCGCGACCGCGATGCTGGCGATCATGGGTTTCTTGCCTTCCTCACGCAGCCGACGGCGATAGGCGGCGAAGTCCGGGTGGTGTGCCGCGATGCTGACGCCAAGGGCGATGATCGCCTGGCGTAGCTCGACCGAGCCGACCCTGCTGATGTGGACAGCCGACGACCGGCGGCCGGCCGACTCATAGGCTGCTGGGCCAGACCGGAGCAGCGGTAGGCGGCGTCGGCCGACGAAGCGATGGGCATCACCCAGCGCGGCGGCGTAGTAGGACGCGGTCAGCACCCCGACACCGGGTATCGAGATCAGCACACCGGCAGGGGTGTCCGGCAGGAGCTTGGCCAGCCGCTGTTCGCAGGCGTCCAGGTCAGCGAGCAGGGCCTCGAACACGGCGACCTCACCGACCAGATGCTCCGCAGCCGCGGCGCGTCGGGCTGCGGGCACGCGCATCGCCTCGCCAGCGGCGGTGATGACCTGCGCGGCCTTCGGCCGCGGCATCCGCACCTGGTGGGCGGCGGCGTGCGCGACGAGCCCGCTCAGGGTCATCACGGCCACCCGGGCCGGGTCAGGCAGCGTCGCCAGCAGCATCCGCGGCGCCTTGGCCTCCAGGCTGGTGGTGAAGCAGCCGGTCAGACCGGGAAACGCCAGGTCGGCCAGCGCGTGGATCTGACTGCCCAGCACCTGAGCCGCGGTGCGTTTGCGCCGCCGGTGCGCCATCCACGCCGCCTGCTCGACCACCGCCCCGTACTGCCGGTGCAGCGGCCAACCCGAACCCCGCACCAGCAGCTCGGCCATCGCCAGGCAGTCCCGCACATCGGTCTTGACCCGCCGCTGCCGCAGGACTAGGTGGTTGATCCCAAGGGGTGTCGCGGCGTGGTAGAGACGACGCGAGGGTGTCCATGATCATGGTGTGACGAACGATGTGGACACCCTCGCGACCGCACTGTAGGTGAAGACCGATGACCTGCTGA
>DATILL010000154.1:0-7573 GCA_035476575.1 Mycobacteriales bacterium
CACCAGACGGCCGCACCCTGCTCGCCACCGCCAGCACCGACCAGACGGTACGGCTGTGGGACCCGACCACCGGCACCACCCACCACACCCTCACCGGCCACACCCGCCCGGTCACCGCCATCTGCCCGGTACCGACACCAGACGGCCGCACCCTGCTCGCCACCGCCAGCACCGACGGGACAGTACGGCTGTGGGACCCGACCACAGACAGCAGCCACCACACCCTCACCGGCCACACCCTCCGGGTCACCGCGGCCTGCCCGGTACGGACACCAGACGGCCGCACCCTGCTCGCCACCGCCAGCACCGACCAGACGGTACGGCTGTGGGACCCGACCACCGGCACCACCCACCACACCCTCACCGGCCACACCCGCCCGGTCACCGCCATCTGCCCGGTACTGACATCAGACGGCCGCACCCTCCTCGCCAGCGCCAGCGCCGACCAGACGGTACGGCTGTGGGACCCGACCACCGGCACGACCGCACCCGTGACCACCGGACTCCTTCGGGTGCTCGGCTGGCGTAGACGACGTCCACACGTCCACACGACCGGCGTGATGTGCGCCGTACCGACAGCCGAGGGTCGCACCTTGCTCGCCACCGCCAGCGACGACTGGACGGTACGGCTGTGGGACCCGACCACCGACACCACCCACCGCATCCTCACCGGCCACACCGGCTGGGTCACCGCGATGTGCCCAGTATCGAGCGCCGACGGCCGCACCCTGCTCGCCACCGCCAGCGACGACCGGACGGTACGGCTGTGGGACCCGACCACCGACACCACCCACCACACCCTCACCCACCACACCCTCACCGGCCACACCCGCCAGGTCACCGCGATGTACGCGGTGCCTACACCAGACGGTCGCACCTTGCTCGCCACCGCCAGCACCGACGGGACGGTACGGCTGTGGGACCCGACCACCAGGACCACCCATCACACCCTCACCGGCCACACCGACCGGGTCACTGCGGTGTGCCCGGTATCGAGCGCCGACGGCCGCACCCTGCTCGCCACCGCCAGCGACGACCGGACGGTACGGCTGTGGGACCCGACCACCGGCGTCGGCGATCTCGTCGTCCCGGTGCACCACGCCGCGCTCGCCGTGACCTTCGTGGCCGGCCAGGTGATCGTCGGCCTCGACAACGGGCTGCTGGCCCTCCACGTCGCGGCGACCGAACCGGCCGGCTAGGTCGTCGCGGCGCGAACCTGCTCCGCGACCTGCCGGGCGAGCAGCGGCGGCACGGCGTTGCCGAGCTGGGCCTGGATGCTGGCCCGGGTGCCGAGGAGGTCGAAGTCGTCCGGGACGGTGAACAGCCGCTTGACCTCGCCCACCCGCAGCCGCCGGTTCGCCCAGTGGAACGGCCCGACGTTCGGCCCCGGCTGGGCCTGGATGGTGGGCGACGGCCGGTCGGGGTCCAGCTTGAGCAGGAACGACCAGTACCGGCTGCGCCAGCCGAACCGCGGCTCGGGGTGCCCGCGCCGGGCGGTGTAGTGGAGATAGTTGTCGCCCGGCGGGATGTCCGGGAGCAGGCCGGCGTACTGCCCGCGCAGCACCTCCTCCGGCTCGGGCTCGCACTCCAGCCCGGCGAGCGCCTGGCGAACGGTGACGTGCGGCGTGCCGCCCGCCCGCGTCCCCGACGCCCGCCGCTCCCAGGGGCCGGTGTGGCTGGGCTCCGGCAGCTCGGGGACCCAGCACCCCCTCGGCACCCCGACGACGAACAGCCGCGGCCGTGCCTGCGGGACGCCGTAGTCGGCCGCGTTGAGGACGCCCGTCCGGAAGGCGTAGCCCGCCGCCTCGATCTCTCGCAGCAGCCGCTCGTACGCCGGCCGGCTGGCCGTGTTGTTGTACGTCAGCGCGTAGACGTTCTCCAGGACGAAGGCCCGGGGCCGAGCCTCCGCGAGCACCCGCGTGTACGCCTGCAGCAGGCTGGCCCCGGGGTCGAGCCCGGCCCGCTTCCACTCCAGCCAGAACCCGGACTTGGAGAACGGCGTGCACGGCGGGCCGCCGACCAGCAGGTCCGGGCGCTGCCGCCCGGTCAGGCCCGCCCGCCGCAGGATCTCCCGCGTGGGCACCTCGAGGATGTCCTGCCGGAGGACCGGCGAGGCCAGGTGGTGGAAGTTCTTCTCCATGGTCAGCGCGGCGTCGGGGTCGTGCTCCACCGCGACCGCCACCCGGTACCCCGCGGCCTCGACACCGAGATCAAGCCCCCCGGCCCCCGAGAACAGCGAGATCGCCACCGGCCCGTCTGTCATGCGCGTCAGGATGCCATGGGTCTCTGACCGGATCCGACGACCGGCGCACCCGGCGCTCCCACGCTAGGTGCCGCGGGCGGTCAGCACGCGCGCCGCGGCGGCCCGCGGGTCGGCGTGCACCTCACACTCCCAGAGGCGGACGACGGTCCAGCCGAGCTGCGTCGCCGTGGCCGTCGCCTCCGCGTCGCGCTGCCGGTTGCGTTCCATCTTCGCCTCCCACAGGCCGGCGTTCGGGCCGGTGAACGGCGTCCTGCGGCCGTGCTCGGGGCAGGAGTGCCACCAGCAGCCGTCGACGAAGACCGCCAGCCTGCGGCCCGGGAGCACGAGGTCCGGCGTACACCGGTGGGCCAGCGTGCGCTGCAGCCGGTAGCGGGCGCCGGCAGCGTGCAGCGCGCGGCGGAGCAGCAGCTCGGGCAGCGTGCCGACCTTACGGCGGCCGGCCAGGTGGCGGCCCGCGTCGGTCGACGTCCAGTACTCGCTCGGCACCCGCTCATGATGCCGTGCGGGCGGCACTTGTCAGTGGTATTTCGCCATTTCCGCGCCCGATTTGTTCGACTTCTCCGCGACAAGTCGCGAAAGACTATCCGACGCGCTGGCCGGCGCGGACCAGGTCCTCCACCTGGCTGCGCAGCGCGCGGAACTCCGCGGTCCGCTTGGTCTCCAGCCCGCGCTCGGCCGGCAGCCCGACCGTGATCTCGGCGGCCACCCGGCCCGGGTCGTTGGCCAGCACCACCACCCGCTGCCCCAGGAACACCGCCTCCTCCACATCGTGCGTCACCATGAGCACCGTCGTACCGGTGTCCTGCCACACCTGCCGCAGGAAGACCTGCATGTCCTCCTTGGTCTGGACGTCGAGCGCCCCGAACGGCTCGTCGAGCAGCACCACCTCCGGCTCGCAGGCCAGCGCCCGGGCGATCGCCACCCGCTGGCGCTGCCCCCCGGAGAGCTGCCGCGGCAGGGACCGGCGCTGGTCGGTCAGCCCGACCTCCTCCAGGTACCACGCGACCCGCCGGGCCCGCTCGGCCCGTGGCAGCGGCAGCAGCTCCAGACCGAAGCCGACGTTGCGCTCCACCGTCCGCCACGGGTAGAGCGCCCCGGTCTGGCAGACCAGCCCGCGCTCCGGCCCCGGCCTGGTGACCGGCGCGCCGTCCAGCAGGATCTCGCCAGCGGTCGGCCGGATCAGCCCGGCGACCAGCGACAGCAGCGTCGACTTGCCCGACCCGCTGGCACCGACCAGGCAGGCGAACTCCCCCGGCGCGACCACCAGGTCGATCCGGTCCAGCGCCCGCCGGGTCGCCCGGCCGGACCGGCGCCGGGTCGGGAAGTCCTTGACCACCCCGCGCAGCTCCAACCCGCCGCCGGTCACGCCGCCCACCGCCCCACCGAGTCACGCAGCAGCCTCAGCCCCACATCGAGGGCCAGCCCGATCAACCCGATCACCACCAGCACCGCGAAGATCCGGTCGGTCTGCAGGAACCGCTGCGCGCGGGCGATCCGGTACCCGAGCCCGGACGTCGCCGCGATCAGCTCGGCGACCACCACGAAGTTCCACGCCGCGGCGGCGTTCACCCGCATCGCGTCGATGATCCCCGGCAGCGAGTGCGGCACGATGACCTTGCGCAGCAGCTCCCACTGCGTCGCGCCGAGGGTGCTCGAGACGTCCAGCAGGTCACGCGGCACCAGCCGGACGACGTCCGCCGTCATCAGCGTGTTGAAGAAGACCACGCCGATGACCAGCAGCGCGATCTTGGACGGCTCGCCCAGGCCGAGCCACATGATCAGCAGCGGGATGAACGCGCTGGCCGGCAGGTACCGCAGCAGCCCGATTACCGGCTCGAACGCCGCCCGCCCCACCCCCAGCGACCCCATCGCGATGCCCAGCGGCACCGAGATCGCCACCGCCAGCCCGAACCCGAACGCGACCCGCCGTACGCTGGCCGCCGTGTCGGTGAGCAGGTCGCCGGACCGGACCATCTCCATGCCCGCCGACCACACCGCGGCCGGCGACGGCAGGAACGTCGGGTCGACCCAGCCGCTGGCCGCCAGCGCGAACCACGCCGCCAGCGGGCTGAGCACCGACAGCGCCCGCACCGTCCAGCGCAGGCCGGGCGGTAGCTCTTGGCCGATCGCGAACACCCGCGGGGCCCGGGCGCGCTTCGGCACCCGCCGCCGGGGCAGCTCCGGCCAGCCAGCCCGGCCGGACCGCTCCACGCCGCCCGCCCCAGCAACCCCAGCCGCGGTCGCTGCCGTCGGTCCGGTCACCGATGCCGCAGAGCCCACCGTCACGTCCCTCACCTCCTCACGGCTTCACCGCCTGCACGAACCGCGGCTCGAACAGGCTGGTCAGGTCTGGCCGGGTGTCGATCAGCTTGGTCTGCACCAGGAAGTCCGAGATCTTCCGGGCCTGGTAGTCCAGGTGCGCGTCGGTGCTGCCCGGCGTGAACGCGTCCAGGTTCTGGGCCAGGGTGAAAATTGTCGTCCCCTTGTCGTACGTCGCGTAGTCGGCGGCACTCACGCCGGCCCGCCTGGCCATGATCGTGACCGCCGCGGCCGGGTTGGCGGTGATCCAGGCGAGGGTGTCGAACCACGTCCGGACCAGTGCCTGCACCCCCGTGGGGTTGTCGGTCAGCAACGCCCGGGAGACCACCAGGTGGTCCGGGATCGCGCCCGGGAAGTCCCGCGACGTCGCGACCGCCCGGCTGCCCGGCCGGCCCAGCGCCGTCGTGGTGAACGGCGCGAACACCCCGACGGCGTCGACCTTCCCGGCCACGAACGCCGCCGCGGCCGCGTCGGTGGGCAGCGGCCGAAACGTGATGTCGGCCTCGGACAGCCCGGCCTTGGCCAGCGCGAGCAGCAGCAGGTAGTGGTCGACCGTGCCCTGTTCGGCGGCCACCGTCCTGCCCTTGAGGTCGGCCACGCTGGCGATGCCGGGCCGGGCGATGATCTGGTCATTGCCGGTGGAGTTGTCGTTGACCAGCACGATGCTCTCCTTGGCACCGCCCGCGACCGAGGCCAGCGTGTCGTTGAGCGTCTGGCTGTTCGCGTCGATGCTGCCGGTGGCCAGCGCGTTCAGGCTGTCGGTGTAGCTGTCGAAGTACTTCAGCTCCACCTGGACGCCGTTTTTGCCGAACAGCCCCTGGTCGGCGGCGACCTGCCAGGGGAACCAGCCGGGCCAGGCGGAGAAGCCCAGCACGATCGTGCCGCCGGGCTGGCCGGCGGTGCTGGTCGGCTTGGCGGAGCAGCCGCCGGCCAGCGCGGTGGCGATGCCGAGTACGGCGACCAGCGCCACGGCGGCGAGGGTGCGTCGGGGCACGGGAGTCAGCCCTTTCTGGGTAGGTGGCCCGCACGGACAAGGCAGCCGAGGGTGTCGCAGATGACGCGGGTGGCGATCAGGGAGGTGATGTCGGCGTTGTCGTACGGCGGCGAGCACTCCACCACCTCGATGCCGGCCAGCGGGTGCGCGGCCACGAGCTGGATGAACCTGAGCACCTCGCGGGGCAGGAAGCCGCCGGGCTCCGGCCAGCCGGTGCCGGGCACGAACGCAGCGTCCAGGCAGTCGACGTCGAAGGACAGCCAGACCGCCTCGGCGCCGTCCCAGGCGACCTCCAGCGCCCGCTCGGCGGCGGCCTCGATGCCCATCTCGACGCAGTCGGTGACGGTCATGATCGTGGTGCCGCGCTCACGGCCGACCTTGACGCCGGGCCGGGGGGCCTGCCAGCCGCCGATGCCGATCTGCACCAGGTTCGTCGGGGGTACGTTCGGGATGTCGGTGGCGTGGAACCATGGCGTGGTGTGCATCCGCTCGTCGAGGTCGGTCTCCTGGGTGTCGACGTGCCGGTCGAAGTGGATGATGCCGAGGTTGCCGGCGAGGTTCTCGGCCACGCCGCGCACGGTCGGGTAGCCGATTGAGTGGTCGCCGCCGAGCACCACCGGGAAGGCCCCGGAGGCGTAGACGTGGCTGGTCGCCCTGGTGATCTGGTCGAAGGTCTTCTCGATGTTGGCCGGGATGGTGAACACGTCGCCCAGGTCGGCGATGGTGACCGACTCACGCAGGTCGACGCCGAGCTCGAAGCTGTACGGCCCGTAGAGGGCGGAGATCCGGCGGATGCCCTGCGGGCCGAAGCGGGTGCCCGGCCGGTACGTCGTACCGCCGTCGAACGGGGCGCCGAACACGGCCACGTCGTACTCGCCGCAGCGGCGCACGTCCTCGACGTACGGCGCCTTGAGGAAGGTGTTGATGCCGGCGAAGTGCGGCAGCTCGCCGCGGGAGAACGTCGGGATCCGCCGGTCGACAATCGAGTCGGCGCCGGGCAGGCCGAGCTCCAGCCCGCGTTCGATCTCGCGCTCCCAGGCCGCCGTAGGCAGCCGGGCCTCGGCCTCGACGGCGCGGCGGGCCTCGGGGCCGTAACGCTGGTGAAGGCCATGGCGCTGGTCGGGGTCCTGCTGGGGGTCATAGGGCTGGTGCAGCTCCATGCATTGCTCCACGGTGCGGACGGGCCGGCTACGGTGACAGCCGGCGTACGGCCATCTCCCGGGTTTTTGTCCCGCCGTGGAACGACCCGGCCGACCCGGACCGCCTGCACCTCTCGGACCAGACCCGCCGTCGCGGCGACGGAACCCTAGGCGCGCCTCACAGTTGGGTGAGTCCGCACAAGTACGGCGGCCCGTCGTTGCCGTCTCGTTTCCTCGCGGTTCCATTTCAGTTAACACTCCCCCTCAGACTCCCCGGCGTCAGGTCTCCCCGCGCGCGGAAGCCATCGTCGTGGCCCACTTCGCCAGCCGAAGCACGTCATCGCCTGGTAGGTGGGCTCAGTGGATGCCACTCTGTACTGGCAGGCGCCAGCACACCACCGCAACCACCAAGGTGACCGTGTCCGGCATACCAGAAGAATAAAGGCGACTACCGACAGGACCACGCTGCTGGGCCGAGCGTCCGAAAGGGACGTGAGGAATTTCGGTGAGTGAAGCGGTGAGCGCCCAGAGTATTCCCGGTGCCAAGCCAGCCGCCGCAAGGCGGCCGGCTTGCACCCCCTGTCCCGTCTCATGTGGTTCGTTTTCGGTGTCGGTGGTGTCGGGTGGGTTTTCGTTCTGGGTCAGCTGACCGTGGCGGTAGGAGCTTGGGTAGGCCGTCGTTGGCTGTTCTGACGTCCCAGCCGTTGTGGTGGATGACTCTATGGTGATGTCCGCAGACGAGGGCGCCGTTGTTCTGGTCGGTTCTTCCGCCGTCGGCCCAGTGGACGCAGTGGTGGGCCTGGCACCACTGGTACGGCCGGTCACAGGCGGGGAACACACCCGCGGTCGCGGAGGATG
>DATILL010000155.1:0-46893 GCA_035476575.1 Mycobacteriales bacterium
CGAGGAGTTCATGGAGCGAGTTGGCCAGGTGGTGTTCCTGTCCGCGACACCGGGCCCGTTCGAGCGGGGCCAGTCCTCGAAGATCGTCGAGCAGGTCGTGCGGCCCACCGGACTCGTCGATCCGGAGGTCATCGTGAAGCCCACCAAGGGCCAGATCGACGACCTGCTGGGCGCCATCGAGGACCGGGTCACCCGCGGCGACCGGGTGCTGGTCACCACCCTCACCAAGAAGATGGCCGAGGACCTCACCGACTACCTGCTGGAGATGGGCATCCGGGTGCGCTACCTGCACTCGGAGGTGGACACGCTGCGCCGGGTAGAGCTGTTGCGCGAGCTGCGCAAGGGCGAGTTCGACGTGCTGGTGGGGATCAACCTGCTGCGCGAGGGCCTGGACCTGCCCGAGGTGTCGCTGGTGTCGATCCTCGACGCGGACAAGGAGGGCTTCCTGCGCTCCGGCACCTCGCTGATCCAGACCATCGGCCGGGCCGCGCGGAACGTCTCCGGCCAGGTGCACATGTACGCCGACACGATTACCCCCTCGATGAGCAAGGCCATCGAGGAGACCAGCCGGCGGCGCGAGAGGCAGCTCACGTACAACCGCGAGCACGGCATCGACCCGCAGCCGCTGCGCAAGAAGATCGCCGACATCCTGGACGACATCTACCGCGAGGCCGCCGACACTGGGGCGGCCACGGGCGTGGCCGCGGGGGGGACCGAGCTGGTGGGCGGCTCCGGTCGGCAGCAGTCGCGCGGCAAGGCGCCGGTCCCCGGTACGTCGTCGCGCGCCGGCCGGTCGGCCGGCGTGGTTGGGGTGGGGGCACACGCCAAGGAGCTGGCCGGGATGCCGCGGGCCGAGCTGGCCGACCTGATCCAGCAGCTTTCCGACCAGATGCTGGAGGCCGCGCGCAACCTGCAGTTCGAGCTGGCCGCCCGGCTGCGGGACGAGATCGCCGAGCTGAAGAAGGAGCTCCGCGCGATGGACGCCGCTGGCCTGCGGTAGCCACCGCGGGCAGGCCCCTGCCGGCCGTCGTCCGTCACTGCAGGCAGAACTCGTTGCCTTCCGGGTCGGTCATGGTCACGGCAAAGCCGGTCATGTCGTCGTGCTCGTACAGCCGGGTCGCGCCCGCCGCGGTCAGCCGGTCGGCCGCGGCGTACACCCGGGACCGCCGCTCCTCCTTCGGCGTGCCGCGCCCGCCGCCGACGTTCACGTCCAGATGCACCCGGTTCTTCACCGTCTTGGGCTCAGGCACCCGCTGGAAGAACAGCCGCGGGCCGACACCGTCCGGGTCGACCACCGCGGCATAGCCATCCCACATCTCCTCCGGGATGCCGGCCTGCTGAGCCCACTCCTCCCAGGTCGCGAACCCGGGCGGCGGCGGCTCCAGCATGTAGCCGAGCACGGTCGCCCAGAACGTGGCCAGCTTCGACGGGTTGGCACAGTCGAACACCACCTGCACTCCCGTCGCCATCTCAGACCCCCTTCGACCGTGCCGTAGGCTAGCGGGGGTCGCTGACGGATCTCTCGCCGACACACCGCCACGGGCGGTGAATGGACTACCGCTCAAGTCCACCCTCGGTGAGGTGGTGCAGAATGGGACCGAAGTTGTGGAGGGGAGTATCCCTTCGCGGCGGGGTCGTCATCACGGCGCGGCAGCGTGCCCGGTCCCGTCGGCCCGACCGGACTCGGGTGGGAGAGACCTCCGGTGTAGGACGCCCTGTTGCCGTCGCGCCGGAGGAGGACCGTGAACCCCCCCACCTGGGTCTGGATCCTGACGGTCGCTGCCCTGCTGATGTTGCTCGCCGTCGACCTGCTCGTCGTCGACCGCCGGCCGCATGAGGTGACGGTCGGCGAGGCGGCCCGGTGGGTGGCCTTCTACGTCGGCCTGGCGGTGCTGTTCGGGATCGGCATCGGACGGCTTGCGGGTGGCCGGTACGCCGGGGAGTTCTTCGCCGGCTACATCACCGAGTACAGCCTCTCGGTGGACAACCTGTTCGTCTTCGTGGTCATCATCTCGGCGTTCGGCGTGCCGGCGATCCATCAGCACAAGGTGCTCCTGTTCGGCATCCTGACGGCGCTGATGCTGCGCGGGCTGTTCATCGCGGCCGGGGCGGCGATCATCTCGGCGTTCGAGTGGGTCTTCTACATCTTCGGCGCGTTCCTCGTCTACACCGCCTACAAGCTGGCCTTCTCCGGTGGACAGCAGCCCAGCGACTACCAGGAGAACGCCGCGCTGCGGCTGGCCCGCAGGGTGCTGCCCATGACCGACCGCTACCACGGTGCCAGGTCGGTCGTACGGGTTGGGGGCAGGTGGCACGTCACGCCGATGCTGGTGGTGATGCTGGCGATCGGCACGACCGACCTGCTGTTCGCGCTCGACTCCATCCCGGCGGTCTTCGGGCTGACCAAGGAGCCGTTCCTGGTCTTCACCGCCAACGCCTTCGCGTTGATGGGGCTGCGCCAGCTCTACTTCCTGATCGGGGGCCTGCTGACCCGGCTGGTCTACCTCAGCCAGGGGCTGGCCATCATCCTGGGCTTCATCGGGGTCAAGCTGATCCTGGAGGCGCTGCATGCCAGCGGGGCGCAGTGGGCGCCGCACATCGGCATCGTGGCCTCCCTCGCGGTGATCGTTGGCGTGCTCACCGTCACCACGGTGCTCAGCCTGGTCAAGGTCAGGCGCGACCCGAAGGCGGCCCGCCAGCTTCCTGACCAGCCCTAGCCACGCCGCGTGCAGTCCTTGTCCGCGGGCGAGCGACCGGACCTGCGGTTGATGTCACGCTGGTGGGGTCCAGCGCGTCAGCGTAGGAGCAGCCAGAGCAGGACGGCGACGAGGATCAGAAGGAGGACGGACCCGGCGATCCACCTGACCGTGCCGGAGCCGGACCGCGAAGCCTGGGCGTTCGCAGCGTCAGCACGGTTGACGAACGCCCGGAACATCTGGGTGCTCGCGATCGGGTCCTCATGGTCATCAGACATGACCGGACACTCTAGTGACACCCGGGTCTGGCGGCACCTTGGGCAAGACGGGCAGCTTTACTTGCCTTTATGGGCAAACATGTCCCCTGGCGTCGGGCCGGCGCCTAACCTGAGCGGGAGTCGCATCGCAGCCAGCCGGCTTGGGACGCTGCTCGGGGGATGGCCATGGAGCATGGTGGGCCGCCGCGTGTCCGGCGGTATTTCACGAGGGTAGCGGCCGACGACGGCCGCCAACGATCACGATCTCTGGCCGTAGTGTCGAGCTGTCCTGGCCCGGCGCGGATGCACTGCCCGCGCGTGCCATCGAGCCGCCGACGGTCGAGACGAGCCAGTAGCTGTCGCGCCGGAGATTGGGCGCGCTCCACTAGCTAGGCCGCACTTCACTAGCTCGTCGGTGCGGTCACGGCCGGGCATCCGCCGCGCACCGCGTCGCCACAGACGCCCGCCAGACCGTGCGCCGAGAGGTGTCCCGCGATGATGCGTTGGATTGTTGGATCGAGCCTGAGGTCGGCGCGGCTGGTCGTCGCTGCCGCCGTGGCCCTGCTTGCCGTCGGGATCATACAGCTTCGGCACGCGCCGGTGGACGCCTACCCGGAGTTCGTGCCGCCGACGGTGCAGATCCAGACCGAGGCCCTCGGCCTGTCCGCCGCCGAGGTCGAGCAGTTGATCACCGTCCCCCTAGAGCAGGACCTGCTCAACGGCGTGCCGTGGCTGGACAAGATCACCTCTGAGTCCAGGACCGGGCTGTCCTCGATCGACCTGGTCTTCGAAGCCGGCACGAACGTGCTGCGGGCCCGGCAGATGGTGCAGGAGCGCCTGTCGCAGGCGCATGCGCTGCCCGCCGTCGGCAGCCCGCCGATCATGATCCAGCCGCTGTCCTCGACCAGCCGGGTCATGATGATCGGGCTGTCGTCGAAGGAGCTGTCGCTCATCGACATGTCGGTGCTGGCGCGGTGGAAGATCCGGCCGAAGCTGATGGGCATCCCCGGCGTGGCGAGCGTCGCCATCTGGGGCCAGCGTGACCGGCAGCTACAGGTCCAGGTCGACCCGGACCGGCTGCGCCAGTACGGCATCTCGCTGAACCAGGTCATCGACACGGCAGGCAACGCGCTGTGGGTGTCGCCGCTGACCTTCGTGGAGGCCTCGACGCCGGGCACGGGCGGTTTCATCGACACCGCCAGCCAGCGGTTCGGCGTCCAGCACATCCTCCCGATCACCTCGCCGGCCCAGCTCGCGTCGGTGACCGTCGAGGACAGCGGCGGCCGGAGGCTGCGCCTCGGTGACGTGGCCCACGTGGTCGAGGACCACCAGCCGCTGATCGGTGACGCGGTCCTGGACGGCGCCCCCAGCCTGATGCTGGTCATCCAGAAGTTCCCCGAGGCCAACACGCTCGCGGTGACCAAGGCTGTCGAGGAGGCGATGGCGGCCCTCACGCCGGGGCTGTCCGGTGTCCAGATCGACACCACCGTCTACCGACCGGCGAGCTTCCTCGAGACCGCGCTGCACAACCTGGGCATCCGGGGGCTGATCGGTCTGGTCCTGGTCGGGGCGCTGCTCCTCGCGTTCTTCTCCTGGCGGGTCGCGCTCATCAGCTTCGTGACGATCCCGCTGGCGCTGGTCGCGGCGGCGTACGTGCTCTACCTGCGGGGCGCGCCGTTCAACATGATGATCCTGGCCGGGCTCGCAGCCGCGCTCGGTGCCGTCGTCGACGACGCGGTCGTCGGCGTCGACGTGGTCAGGCGCAGGCTCCGGGAGCGGCGCGGGTCCGACGACGGCAGGTCGACGTCCGCGGTCATCGTCGAGGCGCTGCTCGAGGTGCGCGGGCCGCTCATGTACGCCACGCTGGTCGTCCTGATCGCCGCGCTTCCGGTGGCGGTCCTGGGTGGCGTGGCCGGTTCGTTCACGCGGCCACTGGTCGTCGCGTACTGCCTGGCGGTGCTGGCGTCGATGCTGGTGGCGCTGACCGTCACGCCAGCGCTGGCCCACCTGCTGCTGGCCGGTGCGCGGCCGGAACGGCGACCGAGCCCGATGGCACGGTGGACGGAGCGCACCTTCGACCGGGTCGCCGCCCGGTTCGTGGGCCGGCCAGGCCGGGCGTACGCCGTGGTCGCCGTCCTCGTCCTGGCTGGCCTCGCGGTCATCCCGCAGCTCGACCGCCGGTCCCTGATCCCGGCGCCACGGGACCAGGATGTGCTGATCCAGGTCCAGGCCGCGGCGGGAACGTCGCTGCAGGAGATGGACCGGATCACCACGACGGCCAGCCGGGAGCTGCGCGCCCTGCCCGGGGTGCGGGACGTCGGGGTCCACGTGGGACGGGCCATCATCTCTGACCGGCCGGTGAACGTGAACTCCGCCGAGGTCTGGGTCAGCATGGCCGGCTCGGCCGACCACGGCTCGACGCTCGCCGCCATCCAGCGCGTGGTGAACGGCTACCCCGGGCTGCGCAACCAGGTCCTGACCTACCAGGAGGACCGGCTCGCGGCGGCCCGGACCGGCCCGGCCCAGCCGCTCGTGGTGCGGGTCTACGGCCCGGACCTGCAGGTGCTGCGGACCGAGGCCGAGACGGTGCGGCGCGAGCTGGCGGCCGTCAGCGGCGTCGTCCGGCCGGTGGTGGAGACCCCGGCCGTCGAGCCCACCCTGCAGATCGAGGTCAACCTCGCCACGGCCGAGAAGTACGGGATCAAGCCGGGCGACGTCCGGCGGTCGACGGCGACGCTGCTGTCCGGCCTGCTGGTTGGCAACCTGTACGACGAGCAGAAGATCTTCGACGTCGTGGTCTGGGGCACCTCCCCGACCCGGCACAGCCTGACCAGCGTGCAGAACCTGCTGATCGACACGCCGTCGGGCGGGCACGTGCGGCTGCGGGACGTCGCCTCGGTGCGCATCGGGCCGTACCCGACGGTGATCCGGCACGACGCGGTCTCCCGGAGCCTCGACGTGACCGCCGGCGTCAGCGGCCGGCAGCTCGGTGCCGTGGTGGCCGACGTCAAGAGCCGGCTGGGGGCGCTCACCTACCCGCTGGAGTACCGGGCGGAGGTGGTCAGCGCCACCGGTGAGCAGGGCTCCGGCCCGCTGGTGCTGGGCTTTGCGCTGGCCGCCGTCGTCGGCATCGTCCTGCTGCTGCAGGCGGCCAGCCGGAGCTGGCGGGTCGCGGCCCTGCTCCTCGTGACGCTGCCGCTGGCCGGCGTGGGCGGGGTGCTGGCCGGGTCGCTGGCCGGCGGCATCATGTCGGCCGGCGCGCTGACCGGCTTCCTGGTGGTGCTCGCGGTCACGGTGCGGCACGGCCTCCTGCTCGTTCGCGGGTACCAGCGGCTCGCCGAGAGCGAGGCGGTCGACGGGACCGAGCTGGTCCGGCGCGGCACGCGGGAGCGGGTGGCGCCGATCATGCTCACCGCCCTGGCGACGGCGGCCGCCGTGCTGCCGTTCGCGGTGTCCGGTGGGGTCGCCGGCACGGAGATCCTGCACCCGCTGGCCGTCGTGGTCCTCGGCGGGCTGGTCACCTCGACGCTGGTCACGCTGTTCGTGCTGCCCGCCCTGTACCTCCGGTTCGGGTCGAGCCAGCGGCCCGCTCCTCCGGGCTCGACATTCACCCCAGCCGTACCACGGGTTAGCTGAACGGAGGCGCATGATGCGACACCTCAGGTGGTTCGCGGCGGTGCTCGTCGTCGCTGGCGTGACAGTGTCCGGTTGTGGGGCGCGTGGCCCGGGCCTCGGCGAGGCGTCGAACAACGCCGTGACGGTCGAGGCCATCGACGGCACGGACGTGCAGCGGGTGATCCTGGCACCGGAGGCGGCGCAACGGCTCGGCGTCAGGACCGAGGCGGTGCGGTCGGCCCCCGCGGGCGGCGAGGCCCGCACGGTGATCCCGTTCGCCGCCGTGTTCTACGACGCGGACGGGATAACCTGGACCTTCACCAGCCCCACGAAGCTGACCTTCGTCCGCCAGCGCATCACCGTCGACCGGATCGAGGGCGATCTCGCCTACCTGCGTGAGGGCCCGGCTCTGGGCACGGCCGTGGTCACGGTCGGTGCCGCGGAGCTGTTCGGCGCCGAGTACGGGGTCGGTGGGGAATGACCGCACCGGAGCGCCGGACGCTGATGCGCGGGATCGTCGGCAGCAGCCTGCGGTTCCGGTTCATCGTGGTCGCGGCGGCCGTCGGGATGATGGTGTTCGGCTTGGCCCAGCTCCCCCGGATGCGGGTCGACGTGTTCCCCGAGTTCGCCCCGCCGCGGGTGGAGATCCAGACCGCCTGTCTCGGCCTGTCCACCGCCGACGTGGAGTCCCTCGTCACCGTACCTCTCGAACAGGCCCTGAACGGCGTCGCGCGGCTCGCCGACCTGCGCTCCAAGTCGGTGCCGCAGCTCTCCTCGATCGAAATGATCTTCGCGCCTGGCACCGATCTGCTGGCCGCTCGCCAGCTCGTGCAGGAGCGGCTCGACACGGTCTCCCACACGCTGCCGACCTGGGCAGCTCCGCCGGTCATCCTGCCACCCGTGGCGGCGACCGGCCGGGCCGTGCAGATCGGGATGTCGTCGAAGGACCACTCGCTCATCGCGATGTCCATGATGGCCTACTGGACGATCCGGGCCCGCCTGCTGCGCGTCCCCGGCGTGGCCAACGTGGCCATCTGGGGCGAACGGCTGCAGATGATGACCGTGCAGGTCGAGCCGGCGAAGATGACGGCACGCAACGTCGCCCTGGACGAGGTGATGGAGGCTACCGCGGACTCGGTGGACTCCGGCCTGCTCAAGTTCTCCACTGGCTCGGTGATCGGCACCGGGGGGCTGATCCAGACGTCGGCCCAGCAGGTGGGCATCCGGCACGTGCTGCCCATCATCGCACCGGCGGACCTGGCCCGGATCCCGCTGCGGGCCAAGGACGGCGCGCGGCTGCGGATCGGCGACGTGGCCAAGGTCGTCGAGACGCACCAGCCGCTCATCGGCGACGCGGTGATCAACGACGGCCCGGGGCTGCTGCTGGTGGTGGAGAAGCTGCCCTGGGCCAACACCATCGAGCTGACCCGGGGCGTGGAAGAGGCGATCAAGGCGCTGCAGCCCGGCCTGCCCGGTGTCCAGTTCAACACCAAGATCTTCCAGCAGGCGAGGTTCATCGACACCGCGATCCATAACCTGCGGCAGGCCCTGCTGCTCGGCTTCCTGCTCGTCGTCGTGATCCTCGTCGCGTTCCTCTTCGAATGGCGGGTCGCGCTGATCAGCCTGGTCACGATCCCGCTGGCGCTGATGGCGACCATGCTGGTGCTGCACTGGCGCGGCGCCACCGTGAACACGATGACGCTGGCCGGGCTTGTGATCGCCTTGGGCGCCGTCGTCGACGACGCGATCATCGACGTCGAGAACATCCTGAGACGGCTGCGCCAGAACCGCCGTGAGGGCACCGGGAAGTCCACCGCCGCCACGATCCTCGACGCCTCGGTCGAGGTCCGCGGCCCGATCGTGTACGCGACGCTGATCATCGTCGCGGCGGCCGTGCCGATCTTCCTGCTGTCGGGCCTGACCGGCGCGTTCTTCCGGCCCCTCGCGCTGTCCTACACGCTGGCGATCGTCGCCTCCATGGTGGTGGCGCTGACCGTGACGCCGGCCCTGTGCCTCATCCTGCTGCGCAACGCGCCGGTCGAGCGGCACGAGTCGCCGCTGGTGCGTTGGCTGCAGCGCCGGTACACCGCGCTGCTGTCCCGGATCATCGGCCGGCCGCGCGGCGCCTACGTCACCTTCACCGCGATCACGGTGGTCGGCCTGCTGGTGGTGCCCCAGCTCGGGCAGTCGCTGTTCCCCACCTTCAAGGAGCGGGACTTCCTGGTCCACTGGATCGCGCTGCCCGGCACGTCCGCGGCCGAGGAGGAGCGGACGACGATCCAGGTCAGCCGCGAGCTGCGGGCCATCCCGGGAGTGCGCAGCTTCGGCTCCCATATCGGCCAGGCCTTCCTGGGCGAGGAGATCGCGGGGGTCAACTTCGGCGAGCACTGGATCAGCGTCGACGACTCCGTCGACCTGGAGCAGACGCTGCGGTCGATCCGGGCGGTCCTCGACAAGTACCCGGGTCTCTACCGGGACGTGCTGACGTACCTGAACGAGCGGATCGAGGAGGTCCTCACCGGCGCCAAGGAGGCCATCGTCGTCCGCGTCTACGGACCGGACCTGAACGTCATCCGCGGCAAGGCGGCCGAGGTGGAGAAGATCCTCGCTGCCATCCCCGGCACCGTCGACAGCCACGTGGACCTCCAGGTCGACGTACCCCAGGTCGAGGTCGAGGTCAACCTCGCCAAGGCCGCCCGGTACAAGCTGAAGCCGGGCGACGTGCGGCGTGCGGCGTCCACGCTGGTGGCCGGCGAGGAGGTCGGCGACATCTTCCGCGCCGGTAAGGCGTACGACGTGGTGGTGTGGAGCACGCCCGAGACCCGGGCGAACGTGAACAGCATCAGCAAGCTGCTCATCGACACGCCGTCGGGACAGCGGGTCCGGCTCGGCGACGTGGCCACGGTGCGGGTCCGGCCGATCCCGAACCTGATCGAGCGGCAGGCTGACTCCCGGCGGATCGACGTCGCCTCCAACGTGGCCGGGCGCGACCTCGGGTCGGTGGTGCACGACCTCAACGTCAAGCTGGCGGGCGTGCAGTTCCCGCGCGGCTACCACGCCGAGGTGCTCGGGGAGTACAAGGAGCGGCAGGCCGCCACCAGCCGCCTGTACGTCCTGGCGATCGGCGCCGGCCTCGTGATCTTGCTGCTGCTCCAGGCGTCGTTCGGGAGCTGGAAGCTGTCCCTGCTCGCCTTCCTGACGCTGCCGATGGCCCTGGTGGGCGGGATCCTCGCCGCGTACGGCACCAGCGCCGTCATCTCGCTCGGGTCGCTGGTCGGGCTGTTCACCGTCTTCGGGATCGCCGCCCGCAACGGCATCCTGCTGGTCAACCACTGCCAGCACCTAGAGAAGCACGAGGGGGAGACCTTCGGGCCCGCGCTGGTGCTGCGCGGGGCCCGGGAGCGGCTCTCCCCGATCCTGATGACGTCGCTGGCGACCGGGCTGGCCCTGGTGCCGCTGGTGGCGCTCGGCGACCGCCCCGGCCACGAGATCGAGTACCCGCTGGCCATCGTCATCCTCGGCGGCCTGGTCACCTCGACCCTGCTCAACCTGTTCGTGCTGCCGTCGCTCTACCTCCGTTTCGGCCAGCGCCGACCTTCGCGGCAGCGGCGGCGAGCCATCGAGAAAGGCGTGCCCAATGTCCAGTAAACGGAGCGCCGGCTTAGCCGGGGCCATCACCCTCGGGGTCATCCCGCTGCTTCTCGTGGGTTGCGCCGACCCACGAGGCGCCGCCGGTCAGGCAGCCGGTACGACAGCGGCAGGTACCACGGCAGCCAGCCCCATGGCCGCTGTCCTGTCCACGACCTCCGCTACCCCGCAGCCGCCGCGGTTCGACCCGGCCGACTTCACCCACCCGGCCAGGATCAACAACAAGTGGTTACCACTGGTGCCCGGGACCCAGTTCACCCTCGACGGGCAGCTCGTGAGCGACACCGGTGAGCTCGTCCCGCACCGCGTGGTGCTCACCGTCACCGACCTGACCAAGGTGATCGGCGGGGTGCGGACGGTCGTCCTCTGGGACCGGGACTTCAACGCGGGCCAGCTCGCGGAGGCCGAGCTCGCCTTCGAGGCGCAGGACAACACCGGGAACGTCTGGAACATCGGCGAGTACCCGGAGGAGTACGAGAATGGGATGTTCACCGGCGCCCCGAGCACCTGGATCAACGGTGTGGCGGGGGCCAAGGGTGGCTATGGAATGCTGGCGGCACCTGCGGTGGGCACCCCCGTCTACGTCCAGGGGAGCGTGCCCGCGATCAAGTTCCTCGACTACGCACAGGTGTCCAAGACCGGCCAGCAGGTCTGCGTCCGGCTCGGCTGCTACCGCGACGTCCTGGTGGTCGACGAGTGGAGCCCGCTCGACCCGACCAGCGGCCACCAGCTCAAGTACTACGCGCCGGGCGTAGGCAACATCCGGATCGGCGCCGTGGGCGGCGAGCAGCAGGAGTTCCTGGAGGTGACCAAGATCGTGCACCTGAGCCGGAACGAGCTGGCGGCGGCCCGGGCGGCGGCCCTGGCGCTGGACAAGCACGCCTACGAGGTCAGCAAGGTGTACCGGGGCACCGCCCCCGCCGGGTGAGGACCTCTCGTACGCCGTACTACATTTGCCGCATGAAGGTCATCAGCCAGAGGGAGCTTCGGGACAACCCGGATGCGGTCATGGACACCGTAGAGGCCGGTGAGACCTATCACGTCACCCGCAACGGCGTTGTGGTCGCCGAGCTGCGCCCACTGTCCCGTAGACCGCGCCTGAGCGCCGAGGAGCTGGTCGAGCGGTACAAGAAGCTGCTCCTGGGGTGAATTTACCCATATGGTCAATACCTGTCCGAGCTACGCGGGACCCGCAAGAGCCGACTGCGCCACCAACTGGAGCGAGACCCCTGCGACGAGCCCAACGAGTCTGCGCTACACCACCCGCAGCACCACCGACCCCGGAACCCGCCAGGTCACCCGCACCATCGAACTCCAGCCCCTGAAACCCCGGCCGGCCTAACTCATGGCCATTGTGCCCAGCCCGAAACAGCGAGTCGCGCTGCCATCGAGCTTCAAGCGGCTAACACCTGGCCTCCCACAGGGAGGAGATGGGGAGCGAGACGAGCCGGTCGCCGAAAGTGATGCTGCCCTGGCGGCCGGTGTGAAGAACGACTCCCCGCGTGAACTGGGGGCCGAGCAGGTCACGCAGAGCAGCGAGCCCGCGGAAGTCTTCCGCCGTCACGGTGTCCTTCGCCTTGGCCTCGACCCCGACAACCTGCCCATCATCGCGTTCGATGACCACATCGACCTCCGCACCGCCGCTGACCCGCCAGTGGTGTAGGCGTACGGCGGTGTCGCTCCAGGTGGACTGCTTGGCCAGCTCGTTGACGATAAAGGTCTCGATCAAGGGTTCGCGAGCGGGCGTGACCGGCAGCGCCAGCGACTCCGGGGAGATGCCCAGCAGGGGCGCCGCCAGCCCGGTGTCGGTGAGGTGCAGTTTCGGGTGCTTGACTACTCGGGCAGTCATGTTTCGGGACCAGGCGGGCAGACGGTGGATCAGAAAGACCGCTTCCAGGAGCTCCAGATACCGGTTTACGGTGCCGCGGTGCAGGCCGGTCTTGTTGGAGGTGTTGGCGCTGTTGTGCTCCTGGGCCGTTATCGACGCGAGGTAGGAAAGCAGTGAGGCAATGGCGCTTGGCTCGTTGACTCTGGCCATCTCACGTATGTCTCGCTCGGAGATGGCCTGTACGTAGCTTCGGAACCATGCTCGGCGAGCGCGGGCAGTCCGCATCAAGGCAGGCTCGGGAAAGCCACCTCGGCAGACTCGGGTGAAGTAGTCAAGGCGGTCTACCGCGGATGTTTCCAGGCCCGCCAACGAGCTGGGATCGGCGAAGATGATGTCGATGAAGCGGTCGGACCTTCCCTCGAGCTCTCCCGGGGAGAACGGCCAGACGTCCACCACAGCCACCCGGCCGGCCAGCGACTCCGACAGGCTCGGCGTTGTCAGGAAGCGCGTCGAGCCGGCCAGCACGTAACGCCCCGGAGTCGGCTTGGCGTCGACCTCCGCCTTGATCGCTCGTAGCAGCGGATCTCCACCCCGTTGAACCTCGTCGATGAACCGGGGCTTGGTACCGCTGCTGGCGAACGACACCGGATCGGCGGTCGCCGCCTGAAGCAGCTGCTCATTGTCCAGGTTGAGGAGCGTTCCGCCTAGCTGGCGATGGATCGCGTCGAGCAAGGTGCTCTTCCCAGCCTGGCGCGGACCGTTGAGGACCACCCCGCGAAAGGTTGACAGGTGCTCCCGCATGACGGCATAGCACGCGCGGGAGGTTCGGTTCGGCCACGTGTCTTCCTGGCTGGCTGAGATGTCGACCCAGTGTACATTTCCCAGGGCGCTGAGTATACATTTCACAGAACCTTGCGTGTACATTTCCCGGAGCCCGGGAGCCGACATCTGACAGGTCGGTCAGCCGACACATGAGTCACCGACAGGTCTGGGGGCCCGCTGAGGTCTTCGGTGCGGACGGTCGCGCTGGCCTTGGTCTCGATGCCGATCACTCGGCCGTCCGATGTCTCGACTACGGCGTCGACCTCGAGGTTTGTCCCTGGTGCGGTAGTGGAGGCGGGCGCGCTCCTGTGACCAGGTCAGTTGCCGGGCGAGTTCCATGAGCACGAGGTTCTCGATCATGGCGCCGGCCGCGCCGCCCGGGTCGGCGAGGCGGTTGGGGTCCTGGCCGATGAGGTGACACGCGCTCGTCCCCGGCCTTCTTGGCTCCCTTCAGCTCCGGGGTAAGGGGTCGGGCTGCTCCACGCACACGCCAGGGCCGATGGTTTCCTACGGCAGCAGGTCGTGCCTCCGTGTCGCGGTTTCAAGATCGGTCCGGAACTGATCCAGGTCGGCGAGGGCGTAGAGCCCGTCGATCCGGCGCGACCCCGAGAGCGCGTACATGCGCCGGAAGTCGCCCATCCGGCGAAGCCAGCCGATGCCATCGACCACAGCGAACACATACTGGTGGGCGAACCGAACGTTGGCCATCTCGGTGACCTCGCTCACGGCAGCCGTCAGCTTTGACCCGGTCGAGTCGAAGCCCTTGCAGGCAACGGTGATGAGTGCGGCCGTGAAGTTGGGCACCACGAGGTCGGCCGGGCCGGTCTCCCCGTTACGACCTACGAAACGCCCACGCATCGCGTACGGCAACCCGAGGTCCTTTACGATGCCCTCGACCGCATTCTCGATGAGGCGACCAGCCTCACCGGCACTGCTCGCCGTCTGTCGAGACGTTCCCCGAGCAGCCAGGATGTCGCCGAACCCGTAGGCGCGATTGCGTTGCTGCGTGAGGGCATCGAGGATGGCGAACTCGTCCTCCAACCACGCGACGAGGCCAGCCGGGTCATCGGTCGCGGCTTTGGCCCAGCTAGATGTGCCGAACCGAGAGCGCAGGAGGTTGTGCAGCTTCTCCTGCGATAACCCAACCGCGAGCCCGAGGCCGTTCACGTCCCGGGGACGTGCCGCCACCCAGGCGGTCAGTGAGTCCAAGTCGATCGTGGCGAGGGCATCGAGGCTCACCCCAGCATCGCGGATCGCCTCGGCTCCCGGTGACGCCGCAGTGGGGTCAACATGAGCTGTCAGGCGGCGAAGCCGCGCGAGATAATCCAGGAGTTCCTTGGAGTCGTCAGGCATCAGCGTCCGATGAAGATGTACTCGTCCACGCTCCGCCGGACAGCGGCGGCGTGCGTGCCGTAATGGTAGGTGTGCTCGATGGCGCGGACCTCGACGTGATCCTTGAACTCCGCCAGCAGTGCTTCTAGGGTATCGCGGTCCGGGAGCGCGTTGCTAGAGTACGACAACACGATGGTGGAGTCGTGGAACTTCTTGAACACGTCCCGGAGGCCTTCCTCGATGGTGCGGCGTGAGGAGAACTTCGTGACGCGCTTGGGAATCTTCTTGCTCTTGGTCGCGTGCATGATCGTGTCACCCACCCAGTACCGGGACAGGCCTTCGAGGAAGTGGAACCGCTTGGTGTAGTCGTTGTCGTCCGTGGGTGGAGCGTATGGCGGATCGAGGTACACTACGTCGTACCTCTTGGCCTCCAGTTCGGACACCTCCCGCGAGGTGGCGAGGCATTGCTGCCCGTTGCTGAACACCGCCCTGTTGTAGTCCTCCACTCGCTCCACGAAGTGGTCGCGCAGACTGATACGCAGGTCGCGTCGCCCGTCGTCGTACCTGCTTAGGTCACCGGTCAGGGTGAACACTCCCCGGGGCTGCTTGCGAGCTGCCGCCAGGCAGAGGGCGGCGATGGCGATGGCCCGTTTATGACCACGCATTGTGGCGATGTGGCTCCAGGCGGAGTCCAAGAACTCCAGGTCCTCCTCGGTGAAGAAGACACGGGAGAAGGTGCGTTGAATGAAGTCCCGGTCATCGGCGGGTGGACCTACGATCCGCTCTACGTCTCCCGCGGTGAGCCTGGTTGCGTGGTTAACGATGCCCGCGGTAGCGACCGCGGCAGGGAACCCCAGGTAGTCGTTGCTGTGGACGGCGTACCCTTGGTGCTTGAGCAGGTAGGACACCACACCTGACCCCGAGAACGCGTCCAGGGCGGTCCTACCACCGATCTCGTCGAAGGCTTCGGCAAGGTGTGGGAGGAGCCTGTACTTCGACCCCATCCAGCGGACCCGCGGGAAGACGGCAGCGCGCTGGGCGGCCAACTCGGAGTCGATCATCGGGTCCAGGCGAACGGTGGCCACAGGCACATCCTGCCGTAGACCACCGACGGGAACGGGGACGCCAGCCCGGCGTTTCACCAGCCGCGGGTGCGCCACTCGGGGATGTGTGGGCGCTCGGCACCCAGCGTGGTGTCCTTGCCATGGCCGGGATAGACCCAGGTCTCGTCCGGCAGCACGCCGAAGATCCGCTGCTCCAGGTCGTCCATCAGCGAGGCGAAGTTCGCCGCGTTGCCGCGGGTGTTACCCGGTCCGCCGGGGAACAGCGCGTCGCCGGTGAGCAGGTGCGGATGCCCGGTCGGGTCGTCGTACAGCAGGGCGATCGAGCCGGGCGTGTGCCCGCGCAGGTGGATGACCCGCAGCGTGCAGCGGCCGACCGGGATCGTGTCGCCGTGCCCGACCAGCTCGGTCGGCTGGACCGGCAGCGGGCCGGCGTCCAGCGGGTGTGCCACCGTGCGGGCGCCCGTCGCCCGGGCCACCTCGGCCAGCGCCTGCCAGTGGTCGCCGTGCCGGTGAGTGGTCACGATCCGGGCCAGCGGGAGCTCGTCCCCGACCAGGGCGAGCAGCCGGGGCGCCTCGTTGGCCGCGTCGACCAGCACGCCCTCGCCGGTGTCCACGCAGCGCAGCAGGTAGGCGTTGTTGTCCATCGGCCCGACGGCCAGCTTGCTGATCGACAGCGCCGGCAGCTCGCGTTCCTGGGCCGGACCACCGACCTTGACGTCTCCGGTATAGGTCATCCGGACATCTTCCCTGATCGGCGCGAGATGTGCCGGCGCGAGAACGGTCGCGCGGGAAGATCTGCGCGAGAAGGCACGCGACGCGAGTGGCGCGGGAACGCCCGTGCCCGGGCGCTCGTTCATATCGCAGCCGCACCGGGGAGGCTCTCATGACCGACCAGTACCCGTTTGACCCGTTCGAGCCACCGCCACCGCCACCGGATGAGACCCACCATCTGGTGGTCGAGCACAGGTACGGCGACCTCAGCCTGGACCGGCCGATGGTGATCATAGGCTTCCCGACGCTGGCCGACCGGCCGAAGCCGTTGCTGCGTGGCACCGAGACCTCCCAGCAGAAGGCCGACGAGGGCGATTCGTAGGCGGGCTGGACCGGCGCGGGAGAATTCTGTCGCACCCCCTGCTTAGAGTGGGGCGAACCAGACCTCCGTCGACCGAGAGAAGCCCGTGGCTGACCGTCTGATTGTTCGTGGCGCCCGCGAACACAACCTCCGAGACATCTCGCTGGACCTGCCCAGAGACAGCCTGATCGTGTTCACCGGGCTGTCCGGGTCGGGCAAGTCCAGCCTGGCGTTCGACACGATCTTCGCCGAGGGGCAGCGCCGGTATGTCGAGTCGCTGTCGGCGTACGCGCGGCAGTTCCTGGGCCAGATGGACAAGCCGGACGTCGACTTCATCGAGGGCCTGTCCCCGGCCGTGTCCATCGACCAGAAGTCGACCAGCCGCAACCCGCGCTCCACCGTGGGCACCATCACCGAGGTCTACGACTACCTCCGGCTGCTGTACGCGCGGATCGGCCGGCCGCACTGCCCGGAGTGCGGCGAGCCGATCTCCCGGCAGACCCCGCAGCAGATCGTCGACCGGGTGTTGGAGCTGCCCGAGGGCACCCGGTTCCAGGTGCTGGCGCCGGTTGTGCGCGGTCGCAAGGGCGAGTACACCGACCTGTTCGCCGAGCTGCAGACCAAGGGCTACTCGCGGGTGCGGGTGGACGGCGTCGTCCACAGCCTGACCGACCCGCCCACGCTGAAGAAGCAGGAGAAGCACACCATCGAGGTGGTGGTCGACCGGCTGGCCGTCAAGGGCTCCGCCAAGCGCCGGCTGACCGACTCGGTGGAGACCACGCTCGGGCTGGCCGGCGGCCTGGTCGTGCTCGACCTCGTCGACCTGCCGGAGGACGACCCCGCCCGGGAGCGCCGCTTCTCGGAGAGCTTCGCCTGCCCGAACGACCACCCGCTGTCCATCGAGGGGCTGGAGCCACGCACCTTCTCCTTCAACGCCCCGTACGGTGCCTGCCCGGAGTGCACCGGCCTGGGCACCCGCAAGGAGGTCGACCCGGAGCTGGTGGTGCCCGACCCGCAGCGCACCCTGGAGGAGGGCGCGATCGCCCCGTGGGCGGCCGGCCACACCAGCGAGTACTTCCTCCGCCTGCTCGTCGCGCTCGGCGACGCGAACGGGTTCACCGTGCAGACACCCTGGGAGCGGCTGCCAGCCGGCGCGCAGAAGGCGGTGCTGTACGGCCACGACACCCAGGTACACGTGCGCTACCACAACCGCTACGGCCGGGAGCGGTCGTACTACGCCAGCTACGAGGGCGTGGTGCCGTGGATCGAGCGCCGGCACGGCGAGACCGACAGCGACTACAGCCGGGAGAAGTACGAGGGGTACATGCGCGAGGTGCCCTGCCCGGCCTGCGGCGGCGCCCGGCTCAAGCCCGAGGTGCTGGCCGTGACGCTGGCCCACCCGGAGCTGGGCGACAAGTCGATCGCCGACCTGGCCGGGTGCTCGATCGGCGACGCCGCGCGCTACCTCGCCGGGCTGGAGCTCACCGACCGGGACCGGATGATCGCCGAGCGGGTGCTGAAGGAGGTGCACGCCCGGCTCGGCTTCCTGGTCGACGTCGGGCTGGACTACCTGTCCCTGGACCGGCCGGCCGCCACCCTGGCCGGCGGCGAGGCACAGCGGATCCGGCTGGCCACCCAGATCGGCTCCGGCCTGGTCGGCGTGCTGTACGTGCTGGACGAGCCGTCCATCGGCCTGCACCAGCGAGACAACCACCGGCTGATCGAGACCCTGGTCCGGCTGCGCGACCTAGGCAACACGCTGATCGTGGTCGAGCACGACGAGGACACCATCCGCACCGCCGACTGGGTGGTCGACATCGGGCCGGGCGCGGGGGAGCACGGTGGCCGGATCGTGCACTCCGGCCCGGTCGACGGGTTGCTGGCCAGCGAGGAGTCGCTGACCGGGGCGTACCTGTCCGGTCGGCGCACGATCCCGGTCCCGGCAACCCGCCGCAAGCCCACGAAGGGCAAGGCGCTGGTCGTCGAGGGCGCCCGGGAGCACAACCTGCGCGGCGTCGACGTGTCCTTCCCGCTTGGCTGCTTCGTCTCGGTCACCGGTGTGTCCGGCTCGGGCAAGTCGACCCTGGTCAACGACATCCTGTACGCCGTCCTGGCCAACCAGGTCAACGGCGCCAAGCTGGTGCCCGGCCGGCACAAGCGGGTCAAGGGGCTGGACGAGGTGGACAAGGTGGTCGGCGTCGACCAGTCGCCGATCGGCCGGACCCCGCGCTCCAACCCGGCGACCTACACCGGCGTGTTTGACCATATCCGCAAGCTGTTCGCCACCACCACCGAGGCGAAGGTGCGGGGGTACCTGCCGGGCCGGTTCTCCTTCAACGTCAAGGGCGGCCGGTGCGAGGCCTGTGCCGGCGACGGCACCATCAAGATCGAGATGAACTTCCTGCCCGACGTGTACGTCCCGTGCGAGGTGTGCAAGGGCGCGCGGTACAACCGGGAGACCCTGGAGGTGCACTACAAGGGCAAGACCATCGCCGAGGTGCTGGACATGCCGATCGAGGAGGCGTCGGAGTTCTTCGCCGCGATCCCGCCGATCCGCCGGCACCTGGCCACCCTGGTCGACGTCGGCCTGGGCTACGTCCGGCTCGGCCAGCCGGCGCCCACCCTGTCCGGGGGCGAGGCGCAGCGCGTCAAGCTGGCCAGTGAGCTGCAGAAGCGCTCCACGGGCCGGACCGTGTACGTGCTGGACGAGCCCACCACCGGGCTGCACTTCGAGGATGTCCGCAAGCTGCTCGGCGTGCTGCACAGCCTGGTGGACAAGGGAAACACGGTGATCGTCATCGAGCACAACCTGGACGTGGTCAAGACCGCCGACTGGCTGGTCGACATGGGTCCCGAGGGTGGCTCCGGCGGCGGCGCCGTGGTTGCCGAGGGCACCCCGGAGCAGGTCGCCGCGGTGGCCGCCAGCCACACCGGCGGTTTCCTCCGCACGATCCTCACCCGCTAGCCGGTCCGAGCGGCTCGATGCGGCGGTGCGCACCGCGACAGCTCCCTACCACGGCGAGAGAACCAGTGCTGGGAGGCCCAGCGGCAATACTCCCGGTATTGTTCTCGCTATGGCTACGACCACGGTCTCGTACACGCTGGATGAAGGCCTGCCGGAGCAGGTGAAGACGGCTGCCCGGCGCGCTGGGTTGTCCGCCTCGGCGTACGTCTCCCGGGAGCTGCATCGTGCGGTGCTGCGTGACGCGGCCCGCCGGTACGCCGAGTGGCTGGACTCCGACGCCCAGGTACGCGACGAGATTGCGGCGTTCCGCGGTCTCGGCGACCCCGCGGGGTCGCTGGCCGCGCTGGACGCGGCGTCGTGACGGCCCGCCGCGGCGAGGTCTGGGAGTACGCGCACCCGGACTCCGGCAAGTTCCGGGTCGTGGTGGTCAGCAACGACGTCCAGAACGACATCCCGGGTGCCTGGCCGCTGTGCGTGCTGGTGACGCGCCGTACCCCATCGGTGGGGATCCCCGCGTTCACCGTTGAGCTGGCCGACCCCGACCCGCTCGGTGGCGTCGTGCTGACCGCCACCGTGCGCGGGCTCGACCCGGCCGGGCTGGTCGTCCCCCTCGGCATGGTCACCGGAGCGACCATGACCCGGATCAGCGCCGCGCTCAAGGACCTGTTCGAGCTCAGCTAGGTGGGGCTGACCGTTCCGCCGGCTGGCTGCGTCGGGGCGACGTCGTAGGCTCATCGGGTGGCCGACCCGTCGACATACCGCCCCATGCCGGGGACGGTGCCCGACGAGCCCGGGGTGTACCGCTTCCGGGACGAGCGCGGCCGGGTGATCTACGTGGGCAAGGCGAAGAGCCTGCGCGCCCGGCTGTCGTCGTACTTCCAGGACCTCGGCAACCTGCATCCGCGGACCCGGCAGATGGTGAGCACCGCGGCCGGCGTCGAGTGGACGGTGGTGTCCACCGAGGTCGAGGCGCTGCAGCTCGAGTACTCCTGGATCAAGGAGTTCGACCCGCGGTTCAACGTCAAGTACCGCGACGACAAGAGCTATCCCAGCCTCGCCGTGACGATGTACGAGGAGTTCCCCCGGCTGCAGGTGATGCGCGGGCCGAAGAAGAAGGGCGTGCGCTACTTCGGGCCGTACGCGCACGCCTGGGCGATCCGGGAGACGCTGGACCTGCTGCTGCGGGTGTTCCCGGCCCGGACCTGCTCGGCCGGGGTGTTCACCCGGGCTGGGCAGATCGGCCGGCCGTGCCTGCTCGGCTACATCGGCAAGTGCTCGGCGCCGTGCGTCGGCCGGGTCACCGCCGAGGAGCACCGCCGGATCGTGACCGACTTCTGCGACTTCATGGCCGGGCGGGGGGAGCAGTTCGTCCGCAGGCTGGAGAAGGAGATGGTGGCCGCCTCGACCGAGCTGGAGTTCGAGCGGGCGGCCCGGATCCGTGACGACATCGCCGCGTTGCGCAAGGCGATGGAGAAGAACGCGGTGGTCCTCGGCGACGGAACCGACGCCGACGTGGTGGCCTTCGCGCAGGACGCGCTGGAGGCGGCGGTGCAGGTCTTCCACGTCCGCGGTGGCCGGGTCCGCGGCCAGCGCGGCTGGGTGGTGGACAAGGTCGAGGACGTCACCACCGGCGACCTGGTCGAGCACTTCGTCACCCAGTTCTACGGCGACGGCGACGGCACCGGAACGGAGCCGGGTGACTCGGCGGCGGAGGAGGTGCCCCGCGAGGTGCTGGTGCCGGAGCTGCCGGGCTCTGCCGCGGCGCTGGTCGAGTGGCTGTCCGCGCGGCGCGGCACCAAGGTGTCGCTGCGGGTGCCGCAGCGCGGCGACAAGCGGGCGCTGTACGAGACGGTGGAGCGCAACGCCGGCCAGGCGTTCGCCCAGCACAAGCTGCGCCGGGCCGCCGACCTCACCGCCCGGTCGCGCGCCTTGCAGGAGATCCAGGAGGCGCTGGGGCTGGACGACGCGCCGCTGCGGGTTGAGTGCTTCGACGTCTCGCACGTGCAGGGCACCAACGTGGTGGCCAGCATGGTGGTCTTCGAGGACGGCCTGCCGCGCAAGAGCGAGTACCGCCGGTTCGCCCTGCGCGGCGACTTCGGGGACGATGACACGGCGTGGATCTACGAGGTGACCCGGCGCCGGTTCGCCCGCTACGTCGAGGACCGGGCCAGGTCCGGCCAGCCGGGCGGGGACGCCGCCGGCACGCCGGTCGATCCCGAGACCGGGCGGCCGCGTACCTTCGCCTACCCGCCCAACCTGGTCGTGGTGGACGGCGGCCCGCCGCAGGTGGCGGCCGCGCAGCGGGCGCTGGACGAGCTCGGCGTCGGCGAGGTGAGCCTGGTGGGGCTGGCCAAGCGGCTGGAGGAGGTCTGGCTGCCCGGCGAGGACGACCCGGTGATCATGCCGCGCAGCTCCGAAGGGTTGTACCTGCTGCAGCGGGTCCGCGACGAGGCGCACCGCTTCGCCATCACCTACCACCGGGCCAAGCGGTCCAAGGCGATGACCAGCTCGGCCCTGGACGGCGTACCCGGGCTGGGGAAGACCCGGCGCAAGGCGCTGCTGGCCCACTTCGGTTCGCTGAAGCGGCTCCGGGCGGCCGGCGTCGAGGACATCATGGCCGTGCCGGGTGTCGGCCGGCGCACCGCCGAGGCTGTGCTTGCAGCGCTGGCGGGCCCGCAAGCCGGGCCGGACGCCGCACCCGCGCCGGCTGTCAACCCGGCAACCGGCGAGATCATCGAGGGGGGCGGGTGAGGGACCGCAGAGCAGGGCAGGCCGAGCGTGCCGCTGCCGAGGGCGAGCACGGCGCCGAGCACGGGGGCAGCAGCCCTGGGCTGGACGTGGTGATCGTGACCGGGCTGTCCGGCGCGGGCCGCAGCACCGCGGCCAAGTGCCTGGAGGACCTCGGGTACTTCGTGGTGGACAACCTGCCGCCCGAGCTGATCGCCACCATGGTTGACCTGGGCAGCCGGTCCGAGGGGGCGGTGACCCGGATCGCGGTGGTGATGGACGTGCGCAGCCGGGCGTTCTCGGCCGACCTGCGGTCGGTGATCGTCGACCTCGACCGGGGCGGCTCGGCACCTAAGGTGCTGTTCCTCGAGGCGGCCGACGACGTGCTGATCCGCCGGTTCGAAAGCGTCCGGCGGGCGCACCCGCTGGCCGACCGGATCGCCGACGGCCTGGCCGCCGAGCGCGAGCTGCTGGCCGGGCTGCGCGGTGAGGCCGACGTGGTGATCGACACCAGCCGGCTCAACGTGCACGAGCTGCGGCACCATATTGAGGCGGCGTTCGGCGAGGAGGTGCACCGGCCGCTGCGCGCCACCGTGCTCTCCTTCGGCTACAAGTATGGCCTGCCGATGGACGCCGACCTGGTGGTCGACGTCCGGTTCCTGCCCAACCCGCACTGGATCCCGGAGCTGCGGCCGTTCACCGGCCAGCAGCCCGAGGTGCGCGACTACGTGCTCAGCCAGGCCGGCGCTAAGGAGTTCCTGGACCGCTACCACAGCCTGCTCCGGCTGGTCGGAGCCGGCTACCTGCGCGAGGGCAAGCGCTACCTGACCCTGGCGGTCGGCTGTACCGGTGGCAAGCACCGGTCGGTGGCGATGGCCGTCGAGCTGGCCCGGCTGCTCGCCGGCGACGGCGTCCAGACCAAGGTCACGCACCGGGACGTGGGACGGGAGTGAGGGTGGGCTTGCCGAAGGTGGTCTGCCTGGGGGGTGGGCACGGGCTGGCCGCGTCCCTCGGCGCGTCGCGCCGGCTCACGCCGTACCTCACCGCAGTGGTGACGGTCGCGGACGACGGCGGCTCGTCCGGCCGGATCCGGCGCGAGCTGGACGCCGTACCCCCCGGTGACCTGCGGATGGCGCTGGCCACCCTGGCCGGCGACGACGAGTGGGGCCGGTTGTGGGCGCAGGTGCTGCAGCACCGGTTCAGCGGGTCCGGGGCGCTGGCCGGCCACCCGATCGGCAACCTGCTGCTCGCCGGCCTGGCCGAGATGTTCGGGTGGGACATGGTGCGGGCGCTGGAGGTGGCCGGCCGGATGGTCGGCTCGGTGGGCCAGGTGCTGCCGATGTCCGACGTGCCGCTGGAGATCGCCGCCGAGGTGGCCGGCATCGACGGCGACCCGGCCAGGGTGCACCACATCCGCGGCCAGGTCGCGGTGGCCTCCACATCCGGCCGGGTGCGGTCGGTCCGCCTGATCCCGGCCGACCCGCCGGCCTGCCCGCAGGCCGTGGCCGCGATCCGGGACGCCGACCAGGTGGTGCTCGGCCCGGGCTCGTGGTTCACCAGCGTGCTGCCGCACCTGCTGGTGCCCGACCTATGCCAGGCGCTGCGGGAGACCGCAGCCCGGCGGGTGGTCGCGCTCAACCTGGCGCCGCAGGGGGAGACCGAGGGGTTCTCGCCGCAGGCCCACCTGGAGGTGCTGGTCGAGCACGCACCCGGGCTGCGGATCGACGCCGTGGTCGCCGACGTCAACGCGGTGGCGGACATTCGTGGTCTGATGTCCGCGGTGACGTCGCTGGGTGCCGAGCTCGTCCTCGAGCCGGTCTCCGCTGGCGACGGTACGCCGCGTCATGATCCCGCGCGGCTGGCCACGGCCTTCGCGCGGGTGTTCTACGGGGAAGCACGGCACGGGGAGGAAAACGCATGGCGATGACGCCGACGGTCAAGGACGAGCTGTCCAGGATCAGCGTCGCCAAGACCTGCTGTCGCAAGTCGGAGGTCGCGGCCGTGCTGCGGTTCGCCGGGGGCCTGCACATCGTCGGTGGTCGGGTCGTGGTGGAGGCCGAGCTGGACACCGGCTCGGTGGCGCGCCGGCTGCGCCGGGACATCGGCGAGGTCTACGGCCACACCACCGACGTCCACGTGCTGGCCGGCGGCGGACTACGTAAGGGCAACCGCTACATCGTCCGGGTGACCCGCGACGGTGAGGGGCTAGCCCGGCAGGCGGGGCTGCTGGACCTGCGCGGCCGGCCGGTGCGCGGGCTGCCGCCGCAGGTGGTGTCCGGGGGGCTGTGCGACGCGGAGGCGGCCTGGCGGGGGGCGTTCCTGGCGCACGGGTCGCTGACCGAACCGGGTCGCTCGTCGTCGTTGGAGATCACCTGCCCGGGCCTGGAGGCGGCCGCCGCGCTGGTCGGTGCCGCTCGCCGGATGGGCATCGCCGCCAAGGCCCGGGAGGTGCGCGGGGTGGACCGGGTGGTGCTTCGCGACGGCGACGCGATCGGCGCGCTGCTCACCCGGCTCGGCGCGCACGAGAGCGTGCTGGCCTGGGAGGAACGCCGGATGCGGCGCGAGGTCCGGGCCACCGCCAACCGGCTGGCCAACTTCGACGACGCCAACCTGCGCCGCTCGGCCCGGGCCGCGGTGGCGGCCGGCGCGCGGGTCCGGCGCGCGTTGGAGATCCTCGGCGAGCACGCGCCAGACCACCTGCTGCTCGCCGGGCAGCTCCGGCTGGCGCACACCCAGGCGTCGCTGGAGGAGCTCGGCCAGCTCTCTGACCCGCCGTTGACCAAGGACGCCGTGGCCGGCCGGATCCGCCGGCTGCTCGCGCTGGCCGACAAGCGGGCCAGCGACCTCGGCATACCGGACACCGAGGTCTACGTCACCCCCGAGATGCTGGTGCCGTAACCCGGCCAGCCAACCAGTCACCGGCACAAGCAGGGCGGGTGGCCGGTGGCTAGTGCGACAGGTGGGCCCGGGCAGCGGCCGAGCCGTGGGCCAGCTCGGCCAGCCCCGGGGCGCACCGCGCGGCCAGCGTGGCCTCGTCGACTGGCTGGTCCAGCCAGGACCGGGCCAGCCCGTCGAGCTGCCAGCAGTCCTGCACCAACTGGTCGCGGGCGGCGGTGAACTGCTCCGGCTCCCCGGCCTGCGCACCCAGCGCGGCCCAGGCGTGGTACTCCGCCGCGATCGCGTCGTCCCACTCCTCGCCCCGGACCAGGGCGTTGGCGAGGGACAGCACGGTGGCGACGTTCTGGAGCACCTCGTCCGGCGTGGCGGCCGACTCCAGGTACCACAGCGCGTCGGCGTAGCGGGTGAGCCGCTCGGACAGCCAGGAGTTGGGAGCGACTATGGCGGCCGGCGAGCTCCAGTCGGCGCCTTCGGGCTGGTGATCGACCATTGCCGGCCTCCCCTCGTCATGACGGTACGGCGTGCCCGTACCAGCGTGACCGTCCCTTCGGGCAGCGAACCGGGCGGGTGCCCGTGCCCTGCCACCCGGCAGCCTTACCCGCGGCGCTCAGTCTTACCCGCAGCGTTCGGGCGCCGCGTGACCACTCGACGGGTGCTGGCCGGCGGTGAACACCTCTTACCGGGTGGAGGGGGACGGGTACCGTGTCGTACCTCACGGCCGACCGACTAAGGTCTCCCGTGGGAAAGAGCCATGTCGGCTGCCCGTTGCCCGCCGTACCGACACGGTGGGCGGAGTCTTCGAGGAGTCCCGCGTGACTATCCGCGTTGGTGTCAACGGCTTCGGCCGGATCGGCCGTAACTTCTGGCGTGCCTCCCAGGCCAGCAAGCACGATATCGAGGTCGTCGCGTTCAACGACCTTGGCGACGTGAACACGATGGCGCACCTGCTGAAGTACGACAGCATCCTTGGCGTGCTGCCCCAGCCCGTGCGGGTCACCGCCGACGGCATCGAGGTCGGGGGCACCACGATCCGTGGCCTTGCCGAGCGCGACCCGGCCAACCTGCCGTGGAAGGAGCTCGGCGTCGACATCGTGATCGAGTCGACCGGCTTCTTCACCGACGCCCACGCGGCCCGCAAGCACCTCGAGGCGGGCGCCAAGAAGGTGATCATCTCCGCACCGGCCAAGCACGAGGACATCACCCTGGTCCTCGGGGTCAACGACGACGCCTACGACCCGGCCGCACACTCGATCATCTCCAACGCGTCCTGCACGACGAACTGCCTGGCCCCGATGGCGAAGGTGCTCAACGACGCGTTCGGCATCGAGCGCGGCCTGATGACCACCATCCACGCCTACACCCAGGACCAGAACCTGCAGGACGGCCCGCACTCCGACCTGCGCCGGGCCCGGGCCGCCGCGCTGAACGTCGTACCCACCTCGACCGGCGCGGCAAAGGCGATCGGGCTGGTGCTGCCGGAGCTGAAGGGCAAGCTTGACGGGTTCGCGCTGCGGGTGCCGGTGCCGGTCGGCTCGGCCACCGACCTGACCGTGACAGTACGCGGCGAGGTCAGCGTGGCGGCGGTCAACGCGGCCTTCCGGGCGGCCGCCGAGTCCGGCCCCCTGGCCGGCTACCTGCGCTACACCGAGGACCCGATCGTGTCCACGGACATCGTCAGCGACCCGTCGTCGTGCATCTACGACTCCGGGCTGACCAAGGTGATCGACAACCAGGTCAAGATCGTCGGCTGGTACGACAACGAGTGGGGATACTCGAACCGGCTGGCCGACCTGACCGCGCTGGTGGCGTCGAGCCTGTGAAGAATCTCGACGATCTGCTGAAGGACGGCGTGGCGGGTCGGCGGGTGCTGGTCCGGTCGGACCTCAACGTACCGCTGGACGGCGACCGGATCACTGACGACGGCCGGATCCGGGCCAGCCTGCCGGTGCTGGACAGGCTCCGGGACGCCGGAGCACGGGTCGTGGTGTGCGCGCACCTCGGCCGGCCGAAGGGTGCGCCAGACCCGCGCTACACGCTGCGCCCGGTGGCCACCAGGCTGGCCGAGCTGCTCGGCGCACCGGTCCGGTTCGCCACCGACACGGTGGGCCAGGACGCCCAGGCCGCGGTCGCCGGGCTGGCGGACGGCGGCGTCGCGCTGCTGGAGAACGTCCGGTTCGAGCCGGGGGAGACCAGCAAGGACGAGGCCGAGCGGACCGCGCTGGCGGCCCGGTACGCCGCGCTGGCCGACGCCTACGTCGACGACGCGTTCGGCGCCGTGCACCGCAGGCACGCCAGCGTGTACGACGTCGCGCTGGTGCTGCCGGCCTATGCCGGCGACCTGGTGCTGCGCGAGGTGTCGGTGCTGCGGGAGCTGGCCGGCGGCCCGGCCACGCCGTACGTCGTGGTGCTCGGCGGGGCCAAGGTGTCGGAGAAGCTGGCCGTCATCACGGCGCTGCTGCCCCAGGTCGACAGCCTGCTCGTCGGCGGTGGGATGTGCTTCACCTTCCTGGCCAGCCAGGGCCACGAGGTCGGTGGCTCCCTGCTGGAGCCGGAGATGGTGGACACCTGCCGCGAGCTGCTGGCCCGGGCGGGTGACCGGATCGTGCTGCCGGCCGACGTGGTGGTGGCCGCTGAGATCGCCGCGGACGCGCCGACCGAGATCGTGCCGGCCGATGCCATCCCGGCCGGGCAGAAGGGCCTCGACGTCGGCCCGGCCACGGTGGCCCGGTTCGCCGAGGTGATCGAGACCGCCCGGACCGTCTTCTGGAACGGTCCGATGGGCGTCTTCGAGCTGCCGCCGTTCGCGGCCGGCACCAAGGGGGTGGCTACGGCCGTCGCCGAATGTGCTGGGTTCACCGTGGTCGGCGGCGGTGACTCGGCCGCCGCGGTCCGCCAGCTCGGGCTGGACGAGGCGGCGTTCGACCACATCTCCACCGGCGGCGGGGCGTCGCTGGAGTACCTGGAGGGAAAGACCCTCCCCGGTATCGCGGTGCTGGAGGACTGAGTTGCCGCCCTCTGCACGCCGGCCACTGATCGCCGGCAACTGGAAGATGAACCTGAACCACCTTGAGGCGATCGCGCTCGTCCAGAAGATCGCGTTCAGCCTCAAGGAGACCGAGCTCGAGGCGGCCGAGGTGGTGGTGCTGCCGTCCTTCGTCGGCCTGCGCAGCGTGCAGACCCTGGTGGACGGCGACAAGCTGCTGATCGGGTACGGCGCGCAGGACCTGTCGCCGTACCCGGCCGGCGCCTACACCGGCGACGTGAGCGGGACGATGCTGGCCAAGCTTGGTTGCAGCTACGTCGTGGTCGGGCACTCCGAGCGACGCGAGTACCACCATGAGGACGACGCCCTCGTCAACGCCAAGGTCAAGGCCGCCTACGGCCACGGGCTGACGCCGATCCTGTGCATCGGCGAGCGGCTGGAGGTGCGCGAGACCGGAGGTCAGGTCGAGCACTGCCTGACCCAGCTCGACGGCGCCCTGGCCGGGGTGGGCGCCGAGCAGGCCCGCACGCTGGTGCTCGCCTACGAGCCCGTCTGGGCCATCGGCACCGGCAAGGTGGCCACCCCGGAGGACGCGCAGGAGGTCTGCGCGGCGGTCCGCAACCGGCTGGCCGACCTGTACTCCGGCGGCCTGGCCGACGGGGTGCGGATCCTCTACGGCGGCTCGGTCAAGGCGTCGAACACGGGCGGCATCCTGGCCCAGGCGGATGTGGACGGCGCGCTGGTCGGCGGGGCGAGCCTGGTCGCCGAGGAGTTCGCGCAGATCTGCCGGGCCGCCGCGGGGACCGCGCAGGGCTGAATGCGCACAGGGCTGACTGCGGTGCGTGCGGTCGTCGTGCTGGCGGTGTCGGTGCTGATGCTGTCGATGCTGCCCGGGTGCCAGAGCGGGCGACGGGACAGCTCGGCGGCCGCGCGGACGGAAGGTTTCAACCTTGGGTTGACCTCCGTCCGGGATGCGACTGGAGCGGCCGGAGGAACCCTCCGGCTGGTCACCGGACCGGTCGACAGCCTCGACCCGGCCCGGTCGTACCAGTTCGGGCTGTGGAACCTGATGCGGCTCTACACCCGGCAGCTCGTCAGCTACGCGCCCGCGCCGGGCCCGGCTGGCACCAGGCTGCTGCCAGACCTGGCGACCAGCCTTGGTCGGCCAGGCAACGGCGGCCGCACCTGGACCTACGTCCTCAAGCCGGGCCTGCGGTTCGAGACCGGCCAGCCGATCACCGCGGCAGACGTCAAGTACGGCATCGAGCGGGAGTTCGCCGCGGGCACGCTGGCCGGCGGGCCGACCTGGCTGGTGCAGCTCCTGGACGATCCGCGCGACCCCTACCCCGGGCCGTACCAGGACCTGGATCTGCACAAAGGCGGCCTGCCGGCGATCCAGACGCCGAACTCGCGCACCGTGGTCTTCCGGCTGAACCGGCCGTTCGCCGCCTTCGACCAGGTGCTGGCGATGCCGACCGCCAGCCCGGTGCCGCAGCGCCTAGACACCCGCCGCAGCTACGGTAGCCGGCCGGTCTCCTCCGGCCCATACCGGTTCGCCGCGCCGTTCCAGCCGGGCACCGGCGGCACCCTGGTGCTGGTCCGCAACCCGGCCTGGGACCGCCGCACCGACCCGATCCGGGCCGCCCTGCCGGACCGGGTCGAGCTGGACACCGGGCTGGCCGCCGCGGACCGGGACGCCCGGCTGCTGGCCGGCAGCGCCGACCTCGACGTCACCGGAGCCGGCCTGCAGCCTGATGCGGTCCTCCGGGTGACCCGCGATCCCGCGCTGGCCGCCCGCACCGACAACCCGGCCAACGGCAACCTGCGGCTGGTCGCGCTGCCTAGCACGGTCCCGCCGATGGACAACGCGCACTGCCGGCGGGCGGTCCAGCTCGCGGTGGACAAGGCCGCGGTCAAGATCGGTCTCGGCGGTGACTTCGGTGCCATGCTGGCCACCACGCTGTGGCCGCGCACGCTGCCTGGCTACCCCGCGACGGCGCCGTACCCGAGCGGCGAGGGCAACCACGGCGACCTCGCCACCGCGCGGGCCGAGCTGCGGCTGTGCGGCCGGCCCAACGGCTTCGCCACCCGGATCGCGACGGTCGACTCCGGGCGCGGCCTGCGGGCGGCGCAGGAGGTCCGGCAGGCGGTGGCCCGGGTCGGCATCCAGGCTGAGCTGCGGCCGTTCCCGGCGGAGGTGTTCCTGGCCTCCGGTGCCGGCTCGCCGAAGGCGGTCAGGGACGGCCGGTACGGCATGGTGGTGGTCAACTGGGCGGCCGACTTCGGCTCGCCAGCGGCGTTCTACCCGCCGCTGCTGGACGGCCGCAACGCCCGCACCATTGGCAACACCAACTACGCGCAGCTCATCGACACGGGGCTGGAGAAGCTGGCCGACGTTGCGGCCGGCACGCTGGACCGCACCATGGCCGAGGGGACCTGGCGCCGGGTCGACGAGGTGGCCATGCAGCGCGCGGTGTACGTACCGCTGGTCGAGGACAAGGCGGTGCTGCTGACCGGTGCCCGGGTCCGCAACGGGTACGTCCACCCGGCCTGGCGAAATGTCGACTTGGCGGCCGTCGGGGTCGGCGTCGGGTAAGGTGACCAACGCGGCGCGCTAGCATGTGCCGTCCAGACCTGTGAGAGGCCAGACCCGTAGAGAGGCGAAGCGGACCGACGATGATTTTCGGCCTGTCGCTCGTGCTCGTGCTGTCGAGCATCCTGCTCGTCGTCCTGATTCTGTTGCATCGGGGCAAGGGCGGTGGCCTGTCGTCGATGTTCGGCGGCTCGATGTCGTCGTCGCTGTCCGGCTCCTCGGTGGTGGAAAAGAACCTGGACCGGCTTACCCTGTTCACCGGTGCGATCTGGATCATCTGCATTGTGGGGCTCGGGTTGCTGGAGAAGGTTAGCTAGGGCGTTGTTACTTCCCCGTTCACCGGTAGCTCCCGTGACCGACGGAGCCTCCGCTAGTGCCTAGAATCTGGGCACGGGGCTTCGCGGGGTGACCGCTGAGGCCCTTCGTCTTCGGATCTTCGGTCGAAGGAGCAGAGACCGTGGCAGGTGGCAATGCCATCCGTGGCACGCGGGTCGGGGCGGGGCCCATGGGAGAGGCCGAGCGCGGTGAGTCCGCGCCGCGGCGGTGGGTGTCCTTCTGGTGCGCCAACGGGCACGAGGTGTGCCCCTCGTTCGCGATGGACGCCCCCGTGCCGGATAGCTGGGACTGCCCGCGCTGCGGCTTCCCGGCCGGGCAGAGCCAGCAGGCTCCGCCGGACCCGCCGCGCAACGAGCCCTACAAGACCCACCTGGCCTACGTGAAGGAACGGCGCACCGACGCCGAGGGCGCGGCCATCCTGGAAGAGGCGCTGGCCAAGCTCCGCGCTCGCCGCGGCGAGTAGCCCTGGCCGCGCAGGTCAGGCTCGTGGTGGCCAGGCCAGCGGCTGTCGCGCCTCGACGCGGGATCCACGCGGCTTGGGCGCCGGTCAACACCACTGTCAACACGATCGACACCCGCGTGGCCGGACCTGACCCGAGGACCCGTGCCGGCGTCGAAACCAGCTACCCGGCCGGTTAGGCGTTAGGCCAGTGGGGGACGTGCGACCGAGGAGGGGAGCTGGCTGGCCGCCGCCCGGTCCAGGAGCCACAAGGTTCGGTAACGACCGCGAACTCCGGCCGCGGGTACCTGCGTCTCGCCGACGCGGCCAAGCGCAAGCGCTACCGCGGCGGCCTTTGACTCGCCTTCGGTGACAACCCACACCTCACCTCCCGACCGTATGGTGGGGAGGGTCATGGTAAGCCGGGTAGGAGGGGGTTTCGGGCATCCCCTGACCGCGACGACGGCACGGTCGTCGTACACAGCCGGTGACCCCGGAAATATCGACGCGACGTGACCCTCCTCGCCAATCCCGAGCAGCACCACGTCGAACCGCGGGACCTCGCCATGGTCCTCGGGCATCGCCGCCGTGGCTAGCTCGGCGGCATATGCCTCGGCCGCTGCCTCCGGATCGCCGCGGTACACGCCATCGGCGGATGCATAGCGATGAACGCGTGCCGGATCTGTCTGTACCCCCTCCAGGAGAATGCGTTGAGCGAGCTGATCGTTCCGGTCCGGGTCCGTGTCGGGAAGCCATCGCTCGTCACCCCACCAGATATCAATGTGTCGCCAGTCGACAGCGTCCAGCGCCGGACTGTCCCGGAGCGCGCGCAGGACTCTGGCTCCTGGCCGGCCGCCGGTCAGCACCACCGACGCGGACCCGCGGGCTGCCTGGACGTCCACCAGCTTGGTCACCAGCCGGGCGGCCACCGCGTTGGCCAGCAGGTCGGCCGACGCGTGTACGACGATCTCGGGCTGGAGCGTCATGCGGTGGTACCGGCCGGCTGCATCGGGTCGCGCCAGATGTGCTCCCGGGTCTCCGGCCGCTCGTTCAGACCGGTCAGCCCGAACGCCGCACCGAGCGCGTCGCCGTAGATCTGGTCGGCGTCCAGGTGCCGGAGCTCCTCGGCCAGCACGTCGCTGAGGTCGCGTTCGGCGTTCGGGCTGGTGCTGTTCGCCACGCCGTCGCGCTCCAGCACCACATGGGTGGGGTTGACCCGGCGCAGCCGCAGCGTGTTCTTGTCCGCCAGCCCGATCGTGACCCCGTCGATGCCGTCGCGGCGGCCAGGCTCGACTGGCACCGGCAGGCCAAGCCGGCTGGACAGCCAGCCGGCCAGCAGCAGCGTGCCCGAGTCGCCCGCCCCGCCCCGTACGCCCGCGCTGGTCGCGGTCGACCGCAGCGTGTCGAACGCGCTGGCCAGCTCCGAGCGCCACAGCGTGATCCGGGCCCAGGACAGGTCGACGTCGCCGGGGGCGTAGTCGTGCCCCCGCTGCTCCAACGCGGCCCGCGAATCCTCCGCCCGCTGGCTGTCGGTGATCCGGCGGTCGGCCAAGACACCCAGCGGGTCGGTGGCGATCAGGTCCGGTGGGGCGGCATGCCACCACGTCACCACCGGCGCGTCCGGCGCGAGCAGCGGGAGCACGACGGACTCCGCGTGCAGCGCCAGCCGGCCGTACATCCGCATCACCACCGACTCGCCCGGCCCGAGCCGACCGCCGATGGTCACCTCGGCGTCCAGCCGCGGCACCGGCGCATCGATCTGCCGGCGGATCACGATCAGCAGCCGGAGCGGGTGCTGCTGTGCGGCGTGGGCGGCGGCCTCCTCGGCCGTGCCGACATCTTTCTCCTCCACGACCACGACCAGGGTCAGCACGCAGCCGGAGGCGACCGAGCCGGCGTTGCGGCGTTCCGCGGCCAGCGCCGTGACGACGTCCGACCCGCGGGTGTCCCACAGTGTTGCCATCAGATCACCCTCGTTGCCATCAGACCACTCTCCGGACGATCATCGAGTTGTCGCCGCGACTGGAGATCAACAAGCCACCACAGCTCGATGATCGGGGCGGGGAGCTCATGGTCGCCGCCAGGCGCGGCCGTCGCGGGCGAGCATCCGGTCGGCTTCTTTCGGCCCCCACTCGCCGGCGCGGTACGGGTACGGTGGCCGGTCGACCCAGAACTCCTCCAACGGGTCGACCACCAGCCAGGACGCCTCCACCTCGTCGTTGCGGGGGAACAGCGTCGCGTCGCCGAGCAGCACGTCGAGCACCAGCCGCTCGTACGCCTCCGGGCTGGACTCGGTGAACTGCTCGCCGTAGAGGAAGTCCATCGCGACGTCGCGAACCTCCATCGTCGAGCCCGGCACCTTTGAGCCGAACTTCACCGTCACGCCCTCGTCCGGCTGCACCCGGATGACGAGCTGGTTGTGGCCGAGCTCCTCGGTGTCGGTCGCGGCGAACGGCAGGTGCGGCGCCTTGCGGAAGATCACCGCGATCTCGGTCACCCGGCGTGGCAGCCGCTTGCCGGTGCGCAGGTACATCGGCACGCCGGCCCACCGCCGGGTCTCGATGCCGAGCTGCACCGCGGCGTAGGTCTCGGTGGTGGAGTCGGCCGGCACGCCCTTCTCCTGGCGGTAGCCGATGACCCGCTCACCGGCCAGCCAGCCCTGCTCGTACTGGCCGCGGATCGCGTACGACGCCAGGTTGTCGGGCAGCGTGATGGCCCGCAGCACCTTCAGCTTCTCGGTCCGGATGGCGTCCGCGGTGAACTCGACCGGCTCCTCCATCGCGGTCAGCGCGAGGAGCTGGAGCAGGTGGTTCTGCAGCACGTCGCGGGCCGCGCCGGTCCGGTCGTAGAACTCGGCCCGGGTGCCGATGCCGACGTCCTCGGCCATCGTGATCTGCACCGAGTCGACGTAGTTGGAGTTCCACACCGGCTCAAAGAGCATGTTGGCGAACCGCAGCGCCAGCATGTTCTGGATGGTCTCCTTGCCGAGGTAGTGGTCGATCCGGAACACGTCGGCTGACGTGAACACGTCGTCGACCAGCGTGTTCAGCTCCCGGCTGGAGGCCAGGTCGTGCCCGAACGGCTTCTCCACCACGACCCGCCGCCAGCCGCCGGACTTGCGGTTGTCCGCCATCCCGGTCCGGTCGAGCTGCTTGAGCACGGTGGGGAACTGCGACGGCGGGATGGACAGGTAGAACGCCGCGTTGCCCTTGATGCCGTGGCTCTCGCACAGGTCTTCCAGGGTCTGGGAGAGCCTGTCGAACGCCTGGTCGTCGTCGAACGAGCCGGACACGAACTTCACGTTGGCGGCCAGCCGGTGCCAGACGTCCTCCCGCCAGGGCGTGCGGGCGTGCTGCTTGGCGGCCTCGCGGGCCAGCGCCTCGAAGTCCTCATCCCCCCAGTCGCGGCGGGCGAAGCCGAGCAGCACGAAGTCGGTGGGCAGCAGCCCCCGGTTGGCCAGGTCGTAGACGGCCGGGATGAGCTTCTTGCGCGCCAGGTCGCCGGTGACCCCGAAGACCACCAGCGCGCACGGCTCCGGCTTGCGCGGCAGCCGGCGGTCGCGAGGGTCCCGTAGTGGGTTGTGGTGCGTCTCGGGCGGCAGGATCGGCCTGCTCACCAGGCTCTCCCGTCGGTGGTTCTGGCGTCTTCGGCCGGTACTGTGCTCACGAGTCGCAGTCCCCTTCCCTGCCGGTCGCGTGCGCTCGAGCCCTCGTGGGAAGGCTGATCGTCCCCAGCTTAGGGTTTACTGTCTGCCAGTTCAGTACGACGGGTGAGGAGACTGGCGTCTTGATCGACATTGCGGCCACCCAGGAGTGGAAGGCGCTGCTGGTGCACCAGCAGGAGCTGGCGGGCCAGCACCTGCGGGAGCTGTTCGCGGCCGACCCTGGCCGGGCGGCCCGGCTCACCGCGCAGGTCGGCGACCTGTTCGTGGACTACTCCAAGCACCGGGTCGTGGACGAGACGCTGCGGCTGCTGGTGGCGCTGGCCAGGCAGGCTGGCGTGCCGGAGCGCATCGAGGCGATGTTCACCGGCCAGCACATCAACACCAGCGAGGACCGCGCCGTGCTGCACACCGCGCTGCGGCTGCCCCGCGACGCGCGGTTGGTGGTGGACGGCCAGGACGTCGTGGCCGATGTACACGCCGTGCTGGACGCCATGGGCGACTTCACCGACCGGCTGCGCTCGGGGGAGTGGATCGGGCACACCGGCAGCCGGATCAGCACCGTCGTCAACATCGGCATCGGTGGGTCCGACCTCGGGCCGGCGATGGCCTACCAGGCGCTGCGGCCGTACGCCGACGCGGGCGTCGCCTGCCGGTTCGTGTCCAACCTGGACCCGGCTGACCTGTGGGAGAGCCTGCGCGACCTCGACCCGGCCGAGACGCTCTTCGTCATCTGCTCGAAGACGTTCACCACGCTGGAGACGCTGGCCAACGCCACGGCAGCGCGGGCCTGGCTGCTCGACGGGCTGGGCGCGGGCGAGGAGGCGGTGGCCCGGCACTTCGTCGCGGTCTCCACCAACGAGCGGCGGGTCCGCGAGTTCGGCATCGACCCGGCCAACATGTTCGGCTTCTGGGACTGGGTGGGCGGCCGGTACTCGGTGAGCTCCGCGGTGGGCCTGGCGCTGATGTGTGCGATCGGGCGGAGCAGGTTCGGTGACCTCCTGGCCGGGTTCCACACCGTGGACGAGCACTTCCGCGGCACGGCGCTGGAGCAGAACGTGCCGTTCCTGGTCGGCATGCTCGGCGTGTGGTATGGCAGCTTTTTCGACGCGCAGTCCAAGGCGGTGCTGCCGTACAGCACTCTCCTCAGCCGCTTCCCGGCCTACCTGCAGCAGCTCACCATGGAGAGCAACGGCAAGTCGGTCCGGACAGACGGCACGCCCGTCACCACCCCGACCGGCGAGATCTACTGGGGTGAGCCGGGCACCAACGGCCAGCACGCCTTCTACCAGCTCCTGCACCAGGGCACCCGGCTGGTGCCGGCCGACTTCATCGGCTTCGGCCAGCCGAGCGTGGCGCTGGCAGGCGCGGACCTGGCCGGCATGCACGACCTGCTGATGGCGAACTTCTTCGCCCAGACCGCGGTGCTGGCGTTCGGACAGACCGCCGGCGAGCTGGCCGCGCAGGGTGTGCCACCGGAGCTGGTGCCGCACAAGGTGATGCCCGGCAACCGCCCGACCACCACCATCCTGGCGTCACGGCTTACCCCGTCCGTGCTCGGCCAGCTCATCGCGCTGTACGAGCACGCGGTGTTCACCGAGGGGGCGGTGTGGGGCATCAACCCCTTCGACCAGTGGGGCGTGGAGCTCGGCAAGGCGACCGCCGGGCAGCTCGCTCCACTGCTCACCGACGAGATGCCCGCCGAGACGGCCACCGACCCGTCGACCGCGCAGCTCGTCCGGAGGTACCGGCAGCTCCGCGGCCGACCGCCCGGACCGGTCCCGAGCTAGCTCGCCCTGGCGGCCTCGAGCTGACCGGTGACCGACTCCAGCAGCTCGTTCCAGGAGTCTGCGAACTTGCGGACGCCCTCCTCCTCCAGCACTCCGACCACGTCGTGGTAGCTGATCCCAAGCGCCTCAAGCTTCTCGAAGACCCGGCGCGCCTCCTCGTAGCGGCCGGTGACGGTGTCACCGCGCAGCACCCCGTGGTCGGCGACCGCGTCGATGGTGCCCTCCGGCATGGTGTTCACCGTGCCGGGCGCGACCAGCTCGACGACGTAGCGGGTGTCGTCGTAGGCAGGGTCCTTGGTGGACGTCGAGGCCCACAGCGGCCGCTGCGGGGTGGCGCCGGCCGCCGCCAACGCCCGCCACCGGTCGCTGCCGAACTTCTTCTCGTACCGCTCGTAGGCCAGCCGGGCGTTCGCGATCGCGGCCTGGCCGCGCACCGCCAGCGCCTCGTCACTGCCCAGCTTGTCCAGCCGCCGGTCGACCTCGCTGTCCACCCGGGACACGAAGAACGACGCGACAGAGCCGATCACGGACAGGTCGTGGCCATTGGCCTTGGCCTGCTCCAGCCCGGCGAAGAAGGCGTCCATCACGTCGTCGTACCGGTCCAGCCCGAAGATCAGCGTGACGTTGACGCTGATCCCGGCGGCCAGCGTCTCGGTGATCGCCGGCAGGCCCTCCGGGGTGGCCGGGATCTTGATGAACAGGTTGGGCCGGTCCACCAGCCACCACAGCGCCTTGGCCTCGGCGACGGTACCAGCGGTGTCGGCGGCCAGCCGGGGGTCGACCTCCAGCGACACCCGGCCGTCGACCCCGGCGCTGGCGTCGTACACCGGCCGGAGCACGTCGCACGCCCACCGGATGTCGTAGGTGGTCAGCGCCCGGACCGCCTCGTCCAGGCCCACGCCGCGCAGCGCGAGGTCCTTGACCTGCGCGTCGTACGCCTCGCCCTTCTCCAGCGCCTTGGCGAAGATCGTCGGGTTGCTGGTCACGCCCACCACATGTTTGGCTTTGATCAGGTGCTCCAGGTTGCCGGTCGCCAACCGCTCCCGGCTGATGTCGTCCAGCCACACGGCGACGCCAGCGGCGGAGAGCTCGGCAAGGACATCGGTCATGTTGTTCCTCCTCGGTTGCTCGAATGCCGGTCGCTCAGGTGCCGGTGGTGGTGCCGCGGATCGCGCCGATCCGGTCCAGGCTCGCGTGCGCCGCGGCCACCACGGCGTCCGTGGTGAACCCGAACTGCTCGAACAGCACGGTGAACGCCGCGCTGGCCCCGAAATGCTCCAGGCTGACGATCTCCCCGGCGTCGCCGACGATCTCCCGCCAGCCCTGGCCGATCCCGGCCTCCACGCTGACCCGGGCACGCACCCCGGTCGGCAGCACCTGCCGGCGGTACGCCCCGTCCTGCGCGTTGAACCACTCCACGCACGGCATCGACACCACCCGGGTGGGGGTGCCCTCCTGCTCCAGCCGTTCCCGGGCGGACAGGCAGAGCTGCACCTCCGAGCCGGTGCCGACCAGGATCACCTCGGGGACGCCCCCGGTGGCCTCGGCCAGCACGTACCCGCCCCGGGCGGTGCCCTCGACGGCGGCCAGCTCGGCCCGGTCGAAGACAGGCACGTTCTGCCGGGTCAGGCAGAGCGCGGCCGGCCGGTCGGTGTGCTCCAGGATGGTGCGCCAGGCCACCACGGTCTCGTTCGCGTCACCGGGCCGCACCACGTCCAGGCCGGGGATGCCGCGCAGCGCGGCCAGGTGCTCGACCGGCTGGTGGGTTGGCCCGTCCTCGCCGAGGCCGATCGAGTCGTGCGTCCAGACGTAGGTCACCGGCAGCTTCATCAGCGCGGCCAGTCGCACGCTGGGGCGCATGTAGTCGCTGAACACCAGGAACGTGCCGCCGTACGGCCGGGTGCCGCCGTGCAGCGCGATGCCGTTCAGGATCGCGCCCATGCCGTGCTCGCGGACGCCGAAGTGCAGGATCCGGCCGTACGGGCCACCCTGCCACTCCTTGGTCTGGTGCTCGCTCGGGATGAACGACGGCTCGCCCTTCATCGCGGTGTTGTTCGACTCGGCCAGGTCGGCCGAGCCGCCCCACAGCTCGGGCAGCACCGGGGCCAGCGCGTTGAGCACCGCACCGGACGCCTTGCGGGTGGCCACCCCCTTGGGGTCGACACCGAAGCTGGGCAGCGCGTCGGCCCAGCCGTCCGGCAGCGTGCGCGCCGCCAGCCGGTCGAACAGCTCGGCCCGGTCGGCGTACTTCGCCCGCCAGGCGTCGAACGTCGACTGCCACTCGGCGCGGGCCGCCCGGCCGCGCTCGACCACCGTGCGGGCGTGCGCGAGCACCTCCGGCGCGACCTCGAACGTCTGCGCCGGGTCGAAGCCGAGCACCTCCTTGGTGGCGGCGACCTCCTGCTCACCCAACGCCGCACCGTGCGCCTTGCCGGTGTTCTGCAGGTTCGGCGCGGGCCAGCCGATGATGGTGCGCAGTGAGATGAACGACGGCCGTCCGGTCTCCGCCCGGGCCGCGTCGAAGGCCGACTCCAGCGCGGCCACGTCCTCGGTGTACTCCGTGCCCTCGGTCCAGTCGATCCGCTGCACGTGCCAGCCGTACGCCTCGTAACGGGCGGCCACGTCCTCGGACTTGGCCACCGCGGTGTCGTCCTCGATGGAGATGTGGTTGTCGTCGTAGATCACCGTGAGGCTGCCGAGCTGCTGGTGGCCGGCCAGCGCGCTCACCTCGTGGCTGATGCCCTCCTCGATGTCCCCGTCGGAGGCGATCACCCAGATGTGGTGGTCGAACGGGCTCTGCCCGGCCGGCGCGTCCGGGTCAAGCAGGCCGCGCTCGCGGCGGGCCGCCATGGCCATGCCGACCGCGTTGCCGAGGCCCTGGCCGAGCGGGCCGGTGGTGGTCTCCACCCCGGCGGTGTGGCCGTGCTCTGGGTGGCCGGGCGTCAGCGACCCCCAGGTCCGCAGCGCCTTCAGGTCGTCCAGCTCCAGCCCGTAGCCGGACAGGTAGAGCTGGATGTACTGGGTGAGGCTGGAGTGCCCGCACGACAGCACGAACCGGTCCCGGCCGGTCCAGGCCGGGTCGGTCGGGTCGTGCCGCATGACCCGGCTGTACAGCAGGTACGCCGCCGGGGCTAGGCTCATCGCGGTGCCGGGGTGGCCGTTGCCTACCTTCTGCACGGCGTCCATGGCGAGCACCCGGGCGGTGTCCACCGCCCGGGTGTCCAGGTCAGTCCACCAGTCCGGGTAGGTCTTTCGTTGGCTGGCCAAGGCGTCCGTTCCCTCCTGCTGTGGGGCGGAGTCCGCGCCCGACGACGGTCTCTACACTATGCGCGTTGGATGATCTTCTGTGATCCCGCTGGTGGGGAACACCCAGGGGGATCCCTGGCGGTATCTGCTGCCTACCCCGGCGTCGGCGTGGTACCCGCGCCTGGTTACAGTGGCGTGTCTCCCCGGTCCGGCAGGTCCCGACCGGTTGTCCTGATTGCCCCTCTTATCCCCGAGGTGCCGATGACGCAGACCGCGCCCCCACGCGAGGTGTCCGGCGCCCCCACCGGGGCACCCGTCGGGGCAGGCACGGCACCCAGGGGGCACCGGCGGCCGGTCGGCACGGTCGTCCGGGCGTACGTCGCGCTGACCAAGCCGCGGATCATCGAGCTGCTGCTGGTCACCACGGTGCCCGCGATGATGCTCGCCGCGCACGGGCTGCCGTCCTGGTGGCTGGTGTTGTACACGCTCGTCGGTGGCACCGCTGCGGCCGGCTCGGCGAACGCGCTGAACTGTTACGTCGACCGGGACATCGACGAGCTGATGACCCGGACCAGGCAGCGGCCGCTGGTGCGGCACACGGTCAGCCCGGCCGGCGCGCTGGTGTTCGGCGTCACGCTCGGCGTTGTCGCGGTCGGCTGGATGGCCGCCTTCACCAACCTGCTGGCGGCTGGGCTGACCCTGGCCGCCATCCTGTTCTACGTCGTCGTCTACACCCTGGGGCTGAAGCGGCGGACTGCCCAGAACATCGTCTGGGGCGGCGCGGCCGGCTGCATGCCGGCGCTGATCGGCTGGGCGGTGGTCACCGGCCGGCTGGGCTGGGCACCGTTGGTGCTGTTCGGGGTGGTCTTCTTCTGGACCCCGGCGCACTACTGGCCGCTGGCCATGCGGTTCCGGGAGGACTATGCCAGGGCCGGCGTGCCGATGCTGCCCGTGGTAGCGCCGCCGCTGGCCGTAGTACGGCAGATCCTGGCCTATGGCTGGGCCACCGTGGCGACCTCGATGCTGCTCTGGCCGCTGGCCACCGGCTGGATCTACGGGGTCGCCGCGGTCGGCCTCGGTACGACGTTCCTGGCCGAGGCGCACCGGCTCTACGGCGCGGTCCGGCGGGGTGAGCTGGCCAGGCCGATGCGGCTGTTCCACCTGTCGAACAGCTACCTCGCGCTGCTCTTCCTCGCCGTCGCGGTGGACGCCCTGCTCATCGGGCGCTGACCCGGGCGGGCACCGCCGTCGTGGTGCCATCTCTCACCGGCACCTTGTGTCGCCCGTGTGGCCGGTGGCTGCCGCCCGCAGTGCGGAGCTGGCACGTCCGGTGGCCGCTCGCACAGTGCCAGCCCGCGCTTGAACCGCCGCCGAGGCTGGCTGGAGACGCGGCAGGGCCGGCGCCTCGGGGGAGCCCCGGGTACGCCGGCCCTGGTGTCCTGCTGTTGGCGAGGCTGCTGTCGAAGGGTCTGCTGTTGATGGTCCGCGGTCGAGGGAGAACGCCTTACACGGGAACGACGTTCTCCGCCTGCGGACCCTTCTGGCCCTGGGTGATCTCGAACGTCACCTTCTGGCCCTCGGCGAGCTCGCGGTAGCCCTGCATCGCGATCGCTGAGTAGTGCACGAAGACGTCGGCGCCGCCGCCGTCCTGGGCGATGAAGCCGAACCCCTTCTCGGCGTTGAACCACTTGACCGAACCGGTCGCCATTCCTGCTCCTTACGTACCAAACACTGTCGAGCGTCGAGCTCGGCGCCGGATGTTCCGGCGCGCGAGGAAACGGTAGCTCACCACCAACGTGGGCTGCGACGGCCGCCCGTGCGGATCAGACAGCCCGGCTCGCGCCGCCCGTGTGGTGACCTCTCGGCGTTGTGGTGACCTCTTGTTGGCCGCGCCGCCCGTGTGGTGACCTCTCGGCGTTGTGGTGACCTCTTGTTGGCCGCGCGCGGCGGGGGGTTGGGCGGGCCGGTCAGTCCCGACGTAACTGACCGGCCCCCTCGCTGATCACCCTCGGCATCATCCCTTCCCGCCGAGCGTGACCTTGGTGGTCTTGGTCTGGCCGTTGCGCAGGTACGTCAGGGTGATCTGGTCGCCCGGCCGGTGCGAGCGGACGGCGGCCACCAGTGCGTCGGCGCTGTCGATCTGCCGGTCGCCGACCTTGGTCACCACGTCACCGGCCCGCAGCCCTGCCTTGGCGGCCGGGCCGTTCGCGGTGACCTGCAGCAGGGTGCCGCCGTTGGTCGTGGTGCCGCTGTCCTGCACCGACACGCCGAGCTGGGCATGGCTGGCCTTGCCGGCCTGGGCGAGCTGCTGGGCGACCGGCTGGGCCTCGTCGCTGGGGATGGCGAAGCCGAGCCCGATGTTGCCGGCCTGGCCACCAGTGCCGCGACCCGACGAGCCGAGGGTGGCGATCGCCGAGTTGATGCCGACGACCTCACCGCGCAGGTCGACCAGGGCACCGCCGGAGTTGCCGGGGTTGATCGCCGCGTCGGTCTGGATCGCGTCGATCACGGTGTCGGTGCTGGTGGACTGGGCGTCCCCGGTACGGACCGGCCGGTTCAGCGCGCTGACGATACCTGAGGTCACCGTGCCAGACAGACCCAGCGGCGAGCCGATCGCCACCACCGGCTGACCAACCTTGAGGTCCCCGGACCGGCCGAACGTGGCTGGCCGCAGGTTGTCCACCCCCCGCGCGCGGATCACCGCGAGGTCGGTGGTGGCGTCGAGCCCGACGACCTCGCCGGTGGCGCTGCGGCCATCATGGAACCGCACCGTCATTCGACCACCGGAGGCCTCGGCCACGACGTGGTTGTTGGTCAGGATCAGCCCATCGGAGGTCAGGATCACGCCACTGCCCTCGCCACTGGTCTGGCCGTTGTCGACCTCGACGGACACCACGCTTGGCAGCACCGCCTCGGCCACCTGCTGAACCGAGCCAGCCGGCGCCGCGGCGGTGTCCTGCGTGGCCAGGGGTGGTGCGGCGAGGGCGCTGACCACGGTGCGCTGGCCAAACACCGCCCGGTCCACCGCCGCGCCGACGCCGCCGCCGACCACGCCGGCTACCAGGACGGCGGCCAGCACCGTGCCCGTACGGCGGCGTGGGCGGGGCGGCTGGGGCGAGGTCACGCTGGGCCGCGACCCGAGCGGCGGCGGGCCAGCGGGAGGAGCTAGCAGCTGCGCTGGCTGGCCCTGAGCCGCCTGACCCTGCGGTCGTTGGCCAGCCGGCGGCTGGTTCGCGGGCGGATGGGGCTGCCTCGGCGGTGGCCCGGCCGGTCCGGCGTACCGAGGCTGACCGGCCAGCGGCTCGTAACCGCCGGCCGGCGGCGGCCCGGGCGGCCGACCGGGGACCGGGTTGGTCCGCACGGTGGCCTCGAGCCAGTCGCCGCCCGGGAGGGCGGGATCGTCCGGGTCCCGCCCGTGTACGACGCCCGTGCCGGCCGGCGGTTGGACCCCGGCGGTGCCCGTCACACCGCCGGGGTCGGTACCGCGGGGCCCCAGCCGGCCGGCGTCGGTCTCGCCGGGCGTCGCGTCCCCAGCCGGCCGCGCATCCGCGTCGGCAGGCGCGGCGGCCTCGATGTTGGCTGGTCGGCCGACCCGGTCAGGTCGGGCGCGGCCGTCGTCGGGTGGTGTCTCGTCAGCCATGGCTCCAGGTTTCCCTCTCCGGCTGAGAGGAAGCTGAGTGGTCGTTGAGCGCTTCCGGAGAGTCCGGGTGCCCCGGAAGCCTGAGCCTAAACAGTGCACCGCCGGTTGGCCCACTACCAGCGGTCACCGTGCCGCCATGTCGCTCCACCACCTGCCGGACGATGGCCAGCCCCAGCCCCGAGCCGGGCTGGTTACGGCCCTCGGCCGAGCGGTAGAACCGTTCGAAGATGTGCGGCAGGTCGGCCGCGGCGATCCCCGGTCCCTGGTCGGCGACCTCGAGCAGCCCATCGACCAGGGTGACCGTGACCGTGCCGTCCGGGGGGCTCCACTTGGCCGCGTTGTCCAGCAGGTTGGTCACCGCCCGTTCCAGCGCGGTGGCGTCGCCGTGTACCTGCCAGGGCTCGGTGCGCACCGCCCAGCGCAGCGTCAGCGCCCGCCGCCGGACCCGTTCCACCGCGCGGGCCACCACGTCCGGCAGCTCGACCGGCTCCGTGACGGCTGGCGGGGGCTCGTCCCTGGCCAGCTCCACCAGGTCACCGACCAGCGCGGACAGCTCGCCGACCTGGGCCCGGGCGTCGGCCAGCAGCGCGTCCCGCTCGGCCGGGTCAAGGCTGGGCTGACCCGGCTGGCCGGCGCTCCGCAGTGCCTGGGCCAGCAGGTCGACGTTGGTACGCAGGCTGGTCAGGGGAGTGCGCAGCTCGTGGCCGGCGTCGGCGACCAACTGCTGCTGGCGGCCCCGGGACCTCGCGAGCGCGGCCAGCATCGCGTTGAAGCTTGTGGTCAGCCGGGCCAGCTCGTCGGTGCCGCGGACCGGGATAGGCTCCAGCCGGTCGGTGCGCGCGACATGCTCGGCCGCCGCGGTGAGCTGGTCCACCGGCCGCAGCCCGGCCCGGGCGACGGCCACGCCGGCCGACACGGACAGCACGATGCCGCCGCCGCCGACCAGCAGCAGCACCAGACCGAGCCGGCCGAGCTCGTGCTGGGTGTCGGCCGTGGACTGGGCCAGGACCAGCGCCGAGGACTGGCCGGTCGGCACCGCCACCACCCGGTAGTGCTGGCCGCCTAGGTCGGCGTCGCGCAGCGAGACACCGGACAGCCCGCGGGCTACCGCCAGCTCGGCCATGCCCAGCGGGGGTGCCGACGCCGCGCCGAACGCCGACAGCGCGCCGCCGTCGGAGTCGACGATCGCGATCCGGACGTCGGCCGCGCCCAGTGCCTCGGTCGGCACCCGGGCCAGCACGCCCGTGTTCGCGAGAGAGCTGGCCGCGGCGGCGCCGGCCCGGCGCAGCAGGCTGACGTCGCGGGCCTCCTGCACCTCGTGCCGGACCGTGACGTACGCCGCAACCGAGCTGAGCGCGACGGCCAGGCCCACCGCCAGCCCGACCAGCAGCGCGATCCGGGCGCGGAGGCTCATGGTGGCGTGTCACGCAGCGCGTAGCCGACGCCGCGCACGGTGTGGATCAGCCGCGGCTCGCCGTCAGCCTCGGTCTTGCGACGCAGGTAGCCGACATAGACCTCGAGCGAGTTCTCGGTGGTGGGGAAGTCGTACCCCCACACGTCGTCGAGGATCCGGGACCGTGGCAGCACCTGGCGCGGGTGCCGGATCAGCAGCTCCAGCAGCGCGAACTCGGTGCGGGTCAGCCGGACCGCACGTTCGCCCCGGCGCACCTCGCGGGTGACCGGGTCTAGCGACAGGTCCGCGAACCGCAGCACGTCCGATGAGCCGTCGCCGGGCCGCACCGTCCTGCGCAGCAGCGCCCGCAGCCGGGCCAGCAGCTCCTCCAGCGCGAACGGCTTGGGCAGGTAGTCATCCGCGCCCGCGTCCAGCCCGCTCACCCGCTCGGCGACCGCGTCCCGGGCGGTCAGCATCAGCACCGGCAGGTCGTCACCGGCCGCGCGCAGCCGGCGGCAGGTCTCCAAGCCATCCAGCCGGGGCATCATCACGTCCAGCACCATGGCGTCCGGGCGGCGCTCGGCCAGCTTGGCCAATGCCTGCTGCCCGTCGCTGGCCAGCTCGACGTCGTAGCCGTTGAACGTCAGCGACCGGCGCAGCGACTCCAGCACCGGCCGGTCGTCGTCGACGACGAGGATCCGCACCCGGACATTGTGCCGAGCCAGGCTGAGCGCCGGCTGAGAGAGGGTCGAACACCCAACGCGGCAGGTGTGCCCACACGTGCAGCGCCGGCCGCCAACCGTGACCGAGACCCCGGCATCTACCCCTGTGTCACAGCTTCGCGGCCAGGTGCCGCGGCTACTCAGGGGGAGTCATGAAGAAGTTTGCGGGGGGACGGCTGGCGGGTCGCGCGGCGGTGGCCGTGCTGGCAGCCGGTGCGGCGCTCGGTACGGCGTCAGAGGCGGGCGCGGCGCCGTACCAGCCGACCGGACCGGGGCTGCCGTCGGTGGTGTCGGCGGGGGCAAACGGCTCGGTGCTGCTGGCCGTGCAGGGCACCAGCGTCGGTGTCCGGACGATGAACGTGGCGGTGTCGCCGGCGGTGCTGGGCACCAAGTCTCTTCCCGGCGGCGGGGTCTACGGCACGCCATCGGTGGTGCGCGACGTCAACACCGGCCGGACCATGGTGTTCGCCCGGGGCAGCTCCACCGGGGCGATCTACTACCAGTGGCAGTCCTCGGCCGGCACCTGGCAGGGCTGGCGGCGGGTGCCGAACACGGTGCCGTCCGGCAGCTACCCGACGGCGGTGATCGACGGCAACCGGGTCGACCTGTTCTACTCCGACCCGGATGGTGCCATCGAGCACGCGGTGCTGACCGGCCTGACAAGCTGGTCCAGCCCTGAGCTGCTGACCGGCCGGACCTACGGCACGGTCAGCGCCTACAAGCTGCCGAACGGCCTGTTCCGGCTCTGGGTCATCGGCACCAACGACCGGATATACCATGCCACCGGCACGACGGGACGGTGGCAGGGCTGGTACCGCACGGACAGCTACGGCACCTTCCTCGCACTCTCCGCCACCGTGGGTTTCGACCCCGCCCGGCAGCGTGAGGACGTCTTCGCCGTCGGCACCGACGGGCGGCTGTACGAGGGCACGTTCTTCGACGACCTGACCCGGTTCAGCGAGTGGGTGGTGCTGGACGGCGGCGACCACACTGGACAGGCCATCGCCGCGTCCGCTGCCGGTCCCGGCCGGATGGTGGTGCTCGCGGGCGACCACCTGTCGCTGCGGTACAAGCAGTACCTGCACGGCTGGACGCCGTTCCGCGACGTCCCGTAGGCCCGGTCTCGTCAGTCTGAATCTCAGTCTGGATCTCGTCAGTCCGGCGGG
>DATILL010000156.1:0-66685 GCA_035476575.1 Mycobacteriales bacterium
TTCGTCCTGAGCCAGGATCAAACTCTCCATCACAAACCAGGAAAGAAAACACCCAAAAAAGGGCGCGACCCCAACAAAAACACAAAACAAAACAAGCACTAACAAACGACACACTGTTGAGTTCTCAAAGAACGGACAAGCCCCGATCGTGATCTTTCAACCGTCCTCGGGACAACCCCCACACAGTACCGCAACCAGTTGTCCGGGTCAAACCTGGAGACAGCCTCGCGAGGCCACCATCAGACTGTGTCCGGCTGATCGCGTTCCGCACACCATCGGCCGAACCGGAGTCCGGTGACGATGGAAGGGGGATGTGGTCAGCTCCGCGGGATTGCGCCCGCACCGCCCACCAGCTTGAGCTTACCAGCTCCAAGAGCTGCTCTGCTCCGGCTCGACGAGCATGCCATCCTGGCGAAGGCAGCGTCAAATCCGCCCTACATATGGTCGCAAAACATCCTGAACCGGCATCTTCAACCGACCAGCCGGACCTGCTGGCGTTTACCCGCGGCGAGCACCACCCCGGCCACCTCAGCCCGCGGTACGTCGTACCGGCCGGCGGCGACCCGCTCACCGCCGAGCCGCACCCCGCCCTGGTCGAGCAGCCGCCGCGCCGCGCTGGTCGACGGCGCGAAACCAACCTCGACCAGCAGGCCGGGCAGGTGCACCGGATCCGTGCTGTCTACCCGGTGCTCGGGCAGCTCGTCCGGCGCCCGACCATCCCGGAACACCGCGTCGAAACGTTTCTCGGCGACGGTGCTGGCCTGCGCGCCGTGGTAGAGAGCGACGATCTCGCGGGCCACCGTGCGCTTGGCGACGTTCGCGGCTGGCCCTCCGGCACGCACCTGAGCCGCCAGCTCGGCGACCTGCGCGGGCCGCAGGTCGGTGCACAGCTCGGCGTACCGGGCGACCAGTGAGTCCGGGATCGACATGATCTTGCCGAACTGCTCGCCCGCCGGCTCGGTGATGGCGACATAGTTGTGCAGCGACTTGCTCATCTTCCGCACCCCGTCGGTGCCTTCGAGCAGTGGCATGGTCACCACTGTCTGCGGTGGCTGGCCGTGCGCCCGCTGCAGGTCGCGGCCGACAAGCAGGTTGTAGGTCTGGTCGGTGCCACCGGCCTCGATGTCGGCCTCGACCGCGACCGAGTCGTAGCCCTGCAGCAACGGGTACAGCAGCTCCACCAATGAGATCGGCTGCCGGGCCGCCCACCGCTTGGCGAAGTCGTCGCGCTCCATGAGCTGCGCGACTGTCAGGCTGGCCGACTCGCGGATCACATCGGCCATGGTCAGCCCGGCCAGCCACTGGCTGTTGTGCCGGATCTCCACCTTGGCCGGGTCGAGGATGAGCATGAGCTGCTCGACGTAGGTCTCGGCGTTTCGGGCGGTGTCGGCCGCGGTGAGGAGCCTGCGGGTCTGGGACCGGCCTGATGGGTCGCCCACCATGCCGGTGAAGTCACCGACGATGAGCACCACCAGGTGCCCGAGGTCCTGGAACTGGCGGAGCTTGCGGAGCACCACCGCGTGGCCGAGGGTGAGCTCGCTGCCGGACGGGTCGATGCCCAGCTTCACCCGCAGCGGCCGGCCCTCCTTGTCGGCGGCCAGCAGCTTGTCGGCCAGGCCGCTGGCGGGCAGGATCTGCGCGGCCCCGGCGGCCAGTGCCTGGTATGCCGCGGCCAGGTGCGGCGGCAGGGTGCCGGACGGCGGGGTCGGCTGTTCATCGCTCACGCCGCAAGAGTCTGCCGAACGCGCCCCGCCGGCCGCTAACCGGCACCCGGACGGGGGCGAGCGCGGCGGGCCGCGGGCCGGTACCCGCTCACCGTCGGGTCCCCCGCCAGCCAGAACCGCCACGGCCGCTCGGCCGCGGCCACCACCCCCACCCGTGGTCCCCGGCGTACCGCTGACTCCGGCACCGGCGGGCCGGCGACCACCCGGATCGCGGCGTCCGGCCCGCACAGGTCCGCCCCGCTGTCCACGCCGGACAGCCCGAGTACGGCGGCCAGCCGGGCCGGGCCGCGGGCGAGGTCGCGGTGCCGGGTGGCGGCCGGCCGGCGGGACCAGGCCAGCGGCTCGCCCGCCACCACCGCGCCGGCCCGGAGCAGCACCGCGCCCGCGCCGCCGTCCCCGTCGCAGACCAGGTTCGCGCACCAGTGCATGCCGTAGACGAAGTACACGTACAGGTGACCGGGCGGGCCGAACATGACGGCGGACCGCGGTGTAGGCCCACGGTAGGCGTGCGAGGCGGGGTCGGCCGTGCCGGCGTAGGCCTCCACCTCGGTGAGCCGGACCGCGACGCCGCGGGCCGTCACCACGCAGCCGAGCAGGTCCCGGGCCACCGGCAGCGGAGCCCGGGCGAAGAACGAGCGCGGCAACGCGGTCAGCCCGCCTCCTCCGTCATGGGCCGAGCCTGCCCGGCGAACGCCCAGCCGGCGTGCGCGTGCGCCAGCTCGGCCAGCGCGGCGAGCTGCTCGGCGACCCGCTCCGGCGCCGTGCCACCGTAGGACGACCGGGATCGCAGCGCACCCGACACCGACAGCACCGAGCGGACCTCGGGGGTGAGCCGGCCGTCCACCCGCGCCAGCTCGTCGTCCGGCACGTCGCCCAGCTCGCAGCCGCGCTCCTCGCAGTACCGCACGAGCGCGCCGGAGATCTCGTGCGCGTCCCGGAACGGGACACCCTGCCGCACCAGCCACTCCGCCACGTCGGTGGCCAGCGCGAAGCCGCTCGGTGCGCTGGCCGCGATCCGGTCGGCGTCGACTGTGAGGGTGGCGATCATGCCACTCATCGCCGGCAGCAGCACCAGGAGCTGCTCCACGGTGTCGAAGACCGGTTCCTTGTCCTCCTGCAGATCCCGGTCGTAGGCCAGTGGCAGGCCCTTCAACGTCGTGAGCAGGCCGGTCAGGTTGCCGACAAACCGGCCGGACTTTCCCCGGGCCAGCTCGGCGATGTCCGGGTTCTTCTTCTGCGGCATGATCGAGCTGCCGGTGGAGTACCCGTCGTCCAGCCGGATCCAGCCGAACTCGGTGGTCGCCCAGAGGCAGATCTCCTCGCCGATCCGGGACAGGTGCACCCCCAGCAGCGCGGCCACGAAGAGGAACTCGGCCGCGAAGTCCCGGTCCGACACCGCGTCGATGGAGTTGGCCGCGGCCGTGGCGAAGCCCAGCTCGGCGGCGACCGCCTGCGGGTCCAGCGGCAGCGACGAGCCAGCCAGCGCCCCGGCGCCGAGCGGGCTCACCGCGGCCCGCTTGTCCCAGTCGACGAACCTGTCCACGTCGCGGGCCAGCGCCTGCCCGTGCGCCAGCAGGTGGTGCGCGAACAGCACCGGCTGGGCGTGCTGCAGGTGGGTGAGGCCGGGCGCCGGCACGCCGCCGTACCGCTCCGCCTGGGCCACCAGCGCGGTCTCCAGCTCGGCTACCACGGCCACGATCCGGCGGACGTGGTCCCGCAGGTAGAGCCGCAGGTCGGTGGCCACCTGGTCGTTACGGCTGCGGCCGGCGCGCAGCTTGCCGCCGAGCGCGCCGAGGCGTTCCAGCAGGCCGCGCTCGAGGGCGGTGTGCACGTCCTCGTCCTCGACGGTGGGGCGGAACTCGCCGGTCCGGACGGCGTTCTCAAGGTCGGCGAGGGCGGCCAGCAGGCGGCCCAGCTCGGAGTCGTCGAGGAGCCCGGCGCGGTGCAGCACCCGGGCGTGCGCCCGCGAGGCGACCAGGTCGTACGGCGCCAGCCGCCAGTCGAAGTGCACCGACACGGACAGCCGGGCCAGCGCCTCGGAGGGACCGCTGCCGAACCGGCCGCCCCACAGCCGGGTCGTGGGTTTCCCGGGTTCCGTCACGCCCCCAGCTCTCCATCGCAGGCGCTGCCGGCCAGCCGCTGGTCCCGCCGTGCCGCGATCTTGCTGGGCAGCCCCCACAGCTCGACGAAACCCCTGGCGAGCCCCTGGTCGAAGGTGTCGCCGACGTCGTAGGTGGCCAGGTTGTAGTCGTAGAGCGACCGCTCGCTGTGCCGGCCGGTGACCACGGCACGACCGCCGTGCAGGGTCAGCCGGACGTCGCCGGTCACGTGCGCCTGAGTCTCCGCGACGAAGGCGTCGAGCGCGCGCCGCAGCGGGGAGAACCACAGGCCGTCGTAGACCAGCTCGCTCCAGCGCTGCTCGACCTGCCGCTTGAACCGGGCCAGGTCGCGCTCGACGGTGACGCTCTCCAGCTCGCTGTGCGCGGCGATCAGCGTGAGCGCGCCGGGCGCCTCGTAGATCTCCCGGCTCTTGATGCCGACCAGCCGGTCCTCGACCATGTCCAGCCGGCCGACGCCCTGGTCGCCGGCCCGCCGGTTCAGCGTCTCGATCGCCTGCCGGACGGTCACCCGCACGCCGTCGACGGCCACCGGGACGCCCTGGTCGAAGGTGATCACCACCTCGTCCGGTTCGCGCGGCAACGCCGGGTCGGCCGTGTAGGAGTAGACGTCCTCGACCGGCGGCTGCCAGATGTCCTCCAGGAAGCCGGTCTCGACCGCGCGGCCCCACAGGTTCTGGTCGATGGAGTACGGCGACCGCTTCGACACGTCGATCGGCAGGCCTCGCTCCTCGGCGTAGGCGATCGCCTTGTCCCTGGTCCAGGCGAAGTCCCGGACCGGCGCGAGCACCGTCAGCTCGGGCGCCAGCGCGCCGATGCCCACCTCGAACCGCACCTGGTCGTTGCCCTTGCCGGTACAGCCGTGCGCGACGGTGCCGGCGCCGTGGTAGCGCGCGGCGTCCACCAGGTGCCTGGCAATGGTCGGCCGGGACAGCGCGGAGACCAGCGGGTAGCGGTCCATGTAGAGCGCGTTGGCCTGCAGCGCCGGCAGGCAGTACCGCTCGGCGAACTCGTCCCGCAGGTCCAGCACCACGGACTCCACCGCGCCGCAGCCGAGGGCGCGCTCCCGGACGGTGTCCAAGTTCTCACCGCCCTGGCCGACGTCGGCGGCCACCGCGATCACCTCCGCGCCGGTCTCCTCGGCGATCCAGCCGATGGCAACGGACGTGTCGAGCCCGCCGGAGTAGGCCAGCACCACCCGCTCGGTCATGGTTGCTCCTCGTTGTCGTTGGGACTGTGTCCGTGGGTGCCGCTGTGTCCGTGGGTGCCGCTGCGGTGGGGACCGTCGGTGGGGCCGTCGCCGTTGAGGCCTTCGGACATGCGGCGCAGCCGGCCGGCGAGGGTGGCCCCGCCGGCCGGGTCGCGGGCCACCACGAGCACGGTGTCGTCGCCGGCGATGGTGCCGATCACCTCGGGCAGGCCGGACCGGTCCAGCGCGGATGCGAGGAGGTGCGCGCCGCCGGGCGGGGTGCGCAGCACGGCGAGGTTGGCGCTGGCCTCGGTGGCCACCAGCAGCTCGGCGAGCAGCCGGGCCAGCCGGGCCGGTACGGCGTCCAGCGGCGCCCGGACCGGTGGGGGGCTGCCGTCCTCCGGCACGACGTACGCCGAGCCCCCGCCGTCCGGGCCGCGCAGCTTGACCGCGCCGAGCTCTTCCAGGTCCCGGGACAGGGTGGCCTGGGTGACCGAGACCCCCTCCGCGGCGAGCAGCCGGGCCAGCTCGGTCTGGGACCGGATCGGCTGGCGGCCGACCAGCGCCACGATCCGCGCGTGCCGGGCCGCCTTGGTGATCATGCCCGCTCCAGCAGCCAGACCAGCAGCGCCTTCTGGGCGTGCAGCCGGTTCTCCGCCTGGTCCCAGACCGCGCTGTGCGGACCGTCCAGCACAGCCGGGGAGATCTCCTTGCCGCGGTACGCCGGCAGGCAGTGCAGCACGATCGCGTCCGGCCGGGCGAGCCCGACCAGCGCCTCGTCCAGCGCGTACGGGCGGAACGGCGCCTCCCGGTCGGCCCGCTCGGCCTCTTGGCCCATCGACACCCAGGTGTCGGTGGCCAGCACGTCGGCGCCGTCCACAGCCTCCTTCGGGTCGGTGGTCGCCTGCACCGACCCGCCCGTCTCGGCCGCGAGGGCCCGGGCCCTGTCCACAATGGAGGGGTCGGGCTGGTACGCCGGCGGGGCGGCGACCCGCACGTGCAGGCCGGCCAGCGCGCCGCCGAGCAGGTAGGAGTGCGCCATGTTGTTGGCGCCGTCGCCGAGGTAGGTCAGGGTCCGCCCGGCCAGCCCGCCGGTCCGCTCCGCCACGGTCTGCAGGTCGGCCAGCACCTGGCATGGGTGGAAGCTGTCGGTCAGCGCGTTGACGACCGGCACCCGGCTGGCCGCTGCCAGCGCCTCGATCCGGTCCTGGCCGAAGGTCCGCCAGACGATCGCGGCGCACTGCCGGTCCAGCACCCGGGCGGTGTCCTCGGCCGGCTCGCCGCGGCCGAGCTGGGTGGCCCGCGCGTCGATCACCAGCGGGTAGCCGCCGAGCTCGGCGATGCCGACGGAGAAGGACACCCGGGTACGGGTGGACGGCTTGTCGAAGATGACCGCGACCGCCCGTGGCCCGGCCAGTGGCCGGGCGGCGTACCGGTCGGTCTTCAGCCGGGCGGCGAGGGCCAGGATCTCGGCCTGCTCCGCGGGCGTGATGTCGTCGTCGCGCAGGAGGTGGCGGACCATGTCAGCGGTCCTCCCAGGCTGTGGCCAGCGCGGCGCCAAGCGCGGTGACCGCGACGTCCACCTCGTCCGGACCGATGACCAGCGCCGGGACGAGCCGCAGCACACCCGGCTGTACGGCGTTGACCAGCAGGCCGCCGTCCCTGGCCGCGGCCTCGACCCGGCCGGCCACCGGCTCGGCGAGGACGACCCCCCGCCACAGCCCGACCCCGCGGACCCGGGCCGGCCGGTCGGCCAGCAGCGGGCTGTCGAGCGCCGCGACCCCGGCGGCCAGCCGCTCCCCCATCGCCCGCGCGTGCGCCCGCAGGCCATCGGCCTCGATAGTGTCCAGCACGGCCAGCGCGGCGGCGCAGGAGATCGGGTTGCCGCCGAAGGTCGACCCGTGGTCGCCCGGCCGGAGCGCGGCAGCCGCCGGGCCGACGGCGACACACGCGCCGATCGGCAGCCCACCGCCCAGGCCCTTGGCCAGGGTGACCACGTCGGCCCGGACGCCCGGCGCCAGCGCCTGGTGGCTGAACCACTCGCCGGTGCGGCCCATCGCCCCCTGGATCTCATCCAGCACGAACAGCGCGCCGGTCCCGTCGCAGGCCGCCCGGGCGGCTTCGAGGTAGCCCGCCGGGGCCGGGATGACGCCATTCTCCCCCTGCACCGGCTCCAGGAACACCGCGGCGGTGTCGGCGGTGACGGCCTCGGCCAGCGCGGCGGCGTCGCCGTACGGCACGAACACGACGTCCGGCAGCAGCGGCGTGAACGGCGCTCGCTTGGCCGGCTGGCCGGTCAGCGAGAGCGCGCCGAGGGTACGGCCGTGGAACCCGCCTGCCGCGGCGACAATCCTGGTCCGGCCGGCGCCGGATCCGCTACCGCCGGCGCCGGGCGCGCTGCCGTCGCCGTACCAGTACCGGCGGACGATCTTCAGTGCGGCTTCGATCGCCTCCGCGCCGGAGTTGCACAGGAACACCCGGGCGCCCCCGCCGAGCAGGTCGCGCAGCCGCTCGCCGAGGGTGATCGCGGGCAGGTTGAGCATCAGGTTGGAGGTGTGGCTCAGGGTCGCGACCTGGCGGGTCACCGCCTCGACCACCGCCGGGTGGGCGTGCCCGAGCACGCTGACCGCGATCCCGGCGACGCAGTCGAGGTACTCCCGCCCGTCGGCGTCCCACACCCGCACCCCCGCGCCCCGGACGAGCGCCAGCGGCGGCGTGCCGTAGCTGGCCATGAACGCGGCCTCGTAACGGGACCTGAGGTCGGCGTTGCGCTCGGTGCGGGTGCGCAGCTCGGCGTTGCGTGTCATGCCGGCACCACCATCGTCCCGATCCCTTCCGTCGTGAAGACCTCCAGCAGCAGCGCGTGTGGCACCCGGCCGTCCAGCACGTGCGCCCGGGGCACCCCGCCGCGCACCGCGCGCAGGCACGCCTCCATCTTCGGCGCCATGCCGGCGGACAGCTCGGGCAGCAGCCGGCTCAGGTCCGCGGCGGAGATCTCGCTGATCACCTCCGTGCTGGCCGGCCAGTCGGCGTACAGGCCGTCGACGTCGGTGAGCAGCACCAGCTTCTCCGCGCCCAGCGCAGCAGCCAGCGCGGCGGCGGCCGAGTCGGCGTTGACGTTGTAGCTGTTGCCGTCCGCGCCGCGCGCCACCGTGGCCACCACCGGAATCCGGCCGTCGGCGAGCAGGCTGGTCACCGTGCCGGGATCCACCGCGGACACCTCCCCGACCAGGCCGAGGTCGACCTCCTCGCCGGCCACGGAGACGGTGCGCCGCTCGGCGGTCAGCAGCCCGCCGTCCTCGCCGGACAGCCCCACCGCGAACGGCCCGTGGTCGTTGACCATCCGGACGACCTGCTGGTTGACCTGGCCGACCAGCACCATCCGGACGACCTCCATCACCTCCGGCGTGGTCACCCGCAGCCCGCCCCGGAACTCCGTCGCGATGCCGAGCCGGTCCAGCGTGGCGCTGATCTGCGGGCCACCGCCGTGCACCACGACCGGCTTCAGCCCGGCGTAGCGGAGGAACACGATGTCCTGGGCGAAGGCCCGCCGCAGCGGCTCGTCGGTCATCACGTGGCCGCCGTACTTCACGACGGCGATCGCGCCGTGGAACCGGGCCAGCCACGGCAGCGCGTCGACCAGCGTGGCCGCCTTGGCCAGCGCGAGGTGCTGCTCCCGGGTCGGTGTGACGCTCATGAGGAGTAGGCCGAGTTCTCGTGCACGTAGGCGTGCGACAGGTCGTTGGTCCACACCGTGGCGGTGGCCGGGCCGGCATGCAGGTCGATCAGGATGTGTACGGCGCGGCCGGTCAGGTTCACCGTGGACCGCTCGGCCGCGGCGGCACCGGCCTGGCAGAGGGTGACGCCGTTCAGCGCGATGTCGAAGCCGTCCGGCTCGAACGTCGCGCTGGTGGTGCCGATGGCGCTGGCGATCCGGCCCCAGTTCGGGTCGTTGCCGAACAGCGCGCACTTGAGCAGGCTGCTGCGGGCGACGGCCCGGCCGACCTGGACCGCGTCGTCCTCGCTGGCCGCGTTGACCACCTCGATCGTGACGTCCTTGGTGGAGCCCTCGGCGTCGCTGAGAAGCTGGCCGGTCAGGTCTCGGCAGGCGTCGGTCAGCCCGTCGACGAGCTCGGCGTACGACGGGCTGACGCCGGACGTTCCGGAGGCCAGCAGCAGGACGGTGTCGTTGGTGGACATGCACCCGTCGGAGTCCAGCCGGTCGAAGGTGACCCGGGTGGCGGCCCGCAACGCGCCGTCCACCGTGGCCGGGTCAAGCACCGCGTCCGTGGTCAGCACGCACAGGAACGTGGCGAGGCCGGGGGCGAGCATGCCGGCGCCCTTGGCCATCCCGCCCACGGTCCACCCCCGCCCGCTGTGGACGCTCTGCTTTGGCACGGAGTCGGTGGTCATGATGGCGTACGCCGCGTCCGTGCCGTCGGGCGCGAGCGCGGCGGCGGCCTTGTCCACCCCGGCCAGGACGGCGGCGATGGGCAGCCGCTCGCCGATCAGGCCGGTGGAGCAGACCGCCACCTCGACCGCGCCGATGCCCAGTGCGGCGGCCACCCGCTCGGCGGTGCGGTGGGTGTCGGCGAACCCGGCCGGTCCGGTGCAGGCGTTCGCGCCGCCGGAGTTCAGCACCACGGCACGTAACCGGCCGGTGCTCAGCACCTGGCTGGTCCACAGCACCGGTGCCGCCTTGACCCGGTTGGCGGTGAACACCCCAGCAGCGAGGTCGTCCGGGCCGTCGTTCACCACCAGGGCGAGGTCGAGACCGCCGCTGGCCGAGATGCCGGCCGCGACGCCGGCAGCCCGGAACCCCCTCGCCGCAGTGACGCTCATGCCGGTCCCCGTTGGCGCCGTGCGTCTAGCATCGCCGTACCCAGCATCGTCATGCCAGCGTCCTCATGGGGCGACTCCGTTCGCGGACAGGCCGGCCGTCTCGGGCAGGCCGAGCATCAGGTTGGCGTTCTGCACCGCCTGGCCGGCCGCGCCCTTGCCCAGGTTGTCGATCGCGCTGACGACGATGAACCGGTCGGAGTCGGTGTCGGCGTACACCTGAAGGTGGACGGCGTTCGAGCCGTAGGTGGCCGCGGTGTGCGGCACCCGGCCCGCCGCCAGCACGGTGACGAACGGCTCGTCGTGGTACGCCCGCGAGAGCGCGGCGCGGGCGTCGGCCAGGGTGGCGCCGCCGGCCGGCCGGGCGGTCACGGTGGCCAGGATGCCGCGCGGCATCGGGGCCAGCACCGGGGTGAAGGACAGGCTGGTCGCGCCGGTCGCCTGCTTCATCTCGGGCACGTGCTGGTGGCTGCCCACCTTGTACGGCGACAGGTCGCCCATCAGCTCGGTGCCCAGAAGCTGCGGCGTGGGCGCCCGGCCGGCCCCGCTGCTGCCGGAGGCGCCGACCACCACGACGTCGGCCGGCTCGGCCACCCCGGCGGCGATCAGCGGCGCCAGGGCGAGGGCGACGGCGACGGCGTAGCAGCCGGTGTTGGCCACCCGGGACGCCGCGGCGATCCGCTGCCGCTGGCCGGGCAGCTCGGGCAGGCCGTAGGTCCAGGTGCCGGGGTGCGAGACGCCGTAGCAGCGCTCGAAGGCCGCGCTGTCGGCGAGCCGGAAGTCCGCGCCCAGGTCGACGACCCGCACATGCTCAGGAAGCCCGGCGGCCAGCGGCGCGGAGGCGCCGTGCGGTAGGGCGAGGAAGATCAGGTCGGCGGCGGCCAGGGCGGCAGGGGTGGTGTCGGCGAGCAGGATGTCGGCCAGGCCGGGAAGCTGGGGATGCAGGTCGCCCAGCGGACGGCCGGCGCTGCCGTGCGCCGCCGCGACGGCCAGCTCCAGGTCGGGGTGGCCGTCGACCAGCCGGAGCAGCTCGCCGCCCGCGTACCCACTGGCTCCGGCGACCGCGACAGCACAACCCATGAACATGAGTATGCAGTCCATCGCAACTTCATGCAATCTTCTACCCGCTTGTCGCGAAGATAGCCAGTGCAACACGCCGGCCTGTCCCTGTCCCGCTGGGTCTTCGCGACATCTGGCCGTGGCCGTCAGGTACGCAGGACCGCACCGGTACGGCGACTGGCCTCCTCGACCGCGGCCTGCTTGGCGGCGTTGGCCTCCTCGACCGTCAACGTCCGGTCCGGCGCCCGGAACCGCAGCGCGTACGCCAGCGACTTGCGGCCCTCGCCGAGCTTGGCCGGGTCGGCGTAGAGGTCGAACAGCCGCAGCGACTCCAGCAGCTCACCCGCGCCGGACCGCAGCGCCGACTCCACCTCAGCCGCCGGCACCGCGGCCGGCACGGTCAGCGCCACGTCCAGCAAGGCGGGCGGGAACGCCGACACCCGCGGCGCGTGGACTGGGCCGCCGGTCCCGAGGGCGTCCAGGTCCAGCTCCATCACGCAGGTCCGGGCTGGCAGGTCCAGCGCCGCGACGACCCGCGGATGCAGCTCGCCGGCGTGCCCGACCACCTGCTCCCCGGACACGACCGCCGCGCACCGGCCGGGATGCCACGGCGCCCGCTCAGCGGCCCGCACACTCACCTCGACGCCAACCGTCGCGGCCACCAGCCTGGCTGCCTCGACCGGGTCCGCCCAGGTGACCGGCTCGCCCGGGCCCCACCAGCCTGGCGGCGTCCGGTCGCCGCAGGCCACCACCGCGAGCTGGCGGGGCTGGCGAGGCAGCGCCCGCTCCAGCGCGGCCAGCTCCGCGGCCGCCGGCGCTCGGTCGACCCCGAGATCCGGCGGCGGCGCGGTGTCCTCGCGAGGCCAGTACACCAGGCCGGTCTCGAACAGCGCGACGTCCCGCAGGCCGCGGCGCACGTTGCGAGCCAGCGTGTCCAGCAGCCCGGGCAGCAGCGACGTCCGCATCAGCGGCTGCTCATCGGACAGCGGGTTGACCAGCCGGACCGCACGCCGCCGCAGGTCGTCGGCCGGCAGCCCGAGATCGTCGAACCGCTTCGGGCTGAGGAACGGGTAGCTCAGCACCTCGGCGTAGCCGGCCTCGGCCAACGCCCGACCGACCGACCGGTGCGCCCGCTGCCCCGCGGTCAGGCCGCGCCCGGCCGGCGCGGCCGGCAGCCTGGCGGGCACCGTGTCGTACCCCTCCAGCCGGATGACCTCCTCAATCAGGTCGGCCGGGTCGACCAGGTCGGGTCGCCAGGACGGCGGCTCGACGGTGAGGATGTACTCCCCCTCCACCACGCACCCCACCTCACCGAGCCGGGCCGCCACGGTGGCACTGGGAATCGGCCGCCCGGCCAGCCGGCCGGGCCGGTCGGCGGCCAGCGCGATGTGCGGCCGGGACCGCCGCGCGCCCACCACGGTCAGCCCGCCGGACCGGCCGCCACCGTGCGCGGCGAGCAGCGCCGCGGCCCGGCGCAGCGCCGGCAGGGCCACCTCCGGGTCGACCCCCCGCTCGAACCGCCGGGCGGCCTCGCTGGGCAGCTTGTGCCGGCGGACCATCCGCATGATGGTGGGCGGGTCCCAGTGCGCGGCCTCCAGCACGACGTCGATGGTGGCCGGCCCGATCTCGGTGCTGGCGCCGCCCATCACCCCGGCCAGCGCGATCGGCCCGGAGTCGTCGGTGACCACCAGGTCGTCGCCGTCGAGGATGCGGGTCACGCCGTCGAGGGTCCGCAGCGTCTCGTGCGGCACGGCGCGGCGGACCAGGATCTCGCCGGTGAGCCTGGCCCGGTCGAAGGCGTGCATCGGCTGGCCCAGCTCAAGCATGACGTAGTTGGTCACGTCGACGGCCAGCGAGATCGGCCGCATGCCGGCCAGCAACAGCCGGCGGCGCAGCCACGACGGCGACTCGGCCGCCGGGTCCAGCCCGGTGACGGTCAGCGCGCTGAACCGGTCGCAGCCCACCGGGTCGTCCACCTGGACCGGCCAGCCGGGCTCCACCTCAGCCTCCGCTCCGGCCTCGGACGCCGGTTCCGCGGCCGGGTCGTGGAACGGGACCCCGAGAGCATGCGCGGCCTCCCGGGCCATGCCGCGCAGGGACAGGCAGTAGCCCCGGTCGGGCGTGACCGCGATGTCGAGCACGGCATCCGGCAGGCCCAACACCTCCAGCGCGTCGGCGCCTACCGTGGTGTCGCCGTCCAGCACCAGGATCCCGGTGTGGTCCTCACCGAGCCCGAGCTCGCGGACCGAGCAGATCATCCCGTCGCTGACCCGGTCGTACGCCGGCCGTGCGGCGATGGCGACACCCCCAGGCAGCACGGCACCCGGCAGCGCCACCACCACGTGGTCTCCGACGGCGAAGTTGGTGGCGCCACAGATGATGCCGCGCGGGACGCTGGCCCCGTCGGTCTCGCCGTCGGTCTCGCCGTCAGCCTTGCCGCCGGTCTCGCCCACGTCGACCTGGCACCACCGGATCGGCTTGCGGTACCCCGCCAGCTCCTCGATCTCGCGCACCTCGCCGACCACCAGCGGGCCCGTCAGGTCCGCGCCGACCTCCTCGACAGCCTCCACCTCCAGGCCGATCCGGATCAGCGCCGTGGCCAGCTCACGGGCGGTCAGCGACTCCGGCAGCTCGACGTGGTCGCGCAGCCAGGACAGCGGGACCCGCATCAGACCTCCATCCCGAACGGCAGGGTGAACCGCACGTCGCCCTCAACCATGTCCCGCATGTCCCCGACGCAGTGCCGGAGCTGCACCGCCCGCTCGATGCCCATCCCGAACGCGAAGCCGGTGTACCGCTCCGGGTCGATCCCGCAGGCCACCAGCACCCGCGGGTTGACCATGCCGCAGCCGCCCCACTCGATCCAGCCCTCGGACCGGCAGGTCCGGCAGGGTCGCCGCGGGTTGCCCACCGACTCGCCCCGGCAGGCGAAACACTGCACGTCGAACTCCGCGGACGGCTCGGTGAACGGAAAGTACGACGGCCGCCAGCGCACGCCCAGGCCCTCGCCGAACAGCGACGAGGTCAGGTGGTCGAGGGTGCCCTTCAGGTGCGCCATGGTGATGCCTTCGTCCACGGCGAGGCCCTCGATCTGGTGGAACACGGGCGTGTGGGTGGCGTCCAGCTCATCGGTGCGGAACACCCGGCCGGGGCACACGACGTAGATCGGCGGCTGGCCGCGCTCCAGCATCACCCGGGCCTGTACCGGTGAGGTGTGGGTGCGCAGCACGACGCCGGACCCCGCGCCGGTGTCACCCACTGCCGGGCCAGCCGGCCCCGGGCTGGCTGGAGCGACAAAGAAGGTGTCCATCATGGAGCGGGCCGGATGGTCGCGCCGGATGTTCAGCGCGTCGAAGTTGAACCACTCGGTCTCGACCTCGGGGCCTTCGGCGACCTCGTAGCCCATCGCCACGAAGACGTCGACCATCCGCTCCATGATCGTGGTGATCGGGTGCCGGGCGCCGCGGGGGGCGCGGTCCCACGGCAGCGTGACGTCCACCGCCTCCTCGCGCAGCACCCGTTCATCCCGCTCGACGACCAGCGCGGCCAGCCGGACGTCGTACGCGGCCTGGATCGCCGCCCGCACCTCGTTCACCCGCCGGCCGGCCTCCGCCCTGGCGTGCGGCGGCAGCGCGCCGATCTCGCGGCGGGCGGACAGCACCGGCGAGCGGTCGCCGAGGTGGGCCGGGCGGACGGCGGCCAGCGCGTCGAGGCTAGGCGCCTCGGCGAACGCCTTCTCCGCCTCGCGCGCGGCCGCGTCCAGGGCGTCGGGTGCGAGCGCGGCGACCGCCTTCGGATCGTTCGTTCCGGACATCTGGACAGCGACTCCTGTTGCTCGACGACGCGAGGTCAGCCGGGCCAGTGTAGGGAGCAACCACCGCGCGGTCCGAGCTGGTTACCGGTTGGCCACCGCGCTGTCCCCACGGGGCGTCCGGTAGCGGCCGGGTCACTCCTCGTACGGCGGCCGGCCGGCGGGCAGAACCACCACGAACCGGGCGCCTTTGACCGACTCGTCCAGCTCAATACTGCCACCGTGCGCCTCCACCAGGCCCTTCACGATGTACAGCCCGAGCCCGGTGCCGCTGCCCGCGCCGGCCGCCCGCCAGAACCGGGTGAAGATGCGCGCCCTGGCCTCCGGCCCGATCCCGTCGCCCTCGTCGGACACCGTGAGCACCGCACCAGGCATCTCGGGGTCCGGGCGTACGTCGATGCGGACCAGCCCGGCACCGTGCCGCAGCGCGTTGTCGACGAGGTTTCCCACGATCTGCGCGACCTTGTCCGGGTCCAGCCACAGCTCCGGAAGCGGGCCCTCGGTGTGCACCGCGAACTGGCTCTCCAGCCGCCCGCCCGCCCGGAACCCGGCCACCACCTGGGCCACCACACCCGGCAGGTCCACCACCCGCCTGCGCAGCACCAGCCGGCCGGCGTCGATCCGGGACACGTCGAGCAGGTCCGACAGCAGCCGAGTGACCCGGTCGGCGTCGGCGTTGATCGCGGTGAGCATGGTGCGCTTCTGCTCCTCGCCGAACCGGTCCCACTTGGCCAGCAGGGTGGCGGTGAAGCCCTTCACCCCGGTCAGCGGCGAACGGATCTCGTGCGCCACGGTGGACACCAGGTCGGCCCGCTCGCGGTCGAACCGCTCCTGCGAGGTGGCACCGCGGAAGCAGATCACCAGCCTGGCCAGCTTCTGCCCGTCCCGCACGTACCTGGCGGTGACCAGCAGCGCCCGGCCCTTCTCCGGGCCGTCGGACAGCTCCAGCAGCCGCTCGGGCTGTCCGGTGCGGATGTGCAGCCCGCCGTACGGGTCGGTGCAGGCCCACCAGTCCCGGCCGGCGGCGTCGACCAACGGCAGCACGTCACGGAAGTCCCGCCCGAGGCAGGGCCCGGCCGGCAGCCGCAGCAGCCTGCTCCCGGCGACGTTGAGGTGGACGACCTCGCCGTCCGGTCCGGCGACCAAAGCCCCGTCCGGCAGCTCGTCGTACGCCGCCAGCATCGCGTCCAGCATGGGCCTCCTGTTCCCCGACCATCGGGTGATGGCGTACCACGCCGGGCGGCGGAGGACCAGCCGTGGCTATCCAAGCATGCCTCATGAGGCATGCCTTTCCCGTCAACCGGGGGTGTGCTGGCCGTCCGGCTGGCGGTGCCTGTCCGCACGCTGCGCCCGCGCGGTCGCATAGAGACAGATCGCCGCGGCTGCGGCCAGGTTGAGGCTTTCCGCCCGGCCGTGGAGCGGGATCCTGACCCGGGCGTCGGCTAGCCCGGCCAGCCCGGCCGGCAGGCCGTGGGCCTCGTTGCCGAACAGCCACGCCACTGGCCGGGCCAGCCCGCCGGCGTCGGCGAGCTCCTCCAGGTCGGTCTCGCCGTCACCGGCGGCCGCGAGGACAGCCAGCCCGGCCGCGCGCAGCGCCGGTACGGCGGCCGGCACGTCGACGCCGCGTACCACCGGCAGGTGGAACAGGCTGCCCGCCGAGGCACGCACGCACTTGCCGTTGTAGGGATCGACGCTCTCGGCCGAGAACAGCACGGCGCCGGCGCCGGCCGCGTCGGCGGTACGCAGGACAGTGCCGGCGTTGCCGGGGTCGCGGATCGCGGCGAGCAACACCACCAGCCGGGGGGCGGGGCGCAGGGCGGTCCGCAGCGGCACGTCGACGAAGCGGCAGACCGCCACCAGGCCCTGCGGGGTGACCGTCTCGGACAGCCCGGCCATGCCACGCTCGGTGACCGCCAGGACCGGCACGCCGCGCCGCTCGGCGGCCCGCACCAGGTCGGCGTACCGCTCCAGCGCGGCCGGCGTACCCAACAGCTCGACCACGGCGGGCCCGGGCCCGGCCAGCCCGGGCGGGCCGCCGGTCCAGCCGACCGCCTCGCGGACCGCCTGGGGGCCTTCGGCCAGGAAGAGCCCGGCTTCGGTACGGCCGGCCCGCCTGGTCAGCCGCCGGGCGGCGGCGACCCGGGGGGTCCGCTCCGGGTACGGAAGCTCCCCGGGTCGCGTCACAGGCGTGGTCAGGCCGCCGAGTTGGCCTCGGCCAGGGCGGTCCGCGCGGTGCTGACCAGCGCGGCGAACGCCGGGGCGTCGTTGACCGCGAGGTCGGCCAGGATCTTGCGGTCGACCTCGACCCCGGCGATCTTCAGGCCCTGCATGAACCGGTTGTACGTCATGCCGTTGGCGCGCGCCGCGGCGTTGATCCGGGTGATCCACAGCTTGCGGAACTCACCCTTCTTGGCTCGCCGGTCGCGGTAGGAGTACTGAAAGGAGTGCAGAAGCTGCTCCTTGGCCTTGCGGTACAGCCGCGACCGCTGGCCACGGTAGCCGCTGGCGGCCTCAAGCGCGGTACGGCGCTTCTTCTGGGCGTTGACCGCCCGCTTGACGCGTGCCACAAAGTTCGTCCTCTTCTTCGGCGGCGCTGGACGGGGCCGGCGCCGCGGGCTCTACAGGGGGATGCGGGTTCCACGGGTTGGGGCTCATCGGGTACGGGTCCTACGGTGGGCTCACCACGGCCCGCGGGCTACCGACCCAGCAGCCTCCTGATCCCCCTGGCGTCCGCGGGAGCGATCTCGGTGGTGCCGTCCAGCCGCCGGGTCAGCGTGGTTGGCTTGCGCTCGAAGTTGTGCCGCCGGCCGCTCCGCTGGTGCAACAGCTTGCCGCTGCTGGTTACCTTGATCCGCTTCTTGGTGCCGCTGTGGGTCTTGTTCTTCGGCATGCCAGGCTCTCTGCTCGATCGGGGTGGGTCCATCGGACCGGGTGGCGGCCACAACCGGCCGGGGTCGGCCGGTCGGGGTCGACCAGTGGTCGGCCTCGACGGTGGCACGGCCGCCGGTCCCGGTCAGGCTGTCCTGCTGGTGTCCTCTGGTGGTGCTGTCTCGGCTGCCGTGGTGTTGACCGCCGTGCCCTGATGGGCGGCGCCACGCGCGGCCTTCTTCTTATGTGGTGCCATGACCATGATCATGTTACGGCCATCCTGCTTCGGCGACGCCTCGACGAAGCCAAGCTCCTGGACGTCCTCCGCGAGCCGCTGGAGCAGCCGGAACCCCAGCTCGGGCCGGGACTGCTCGCGACCGCGGAACATGATCGTGACCTTGACCTTGTCGCCCGCCCTGAGGAACCGCTCGACGTGACCCTTCTTGGTCTCGTAGTCGTGCGGGTCGATCTTCGGTCGGAGCTTCATCTCCTTGATGACGGTGAGGCTCTGGTTCCGGCGGGCCTCCCGTGCCTTCTGGGCGGCCTCGTACTTGAACTTGCCATAGTCCATGAGCTTGCAGACCGGCGGCCGGGCCATCGGAGCGACCTCGACCAGGTCGAGATCGGCTTCCTGAGCCAGCCGCAACGCATCCTCGATGCGCACGATGCCGACCTGCTCACCCTCGGGACCGACGAGACGGACCTCGGATACACGGATCCGTTCGTTGATGCGGGGCTCGGCGCTGATGGGGCCTCCTCAAGATTGGCTGAGTACGTCGACCACCGACCGGGGGCCTGCCGCACCAGAGGTACGGCGAAGGCCCCGGAGCGGTCAGCTCACAGGGCCCGCACTCGACCGGCCCGGCCCGGACGACGCCGCCGTTCATGACGACGTCACGCCTCGAGCCTGCACCACGCCGACGGACGCCGGAGCGGTGGACCGGACCCGACCACCGATGGTGGCACGGGTGGGAGCGGGGCTCCACTTGCTTCTCCCCAGCCAGGCCGGGGACAGGTCGCGACTCGGAGGGTACCAGGCGGGGCTCGTCGACCCCACCTTCCCCTTTCGTCGCCCTCCCCGACGATCATCGAGCTGCTGTCGCTAGTTGATCTCCAATCGCGACAGCAGCTCGATGATCGTCAGAGGGCGGGATGATCGTCGGGGAGGACTAGCTAATCGGCTGGACCTGGCTGGCGGGTGGCGCGACCAGCTTCGGCGGGGTGCTGGCCGCGGCATAGTCGGAGAAGGCGAACCGCCAGTGCACCGAGAGCACCCCGTGCCCGACCACCGGCAGGATCGCGTCCTGCGAGATCATGCTGAGCCGCTGCTGGGACAGGCCCACCTTGAGCGTCAGGAAGGTCGCCCCGTACGAGCCGTAGGCGTGCCCGACCCGGCTGGTCAACGAGCTGGTGACGGCCAGCCGGGAGACCGGGATCCGCACCACGTAGCAGGTCTCGCTCCTGTCAGCGCTCTGGCAGGCGGTGCCGCTGGCCGCGTCGAGCTGGCTGAGGATGGCGAGCGCGACGAACGGGTTGGAGTCGGCGGGGATGCCGGCCACCTCGGGGACCAGCCGCGGGTCCCACTGGGAGTACTTGCGCCCCTCCGGGTCCGGCACGTTGTACTCGTTGTAGTCGCCGAGCTGGTGGATGACGAACTCCCGCACGCCGTACCGGGCGACCTTGCCGGCCGGAACGGCATAGCGGTACTCCGCGGCACCATCCTGTGGCCAGAACTGGCCGCTGCGCAGGTCCGGCGTCCGGTCCCGCCACGGCGCGGCGCTGCGGTCCTCGAAGCTCACCTTGGCGCTGCCGGCCGCGATGGTGGACACCAGCGCCGCCCGGATCGCGGTGGTCGCGGCCGGGTCCACGGTGCCGATCTGGTTGGCGAGCTGCAGCCCGGGCACGTCGCCGGTGTACGCCGGCAGCGAGGTGCCGACGCCCGGGGCGGCCTGGGTAAAGGTGTTGATCAGCTTCACGATGTGGTACCCGTCGGGGTACCTGCGCACGATGAACCTCCGCTGGGCCGCCACATGCACCGGCAGCCGGACCCCGTTGCCCAGCGCCCGCAGGTCGTCGGTGAAGACCCCGACATGGTCGATCCGGATGTCCGCGCCGTCACGCGCCACGCTGAACTGCTGTTCGCCGACGTACACCCCGGTCAGCCGGGCCTGGTCGCACCCGGGGAGCTGGTAGAGCGAGTGGTGCTTGCGGAACGGGTCCTGCTTCGGGTCACGCACCCATTTGGTGCCGGGCGGGAACTCCGCCTCGACCGGGTCCTTGCCGGTGGCCACGCCGCACACCCAGGCGTGGTCGCCATGCAGCTTGGACAGTGCCCGGATCACGACGTCCCGGGCCTTGGCCAGGTCCACCGCGGGCACCCCGACGGCGGTACGGGGGAACTGCCCCAGCAGCAGCGCGGCCGTCTCCATGGCGGTCGTGGCCAGGCGGCCCGGGGGCTCGGCCACCATCGGGATCGCCGCGCCGCCCGGGCCGAAGTACGCCGTGACCGGGTCGACCGCGCCCTGTCCCGTGGTGTGCGTGCAGCCCATGACCATGCTCGCGGCCAGCAGGACCGCCGCCATCCGGGCCGAGATCCTGGCCGCCGGGCTCCGTGCCGGGCTGGGCACGGCCGAGGTTGAAGTCACAGCCGGACACGCTAGGACATCGGCGCCCGGCCCGGGCCGCCGGGTCAACCGGGCCGCCGTGGTCAACCCGGCCCCGCACCGCGGTGCAGCGCCCGCAGGGCCTCGACCACGGCCACCGTCCGGTCCCCGTCGACCGCCTGAACCGCCATCAGCGGGAGCTGCTCGTCGTCGGCCAGCTCCAGGGTGGCCCACGGCGCGCCGTCGCGAAAGCTGACCCCCCGCACCACCTGCCACGGCACCTCGTGCCGGCCGATGATGTTGCGCACCCGCAGCCCCGACTCGTCCGCGGACAGGCTGGGCCGGGCCAGCACGAGCAGCCCGGCGGCCACCGCGACGCCGATCCCGAACATCGACACCTGGTCGGCCGGGCCGAACGCGGCCCCGTTGTTGTACCGGCGCAGCAGCACCGCGATCACCGCGAACACGACCAGCACGACCCCGGCGAGCACGCCGCAGACCGCCCGGAGCCGGACCGGCCGGGCCGAGACCACGATGCCCACCTCCCCCATCGACACCGTCACTCCACGATCTTGGAGATGAGCAGCTCCAGGATGTCCTTGCCGCCGGCCGCCTTCAGCTTCGGGATCAGCATGTTGACCCCCTTCTTCGGCACCACCGTCTCCACCGCGTGCATCGTGCCGACGGCGAGCTGGGTGACCGTGGGCGAGCTCATCGCGGGCAGCAGGACCAGCACCTCGGCCAGCCGCTCGCCCGGCACGTTGAGCTTGAGCAGTACCTGGCCACGGGCCCGGATCGCGCCGCGCAGCAGCAGCGCGACGTCGTCCATCGCGGCCCGCTTGGCCGGGTCGGCGTACGACTCCGGGTTCGCGACCAGCTCGGTGTAGCTGGTCAGCAGCGTCTCCAGGATGCGCAGGCCATTCTTCTTCAGCGACGAGCCGGTCTCGGTCAGGTCGACGATGGCGTCGACGATGTCCGGCACCTTCGCCTCGGTCGCGCCGTACGACGGCACCACCATCGCCTTGACCCCGTGGCGGTGCAGGAACCGGTTGGTCAGCGCGGGGAACTCGGTGGAGATCCGGACACCCTCCGGCAGGTCGGCCACGCTCTGCCACGGCGCGTCGTTCGGGATGGCCAGCACCACCCGGACCGGGTTCGAGGTGGCCTTGCTGTACTGCAGCTCGCCGAGGCTGGTCACGGTGGCCTCGGTCTCGGCGATCCAGTCCCGGCCGGTGATGCCGAGGTCGAACAGGCCCTGCTCGACGTACCGCGGGATCTCCTGCGGCCGCAGGAACCGGACCCGCTCGACCCGCGGGTCGTCGATGGCGGCGTGGTAGTCGCGGTCCGAGCCGCGCCGGACCGCGAGGTCGGCGGCGTCGAACAGGTCGAGGGTCGCCCGCTCCAGCGAGCCCTTGGGCAGTACGAGGGACAGCACAGACCAGCCTTTCCGGAAGGGGCACGGCGGGCTAGCGGTGATGGCGCAGCTTGCGCAGCACGATGGCGGTCTCCAACGCCGCCACGCACGCCTCCCATCCCTTGTCCTCAGGGCTGTCCGGCAGGCCGCACCGGGCCAGCGCCTGTTCTACGGTGTCACAGGTCAGCACGCCGTTGCCAACGGGGGTCCGCTCGTCCAAGGTCACCCGGCTGAGCCCCATCGTCACGGCCATGCAGACCTGCTCAAAGTGCGGGGTGCCACCGCGGACCACCGCGCCGAGCGCGACCACGACCTCAAGCCGGTGGGCGATCACCTGGGCCACCACCGGGATCTCCAGCGCGCCCGGGACCCGGACCACCGTGGGCTCCTCCACGCCGCATGCCTCGGCCGCGGCCAGCGCCCGGGCCAGCAGGCTGTCGGTGACCTCGGGGTGCCACCGGGCCGCCACCATCCCCAGCCGCAGCCCAGAACCGTCCACAGTGGACAGCTCCGGCCGCCCCTCGCCGCTCATGGCCGGACGTCCAGGGTGGCCAGGCTGGCCAGGCTGGCCAGCTTGGCCAGGTCCGCCGGCAGCTCGTGGCCCATCCGGTCCCGCTTGGTCTGCAGGTAGTGCAGGTTGTCCTCGGTCGCGTGCACGGGCAGCGGCACCCGGCCCACAATACGCAGCCCGTAGCCCTCCAGCCCGGCCCGTTTGGCTGGGTTGTTGGAGAGCAGCCGCATCGACCGCACGCCCAGGTCGGCCAGGATCTGCGCGCCGGTGCCGTAGTCACGGGCGTCGGCCGGCAGCCCGAGGTCGGTGTTGGCGTCGACGGTGTCCCGGCCCGACTCCTGGAGCTGGTAGGCCTGCAGCTTGTGCAGCAGGCCGATGCCGCGCCCCTCGTGCCCGCGCACGTAAAGCACCACCCCGCGACCCTCGGCCGCCACCGCCTGCTGGGCCGCGTCGAGCTGCGGCCCGCAGTCACAGCGCAGCGAGCCGAAGACGTCCCCGGTCAGGCACTCCGAGTGCACCCGGACCAGCACGTCCTCGCCGTCGCCAAGCTCGCCCATGACCAAGGCGATGTGCTCCACGCCATCCAGTGTCGAGTCGTAGCCGACCGCCCGGAACACGCCGTGCCTGGTTGGGATCCGGGCCTCGGCCACCCGGGTCACCTGCTTCTCGAACCGGCGCCGGTAGGCAATCAGGTCGGCGATGCTGACCAGGGTCAGGCCGTGCTCGGCGGCGAACGCCTCCAGCTCGTCGCGGCGGGCCATGTCGCCGTCGTCCTTCTGGCTGACGACCTCGCAGAGCACGCCGGCCGGCCGCAGCCCGGCCAGCCGGGCCAGGTCGATCGAGGCCTCGGTGTGGCCGGGCCGGCGCAGCACGCCGCCCTGCCGCGCCCGCAGCGGGACGACGTGTCCCGGCCTTGTGAAGTCGGCCGCGACGGCGGCCGGGTCGGCCAGCAGCCGGATGGTGCGCGCCCGGTCGTACCCCGAGATCCCCGTGCCGACGCCCTCCCGGGCGTCGACCGTCACGGTGTACGCCGTGCCGCGCTTGTCCTGGTTGGTGTGGTACATCGGCGGCAGGTCCAGCCGGTCGCACTCCTCGTCCGGCAGCGCGACGCAGATGTAGCCGGAGGTGTAGCGGACCATGAAGGACACCAGCTTCGGGGTGGCCAGCTCGGCCGCGAAGATCAGGTCGCCCTCGTTCTCCCGGTCCGCGTCGTCGACCACGATCACCGCCCTGCCGGCGGCGACGTCCGCGACCGCGCGCTCGACATCGACGAACCCCGCCGCGCTGGTCACGGCCGCCTCCCCAGGTCCGTCGTGCCCGCGTCGACCGTGCCCGGGTTGGTCGCGGCCAGCAGCCGCTCCACATACTTGGCCAGCACGTCGACCTCCAGGTTGACCGGGTCGCCGGCCTGCCGGGCGCCGAGTGTGGTCTCGGCCAACGTGGTCGGGATCAGGCCGACCTCGAACCAGTCGCCCCCGGCACGGTCCGAGCCGCCGACCCAGCCGACCGCGGTGACGGTGAGGCTGACCCCGTCGACGGTGATGGAGCCCTTCTCCGCGACGTAGCGGGACAGCTCGGCCGGCAGCCCGAACCGGACCTCCGCCCAGGCCAGGCCCGGGTTGCGGGCGAGGACCAGCCCGACGCCGTCCACGTGGCCCTGCACGATGTGCCCGCCGAGCCGGCCGCCGACTGGAACCGCCCGCTCCAGGTTGACCCGGTCGCCCGGCCGCAGCGCGCCGATCGCGGTCCGTTTCAGGGTCTCGGCCATGACGTCGGCGCCGAACGCCGTGCCGTCGGTCGTCACGACGGTCAGGCAGACGCCGTTGACGGCGATCGAGTCGCCGAGGCGGGTGCCAGCGGCGACCTTCGGGCCGCGGATCCGCAGCACGGCCGAGCTGCCGTCCCGGTGCAGCTCCAGCAGCTCGCCGATCTCTTCCACGATGCCGGTGAACATCCGGTCAGTCCCTCCTGGTTGGGTCGGCCAGCGGCCGGGCGGTCAGCCGCAGGTCCGGGCCGAGCGGGGTCACGTCGTCGAGCCGGAGCCGGAGCGCCCCGGCGATGGTGGTGACACCGGCCGCGCCCAGCGCTGGCGGGCCGGTACCGAGCAGGGCGGGCGCGAGGTAGCAGACGACCCGGTCCACGCAGCCAGCCGCGACGAAGCCGCCGGCCAGCGTCGGGCCGCCCTCGACCAGCACGCTCACCACGCCGCGCCCGCCCAGCTCGGCAAGCGCGGCCGCCGGCTCGGGGGCGTCCAGCAGCAGGGTGGGCGCCGCGTCGTCGAAGACCCGCGCGGTCCTCGGCACCCGGCCGCGCCGGTCCAGCACCACCCGCAGCGGCTGCCGGTCGGCCAGCCGTCCGTCCGGGTCGCGCACGGTCAGCGCCGGGTCGTCGGCCAGCACCGTGCCGGAGCCAGCGACGACGGCGTCCACCTCGGCCCGCAGCCGGTGCACGTCGGCGCGGGCCTGCGGGCTGGTGACCCACCGGCTGGACCTGTCCGCGGCGGCCACCCGGCCGTCCAGCGTCGCGGCGTACTTCCAGGTGACGAACGGCCGGCCGAGCCGGACGCTGGCCAGCCACGCCTCCAGCGCGCCGCGTTCGGCCTCGGGCCGCAGGGGGCCGGCCAGCACCTCGACGCCGGCCGCGCGCAGGGTGTCCGCGCCGCCGCCGGCGAGCGGGTTCGGGTCCGGTACGGCGTAGACGACCCGGGCTATCCCGGCCGCGACCAGCGCCCGCGTGCACGGACCGGTCCGGCCGGTGTGGTCGCACGGCTCCAGGGTTACCACGGCGGTACCGCCGCGGGCTCGCCGGCCGGCCTGCCGCAGCGCCACCACCTCGGCGTGCGCGTCGCCGGGCGGGCGGGTGTGGCCCTCGCCGACCGGCTGGCCGGCGGGGTCGAGCACGACGCAGCCGACGGGGGGGTTGGGGCTGGTCCGGCCGAGCGCAGCGCGGCCCAGGTCGAGCGCCCGCCGGAGCGCGGCGAGCTCGGCCGGGCTGGCCTGTCGTGGGCTTGCCTCCCGCGCGCCGGCCACCGTACGTCCTCCTCCCGAGTCACTCGCGGCGACCGGGAGGCACATCGGAGAGGCGTGGCGACCGCCAGCCGGTCTGGCCGGCACGGCGCCCACTGCGGGCCGGAACGGCGCCGGGCCGGATGGCCCACGCCGTACCTCCGCGCGCTGCCTCCCATCCGGACTTTCACCGTCGGTACCGGAGTTTCACCGGCTCCACCGCTGGCTGGCTGCCAGCGGGTCGCGGACTGTCACCGCCGGTTCGGAGTTTCACCGACCCCGGAGCGCACGAGATGTGTGTTCTGCACCCATCGTGGCACGCCCGCCACCGGACGGCGAGGAGGGGTCGGTCACACCGCCTGGCCGGTTCGGGCCGCCTGCTGTCCGGATCCGGCCGCCATCCCGGGCGCAGCCACGGCCAAGATCGGTTTGACCCCGGTGCCGGAGTGGCCGCAGTAGACGGCGCACAACCACATTCCGGGTACGAGGAAGCGCACCTGCCGAGACTAACTAGCCTCGCCCTCGTGGATGCGCAGGATGTGGCACTGAACACTCGGCAACGGCCGCCGGGCCGCCGATCTGCTAGACCCGGCGGTTTCAAGCACCCAGTGCATCACATGAGATGATCTTGTGTGGTGAACGGAGGCTTGAGTGTGCGGTGACCACAAGGGCGGGGCGTGCTCAGGTGTCGACAAGGAGGTCAGGAACGACCTCGCGGAGCTGTTCGACGGTGACCGCGCCGGCCCGCAGCAGCCGCGGGTCCGGGCCGGTCAGGTCCACGATGGACGACGCGACCGGGTCACCGGACGGGCCACCGTCGAGATAGACCGAGACCGAGTCGACAAGCTGGGCGCGGGCCTCGGTCGCGGTGGTCGCGGGCGGCTGGCCGGTCCGGTTCGCGCTCGACACCGCCAGCGGGCCGGTCTGTTCCAGCAGCTCCAGCGCCACCGGGTGCAGCGGCATCCGGACCGCCACGGTGCCGCGCGAGTCGCCGAGATCCCAGGCCAGCGACGGCGAGTGCTCCAGGACCAGGGTCAGCCCACCCGGCCAGAACGCCTCCACCAGGTCACGCGCGGCCTGCGGGACATGCAGCACCAGCCCGTCCAGGGCGGGCCGCGAGCTGACCAGCACCGGCACCGGCATGTCCCGGCCGCGCCCCTTGGCGTGCAGCAACGCGACCACGGCGGCGGGCAGGAACGCGTCCGCGCCGACCCCGTACACCGTGTCTGTAGGCAGCACCACCAGCTCACCGCGACGGATCGCGGCGGCCGCGGCGGCCACCGCATCGGCCCGCTCGGCCGGCTTGGTGCAGTCGTAGAAGCGGCTCATGATCCGGCCACCTTAGCGGCGATGCTGAACCGGGGCCGGCCGGCCAGGTCGCTGCGAGTCGTCGGGCCGGCGAGGCCCAGGCCAGCCAGCACGGCGCGCACCTCGGCCGGGTGCGACTCGTCGTGCTCCACGCCGAACCAGCCGCCCGGCCGCAGCAGCGCGACGGCCCGGGCCGCCACCCCGCGCAGCACCGCGAGCCCGTCCGGCCCGCCCCACAGCGCGGCAGGCGGATCGTGCGCCACCTCGGGCGGGACCGGCCGGCCATCCGGGACGTACGGTGGGTTGGCCAGCACCAGGTCGACCGTACCGTCCACAGTGGACAGTACGGTGGGGTCGGTCGCGTCGCCGGCGACCACGGTTACGCCCGGGTACGTCGCGGCGTTGCGCCGCAGCCAGGCCAGCGCGCCGGGGTCGGCCTCGACGGCGTACACCGTCGCGTGCGGCCGTTCGGCCGCGACCGCGAGCCCGACCGAGCCGGAGCCAGCGCACAGGTCGACGACGACCCGCGCCAGCGTGCCCGGGTGGGCTTCCGACCCCGACCGTCCACACCGGACAGACGGGCCGGGCAGCACGGACAGCCCCCACTCGACCAGGAGCTCGGTCTCCGGCCGCGGCGCGAACACCCCCGGCCCGACAGCCAGCGCCAGCCCGCGGAACCCGACCGTGCCGAGGATGTGCTGCAACGGCTCGCGCGCCGCCCGCCGTTCCACGAGCTGCCGGTAGCTCTCCGCTGTGGACGGCGCGAGGGCCAGCACGGTGAACCGGGCGGTCCGGCTGCCCAGCAGGTGGTCCAGCAGCGCCTCGGCGTCGTACCGCGCGCTGTCCACTCCGGACTCATGCAACCGCCGCTCGGCCGCCCGCAGCAGCACCGTGACGTCGGCGCCGGTCGCGTCGAGGCTGGTCGCATCAGGGTCGCTCACGCCGGTCACGAGCCGGCGCCAGCCAGCAGCGCCTCGTTGTCGGCCCTGGTCAACGCCTCGACCACCCCGTCGAGGTCGCCGTCCAGCACATGGTCGAGGTTGTAGGCGGTGTAGCCGACCCGGTGGTCGGAGATGCGGTTCTGCGGGAAGTTGTAGGTGCGGACCCGCTCGCTGCGGTCAACCGTGCGGACCTGGCTGCGCCGGGCGTCCGACTGCTCCCGCTCAGCCCGCTCCTGCGCCGCCGCGAGCAGCCGGGCGCGCAGGATCCGCATCGCCTGCTCCTTGTTCTGCAACTGGGACCGCTCGTTCTGGCAGGCCACCGCGATGCCGGTCGGCAGGTGGGTGATGCGGACCGCGGAGTCGGTGGTGTTGACGCTCTGCCCGCCCGGACCGGACGACCGGAACACGTCGACCCGCAGGTCGTTCGGGTCGATCTCGACGTCGACCTCCGCGGCCTCGGGCAGCACCAGCACGCCGGCCGCGGAGGTGTGGATCCGGCCCTGCGACTCGGTCACCGGCACCCGCTGCACCCGGTGCACACCGCCTTCGTACTTCAGCCGCCGCCACACCCCGCCGTCGCGCGCCTTGACCGCGACGGACACGTCCTTGTAACCGCCGAGGTCGGACTCCACCGCCTCCAGGACCTCGGCCTTCCACCCCTGCCGCTCGGCGTAGCGCAGGTACATCCGCAGCAGGTCGGCGGCGAACAGCGCGGACTCCTCGCCGCCCTCCCCCGCCTTGATCTCGACGATGACGTCCTTGCCGTCGTTCGGGTCCCGGGGCAGCAGCAGCTCGCGCATCCTGCCCTCCAGGGTGGTGATCCGGGCCGCCAGGGACTCGGCCTCCACGGCGAACGACGAGTCCTCCCGGGCCAGCTCGCGGGCGGCCGCCAGGTCGTCGCGAGCGGCGTCCAGCTCGCGGGCGGTGGCCACCACCTGGCTCAGCTCGGCGTAGCGGCGGCCGGCGTCGCGGGCGGCGACCTGGTCGGCGTGCACGGCAGGGTCGGCGAGCTTGCGTTCCAGCTCGGCGTACTCGGCGAGCAGGTCGGGCAGGCTGCTCTCGGCGGTCATGACGCGCTCTTTTCCGTCGGGTCGAGCGGGTTCGGCTGGGCGGTTGTGGGACGCCAAAACGGCGCCCACCCCGCGTGCGTGCGAGGCAGGCGCCGTCTAGGTCGCTAGTTGCCGCCCGGCCGCTGCCGCTTGCCGAACCGGCGCTCGAACTTCTCCACCCGGCCGCCGACGTCAAGGATCTTCTGCTTGCCGGTGTAGAACGGGTGGCACGCCGAACAGACCTCGACGTGGATGGCGCCGCCCTTGGCGGTGCTGCGGGTGACGAAGGTGTTGCCACAGGAGCAGGTCACCGTCGTGGCGACGTACTCCGGGTGGATGTCAGGCTTCACGTCGATCCTTCCGTCTGGCCGCCGGGTCGCCGTACGGCGTGAACCGGAGCCGGTGTCGCAGGTCCGGACCAGTGTGTCAGACCTCGTCCGCACGGACCCCAACCGGCTGGCCACGCCGGGTATTCCAGCAGGGCCAGCGGCTTGCCGTATAGGGCGGCGGCCTCAACGCCGCTGTGGTCACCTCACGTTGTTGTGGTGACCACACGTTGCCTACCGCCCACGTGTGGTCACCTCTCGGCGTTGTGGTGACCTCACGTTGCCTGCAGACCCCAACAGGTCACCACAACGCCAGTAGGTCACCACACGGGCCGCGGGACCCGCTAGTCCTGCGTGATGGTCGTCTTCTGGACCTGCATCAGGAACTCGACGTTGGTCCGGGTCTCCTTCAGCTTGTCCAGCAGCAGGTCGATGGCCTGCTGCGGGTCGAGGGCATACAGCACCCGACGTAGCTTGATCATGATTGCCATCTCCTCGGGGGCAAGCAGGATCTCCTCCTTGCGGGTGCTGGAGGCGATCACGTCCACGGCCGGGAAGACCCGCTTGTCGGCGATCTTGCGGTCCAGCTTGAGCTCGGCGTTGCCGGTGCCCTTGAACTCCTCGAAGATCACCGTGTCACCGGTCGAGCCGGTCTCGACGAGCGCGGTGGCCAGGATCGTCAGCGAGCCGCCGTTCTCGATGTTGCGGGCCGCGCCGAGGAACCGCTTCGGCGGGTACAGGGCAGTCGAGTCGATACCGCCGGAGAGGATCCGCCCGGAGGCCGGCGAGGCGTTGTTGTACGCCCGGCCGAGCCGGGTGATCGAGTCGAGCAGCACCACCACGTCGTGGCCGAGCTCGACCAGCCGCTTGGCCCGCTCGATGGACAGCTCTGCGACCGTGGTGTGGTCGGTCGGCGGCCGGTCGAACGTCGAGGCGATCACCTCGCCCTTCACCGACCGCTGCATGTCGGTGACCTCCTCCGGACGCTCGTCGATCAGCACGACCATCAGGTGGCACTCGGGGTTGTTGGTGGTGATCGCGTTGGCGATCGCCTGCAGCACCATGGTCTTGCCGGCCTTGGGCGGGCTGACGATCAGCGCCCGCTGGCCCTTGCCGATCGGCACCACGAGGTCGATAACCCGGGTGGTCAGAATGTGCGCCTCGGTCTCCAGCCGGAGCCGGTCCTGCGGGTACAGCGGAATGAGCTTGGTGAACTCCGGCCGGTTCCTGCCCAGCTCCGGCTCGGCGCCGTTGACGGTGTCCAGCCGGACCAGCGCGTTGAACTTGTCCCGCCGCTCCCCCTCGCGGGGCTGCCGGACCGCTCCCGTGATCGCGTCGCCGCGGCGCAGGCCGTTACGGCGGACCTGGGAGAGCGAGACGTACACGTCATTCGGCCCGGGCAGGTAGCCGGAGGTCCGGATGAAGGCGTAGTTGTCCAGGATGTCCAGAATTCCAGCCACCGGGACAAGCACGTCGTCCTCGGCGATCACCGGCTCGGCATCGCCGGCGTAGCGCTCCCGCCCGCCACGGCTACGGCGGTCCCTGAACCGGCGGCCGCGCCGGTTTCGGCCGCCGCCGTCCTCGTCGTCGTCATCGAGCGGGGCGTTGTCACGCTGGTTCCCGCCCTGCTGGCTGCCACCCTGCTGGTTCCCACGCTGGTTGTCACCACGCTGGTTGCCGCGCTGGCCCCCGCCCTGCTGGTTGCCGCGCTCGCGTTGGCCCTCGGCGGCGGCCCGCGGCTGCTCGCCACCCTCTCCACCGACGCGCTGGCCCCGGTCCGGCCGGCCCTGGCCTCGCTCGTGCCCGGCCCGGTCCTGGCTGGAGCGGTCCTGCTGGGGACGGTCCTGGCTGGGCTGGTCCGGCTGGCTCTGGACCCGCTCGCCGACGTCCGGCCCGGCCGGTCCAGCCGCGGCGGCCGCGGTAGGCTCGACCGTCGCCTGCCCTGCTACGGCGGCCGTCCCGTCAGCGGCCGTCCCGTCAGCGGCCGTCCCGTCAGCGGCAGGCGCTACGGCGGCTGGCGCGTCCGTGACCGGCGTGACGACCGGCGGCTCTGGCGCCGCCCCGCTCGTTGCTCCCGCCGTCGCGGCAGCCGGCTCGGTGACCGCGGCGGCCGAGGGCTCCGGCAACGCAGCCTGCTCCGCGACCGGCGAGCCGGCCGGGCGGCTGGCCACCCGGCGCGTCCGTTCGGTGGGCTGGTCGGCCGCTGCCGCGGCGTCGACCGCCACCGTGGCCACGTTCACCTGCGACGTCTCGGCGGCGGACACCTCCAGCGTGCCCTGCTCGGCGGTCTCCCGCCTGGTGACATCCCGTTCGGTGACATCCCGTTCGGCGCCGGTCGGGACGGCATCATTGCGCTCCACACTCACCCGCTCACCACCGTTCTCTGACCCGGACTGCCTAGCCTTGATGGCCGCGATCAGGTCGTTCTTACGCATCCGCGCAGTCCCGGTGATCCCCAGCTCGGCCGCGATCTCCTGCAGCTCCGAGAGCACCATGCTGGTCAGGCCACCGCCACGGCGACGCGTGCGGGCTGCCGGACCGACTCCTGGCACCGGCTCACCGGAGGAGCCCGTCGGGGATGCGGCGGAGGTGGGGTTGACGTCCTGCTCCGGCGCCCCGGCCAGGATGTCTATCGTCTCACTCAAATGAGGGTTCCTTCCCTACGAAGGCCTGCGCCGGGTCGGCGCGAGGCCCGTGGAGCGACCGGCCATGAGCCGGGGTCGTTCCGGCACCCGGAGTTCGCGCGGGGTGCGCTCCTCACCCCGACCCGCCTTGCCGGTGCGTGACCGGCTCGGCACATGGCCCGGTTTCCGGGAGATGGTGTGGCGAAGTCTCGACGTACGCCGGAGACCGGCGAGTATCGGGGAATGCCGCAAGGAGCACGCCCACAGGGCGGCTTCTGGCTATGAGCCTAGGGCTCCGCTCGCGAGTGAGCAACAACAGGGCCACCCGGCGTGTTCCGCGGCCTGGTCGCAGCCTGGTCGCTGCCTCAGCTCAACGGCAGGACCTGTGCCCCAGTGGTGTCAATGGGCAGCTCATGCGCCTCCCAGCCCTTCGGCGTGTACGTCGCCAGGTCCACGCCGTCCGGGGCAAAGGCGAGCACGGCCGGTCCGGCGCCGGAGATCACCGCAGGCACACCGGACCCGCGCAGCCTGGTCACCAACGCAGCACTTTTGGGCATAGCCGGTGCCCGATAGGGCTGGTGCAGCCAGTCCTGGGTGCCGGCGTACAAAAGGTCTGGCGCGACCGTCAGTGCATGGGTGAGCAGCGCGGCCCGGCCGGCGTTACGGGCCGCGTCGGCGTGCGGCACGCTCTCCGGCAGCAGCGTGCGCACCTTGGCCGTGGAGGCCCGGTTCGGCGGGATGAACGCCACCGGCCGCAGCCCGACGGCGGGTCTCAGCCGGGCCGCCCGCGCACCGGCACCGGTCACTCCTGGGCCGGCGTCGTCCAGCCAGGCCACGGTCAGGCCGCCGTAGAGGCAGGCCGCGACGTTGTCGGGGTGGCCCTCCAGCTCGGTGGCCCGGCGCAGCAGCCCAGTGTCGTCCAGCAGGTCGGGGGCGCCGGGGACCAGGGCACGCGCGGCCATCAGCCCGGCCACGATGGCAGCGGCGGACGAGCCGAGGCCGCGGCCGTGCGGGATCCGGTTGGCGCAGACCAGCTCCAGGCCGCGCGGCTGACCGCCGAACAGCTCAAACCCCGCCCGCAGCGACCGTACGACAAGGTGCCGCTCGGACTTCGGAACGACGTCGGCGCCCTCCCCGGCCACGTCGATGTGCAGCCCTTCGTCGGCCACCTTGACGACCACGTCGTCGTAGCGGGCCAGCGCCAGGCCGAGGGCGTCGAAGCCAGGACCGAGGTTCGCGCTGGTGGCAGGCACCCGGACGCGGACCGGCGCGGCACGAAACAGCGGGCGCGGTGCCATGTGCTCGGCCTCTCCCTTTACCCGACGTCTACTTGGCTACCCGACGTCTACTTGGCGATCATCGAGCTGTTGTCGTTGTCAGAGATCAACTAGCGACAATAGCTCGATGATCGTCGCAGGTTAGGGGCGCGGGCTAGGTAAGGTCGAGAGCGGCGGCCGCGGCGGCGGCGTCCACCGGCACGGTAACCGGAGCCGGCGCGCCCGAGATGGCCCAGTCCGGGTCCTTCAGGCCGTTGCCGGTGACGGTACAGACCACCCGTTGCCCCCGGCAGAGCCGGCCGTCAGCCGCGCACATCAGCAGCCCGGCCACCGCGGCGGCGGACGCCGGCTCGACGAACACCCCCTCGTGCCGGGCCAGCAGTCGGTACGCCTCCAGGATCTGCTTGTCGGTGACCGCGTCGATCAGGCCCTTGGAGTCGTCACGGGCGGCCAGCGCGGGCTGCCAGGACGCCGGGTTGCCGATCCGGATCGCGGTGGCGATGGTCATCGGCGCGTCCACCGGCCGCCCGATCACGATCGGCGCCGCACCCGCGGCCTGGAAGCCGAACATCCGCGGCGGCTGCGAGACCACCCCGTCGCTGGCGTACTCGACGTAACCCTTCCAGTACGCCGTGATGTTGCCAGCGTTGCCGACCGGCAGGCAGTGCACGTCCGGTGCGTCGCCGAGCACATCGCAGACCTCGAAGGCGGCCGACTTCTGCCCGTCGATCCGGTCCGGGTTGACCGAGTTGACCAGGGTGACCGGGTAGTGCTCGGCCAGCTCGCGGGCCAGCACCAGGCAGTCGTCGAAGGAGCCGTCCACCTGCAGCAGCCGGGCGCCGTGCACCAGCGCCTGGGCCAGCTTGCCCAGCGCGATCTTGCCCTGCGGCACCAACACGGCGCAGACCAGGCCGGCCCGCACGGCGTACGCGGCAGCGGAGGCGCTGGTGTTGCCCGTGCTGGCGCACAGGACCGCCTGGCTGCCGGCGTCGGCCGCCTGGGTGATGGCCACGGTCATGCCGCGGTCCTTGAACGACCCGGTCGGGTTGAGCCCCTCGATCTTGAGGAACACCTCGCAGCCGGTACGCCGGGACAAATCCGGCGCGAGCAGCAGGGGGGTACCGCCCTCACGCAGCGTCACGACGTGCGCGCCGGGCGAGACCGGCATCCGGTCCCGGTACTCCTCGATCACCCCGTGCCACCCGCCCGGTGGGCTGTGCGCGGCGGTCTGGTCGCCACTCACGGCGTCATCGCCCGGCGCCGCTCGCTCCGCTCCTCGGGCCTGGCGGCCCTACGATGCTCACTCGCTGTCGCCTCGCGGTTCACGGGCCGACCATCCCCTCCACCCGCATCACGCTGGCCACGTCCCGCACGACGTCAAGCTTGCGCAGGTTCTCAATGGTGGCACCGAGCGCCCTGTCCAGCGCAACGTGGGTGACGATCACCAGGCTGGCGTCGTCGCCCCTGCCCTCCTGGCGCACCGTGGAGATGCTCACGTCATGGCAGGCGAAGGCGGTGGCCACCGCGGCCAGCACCCCCGGCCGGTCGGCCACGTCGAGGCTGACGTGGTAGCGGGTCAGCGTCTCGCCCATCGACCGCACCCGCAGGTCGGCGTACGCCGACTCCCCGGGACCACGGCCGCCGGTGACCCGGTTGCGGGCGATGGCGACCAGGTCGCCGAGCACGGCGCTCGCGGTCGGCGCCCCGCCGGCCCCCCGCCCGTAGAACATGAGCTGACCGGCCGCGTCGCCCTCCACGAAGACCGCGTTGAAGGCATCGCCGACGCCGGCCAGCGGGTGGCTGCGCGGGATCATCACCGGATGCACCCGAGCGGAGACCGACTCGCCCCCGTCGGCCTCGGCCACCCGCTCGCAGATGGCCAGCAGCTTGACCGTGCAGCCGATCGCCTTGGCGCTGGCCACGTCGGCCGAGGTGACCTCGCCGATGCCCTCGCGGTGCACGTCGCTGGCGGTGATCCGGGTGTGGAACGCCAGCGCGCCGAGGATCGCGGCCTTGGCGGCGGCGTCGAAGCCGTCGATGTCCGAGGTCGGGTCGGCCTCGGCGTAGCCGAGCGCGGTGGCCTCCTCCAGCGCCTCTCCGAAGCCGGCGCCGGTCTCGTCCATCCGGGACAGGATGTAGTTGGTCGTGCCGTTGACGATGCCCATCACGCGAGAGATCCGGTCACCGGCCAGGGACTCGCGCAGCGGCCGCAGCAGCGGGATGGCGCCCGCCACCGCCGCCTCGAAGTACAGGTCGACGCCGTGCTGGCGGGCCGCGTCGTGCAGCGTCGCGCCGTCCTCGGCGAGCAGCGCCTTGTTGGCCGTGACCACCGACTTTCCGGACCGGATCGCGGCCAGCAGCAGGCCGCGGGCCGGCTCGATGCCGCCGATCACCTCGACCACGAGGTCGACGTCGGCCCGGGAGACCAGCCCGGCCGCGTCGGTGCTGAGCAGCTCCGGGGGGACCTCGGGGTGCCGGTTCGGACGGCGTACGGCGACGCCGGCCAGCTCCAGCGGAACGCCGATCCGGGCCGCCAGGTCGCCGGCATTCTCGCGCAGCAGCCGGACCACCTGGGTGCCGACAACGCCGCAGCCGAGCAGGGCCACCCGGAGCGGCCGGGTGCGCACGCCGGTCACCGGTGCACCGCCCGCGCCGCCGGGGCCGGGCTGACCAGGGCCGGGCTGGCCGGGGCCGGGACATCCAGCCGGAGCAGGTCGTCCACCGTCTCCCGGCGGACGACGAGCCGGGCGGTGCCGTCCCGTACCGCGACCACCGGCGGCCGGGGCACATGGTTGTAGTTGCTGGCCATGCTGCGGCAGTACGCCCCGGTGGCGGCCACCGCGACCAGGTCACCAGGTGCCAGGTCGGCCGGCAGCCAGGCGTCGCGGACCACGATGTCACCGCTCTCGCAGTGCTTGCCGACCACCCGGGCCAGCATCGGCTCGGCCTGGGACACCCGGGACGCCAGCACGCAGGTGTACTGCGCGTCGTACAGGGCGGTGCGGATGTTGTCGCTCATCCCGCCGTCGACCGAGATGTAGCCGCGGATGCCGTCGACGTCCTTGACCGTGCCGACCTCGTAGAGGGTGAGCGTCGGCGGGCCGGCGATGGCCCGGCCCGGCTCGACCGCCAGCCTCGGCGCGGCCAGGTTAGCCTGCGCGCACTCCTTGCCGACGATCCGGGTCAGCTCGCTGGCCAGGGTGGGCACGTCGATCGGGTCGTCGGTCACCGTGTAGGCGATGCCGTACCCGCCACCGAGGTCAAGCACCGGAAGCTCGACGCCGAGCTCGTCGCGGATCCGGACCAGCAGGCCGACCATCCGCCGGGCCGACACCTCGAAGCCGGAGGTGTCGAAGATCTGCGAGCCGATGTGACTATGCAGCCCGGCCAGCTCCAGCGAGGGCAGCGCGAGCACCCGGCGGACCGCCTCGAAGGCGTCGCCCGAGGCCAGCGAGAAGCCGAACTTCTGGTCCTCGTGCGCGGTGGCGATGAACTCGTGGGTGTGCGCCTCGACGCCGACCGTGGTGCGCACCAGCACCCGCTGCCGCACCCCGTGCCGCTGCGCCGCCTCGGCCAGCCGGACGATCTCATAGAACGAGTCGAGCACCACCGTGCCGACCCCGGCGGCGACCGCACTGTCCAGCTCGGACGGCGACTTGTTGTTGCCGTGTACGGCGATCCGCTCCGGCGGGAAGCCGGCCCGCAGTGCCACCGCCAGCTCCCCGCCGGTGCACACGTCCAGGCTGAGCCCCTCCTCGGCGACCCAGCCGACCACCTGCAGCGCACAGAACGCCTTGGCGGCGTAGTGCACCTCGGCTCCGCCGAACGCGGCCACGAACTCCCGGCAGCGGGCCCGGAAGTCCGCCTCGTCGGTGAGGTACGCCGGGGTGCCGAACTCCGCCGCCAGGTCTCGGACGTCCATGCCGGACAGCGCCAGCGCGCCGTCCGGGGTGCGGGCAAGGTTTCGCGGCCAGACCCGGGCGTCCACAGTGGACAGGTCGGCCGGCGGCCGGAGGATGGCGGCGGCCGGCTCGCTGGCGTCGGCGTGCAGGGCGCCGGCCTCGTGTGTCCTCACATCCGCTCCGGTGCGCTCACGCCGAGCAGGTCCAGCCCGTTGGCCAGCACCACCCGGGTTGCCTCGCACAGCCACAGTCGGGCGGCGGTCAGCGGTGTGGCCGGCTCGTCGCCCTGCGGCAGCACCCGGCACACGTCGTAGAACCGGTGGTACCGCCCGGCCAGCTCCTCCAGGTAGCGGGCGATCCGGTGCGGCGCGCGGAGCTCGGCCGCGGTGGCCACCACCCGGGGGTGCTCGCCCAGCGCGCGCAGCAGGTCGCCCTCCCGCTCGTGGGCCAGCAGGGCGAAGTCCACCGTGGACGGGTCGCCGAGCGCGAGGCCGAGGTCGGCGGCGTGACGTTGCAGCGAGGCCAGCCGGGCGTGCGCGTACTGGACGTAGAACACCGGGTTGTCGGCCGTCCGCCTGCTCCACAGGTCGAGGTCCAGGTCGATGGTGGTGTCCACCGAGGAGCGGGCCAGGGCGTACCGCCCGGCGTCGTTGCCCACCGCCTCGACCAGGTCCTCCAGGGTCACGATGGTGCCGGCCCGCTTGCTCATCTTGACCTGCTGGCCGCCACGCACCAGGTTGACGAGCTGCCCGATCAGGATCTCCAGGTTGGTGTCGGGGTCGTCGCCGTAACAGGCCACGATCGCGCGGTACCGCCCGACGTAACCGTGGTGGTCGGCGCCGAGCATGATCACCACCCGGTCGAAGCCGCGCTCCCGCTTGTCCAGGTAGTAGGCGGCGTCCGCGCAGAAGTACGTCGGCGTGCCGTTGCTCCGGACCAGGACGCGGTCCTTGTCGTCACCGAAGTCGGTGGTGCGCAGCCACACGGCGCCGTCGGCGTCGTAGACGTGACCCTGCGCGCGCAGCCGGCGTACGGCCAGGTCCAGCTCGCCCCGGGCGTGCAGGTCGCGTTCGCTGAAGTAGACGTCGAAACGGACGCCGAAGTCGGCGAGGGACCGCCTGATCTCGGCGAACATCAGCTCGACACCCTCGCGCCGGAAGATCTCGACCCCCCGCTCCCGCGGCTCGGCCAGCACCTCCGGACGCCGCGCCATCACGGTGGCGGCGATGTCGGCGATGTACTGGCCGGCGTACCCGTCCTCGGGAACCGGCCCGCCAGCCGCGGCGGCGTACAGCGACTCAGCGAACCGGTCGATCTGGGTGCCGGCGTCGTTGAAGTAGTACTCGCGGGTGACCTCGGCGCCGGCCGCCTGCAGGATCCGGGCCAGCGCGTCGCCGACGGCGGCCCACCGGGCGCTGCCGATGTGGATCGGGCCGGTCGGGTTGGACGAGACGAACTCGAGGTTGACCCGCTGGCCGGCCAGGCTCTCCGACCGGCCGTACGCGGCACCGGCGGTGACGATCGTGCGGGCCAGCTCGCCAAGCGCGCCCTCGGCGAGGGTGATGTTGAGGAAGCCGGGGCCGGCCACCTCGACCTTGGCCACGCCGTCGTGCTCGCGCAGCGTGGCCGCGACCAGCTCAGCCACCTCGCGCGGCGGGCGGCTGGCGGGCCTGGCCAGCCGGAGCGCGACGTTCGTGGCGTAGTCGCCGTGGTCGCGGCTTTTCGGCCGCTCGACCTGCACCTCGGTGGGGACGGGTACGGTGAGGTCGCCGGCCGCGATGGTATCTCGGACGGCCTCGGTGATCGCGACGGCGAGCTCGGCGGGGGTCACCTACATCATGCTAGAGGGGTGGGCCGACTCAGTTCGGCGCCGGTCCCGTCCGGTGCTGGACCCGTCCGGCCGGGCATGCCCGGCTCTGCCCGGGCTCGTCAGACACTCCCCGTAGACTGCACGCCGTTCACCCCACCCGGACGGACCGGACACGAAGGCATAGAGGACATGGCAAAGGGCAAGAGTTCCAACGTCAAGAGCCGCGGCAAGACGCCCCAGGTCGCGGTCGCCACGCCGCGCCCGTGGGGGCTGATCGCGGCCACGATGGCGGTGGTGGTCTTCGCCGCGGTGGTGATCGGGTACGCCGTGGTCAAGATCCGGGAGAACAGCCCGGTCGACCCGACCAAGGGTCTGGCCGACGTGCAGAAGATCGCGCTGTGCACGAGCACCAACAACGCCGCTCCGTGCCTCAACGTCGAGACCTTCCAGAGCCAGCAGCACGCCGAGTCCGGCAAGCCGGTCGTGTACAAGCAGAGCCCGCCGTTCGGCGGGAAGCACGACCCGACCTGGGCGGACTGCACCGGCACCGTCTACGCCCAGCCGATCCGCAACGAGAACGCCGTGCACACGCTGGAGCACGGCGCCGTCTGGGTCACCTACCAGCCGAGCCTGCCGGCCGGCGACGTAGCCAAGCTGAAGGGCGTGGTGGACGGCAAGCCGTACACGCTGATGAGCCCGTACCCGAACCTGAGGACGCCGGTGTCGCTACAGGCGTGGGGTTATCAGCTCTTCCTGGACCGGCTCGACATGGGGCTGGTGAAGCGGTTCATCAGGGACCTGCGGTCCAACCCCAAGAACGCGCCGGAGCCCGGCGGCTCCTGCCTGAACGCCGACTTCAAGGCCGCGCCGGAGCCACCCGGCCCCTCGGTGACCCCGACGCCGAGCGGTAAGGCGCCGAGCGGCTCGCCCCGGCCAAGCGGCTCGGCGACCGTCCCGACCCGCTCCCCGACCACGCCGTGAGGTGCCATGACCGAGCACGCTATGCATCAGGTCGATCACCCGTCCAATCACGCGCCCGGGGCTGAGACCCCGAGTCCGCCAGGGTCCGCCGCACTGGCCGGGCCGACCGCGGGCGGGCCGCGCTGGCTGGTCGGGCTGCTGGCCGCCGTCTGTGCGGTGGCGCTGTTCGCCGCCGGGGTGGCGGTGGCGGTGCTGGCCGGGATCGGCCGGCCGGGCGTGCCGGCGGAGGACTCGGTGGATGTCGGCTTCGCGCGGGACATGCAGGTCCACCACGTGCAGGCCACCGCGATGGCCGGCTGGGTGCGCGACCACAGCCGGGATCCGCTGGTCCGCAACCTGGCGTACGACATCGAGACGCAGCAGTTCGGCGAGATCGGCCGGTTCAACGGCTGGCTCGACTCTTGGGGGTACCTGCCGGGCAGCGACCGGGCGCCGATGGCGTGGATGGCCGGCTCCGGGAGGCACGCGCACGTGAGTGCGGACGGGCTGATGCCCGGGATGGCGACCTCGGCTGAGCTGGCGACGCTGAAGACACTGTCTGGTACGGCGCTTGACGTGGACTTCCTCCGGCTGATGATCCGGCATCACCAGGGCGGGCTGGCGATGGCGCAGTACGCCGCCGAGCACGCGGGTGAAGACTACGTCCGGACCACCGCGCAGAAGATCGCCACCGCGCAGCAGGGCGAGGTCGTCATCATGGAGCAGGACCTCCGAGAACGCGGCGGTACGCCCCTGCCTCCGCCGGACTAGATCGGACTAGCCCCCGACTGGCTCGGTCAGGGCTCGCTCGGTCAGGGCTCGGCGGCTGGCCGGGCCAGCCGGCGTACCGCCTCAACCACCTCGTCCGGGTCGAACGGCTTGGTCAGGTAGGCCTCGCCGAGCTGCAGTCCGCGGCTGACGTCGCCGGGCCGGCCGCGGGCCGAGATGAAGACGATCCGGGCGTCACAGGTGATCGGGTCGGCGCGGAGCTGCTGTGCGGTGTCCCACCCGTCGAGGTTGGGCATCATGACGTCGAGGGTGACGACATGCGGCCGCACCTCGCGGGCCTTGGCCAGCGCCTCCATCCCGTCCGATGCGGTGTGCACCTCAAAGCCTTCGAGCTCCAAGTTGATCACGATGAGCTGGCGGATTATGGCCTCGTCGTCCACCACAAGGACCCGGGTCGGGCGCATGCACGGACGGTAAACCCTTTGGAGCCAGCGTTGGTGGAATCCTGCTAACCTGTCCCGGTCGCCGAGCCCCCGTAGCTCAGGGGATAGAGCACCGCCCTCCGGAGGCGGGTGCGCAGGTTCGAATCCTGCCGGGGGCACACCCCCTGTGACCAGCGGAAACAGCCCTCGTGACCAGCCGAACGGCTGCCACGGAGGCTGTGTCGTTGTCCGGCTGTGTCCGGCTGTCTCGGGGGGTGACCGGCTGGTTGTGCAGAAGTGGTGCAGAAGTTTCAGGCGTTCGGGTGGCCGAGCGCGGGCCTCCACCCGTCGCCGGATCGAAGCGTCTCCCGTCCAGGCACTTGGCGTAGGTCGTGAGCAGCACCTCGACGGAGTGGCCACCCCCACCCGGCGACGGTGGTTGCTGGGACTCCTCCGTTGAGCCAGGTGGAGACCGCGGCGTGCCGCAGGTCGTACGGGGACCTGGCCAGCAGCGTTGCGGCCACCTCCTCGGTGAACACGTCTGTTCGGGCGCGTTGCCATGCGCGGACGATGGTGAGCTTGGGCAGCTCGCCGGTGTTGCGCTCGCCGACGAACAAGCGCCCGTCTGGTCCTGTCCCGAAGCCGGACAGGTGCGTGTTGAGCAGTGCGGTCAGCTCCGGTGGGCACGGCACGGTTCGCATCTCTCCGCGTGCCCGTTGCTTCAGGTGCCGCCGGTCGCGGCTGGCGCCGCTGTCGGTCCAGTCCTTGCCCGCGTAAGGCTCGGCCGTTCCAAGTGCAGCTCGCCCCATCCCTCGGCCGGACAGGCCAAGTACCCACGCGGAACGCGCAGACCGTCGGCGACGCGGGACAGCACTGTGTAGGCGATGACTCGCCGGCCTTTCAGGACAGCGCAGATCTCCGGCTGTGACTGACCAGTCAGCGCGGCGATGTGCTGCTGGGTGAACCCCAGCTTGTTGAGCCGCAGGCACACCGTTCGGATGTCATGTCCGGCCAGCGCCGCCCGCATCGCCGGTTCCTCCCACAGCGCCGTCCGCCCCGTGGTCGGCCGGGACCGCCTCCACCCTGCCCGGCCGGGCCGGTCGGCGGCTCGACCCGGTCGACGGGTCGGCGGGTGCGGAAGGTGTGGTGCTGGCAGGCTGGGGACGCGGCGGCACGGGCTCACTCCATTTCACGACGTCGACCCACAGGGTCCTGGCCGGGGCGGTGGTGGCGGTCCGGTCCCGGCCCCGGGCGGGACCGGACCGCCGCACCTGGCAGGCAGGGGTGCAGCCCTGGCCTGCCGGGCGCCAGGACCGGCACACCAGGTCGGAGAGTTCCGCCACGGAAGAACTGATGTGGGACTACGAGGACGATGACATGGCTATCACACTGACCCGGGACTCCCTCCGCCCCAACCAGGCCATCACGCTCCGATGGGACGTCAGCAATGAACTTGCGTGACCGGGTGGAAGCGGCCCTGTGCGCCTGGGATGGCTATGAGGCAGGCAAAGGGGCACCGCGAGTCATCGACTATGACTGCCGCCCCACTCGGGACGAAGTGAAGCCCGCAAACAACCGGCTCGCGGTGTACCGCGAACTTCATGCGCTGTATCATGAGGCCAACTCTGCCGGGGAGACACGCATTGCTTGTCGTGTCGCGGCTGATCTCGCCTACCTGGGTGCATTACTCGGGGAACGTCCAGACATCGAGACATTTATTCGCCTGACTCAAGGCTGCGCGGCACGTGGATGGCCACCTGAGTATGTGACAGCCCGCGGTAAGCTAGCACGAGACACGCTGAAAGCGCTCGGGGTCACATGGGGCCCGAACACCACTGTCGAGCTCGACAGTTCCGAAGGAGTTGCGGACGCGGGCGAGGCACCCGATGCGATACGGCATGCTGCGGATGAGCTAGAGCCCCTTGTGCGTCAACTGACGGGGGCCGACCCCCACTATGACCTCACGATTGCCACAGCTCACACGGATCAATATTGGTCATACTGGCTGGACGGGGCGGGCCAGCAGAGCCGGCTCCGGCTGAACCTACGTCGCGCCAAGTTCACGAACGTCAGAATTCGACAGTTTGCGCTCCATGAAGTTCTGGGCCATGCCCTACAAAGCGCCAGCCTCGCCGCGCTATGCGCGCGGGTCGACGTCCCCTGGGTTCGTCTCCTGTCAGTTCACGCCCCACATCAGGTCCTGATGGAAGGGGTCGCGCAAGCCCTTCCACTGTTCGTCACCCCTCACGATAGCGCCTTGATTGCTCGCGTACGGCTTGACCATTACCTTCAGCTCGTGCGGAGTGAGCTTCATCTCTTCGTCAACACTGGCATGACCGTCAGCGAATGTGTCCGACACGCCCGCTTCCGGGTGCCATTTTGGCCAGACGAAGAGATCGCAGATGCCCTGACCGACCGAAGCACTAACCCGCAGCTCCGCTCCTACCTATGGGCCTACCCAGCCGGTCTAGACTGGTTCGTTGCACTAGCCGACGCCAACGCTGACGCCATACCGGAGGTACTTCATGCCGCGTACCGCGGCCCGCTCACACCGGACGAGCTCATGGCACTCTGGCCAGCCGGACCGCCTATCGGCGGCCCCGAAGGCACTGTTCGCCTACGGAAGCCTTCTCTTTCCTGACGTGTTGAGCGCGCTTCTCGGCCGCCTACCGGACAGAGCACCCGCAACGGCGGCGGGATGGCGCGTCGCAGCACTACCAGGACGGTCGTACCCAGGTTTGGTCTCCGGACCGCGTTCCGTCACCGGAACACTCATCACCGGGCTGACCCGCGACGAATGGATCATCGTGGCCACCTTCGAAGATGACGCCTACGAGCTGCGACAGCTCACCCTCACCGATGGCCACAACGGCTCAGCCTACATCTGGACCAACGCTGACGAGGCCTCACCGGAAGACTGGGATCCCGCCCGGTTCGAAGCACAGCACCTATCCACATATGTCCAACGCTGCTTGGACTGGCGCCGCCTGTATATGGCCAGGAGGTAACAGCGTCCCACTCAACTCATGAAGACAGCAGATCAAACTGGGAACCAGCAGGGAAATGATCAGAGCCGCCCAACGCAGCGGATGACTAGGCTTCCACGCCTCCAAGAAAAATCGCCAGCCTGAGCACTGCAACGGCTAGGTACAATGCGCCTAGTCGGACGGCTAACAAGGAGCCGAAGATCACTGCCATGGAAAATGCGGCCGACGCTCCCACTATCAACAGGAGCCCCGTGATCGCGTCCGGGCCCGCTCTCTTCGCCGCCGATCCTGACCACGGCATCCGATCCCGGTCAAGACCGCCGACCAGGTCAGTAGTCACCTATTACTCAGGCTAGCGGAGCGCAGACAGGGGGACATCGCTGCCGAAGGTGCCGCTCACGGCGAACGAACCGTCGATGACCAGCCAGCCACCGGGGTGGGCACTGACCGGCCAGGCCACGTTCCCATCTGTTCTGAATCCCACCGGGGGCACCGACCGATACCGGCCGCCTGACCACCGCCGACCGCAGCCGCGCCGACATGTTCAGCACGTACCACTCGGAGATGGCCTCTTGACCTGGTGGGTCAGGACCGGCCCGCCTTCTTCGGTCGTCCTGTCCGCTTTTGCCGGCCACGCCGGGAATCGCTAGGCTGGACGATGACCGAACCCTCGCCCTGGAGTTTCAGTTGGAACATCTCGCCGGAGCCGCCTTTGATCAGCGACTTGGCGCTCTCGGAGCGGTGGATGCTGATAGTGAGGGAGGAGGTCCATCCGATGACCGCGTCTGTGTCGACGTAGACCGGCTCCGTGCCGCTGAGGGAAAACACCACCGGCTGGCCGTGCGCGGTGATCGCGATCGAGCCTGCTCCGCTGAGCTCGCAGTTGAACAGGCCGCCGACGTTCATGCCGGCCCCCTTGACGAGACGGATCTCATACTGCAAGGACTCGTCGAAGCAGAGCACGCTCTTACCGGCAACGGCCAGGCCGTCACCGTCGATCAGGAGTACGTTCTTGGCCAGATCGGCGAGCCATATCTCGCCGCGACCGGTGACCTCCATGAGCGGTACGCCCTCGCCGGTCACCGCCCGCTTGAGGAGCTTGCGAAGCCCTTGGCTTCCGGTTTGGATCGTGAGATCGCCGCTATAGGCGATCATTGCGCCCTGCCGGGCCAGCATGCGGCCGGCGACGGTACCGGACGCAGTACCGATTCTGCAGGCTCATGCCCGGCTCAGCCAGGGGTTGCACCGTGTGCTGGGCGAGGAACGAGTCTCGCACAGCAGTCTCCTTCCGATTCGACGGGTCGTTCCGGTCGGACAGTCAACCCAGGCCGCGCGTGAGGTCGTGCCCGTCGCGGGTCGGCGTGACGGTGTCGGTGGGTGAGAGGTAACGCTTGCGCAGGCGATGGATGGCGTACGCCGTGGCGAGCCCGCTGACGGTGAGGTCGTAACGTCCGCCCAGCCCCACGACCACGTCGAGGAGTACGAAGAAACTGAGCAGCCCGGCGACGGTGCGGACGCCGTCGGCGCCGTACGGACCGGTGGCTGCCATCCGTCTGATCAGCAGGACGCCGATGAGGATCGGCGCGACCGCGATGGACACCCCGAGCGGCCAGGGCAGGTTGGCGTGGGCGATCCCGTAGGTCGCGACCCAGTGGGCGAGGACGCACCCGAACGCGATGATGCCGAGGCCGCGCCGAGGCCGGCGGCCGTCCGTGGCGTGCCGGCTCGCAACGCGGCGGCCGACCAGGAAGGCCGCGACCACTGCGAGACCGGCAAGGCCCGTGGCCGCGAGGAGAACCGGGATCGGTGGGCGCTGGTCGAACTCGCCGTAGATCAGCGGCGTTGCCGCCAGCGCCACCGCCACGACGCCCAGGCCAGGCCGGCACACCCACGGCCGATCGCGGCGACGAGGCACCAACCACTCGACCACGAGGACCGAGGAACAGATGCTGATCGCGGTATGGAACGCGGTGAGGTGCACCGCGATCAGCACGTTGGTGTGCCACACGACGCTGTAGCTGCCGATGCCGGAGTCGCGCCAGAAGCGCGGGTAGAACCAGTACCGATCGACCAACGCCTCCTCCCACACGCCGTATGCCACGCCCAGCAGACAGAGCCCGGCGAAGCCGAGCCCGAACCGGTGCGCGACCTCGCGGCAAACCAGCGCGCCGCACCCGTAGAGCGCGACCATGAAGGCGAGATTCCACGGCAGAACGAGATCCAGCGGCGGGGTCGCCCCCGACAACCCCTCCCCGAAGTACGGCGCGACCAGCAGGACGAGCAGCGCCGGACTCGCCAAGAACAGCCGCGACAGCCTGCCAGAACGGGACGTCACACAGCCACATTACCAGAGTGATCACTCTGGTAATTACGATGGTCAGGTGTCACGGACCGTCCACCCGCAGCGACATGCCGCACGCCGTCAGCGCATCATCGATGCCGCATTCACCTGCTTCGCGCGCGACGGCTACGACGGCGCCACCACGGCCACGATCTGCGCCACCGCAGGCATCGGATCAGGCACGTTCTTCCACTACTTCCCGAGCAAGGTGTCCGTCCTGCTCGCGATCCTCGACCAGGGCACGCAGCAGACACGGGACTGGTTCGCCGGCCAGACCGGCCGCGACGACCCACGCGATGTCATCCTCGACTGGGCCCGCCACACCGCGACCGCTGCCACCGACCCACGGCTGGCCGGGTTCGTCCGCACCGTCGGCGCCGTTGCCGGCGAGCCAGACATCGCGGCCGCCCTCGCCGTCGACGAGCACGCCCAACGCAGCGGACTGCAACCCTGGATTCGCTGCGCGCAACTCGCCGGCTCAGTACGAACCGACCTCTCAGCGCCGACGCTGACCACCTGGGTCATCCTCATCCTCGACGGCTACCTTGGCCGACTCGCCGCCGACAACCGCTTCTCCAGCCCCACCCACCGGCGCATCCTGATCGACACCGTCACCCGACTCCTCGCCACCCGAGGCCCTGAATGACCGAGGCAGCCCGGGCGGCACATGGCCTGAGGGTACGGCCCCCACAGCGACAGCGCGCCACCAGGACGAACCGTCCCGGTGAGTCCGGGACTCCATCGCTTGGGGAGGATGGGGTCATGGGGAACGACGGGGGCAGTACCCGGCTGAGTTGCGGGTGCGGGCGGTCCGGTTGGTCGCGGAGTCCAGAGCGGACTGCGACTCGGAGTGGGCGGCGATCGTGTCGATCGCGGCGAAGCTCGGGGGGCCGAGACGCTGGTAAGTGGGTCCGCCAGGCCGAGATCGACGCCGGGGCGCGGTCCCTGCTTGCGCCGTCGGTTCCGCACCTGCCGGCCCGTTTAGCGCTGCTAGTTTGTCAAGATTGACCGCAGCGTCCACCTTGGGCCATGCCACTCCATAGCGATGCCGGTTGCGTCCCGGGTCCGCGGCCGATGGCGATGGCACGCCGTCCGCGGCCGGGCGCTGGGCGATGGCGAAGATCCAGTAGCCACCGAGGTACTTGGGGTGCGCCGCACCACAGGTCCGGCGACCGGATCCGGTTCCAGCCTGCGCAGGCGCCGTCCCTCGGCCGCCTTCGCCGGGTTCGGATGCGGACCCGCGTCCGCCAGCCGATACTCGTACGGTCCGCGGCTACCGAGAAACGGCCCTCAACCTCCGTCTTTCACTGGGGTTGGGGTGATCTCGTGACACACCGGGATGTAGGGGTGTCAAGGCGGGGGGAGGTGCACCTGACCAGCGAAGTTGCGATTTGTCTAGATCGGCATCGAGCTGAGGTTGGTGCACCTGGTTGGTGCGGCGTATGGGGTGGGCGCGTGGGCTGGAGCTGGTCGGGGGTGATGAGTGGTGTGTGGCGTTGGCCGGGCTGTTGCAGGTACGGCTGCTGGCCGGACGGGGCGGGCTGGCCGCCGGGGTCTCGGCCGCGATGTACCGGCGTGGGTTCGACCCGGGCTACGGCTGGGGACAGGTGCTGGTCGATCTGGCCCTGGTGCTGGTCGGCGGTGGCCAGGTGGTCCGGGGGCTTCCAGGCGCCGCGGCATCTGGGGTCGGTGATCGGCGCGGTCCCCTCGACCCGACGGTGTGGCGGGCGCTGTCTGAGGCCGGCGACCCACGGGTGCCCGGATCCAGAACGCGGCCGCGATCTCCGCCGCTGCTGGTGACGCCTGCTGGAGGGCCGACCCGAAGGGTTCCCCTGGCTGAACGTGGCCGGGCGGGAGCTGGTCGGGGTCAGGGTGGCCGGCCTGGACGCCAGCGTGGTCCTGGCAGCGTCGGGGAGGGAGAACGCGAAAGCGACGTACAAGGGCGGGGACGGGTTCGTGCCCAACCTGGCCAGCCCGCGACAACCTCGACGACGTGCTCGTGATCGACCCGAGGCCGGGCAACGCCACCAGCAACGACGCCGCCGGGTAACATTGCCTGCCTGAACGCCGCGGTCCAGGCAGTCCCCGGCAGGTACCGCCGAAGGGTGCTGGCGCGCCTGGGGCGGGGCAGGGTCTCCCCACGCGCCGCTCGACCACATCGCCTCCGGCAGTCTGGCGGGACGGCGGCAGGAGCTCTCCGCCGGCTGGGCGTGCACCGACCGGGAGCCGGACGCCATCGACGCCACCCCGAAAGCTGCCTGGCAGAACGGGACCGACCAGGACGGCACGCTCGTGACGGACAACCTGGGCCGCGGGCATCACCGGCGTGCTGGACCTGTCGCAGTGGTACGAGAAGATCCCCGGCCCGCGGATCCTGGCCCGGGACGAGCCGCTGCACCCCAAGTACCTCAAGCGGGCCAGCGACCGGGAGAAGGCCGCACCACCCGCGGCCACCGCAAGACCGACCCACACCCACGCACCGGCTGGCCCTGGACACCAGACCTCATCAACACCTGAGAGACGACCAAGGCACCATCCGCCTCCACCCGACCCCGACCCCGACCCACCGTCTCAACCAGCACGAGAAAACCTCCGGCGCGTGGAACCAGACCCCGATCCTGCCCACCGAACGAAAACCATGACTAAAGATGGATCGACGACCAAGGAGCCAACCCCCTCACCCCCATGAAAGATCCAGGCTGAGCCCAGGGTGACCTGGTACAACTGCAGATCTCCGGCATCGGACAACGCCGCCACACCGTCGACGGCACCGGGCCGATCACCGGTCCTAGATGCCGCGGCGCCCGCAGGTCACTGATCCCCGGCGATCAGCACCAGCGCCAGGTCCGCCCGCGGCTGACAGCGACCGCGGACAGCCAGCGCGAGTGTACGAGCGGGGGCCGTGGGATCATGCGTTGGTGAGCGGCGGTGCGGCGGTGCGTGTCTTCATCTCATATGCACAAGATGATGCTGCTCATGTTGATCTGGTGCGCCAGTTCCGGGACTTCCTGCGTGAGCAGGGCGGTGTTGATGCGCGACTGGACCTGCCGGCTGCCGAGCGACCGCGGGATTGGCCGGCATGGATGCAGGAGCAGCTTGAGGAGTCCGATTTCGTGCTGGTGGTGGCCTCGCCCGAGTACAAGAAGAGGGCTGAGGACAAGGCACCAGGCGATGAGGCGCGCGGCGTGCGATGGGAGACCCGGCTGATCCGTGAGATGTCATACGCCGACCACCAGGCGGGGCTGACCAAGGTGTTGCCGGTGGTTCTGCCAGGCAGGGCGGCGACAGAGATCCCACTCTGGCTGGGCCCGACGAGCCGCACCCACTACGTCGTCACAGACTTCACCTTCGTCGGCGCGGAGGCGCTCCTGCGCTACCTTACAGGCCAGCCGTACGAGGCTGACCCGCCTGCGAGCGTGCCGCCCGTGCTGCCGCCTCGAGGGGCAGGTTCGGCGCTGGATGTCAGCGAACCGGCCGCTGGCGTCCACGCCGCGTCACTGGCTCATTCGGTGGTAGCGCAGGAATCCCGGCCGCCCCGGGAGGACTCCCCACCGCGCGTCCGCGTATCGGGGCCGCGCCACCCGTCCCGCTGGCGCAGGCGCTGGTTGGGCTGGGGCCTGCCCGTTGGTGTCGCTGTGGTGCTGGCCGCGGTCGCGGTCACCACGCTGTCCTGGTACGGCCGTCATCAACGTGCGGCAGGACCGGCCGCCGGATCGTCGGGCCAGCAGACGTTTCCTGGCTACCAGACGGTCTACTCGGATCGAGTCGTCCGGCTACCCGGCCCGCCATACTGCTCTCGTACGCTGGTGGATCTCGACACTGCCACCGTCACCACACAGGTCGAGCCGACCGCCCGCATAAGCCGAGATATCGACTTGAACTATGACGGCTGTGGCGCCATCCTGACTCGCAACGACACCGGCAGCAAAGCCGCCGGGTTCGCGCCAGCCGGCAACCTCACCCCTGCCCGGTGCATGCAGGCTGCCCTCAGCAACGCGTTGGCTCCGGACGAGCAAGTCACGAAGTTCCCGAGGGGCACTGCCGCCTGCGTCATCACGAACACCGGAGCGGTCGCCTGGCTCAGAGTGCGCGAGGCGGGTGGGCCGTACGCGCAACCCGCCGAGGATCCACCCCATCTGACACTTGAGCTGCTTGTCACCTTGTGGCGCCCGAAATAGCGTCCACCACCTGCCGGCACGGTGGGCGGTTCCACGCCCGCGCTCACGATGCCGCCGCATCCGATGAACCAGACATAGGCATGGAACCCGACGTCTCCCGCATCCGGGTTACCGGGGTGAGAGTGTGGTGCGGTCGGGGTGCAGGGTGAGTACTCCGCTGCGGAGTCCGTTCCAGGTGGTGCCGCTGCCGTTATAGCGGGCTGTCTCGCGTGACCAGCGGAGGTTCCCGGCGGGTATGGCGAGGACGCCTTGGATGTAGGCGCGCACGGAGGGGTCGGTGTAGCGGTCGCGGAGGAACTCGGCGCGTTGGGTCAGTGCCTGGTCGGCGGCGGCGATGCGGTCGGCGACGGTGCGCACGGCGGCGGGTAGCTGTTGGCGGTGGGTTCGCATGAGTACCGCCACAGCGCTGAAGTAGTCGCCGTGGAAGAACTCCGTGCGGAAGGAGAACAGGTCGTTGCACAGGAGTATGTGCTCGATGGCGAGGCCTCCCAGGGACGCGAGGTCGGGGTCGGCGTCGAGCAGGTCGCTGAGGTCCATGTCGAGGATGTGCTCGAGGGCCACAACGTTGGGCCGCAGGCCCACGGTGATCCTTCGGAGCCGCAGGTAGCCGTCGAGATCGGGCAGCCGGAAGGAGCTGCGCAGCTTGTTCTCCTCCCACCGCGTCGAACCATTCTTGCCAGGTTTGGAGGTAGCGCGCGTAAATGCGGGGCGGCATCTTGGTCTGGAACCGGTCGAGCATATCGGCGAACGCCGGTCCGTAGGGGTGGTTGGCGATCTCGGAGGCGGACAGCTCGTCGAACAGTGCCCGGCTGAGAATCGCGATGTCGTCGACCGCAAAAATCAACGAGGTCATGTAGGAGCTGTCCGCGATTTTGTCGGTCGCGCCGACAGGGTATACAAGGGAATCCCACATCGGGTAGCGACACTCGAGCAGACACGACAGCTCCTGGTCAGAAAACGGCCGGAACTTGCGCACCCACGCCGCGTTGTCCTCGTAGATCGACGGGTACTCAGGGTGGATGCACGCCCGCGTCGAGCATTCCACCTCGGGAAATATCACTGTCGTGCCGGGCACGAGATGGATTGTCATTTCGCGGTCACCCTCCTGCTACCAGGTGGTCAATGTGCTGGCCGCCCGAGCGTGCATCCAGCTCACGCCCGCAGCGTCCAGTACCACCCGAACTTACCAACGACGCGACCCGCCTCCGCCCGCCACGGCTATCGACACTAGTAGCCGGCGTGTCAGTGCGCTGCACGACCCCGTATAACATGCTGCGCCCACACCACGCCCATGTCAAGGCCACTCACTCTGGCAACCTGAACGGACGGCCTGGGACGGACGCAAAGCGGCGGTAAACAGACCAGGCATGTATCCGGGGCGACCTTCGCGCCCGGCCCTGAACCCCCACCTAGCTAGCGCAACCCAAACGCTGTAGTGATCTTGGTTCAAGGACTTAACATAATGATATAACAGTCACGTCGCAGCCACGACAACCCCGGTTACCTCCTACCGCGCTCGAGCGGTGACACTGTAGCGATGGATGCCGCCGTGCGGGCCTACATCGACGCCATCGTCCCTGAGCATCGGCCGCTGTTCGACCGCCTCCACCGGCTGATCCTCCAGGCGCGCCCCGATGCCACGGTCGTGCTCTCGTACCAGATGCCTACCTATAAGGTCGGCCGGCGCCGCCTGTACGTCGGCGTGTGGAAACACGGGGTGTCGCTCTACGGTTGGGAGCAGGGACGCGATGGCGGCTTCACGGAACGCCATCCCGGGCTCAGGACGAGCAAGGGGACCATCCAGCTACGCGCCCAGGAGGCCGCGCGCATCCCTGACGAGGAGTTCCGAGACCTGGCTCGTACCGCCCTCAACGGCTGATCCGACCGAGCTGCGAGCATGGCTGTGGCTACCGTTCACTCGCGGCTACGCGCGTCGGGTCACCCTGATCGCCGTTCAGCGCTGTCTCCCAGCCTGGTGTGGTCCGCCTGGCTGGGTATTTCCGAGCGCCGTCTGATGCTCCTCCCGTGGCTCGGTGCTGACGGCGGCAGGTTCGGGCCGCCGTAGACAACGGGTCGCCCGCCCAGCAGCCGCCAGGCAGGTCAGGGCGACCGGACGAGGAGACGACGTGGCCCTTCCCGGAATGATCGCGATCGCTGGGCTGCTCGGCTGGGTGGCGTTCGAGGTGCTGCTGCGCCGTCGTGACGACACCGAGACGGCGAGCTGGCAGGCCAGCGCAGGCGACCGCAACAGCACGAGAGTCCTGCTGGCCGCGTATGCGGCGACCGTCGCGACCAACGTCGGCGCCCCGCTGCTGCCCTTCGGCCATGTCGGCACAGCGTGGCGATGGGTCGGCGTCGCCATGGTCGCGGCCGGGCTGGCGCTGCGTGCCTGGGGCATGGCGACGCTCGGCCGTTCCTACACCCGCACGCTGCGTACCGCCAGCGACCAGCGGCTGGTGGCGGACGGCCCATACCAGCTCATCCGCCACCCAGGCTACGGCGGCAGCCTCCTCGTTTGGATCGGCTACTCGCTGGGCCTTGGGAGCGTGGTCGCCGTCGCGTTGACGGCCGTGCTGCTGCTCGGAGCGTACTCGTGGCGGATCAGCGCCGAGGAAAGGCTGCTGGCGGGCGCCTTCGGTGACCAGTACACGGAGTATGCGCGGCGGACAAAGCGGTTGGTGCCATTCCTGTACTGAGCGGACGTCTACTGAGCGGACGTCGGCAGGACGGCGTGGCTTGGAATGGTGCTGCGCGGAATGGGCGTGGCGCAGGACGGCGTAGATCAGTGCGGGCCGGCGAGGTACGCGGCGGCCAGGCGCTTCGGGGCTCGAGCGAGCCATGCCTCGACCAGCAGCTCGGTGAGCTCGGGCGACGCGATCCGTTCCAGGCGCACGAGGACCGCCGGGTACCCGTTGAAATGCGGCGTGGTGAAGTACACCGTCGGGTCGTCGGCCAGCAGCGCCTCCTTGACCCCAAGGTCGGGCACGTGCGCGGCGAGGATCGGCCCCTGCGGGGCGGCGTCGCCGAGAGCCTTGAGATCCGCTCGCCGCAGCGGCCGCTCCCACGCGAACCCCTTGTCCTTGACCCGCCAGTGGCAGATGCCCTCTCGCGACTGCTCGGCCGTCTCCGGCAACGCCAGCGCGATCCGGCGTACGTCGTCCCAGGTGGCCATGCCCGACACCTTAGGCCGGCAGCGGCGCCGAGGTGGGCTGAACCGGCTCCGCAGCGTACGTCAGGGAATGCTGGCGGGTCATGACGGGCATCGGAAAATACTAGCCTGGATATGCGTCGAATCAGGCACGACTGGCAGAGAACGACAGGTCACCACAACGCCGAGAGGTCACCACACGGGCAGCCCGGACAACGACAGGTCACCACAACACCGACAGGTCACCACACGGGCAGCCAAGACAACGACAGGTCACCACAACGCCGACAGGTCACCACAACGTTCGCTAGTTGAAGTGTCTGGCCGAGTGCTCCAGCGCGATCAGCTCGTCGCGGACCTCCTTGCCGAGCGGGTGCGCTTCCCCGGTCACGGCGTCCACCAAACTGACCACGCAGGTGGTGTTCAGAGCGGTGTCACGGTCCCCACCCAACGGGCGCAGCCGCACCGAGATCGTGAACGAGCTCGGCCAGAGCTCCGAGGCGCTGGCCGAGACAGCCACGCTCGTCGGGCGGCCCAGCAGCACCCCTCGGGGAAGCTCCCCCGCACGGGACGTGAGCTCAAGCCCAGACCGCTCCCGCACCTGCCGCAGCACCACGCAGCGGTCCAGGTACTCCTGCCGGGCGGAGGCGACCCACCTCTCGACAGCCGCGTCGCCGACCGCCCCGCCGTCGTCCAGCTCGTGCGCGGCGACCGGGTGCTCCCGCAGCACAACCCACCTCGTCAGAATCCCCGTCATGGTCACACGCTACGTAGCCGACGGCCGCTCACGCAGCCTGAATTCCAGCCCGACGAGGTCAGCTCACCGTTTGCTCGGGGACGGGGACAGGGACAGGGACAGGGCGCGGTGCGGCGCCGGCCGGCCGGCGCCACCGGGTGCTCCGCCGCCAGTACACGTACGTCACCACCCCCAGCGGGATCGGCAGCACATGGCTCAGCGCCCGGTACATGAGCACGCCCGCGGCCACCGGGGCACCGGCGCCGCCGGCCGCCGTCAGCCCGGCGATGAGCGCGATCTCGACGATGCCGAGGCCACCCGGGGTGAACGGGACCGCGGTGACCAGCCGAGCGAACGCGAAGACGGCCAGCACCTCCACCCAGCCCACCGCACCATCCCCAACGCCGGCCCCCACGCCGACGTACCGCAGCGAGAGCAGGAGCAGCGCGAACAGCGATGCCTGGCTGACCACGGTGGCCGCGGTGAGCCAGTGCCACCGGGTCCGCAGCAGCAGGATGGTCCTGTCCCGGAAGCTGACGGTGGCCCGCTCCCAACCGCTAGGCGGCGGCCTGTGGAGCAGCCGGAACAGCGGCGCCACGACCCGCGCCGCGGCCTGCCCAGCACGGCGCGCCGTGGTCTCACCACGTAGCATCAGCGCGAAGACGCCGACGGCCCCGGCCAGCCCGACGATCCCTAACAGCCCCGCGACCAGACGGGCCAGGCTGTGCCTGCCCTCCAGCGCCAGCAGGGCGAGGGCGAGCACCGGCGTCCCGAGCTTGCCGAAGTTGGTCCAGATGCCGGAGACCAGCACGGAGACGGTCGCCCGGGACCGGGAGAAGCCCCACGAGGTGTACATCCCGTAGGCCAGCCCGATCCCGACCGCGCTGCCGCCGGGCAGCGTGTTGGACACGGCGGTCGAGGACTGGGTGACCACGAACGCCTGGCCGAAGGTGAGCCCCGGCAGGCTGTGGACCAGCACCAGGCAGTAGCTGGCCACGTTCCAGAGCGCGACCGCGAGCAGGACGACGACCTGCGGCCAGGTCATCGCCCGGATCGACGACCAGACGTCGGTGATGGTGGCGAACTGCGGCAGGAAGTACCAGAACACCCCGACCACGATGGCGATCGAGGCCGCGACGGACAGCGGCCGGCGGGCCCGCGAGCGGCCCCGCACCGGTGCGATCGCTCCGCTCTCATCGCAGGTCAGCCGATCAGCCCATCCGCTTGGCGGCCATCCGCGCCGGGTTGGGCCACTGGACGTCGCGCACCCAGCCTAGCCGCTCGAAGCACCAGATGATCCGTGCCGAGATGTCCCACTGCCCAGGCAGCACGCCGTGCCGGGCGCACACCGGCTCGGCATGGTGGGCGTTGTGCCAGCTCTCGCCGAAGGACAGGACCGCCAGCGGCCAGAAGTTCGTGGCCCGGTCCCGGCTCCGGAACGGCCGCTCGCCGAACACATGGCACACCGAGTTGATCGACCAGGTCACGTGGTGCAGCAGCGCCACCCGGACCAGCCCGCCCCAGAAGAACGCCGTCAGCGCGCCGGACCATGACCAGGTCAGCAGGCCGCCCGCCACAGCGGGAGCGGCCAGCGACACCAGCGGCAGGCACATCCGGTCCAGCCGCTGGATGTCCCGGTCGGCGACCAGGTCGGGCGCGAACCGCTGCCGGTTGGTCATGTCCCGGGCGAACAGCCAACCGATGTGCGCATGCACCAGGCCCTTTGCCAGCCCGCGGACGTTCGCGCCGTACCGCCACGGCGAGTGCGGGTCGCCGTCCCGGTCGCTGAACTGGTGGTGCCTGCGGTGGTCGGCCACCCACTGCGTCGGCGATCCCTCCACCGCCAGCCCGCCGGCCAGCGCGAGCGTGACGCGCAGCCACCGGGTCGCGGTGAACGCGCCGTGGGTGAGGTAGCGGTGCAGGCCGATGCTGACGCCCAGCCCGGTGACCGCGTAGGCGACCAGCGCGATGACCGCGTCCGTCCAGGACAGCCCGTCCCCCCAGGCCACCGGCACCGCGGCGAGCAGCGCGAGGAACGGGACGACCACGAACAGCCCCATGACGACTCGCGTCGCGGTGGACCGGCTGCCCTCGGTGAGCGGTTTCGGCACGGTACGGGCGGCCAGCGCGGCCGGCCCACCCGGCTGATGTGATGTCGTCACGGCAGTCTCCCTCAGTACACACCCCGGCCGGTGCCGGTGTGCTGCCGAGGTCCGGAGCGCTGGTGGTGCGTTCGATGATCCGTACGGCGCCCGCGCGAACCCCTTGAACCGCGCGGACGGCGTACGTCAGCCAGCCGCCAGCGGGCCGCTGGTGGGGACGGAACACGCCGCCACACCGCACCGGCCACAGGCAGCCCGGGCAGCAACCTGCGCGGGCCAGGACGTTAGCGAAAATCGGGGCGGCATCGCTCACTCCCAGGATGGACGGGACCATCACACCGGGGTCCGGAGCGCTGTACCGACGCTACCACCCAGGTGACCGCCCGGCCGTGTACTCAGGCGAGCTTCCTCGGGCTCGGCGAGCGGCCGGTGCCGGTCACAACCCGGCGATCCCGGAGCCGGACAGCTCGCCGCTCACCACTCGCCGGGCCACGTCGACGAGCCGCAGGTTGTGCTGGCGGGCGAACCGCCGCAGCACCTCGAACGCCTGGTCGATGCTCAGGCCGGTCTGCTCCGCGAGCACGCCCTTCGCCTGCTCCAGCGCGACCCGGCTGTTCAGCGCGACCTGCAACTGCTCGGCGAGCAGCCGCGACTCGCGCATCGACCGTTCCTGCAGCAGGCCGATGGTGGCCACGTCGGCCAGCGCCTGGCCGACGCCCAGGTCCACCGCGTCCAGCGGCTGCGTCGTGGCGCGGAAGAGGTTCAGCGCTCCGACAGTCTGGTCCCGCAGCCGCAGCGGCAGGGCGCACATCACCTGGTACCCCAGGCCGGCCGCCTGGGTGGCGAACCGCGGCCAGCGCCGCAGCGCCTCGGCCGCGCCCACCTGCACGGCCACGCCGCGGTGGAACGCCTCGGTGCAGGGCCCGCCGTCGTGCTGGAGCTCCAGCAGCTCCAGCAGGCGGACCTTCTCATCGGAGGCGGCGACCACCCGGAGCTGGCCGCGCTGGTCGTCGAGGAGCACGCCGGCCGCCGCCAGGTCGAGCAGGTCGACCGACCGGGCCGCGAGCATGCTCATGAACTCCACCACGTCGAAACCCGACACCAGGGTGTCCGCAAGCTCGACGAACGCACGCACCAGCCGTTGCTCGCGCACCACCGAGGCGCCCTCTTGTCCGGTCACTGCGACCTCCCGCTCGCCATCACTCGTCCAACCGCAGCCGGCGGCCCACGACGGCGCCGGCCACCTCGTCCAGGTCGCGGTCGGTAGCCACCGCGAACGCGCGCAGCCGGGCCAGCGCGTCGGCCACCGGGATCCGGAGCTGCGCGGACACCATCCCAGTTGCCTGGTGTACCACGATCCGGTCCGAGCCGGCCTGCGCCAGCGTCGCCCCGAGGGCGCCGTCCGGTGCACCGGACTGCAGGAACAGCACCGCGCTGGTGGTCACGTCCGCGAGCACCAGCACGTCCGCCAGCTCGTCGCCGTCCAGTGGCCCCGCGGTGTCGCGGGCCAAGTCCAGCGCGCCGACCCGAGCCGCGCCGACCTGCAGCGGAACGGCGAACACGGCGCGTACGCCGAGCGCCAACGCGGCCCGCGCGAAGCCCGGCCAGCGGGCCAGGCCGCCGGCCGCCAGATCCGGCTCCAGTGCCGGCACGCCATGGTCGAACGCCTCGACGCACGGACCTTCGCCGAGCCTGAACTGCAGCTCCTCGACCCGCCCGGCCAACCGGCCACCGGCCGCCAACGACCCGCGCGACTGCGGGCCGGAGATCAACGCCACGCTGGCCGCGCTGAGGGAGAGCCGCCGTACGCACAGCTCGCAGACCCGCCACGGCAGCGATGCGGCGTCGAGCGTGTCGCCGTCGGCGAGCAGGGCATGGATGACATTCTCCTGGCGGTTCACTGTACGGCGGGCGTTACGAACCCGGACCAGGCGCCGGGTGCTGGTCCCGCGGCACGACGGCCCAAACCTCGTCACTGTCCCGGCTGGACACGAACGTCCACGCGCCCGCCGTCCAGGGCTTGGCGTCGGAGCCACCCTGACGGTCGGCCCGGCGCGGATGGGCAGCCGCGGGCGGGAAGCACTTGTCGCGGTCATGCACCCGCACGGTCACGGTGTGGCTGCGGGCCTCCATCACCAGGTCGAACGAGGTGCCCCCGGCGAGCGCCGCGCCCTCCACCAAGGTCCGGACCACCGAGGCGGCCTGGCCGACCAGGTCCTCCGGCACGCCCCAGCTCCGGCAGGTATCCCGGACAAACCGCCCGGCCTCCGGCGTCGACACCCCGGCCGGAGCCAGCCGGAGCCGGCGGGTCATCAACGCGAGCGTCGGCAGGCGCACGAACGAATGGCCCTCAGTCACTGCCTGAGCCTGCCGACCACACGATGCCCTCCGAGGGGTTGGCGACCAGCGCGACGGCGGGCGCTCTCGCGGCACTACCGTGCGGACCTAGGCGCACCGCCTGACCTCGAGACTGCCGGCCTACCAGGACCGGCGCAGGTGCTGCACCAGACAGCCAGCAAACCGTAACATCGATCGACGCTGGCGGCCCGGCGCCCTCGGCAGAGATGAGGCTCGCCGTGCGGGTAGCGATGCTGGGACCGGTGGCCTGGCGCACGCCGCCTCGCCACTACGGACCCTGGGAGCAGGTGACCGGCCTGCTGACCGAAGGGCTCGTCGCCCGCGGCGTGGACGTGACGCTCTTCGCCACGCTGGACTCCCGGACCGCCGCGACGCTCGCCGGGGTGTGCCCACACGGCTACGCCGAGGACCCCACGATGGACGGGCGGATATGGGAGGCCCTGCATGTCTCCTACGCTCTGGAGCGCTCGGCCGGGTTCGACCTCGTCCACAACCAGTTGGACTGGCTGCCGCTGGCGTTCGCCGGGCACGCGCGGGCCCCGTTGCTGACAACCATCCACGGGTTCTCCGGCCCCAGGATCCTTCCGGCGTACGTGCGAGCGCGGTCCTCCTACGTGGCGATCTCCGACGCGGACCGGACGCCCGAGCTCGACTACGTGGCCACGATCCACCATGGCATCGACCTGGATGCGCTGCCGTTCCACGCCGTGCCCGAGGACAGCCTGGTCAGCTTCGGCCGGGTGCACCCGGACAAGGGCACCGCCGAGGCCATCGCGATCGCCCGCGCGGCCGGACGGCGGCTGGTGATCTGCGGCATCATCCAGGACGAGCGGTACTTCGCCGAGCAGGTGGAGCCGCACGTCGACGGTGACCGGGTCGTCTTTCTCGGCCCGGTCGGCCGGGATCGTCGCGCCGAGGTGCTCGGATCCGCTACGGCGCTGCTGCACCCCATCGCGTTCGAGGAGCCGTTCGGCCTGTCGGTGGTCGAGGCGATGGCCTGCGGCACCCCGGTGGTGGCCTACCGGCATGGCTCGATGCCCGAGGTGGTCGACGAGGGCGTGACGGGCTTCCTGGTCCGGGACGTGGCCACGGCGGTGGCCGCCGTCGAGGCCGCAGCGCGGCTGGACCGGGCCGCGGTACGGGCCCGCTGCTCGGCCCGGTTCGGTGCCGCTCGGATGGTGGAGGACTACCTGCGGGTGTACGAGCGGCTGCTCTCGGCGGTCGGCTGACCACCCCGGTCCTCAGCCCAGCACCGGGGTCCTCAGCCCAGCACTGGTCTCAGCGCAGCACCGGGGACATCCGGTCGAGCAGCTCGTCGACGGACGCCCAGGCCACCCCGATGCGCGCGTCGCCGATGCCGTACGGGAGCCACAGCACGCCGTCGTGGACGAGCGCGCCGCAGGAGTAGACAACGTTGGGGACGTACCCGTCACGCTCGCCTGGCGCCGGCCGTAGCAACGGTCGGTCGGTGCGGGCCACCATCCGGAACGGGTCGTCCAGGTCGAGCAGGATCGCGCCGATGACGTACGTCCGCATCGCGCCCACGCCGTGGGTGAGGACCAGCCAGCCGCGGTCCGTCTCGACCGGCGGGCCGCAGTTGCCGACCTGCAGCAGCTCCCAGCAGGCCGTCGGCGCCTGGACCAGCCGGGGCTCGCCCCAGACGTAGCCGTCCCGCGAGCTGGCAAGGCTGGTGTTCTCCCCGTCGGAGCGGCACAGCGCCAGGTACCGCCCGCCCACCCGGCGGGGGAACAGTGCCATGCCCTTGTTGCGGGCGGCGGGCCCGGCGAGGCGGTGCGCCCGGAAGGCCCGCAGGTCCGGACTGGTCAGCAGCCTGGAGGCGATCTGGCGTCCGTCGTACGCGGTGTACGTCGCGCGGTACTCGACCGAGCCGTCGTCGTCAATGAACCGGACGAAGCGCGCGTCCTCCATCCCGTTGCTCTCCTCCGCAGCGGCCGGCAGCAGCACCTGCTGAGCGAGCGCGACGCCGGCCGGAAACTCCACCTCGTACGCGGAGGAGACCAGCCGGCGCAACACCTCCACCACGAGGTGCGCGCCCGGGCGCGCGACCAGGTCCGGGTGCGCCTCGGCGAGCGCCTGCTCCAGATCGGCGCTGGTGAGCTCCGCTGGCAGTGCGCGCAGCACAGTGCTGGACAGCTCGTCGACGTGGCCCTGGTCGGTGAGCACGGCTCGCAGGTGCTCCCGGCGCCAGCAGGCCCCAATGGTGCTGCCCGCGACGGCCGGCAGTGTCCGGGGCTCGAACGACCACCTCGCCCCCGGCCCCACCACGGCGGTGCTGAAGCCGATCGAGGATATGTGGCCCTCGCCGATGCCGCGCAGGCTGACCACGACCCGGGCCTGCCCCGGCTGGAGCGAGGACTGGTCTGGGTGCAGGACGGCGCTCGGGTTGCACAGGGCCGCACCCTCTACGGCGTACTCGGCGGTGAAGCTCGCACCGAGCAGCAGCGCCCGGGCGTCGGTCAGGCGCGGCGCCTCGCCCAGCCGGGAGCTGACGATCGAGGCGTGGCTCGCGAGCAGGGTCGGGTAGTCCCGGTGCCGGCCGGAGAAGCTCTCGAGCAGGCCCGCGGTCAGCTCCTCCACCTCGCTGTCGGGCAGCGCGAGAACGCGTGCGACGATGGCACCAGCCCGCGACCGGGTCGCCGGCAGCTCCTCGCCGGGCAGGAACAGCCGCGCGACGACCCGTCCCGGGTCCGCCCGCAGGTCCGCCGGTGCGTAGCGGGTCAGCGGCGCCGTTTCGGTCACCCGAGCCCACCGAGATGTCGCGCGTGCTGTGCGGTGGACAGCATGGCCAGCGTGGACTCGGCACCCTGGTTGAGGTTCCGGCCCCGCGGCTGCAGGCCGTCGTAGCCGCCGCCGGTGCGCGGGTCGAACATGGCCGTGCCGCCGTCGTTGTCGCCGAGAAACCACGCCCAGGCCAGCCGCACGCCGGCCAGCCAGCGAGGGTCGCCGGTCACCGCGTACGCCCTGGCGCATGCGTCGGCGAGGGTGGCCACCTCGATCGCCTGCTGGTCGTACCCGGGGCTGGTGTCGCCCGGGCCGCGCCCCCCGACCGGGGTCACCGAGAGGTGGCCGTCGCGGGTCTCGATGCGCAGCAGGAAGTCAAGCAGCCGCAGGCCGCTTGCGAGCAGGACCGGGTCGGGCAGGGCCGCACCGGCCAGCAGCAGGGCCTCGGCCACCGCGCCGTTGCCGTACCGCAGCCGGGGCTCCGGCCAGGGCCAGGCCGGGTCGCCCGTACCCACACCGACACTGACCGTGTCAGCGGCGTCGCGCAGCAGCACCCGCGCCGACTGCTCACCCGGACGGCCGATCAACAGCTCGCCAGCGCCGAGGGCGGCGAAGGCCATCGTCCGGCTGTGCGGTGAACGCCGCCCGGCCGCGGTCCGGAACCCGTCGAGCGCCCTGGCCCGCATCTCATCCGACGGCGCCCGTACCGCGGCCACGCCGAGACCCGACAGCGCCCGGCCCCACCAGTCCCCCACCCCCGGGCTGTCGGTCCAGGTCCCGTCGACCCGCATCCGGTTGTGGCAGGACCCGTCGGAGTGCAGCGCCGCCAGCGTGAAGTCCAGGTAGAGCGCGGCCAGCCGGCGCACCGCCGGGCCCGGATCCGGCTCCCGGCAGGCGACGACGAGGCCGCGCGCCACATCGTCCAGGCAGTAGCCGTGCTCCGGCCTGGGCACCGAGTGCAGGGCGTGCTCGAACAGGCCGTGCCGATCGGTGAGCCGGTCCAGGTGGTCGAAGGCGGGTCCGAGGAGGCCGCCCGCCATGTTCACTCGCGGTACGGCGTTCATGCGACCAGGCTCGCCGCGATGAGCCGCATGGCAAGCTCCCGGTAGCGCTCGGCGACGGCCGGCCAGTGCAGTGTGGGTGCCGTCGCGGCTGCTGCCCTGGTCATGCCGGCGGCGAGGTCGCCGCGGGTGAGCACCTGGCGCAGCGCCGCGGCGATGGCGGTCGGGTTCTTGTGCTCCACCAGCAGCCCGGCGCCGCCACCAAGCAGCTCCACCGCGTGCGGGAAGCGGGTCGCGACGACCGGCCTGAGGGCCGCGACCGCCTCGATGAGCACCCCCGACGTGACCTGGTCGGTCGAGTCGTACGGGAGCAGCACCACGTCCGCCGACCGCACCAGCTCCGCCAGCGACGCGGCGTCCCGGTACCGGCCGTCGAAGGTCACCATGGCCCCGAGGCCGAGCCGGCGTACCTGTGCCCTGAGGCGGTCCCGGTACGCTTCTCCCTCCCGGAGCAGCACCTTCGGGTGGGTGTGCCCCGAGACCACGTAGCGCGGCGCGGGGTCCAGCTCCGCGAGCGAGCTCATGGCCTCGATGCCCCACTCGATGCCCTTGCCAGGTCCGATCAGGCCCCAGGTCAGCACGGTGGGCCGGCCAGTCCGGTCGACTGGGCCGTGGCCGGCTGTGGGCTCATGCGCTCCGTGCGGGATGACGCTTACCTTGCGCATGTCCACCGCGTAGCCGACGGCCAGCCGGTCCCACGCCGCAGCGGTCATCGTCACGACCGCGTCCGCCCTGCCCACCACCGCCTCGAGAACCAACCGCTGGTGTGGGGATGGCTCGGTGAGAACCGTGTGGAGGACCACCACACACGGCACCCTCAAGGCGTCGAGGAGAGTCAGGATCGCGGCACCGTCGCGACCGCCGTACACGCCGTACTCATGCTGGACGATCACCACGTCGCTGGCGTTGAGCAGCTCGGCCGCGACCCACGGGCCCTGCGCGTCGCCGACCAGCAGCTCGCCGACGACCTCCGCCGTGGGCCAGGGCTGCGGTGTCTCGACGACGCGGACGACCCGCCCGTCACCGCCGTCCGCGGTGACCAGCGCGCCGAACAGCGCCGAGGTGAACGTGGCCAACCCGCACTGGGTCGGTGGGTAGGTGCTGACGAAGCCATAGCGGGTGGTCACAGGGCGGTGCCTTCCGGTCGGACGGCGCCGCCGGGCAAGCGCGAGGCCGAGTGCAAGCGAAGTTCCTGGCACGACAGCGATGGGCCAGCCGCGTGTCGCGCGTCCGGTTTAGCCCTTGCTTGGCCCGCACGTCCCGGCGGTCTCCCCGGCCAGCCGTTGCGGCGTGGCGCCTACGGCTTGGGGCGATGCCGTGGGTAAGAGGGCTGCCTCACACTACCCGACGGTCGCCGGCATCAACGGCGGCAGGACATCGACGTACCTTGACTAAACGAGGGTCCGCGCCAAGCCGGCGCGGACCCTCGGGACGTCCACCTGTCTAGATGGGGCGAACGTGCTCGGCCTGGGGGCCCTTCGGGCCCTGGGTCACCTCGAACTCGACTCGCTGGTTCTCGTCCAAGCTGCGGTATCCGTCAGCGGCGATCGCCGAGAAGTGAACGAAGACGTCGGCACCGCCGCCGTCCTGGGTGATGAACCCGAAGCCCTTCTCCCCGTTGAACCACTTCACGGTTCCCTGCGTCATGCGCACTCCTTGGGTACTTCTAAGCCCACACCGTGTGGGCTCGCACGTTGCGGCGGAGCCGTTCTGCCCTCGGGAAGACGTCCCGGAAAAGCAAAAAGCCCGCTGGTCACAAATTCCGCGGGCATGCCAACACAGACCAGGAAACCTACGACTGCAACGGGGCCGAGGCTAACACAGCCAACGGGGTACTTCACAGCCCGCGCCTGGACGGCCCGCCGCGTGGCCCGCGGGTGGCCCACCGCCGACGGCAGGACGACGGCCCGGGGGTCGCTCCGGGCCGTCGCCGTCTCATCTGGCAGGTCGTGATGTCACCGGTTGCGGAACTTCTCCGCCACGTCGTCCACGGCATCCTTGACCTGCTCGCCGGCCTTCTTGACCTTCGCCTTCGCCTGGTCGAGCAGGCCCTCGGACTCAAGCTGCTCGTCGCCCGTGGCCTTGCCGATCGTCTCCTTCATGGTCCCGGTCGCGTCCTGCGCCGTGTTCTTGATCTTGTCCTCGAGACCCATCGGGTTCGTCTCCTCCTCGGTCAGGGCGAGCGATGAACTCACCGCTACAACACCCCTACCCATCCAGCGGGCGTCAAACGCGGGACGGGCTGCCGGCCGAGGATGTGCGCACCGCCACAACCTTTGTAGCCACATATTGGTGATACATTCGATCCATGGTGAAGCTGGGTGACCACGCGGTTGGTCTTCGAGAGCTGCGACACAGTACCGGCGAGGTGATGGCTCGCGTGCGGCACGGTGAGACCATCGACGTGACCGACCACGGTCGGCTAATTGCCCGGATCATGCCGGTGGCGGATCGAGCACCGACGCCGGTGCTACGTCGGCTGATCGAGGCCGGGCGAGCTCGTCTAGCGGTACGTCCGGGGTACCGACCACGCATGCGAGCCGGTGACGGGACCAACCGCCTCGGCGACGCTCTCACGTCGCTGCGTGACGGGGAGCGCTGGTGAGCGAACCAGCGAGCTCACGAATGAGCGCGGTAGTCCGGCTCACCCGGCCGAGCAGCACCGGGGAGGACAGCTCGTGAGCCTCTACTATGTCGACACCTCCGCAGCGTTGAAGCTCCTGGCCGAGGAGAGTCATTCGAAGGAGTTCGCCGAGTTCTACGACAATAACGCGGATGCGTCGTGGGTGAGCTCAGCGTTGCTACGGATCGAGGTGATGCGAGCGGTTAGCCGAGTCATGCCGGCCGCTTTGCCGGAAGCACGTGATCTACTCTTGGCCTTTGACTACATCGGCATCGACGACGATATCGTCGATGCCGTGATGAATGAACCGGATCGGATGCTGCGTTCTCTGGCTGCCATTCATCTCTCCACCGCCCGGGTGCTGGGCGCCGAGCTAGACGCTTTCGTGACATATGACGACAGACTGGCCGCTGCCGCGAGCGACGCCGGCATTCCTCTGCTCAGCCCAGGTATGTGACTGAACCGGATGGGCCGGCAGCGTGGCGGGCGGCCGCGGAACACCGGCCGCGCGGGATGACCGCGGCTACGCCATCCGGCCGACGGCGTTCCAGCTACCTGCTGAGCCCGGCCACCAGGTTGATCGTCATGGCCACGATCACCGTCCCGAACAGGTACGACAGCAAGGCGTGCCGCAGGGCGGTGGCCCGGATGGCCTTGGTCCGCAGGCTAGTGTCGGACACCTGGAACGTCATCCCGATGGTGAAGGACACATAGGCGAAGTCGGAGTACTGCGGTGGGCCGTCCTCGTTGAAGTCGATCCCGCCGTTCTCGCTTCCGTCGTTCATGCTGTAGTACATCCGGGCGTAGCGCAGGGCGTAGATGGTGTGTACGACGGCCCAGGACAGCACCACGGAGAACACGCCCAAGCCGACCTGCAGTACCTGACCGGCACCGCCACCGTTGTTGGCGGTGACGATGACCAGCCCGACCGCCAGCAGGCTGGACACCGCGGCGACCAGCAGCAACAGGTCGGCCGCGGCCCGGGTGGGGTCCTCGCGCACCGCGAGCCGGGCGGTGCTGCGCGCGTCGCGCCCCCAGATCTCGCGCCAGGTCCAGCCTACGAAGACCAGTGCGGTGACGTCCCAGCCGGCAAGCGGGGCCAGCGGCACCCGCGCGAGCAGGGCGACCACCACCGCCACGCAAGCCCCGAGGCCCATGGAGGCCAGGACCCGGAAGCGGGCAGACCGGCCCGGCTCCCGCTCGTCCCCGCCCGGCGGGTCCCGGGTGTCGGCGGAAGGGCTTCCCACGTCTCCCGGTCTACCCGCGCGGGTTTGCCCCGAACCCGGCGCAATCGGCCGGGAAGAATCGCCCCTCGCCTGCCGCGAACGAAAGGTGGCCACTATCGCCTTCGACGAGATCCGGCGGGCTGGCCAGCCGAGCGGCTGCGTGGCTCTGGCGTCGAGGTCTAGCCTGGGTCCTCGTTGCAGGTCGCGTGGTCGCGGAGGGGGCGAGCCGTGCAGGGGCGGCATATTGCCGAAGCTAGGATCGGGCGCGTCAAGCGGGCCAGTGCCGTTTCACTCGATCTCGCGAGGCTTGGGCTGGACGACGAAGACCTGGTCGTGCTGGCACCTCAGATTCTCGAGTTGCGCGACCTGACCACCCTCGACCTGTCCGGCAACCGGCTGACGGCGCTGCCGGACAGCCTCGGCGGGCTCACCGCCCTGACCACCCTCCACCTGTCCGACAACGGGCTGACGGCGCTGCCGGACAGCCTCGGCGGGCTCACCGCCCTGACCACCCTCAACCTCCAGAACAACGGACTGCGTGCCTTGCCAGCGGGACCAGGGCCGAGGCAAAGTCAGATGATCATGTCTTGACCTGGCAGTTCGTGGCTCGGGTCCGCGGCGTGGCGTGGGGACGGATGCGGCCTACGCGGTTTTGATGGTGGTTCTCATGCCTACCGTCATCCCGTTGAAGGCCA
>DATILL010000157.1:0-48372 GCA_035476575.1 Mycobacteriales bacterium
TCCCGGTTCGCCGCGTTGCGGGTGGGCGAGGCCGGGATGCTGCTGGAGTCGCCGCTGGCGCTGCACCGGGTGGTGCTGCACCGCGCGGTGGCCACCTGGGTGGTGGGCTCGCTCGGCCGGCCGACCACCCCGGCGGCGACCGCGGCGGCGCTGCACCTGGCCGAGCCGGTCGCGCTGGACCTGGTCAGCTACCTGGTGGCGGCCGGCATGGTGGTGCTCAGCCAGCCCGGCGCGCTGCCCGCGACGGCCCGGTTCGCCGAGGACTCCGACCCGGTGCTGATGCCGTGGTCGCACCACGACCTGCTGTTCCACTCCCGCAGCCGGCTGGGCCGGCACGACGACCCGCACGGCGCGGTCTTCCCGTACGCCGAGCGGCTGCCGCCGGAGCCCGCCGTCAAGCCGCCGCCGGCCGGGCCGCGGCTCCCGCTGTACCGGCCGGCGCTGGCCGACGTGCTGGCCGCCGACCCGAAGCTGACCGCGGTCGTCGAGGCCCGCCGGTCCTTCCACGAGTTCGGCCCGACGCCGGTCACGGCCGAGCAGATCGGTGAGCTGCTGTACCGGACCGCCCGGATCCGGTCGCTGCGGCCCGGCCCCGGCGCGCCCGGCGAGACGCCGTACGTCATCAGCGACCGGCCGTACCCGACCAGCGGCGGCCTGCACGAGCTGGAGCTGTACCTCACCATCGACCGATGCACCGGGCTGGCCCGCGGGATCTACCACTACGACCCGCTGGAGCACGGCCTCACCCTGGTCAACGAGAACGAGGACGACCTGTCCGAGCTGCTCGACGCGGCCCGGGTGTCCGCCGGCATGACCGCGCCGCCGCCGGTGCTGCTCACCATGACCGCGCGGTTCCGGCGGGTGTCCTGGATGCACAGCGGGCTCGCCTACGCCACCTCGCTCAAGCACGTGGGCGTGCTCCAGCAGACGCTCTACCTGGTGGCGACGGCGATGCGGCTGGCACCATGCGCCATTGCCGGTGGCGACAGCGACGCGGCCGCGCGGGCCTTCCGGCTGGACTGGCGGGCCGAGTCGAGTGTGGGAGAGTTCATTGTCGGTTCACCGCCAGAAAAGATCATCAAAAGTACATCCAGCGACACACCGGTCAACGATCCCTGGTGGGCTGGGCACGGTATGGAAGACTTCGACCCGAACAACCAATAACCCTAGAATTCGGCTGTTGACACCCATGACCCAGGTTCAGTGTCCGGGCCCGGGTGTCCCAGACCCGGACGTCCCCGGCTCGACGCCGTCACCACGGGAGACCTTGGGGAGTCCATGCCACATCGTCTGCCGTCGTCGGGCACCGCGGTGACCCGTCGGTGACCCGGTGGCCGCCCGGCCGCCCGGTCTGGCCGCGGGCCAGGCGGCGCGGTCGCACGGTGCCGGCCGCGGACCGCGACCAGACCCGGCTCGCCCCCCAGATCGCCCGGCTCGTCGTCATCACGGTGTTCACCGGCTTCTGCGTGGTGGCCGCGCTGATCGGGATCGGCGCCCATCCCCACCTCGGCTATGCGATCTCGTTCATCTCGGTGCTGGCCGCGCTGCTGCTGATCCAGCTCCTGTACTTCACCCGGGAGGGTGTGGAGCTGCGGTCCTGGCACGGGCGGGCGATGCTGGCCTTCCAGGCGGCGCTGGTCTACCTGCCGTTCCTGGCGTTCGGGCAGGCCTGGGCCGGGATGCCGGGCTTCCTGGCGGGCAACGCGCTGCTCGTCCTGTCCGCACCGCTGGGGTGGACCGTCGTCGGCCTGGTCACGGTGAGCATCGCCGTGCTGCAGGCGCATTTCACCGGCCGGGCGCAGGACATCGCCTACGCCACGGTGTCCACGATCATCACCAGCATGATCGTCTACGGCATGTCGCGGCTGGCCAGCCTGGTGGCCGAGCTGCAGGCCGCCCGGCTGGAGCTGGCCCGGATGGCGGTGGCCCAGGAGCGGCTGCGGTTTGCCCGCGACCTGCATGATCTGCTCGGCTACAGCCTGTCCGCGGTCACGCTGAAAAGTGAGCTGGCCCGCCGGCTGGTCGGCAACCACCCGGCCGGGGCCCGCGACGAGCTGGCCGAGATCCTGGAGATCTCCCGGCAGGCGCTGGCCGACGTACGCGCCGTGGCCAGCGGCTACCGGGACATGTCGCTGGACTCCGAGGCGCGCTCGGTCCGGTCGGTGCTCGCCGCGGCCGACATCGCGGTGACCATGCGGATGAGCTACGAACCGCTGCCGGACTCAGTCAGCACGGTGCTGGCCACCGTGCTGCGCGAGGGCGTCACGAACGTGCTGCGGCACAGCAAGGCGGAGACCTGCGACATCGTGGTGGTACAGGACGGAGGCACGGTCCGGATGCGGATCGAAAACGACGGCGTGCAGCCCGAGCCGGTCGAGCCAACCACCCGCCAGGGCAGCGGCATCCAGAACCTGTCCAGCCGGGTGTCGGCGCTGCGCGGCCGGCTGACCGCCGGGATCCTCCCGGACGGCAGGTTCCACCTGTGCGCTGACCTGCCGATCTCGGTGGCCGTGCCCGCGCCGTCCAGCGAGCCCGCCGGCTGAGCGAGCCGGGAGCACACCGGTTGAGCCTACCGGGCCGCCGCGGGCCGCCAGGCGGAGAGGACGTCGTCCGGCCCCCAGGCAATGTTCCCATCGTCCCGGCCCAGGCTCGACGTGGTGCCGGACAGCGACACGACGGCGAGTCCCGTGCTGCCCGGGGTAAAGCCGGGCACCTCGGCCGCGCCCCGGGCGAGGTCGTGGTCGTCGAACGGGGTGCGCCAGCGGCCGCGGCGAGCTCGAGTGACTGCCGGACCAACGGCTCGACCGCCCGGCCCCGCCATCCCGGCCAGCGGCGCTGCACCAGCCGGAACGCCGCCTCGCGATGCCCCCGGCGGGCCAGCTCCTGGGCCGAGCTCAGCGCGGCGAGGTACAGCCGCAGGTTGCTGTCCGCCACCCGGTAGAGCCCGGGCTTGCCCGGGCGGGTCGACAGTGGCTCGTCCACCGCGAGCACGCGCTTCTCCACGACGAGCCGGCGCAGCAGCGGCGACAGCGTCCCCGAGGACAGGCCTCCCTGCCGGCCACCTACGGACGCGGCGATGGTGGCATGGGTGCGGTCACCGCTGCCCACCGCCTCCAGCACGCGTCGCGCCTGGTCGGGTGCGGAAACTCCGCCATCAGCACCGACTCCGGCACGCTGAACAGCAGCGAGGCCGGATCGGCGCATTCCTCTTCGACGAACCGCGGGGACGGCGTCCCGTGCGGCCAGCTCCGCAGGATGCCGGCGTTCCAGCGCCGGACACGGTGACCCGGTCCAGGCGCTTGCGGAGGAGTGCGAGCTCGGACGTCCTTCCGACGAAGCTGGCCACCGGCCCACCTCCCATGCGTGTCGCCTCATCTGCGTAGATCCAATCTACATAGACGAGGGCTACCTCAGGCGCGACACGGCAGCCCGACGGACGGGGCTCACAGCCAGCCGGACTCGCGGGCGATGCGGATGGCGTCGACCCGGTTGCGAGCGTTGAGCTTGGTGACGACCGTCGTGAGGTAGTTGCGCACCGTGCCAGCGGACAGGTACAAGCGGGCCGCGATCTCCACCGCCTCCGCGCCGTCCGCGGCCAGCCGCAGCACCTCCACCTCCCGCGCGGTGAGCGGGTTCTCCCCGCTGTCCCAGGCGGACAGCGCCAGGTGCGGGTCGATCACCCGGCGGCCGGCCGCCACCCCGCGGATCGCCTCGGCCAGCCGGTCCGGCGGCGCGTCCTTGAGGATGAAGCCGGACACGTGCGCGGACAGCGCGCGGCGCAGGTTGCCCGGCCGGCCCAGGCTGGTCAGGATCAGGGTGCGGCAGCCGGGCAGCTTCTCGTACAGCTCCGCGGCGGCGGTCAGGCCGTCGATACCGGGCAGGTCGATATCGAGAACGGCGACATCTGGCCGGCATTTCAGCGCGGTCGGCACAATGTCGTCACCGGAGTCCACCTCGGCGAGCACGTCGATGTCCGGCTCAAGCTGGAGCAGGGCGACCAGCGCACCGCGGAGCATGTTCACGTCCTCCGCGAGCATGATCTTGATCATCCGGTGAGGCCTGCCGATCTGAGCGTCGCTGGTCAGGTGGCACGTCGGCGCCGTAGGAATCGTAAAGCCCCCGGAAACCGGATCGACAGCAACGCAATCCGGAGGAACCACGATCTTTGCCGCTTTTCTTACCACGCTCTGATCAACAGTGCTCGCCCTTGCTGCGATAGGCGGTACTGGCGATAGGCCGATCGGCGGGACAACTCTGTACCGAGGTGAACACCGTTATGACACGCCGCAGCCTGATGCCGGCGTGTCGCGCGACATCAGGCTGCGGGCAGTCGGGTCAGGGGCCATGGGGGGCCATCGGGTCAGATCGTGATTGTGAGGCCCGGGAGGGGCTGGGGGCTCACACCGTGACTGGCTGGCGGTCTCTGTCGGCGTCCTCGCCGACCGGCGGGACCGGCGCGACCGGCGGGATCTCGCCGTGGGACAGGGCTGGCAGCCAGCCCAGCCAGCGCGGCAGGTACCAGTTGCGGTCACCGAGCAGCGTCATCACCGAGGGCAGCAGCACGCCGCGGATGATGGTGGCGTCGATCAGCACCGCCACCGCCAGGCCCACCCCGGTCTGCTTCATGGACTGCACCGTCAGCGTGCCGAAGATGGCGAACACCGCGACCATGATGACCGCCGCGCTGGTGACCACCCCGGCGGTCGAGGTGATGCCGTGTGCCACCGCGGCGCGGGTGGTCAGGCCCCGGTCGTGACCTTCCTTGATCCGCGACACCACGAAGACGTGGTAGTCCATCGACAGGCCGAACAGGATGACGAACAGGAACAGCGGCATCCAGGACTGGATCGCGCCGACCGCGTGCGTGCCGAACAGGGCCGCGCCCACGCCGTGCTGGAAGATCAGCGCCAGCACGCCGTACGCCGCCCCGACCGAGATCAGGTTGAGCACCACCGCGGTGCCCGCCACGACCACGGACCGGAACGAGACCAGCATCAGGAGGAAGGCCAGCACCAGCACGAAGGCGAACACCGGCAGGTTGCTCCTGCTGAGCTGGCGGGTGAAGTCGACCGAGCCGGCGGTGCTCCCGCTGACCGCGGTCTCGGTGCCCGGCACGGCACCGATGGTGGGTGGGATGACCGAGCCGCGCAGGGTGTCGAGCGCGTTCTCGCTCGCCTTGTCGTTGCCGTTGCCGGCCAGCGGCACGTCGATCACCGCGATGTGCTGCGGCAGGTGGTAGGTCACCGTGATCGGGTCGTGCATCATGCCGGTGGCCACCGCCGCCCGGCGCAGGTTGTCGATCGCCGTACGCATCTCGGGGGTGTCGACGTTCGGCGAGGACACCACGATCCGGGCCGGTGCAGGGCTGCCGGGGAACGCCGCGTCGATCCGCTGAGCGGTCTGCACCAGGGCGCTGTCCGGGGAGAGCTCCTGGGTGAAGTTGAGCTGCGCGGTATGCAGGGTGAGCACCGGCGCGGCCAGCGCGAGCAGCGCGCCGCCCGCCAGCAGGGCGGACCCGAGCGGCCGCCTGAGCACCCCGCCGAGGATGAACCGCCATACTCGACTCTCGGTCGCGACCGCCGTCCCGCGCCGGCCGAGCCCGGGGATGCGGCCCTTGCCGACCCGGTCGCCGAGCATCGACAGCAGCGCCGGCAGCACGGTCAGCGAGCCGAGCACGGCGACCACGACGACGAGGATGGTGGCCATGCCGATCGCCGTGAAGTCGGTGATGCCGGTGAAGAACATGCCGGCCATCGCGGCCACCACGGTCAGGCCGGAGACCAGCACCGCCCGCCCGGACGTGGCGGCGGCGATCCGCAGCGCGGTCTCGTTGTCGTGCCCGGCGGCCCGCTCCTCGCGCTCGCGGCGCAGGTAGAACAGGCAGTAGTCGACGCCGACGGCCAGGCCGATGAGCAGCATCACCGAGGCGGCGTCGTCGGTCGTGTGCAGCCAGTGGCTGGACAGCGCCAGCAACCCGGCCGCGCCGGTGTACGCGGTGATGGCCAGGCCGACCGGCAGGATCGCGGCCACCAGCGCGCCGAACGCGACCAGCAGGATGCCGAGCGCGAGCGGTACGGCGGTCCACTCGGCCCGCTTGAAGTCGTTGGTGAACGAGTCCTTGAAGAACTTCATGCCGGTGGCCTCGCCGAACTCCTCGATCCGCAGGCCCTGGTGCTTCGCCTGGGTCGCGGCCACCGCGGCGAGCACCGGCTCGATGTGGTCGACGGCCTTGTCCTTGTCGCCGGTGATGGCGAAGTCGACCAGCGCCGAGCGCCGGTCGGCCGAGATCGCTCCCGAGTCGTACGGCGAGTGCACGTCGCTGACCAGGCCAGTGCCGTTGACGGCGGCGATCACGTCGGCGACGGCGGCCCGGAAGTCCGCGTCGTCCGAGGAGCCGGAGGAGCCGGAGCCGGTCTGGACCAGCACGGTCTCGGCGGCCGGCGCGGCGATGCCGGCGGCCTCGAGGATCTGCGCGGCCCGCCGGGTCTCCCCCGCCGTGTTCTCCGCGCTGGTGGCCTTGACCATGCCGGTCGACCCGCCGATGACGCTGGCGAGCACGACGAACAACAGCCACCCGATGACTGCGGTCTTGCGGTGTCGGGCGCTCCAGCCGCCGATGGCGGCAGCGAGGCCGAGCTTGGATGCCACGGTGTGCTCCTCCAGGGGGTCAGACACCGGGCGTGTGTCCGCCGTGCCGTGTGCAGACTCGCCCAGAACGGTGTTGGCGTAGTTGTCCGTGATCCTGCGGTGGGCGGCTGGAGTCTCACTTGAGCGCGACCGCATCTCCGCGACTGCCCAGACCGGCTTCCGCTGTGGTCACCTCTCGGCGTTGTGGTCACCTGTCGTTGCCTACGCCGCCCATGCGGTCACCTCTCGGCGTTGTGGTCACCTGTCGTTGCCTGCCACGCGCCGGCAGCACAAGCGGGGCTCAAGCGTCAGGCGGGACTATCGGGACGCTTCGCGGACCCTGCCGCGCCCGGGGAGCGACGGTGCGACGAAGGAGAACCCTGTGACAACGGTCGACGACGCCCCTGCCGTCGCGGCTCCCCCGGCCGGTCCGCTGGACCGGCTAAGGAAGCTGCGCGCTGAGGGGCGGCTTGCCGCGCAATATCGAACGGTCGCCAGTCTGCTGGCCGAGCTCGCCCACGGTGAGAACGCTTTGACCGATCTGGCCCGGGCCGGCCAGCTCCTGTCCCGGCTCGATCCGGACGAGGCGGTCCGGGAGACCGCCGCTGCGGGCAGCCCGGTCGACACCATCACGGTGGCCATCACCGGGCACTCCACCCTGGGCAACCTGACCGCACCGCTCACCGCCGAGCTGGCCCGGCACGGCATCGTGCTGCGGCCCAGGCTGAGCGACTTCGACGCCTACCTGCGCGACCTCCAGGACACCGGCAGCCTCCTCTACACCTCCGGCGCCGACCTGGCCCTGGTCGTCCTGGACCCACAGATGATCTTCGACGAGCTACCCAAGCCCTGGCTGGTCGAGGACCTGGAGCGAGCCGCCGCCGCCAAGCTCGCCCAGCTCGACGCGCTGGCCACCCGCTACGTCGAGCACGGCACCGGCACGCTGGTCCTCAACACCGTCCCGCTGCTGCGCGCCCACACCCACCAGCTCGTCGACCTCGCCTCCCGCAACCGGCTCGCCATCGCCTGGCGCGAGCTCAACATCGGCCTGCTCCGGCTCGCCAGCACGCACTCCCGAGTCGCCGTCCTCGACCTCGAACCGCTGATCGCGGCCGGCGGCCCGGTCACCGAGCCCCGGATGGCGTCGTACGCCAAGACCTACCTCGGCGACGAGCTGCTCGCCCGCTACGCCCGCGAGGTCGCGCACCTCGCCCGCACGCTGCGCGCCCAGGCCAAGAAGGTGCTGGTCCTCGACGCCGACAACACCCTCTGGGACGGCGTCCTCGGCGACGACGGCCCCGACGGCATCGCCGCCGCGACGACGTTCCGGGGCGAGGCGTTCGGCCAGTTCCAGACCGTCGTCAAGCAGCTCGGCTCGCAGGGCGTGCTGCTCGCCGTCGCCAGCAAGAACGACCAGGACAACGTCCTCCAGGTCCTGCGCGAGCACCCCGACATGGTGCTGCGGGAGGCCGACCTCGCCCGGGTCAACGCCAACTGGAGTCCCAAGGACGGCAACCTGCGCGACATCGCCGACAAGCTCAACCTCGGCGTCGACAGCTTCGTCTTCGTTGACGACTCGCCGTTCGAGTGCGGCCTGGTCGCCGCCAGCCTGCCCGGCGTCGCCGTCGTCCGGCTCGACGAGGAGCCAGCCCTGCACATCGAGAAGCTGCTCGCCGACGGCTGGTTCGACGTCCGCGAGCTGACCGCCGAGGACCGCGCCCGCACCGCCCTCTACCGCACCGAGGCCGCCCGGCAGGACCTGCTGGACAGCGCCGGCTCGATGGAGGAGTACCTCGGCCAGCTCGGCGTCGTGGTCACCGTGGCCCGGGTCACGGAGGGCCAGGTCGCCCGGGTCGCCCAGCTCACCCTGCGCACCAACCAGTTCAACCTGACCACCCAGCGGCTCCAGCCGGCCGACCTGCGGGCCCGCCTCGACGACCCGGCATACCTCGTGCTCTCGATCCGCTCGGCCGACCGCTTCGGCGACAACGGCGTCGTCGGAGCGGTGTTCGCCCGCCGGGCCGGCGACGGCCTGCACGTCGAGAACATGCTGCTCTCCTGCCGGGTGTTCGCCCGTGGCATCGAGCAGGCCACCATCGCGACCGTGCTGGCCCAGGCCAGGGCCGAGGGCCTCGCCGCCGTACACGCCAGCTACCGGCCCACCGCCAAAAACAAGGGCGTCCGCGGCTTCTACCCCTCGGTCGGCTTCGCCACCGCGGCCGAGACTGCCGCCATGGACGGTGGGGAGCTCCGGTTCGTCCACGACCTGGCGGAGCTGCCCGCCGTCCCCGCCCACCTGCACCTCGACACCGAGCTGGAAAGGCCACCGTCATGACCGAGGACGACTTCATCACGCTGGTCCGCGACGAGCTGGGCCTGCCGCTCGCGAACGACGAGCTGGACTCCGAGCTGGACGGCGTCGTGAGCTGGGACTCCCTGCACATCCTGCGCCTGGTCGCCGCGGTGGAGCGGGAGACCAGCAGGCGCATCCCGATCGGCCGGCTGCTCGCCGACCGCAGCCTGCGCGCCATCTACGACCGGGTGAACGCCGCGGTCGCCGCCTGACCGCCGGCACCCGACCGCCGGTCACCGTATGACGACGTCACGTGCTCGCTCGAGGACGGCTCGAGCGACACCTGGCACGGTGCAGGCAACCTGTCGCCGTGCCTAGCCTGCCACGCGGCCTAGCCTGCCACGCGCGTCTGTGGACCCTGTGAGGCTAAGGGAGAAGGACATGAGTATCGACGAGCACATCGCGCCGAACGTCGGCGCCCAGCCGGAGGCCACCAGCCCGCCACCCCCGGACAACCGGCGCTGGTGGGTGCTGATCGTGGTCTCCATGGCGCAGTTCCTGGTGGTCACCGACGCCACCATCGTCAACGTCATGCTGCCGCAGCTCCAGCGGTCCCTCGGCATGTCGGGCACCGGCCTGCAGTGGGTCATGAGCCTGTACGTGCTGCTGTTCGGCGGCCTGCTGCTGCTCGGCGGGCGGCTCACCGACGTGGTCGGCCGGCGCCGGGTGCTGCTGTCCGGCATCGTGCTGTTCACCGCCGGCTCGTTGCTGGCCGGGCTGGCGCACAGCCAGGCACAGCTCCTGTCCGCCCGGGCCATCCAGGGCATCGCGGCGGCCTGCGTCTCCCCGGCCGCGCTGTCGATCCTGGTCACGACGTTCACCGACCTGAAGGAGCGCAACAAGGCCTTCGGGATCTGGGGCACCGTGATCGGCATCGGCGCCAGCATCGGCACCCTGCTCGGCGGCGCGATCGTGGACATCGGCTGGCGCTGGGCGTTCTACATCAACGTGCCCATCGGCGTCGTGCTGGCCCTCGGCGCGGTCGCGCTGATCCGCGGCGGCGCCCCGACCGGCCCGCGGCCAAAATCCGACACGGCCGGTGCGCTGACCGCCACCGCCGGCCTGCTCGCCGTCGTCTACGGCATCGTCAGCACCACCATGCATGGCTGGCTCGACCCGCTGACGATCGGCTCGCTGGCCGCTGGCGCCGTCCTGCTCGGCGTGTTCGTGCAGGTGGAGCACCGCAGCACGGCACCGCTGCTGCCGCTGCGGCTGTTCCGGCAGCGCGGCGTGGTGGCGGGCACGCTCGGCCAGTTCATCACCGCCGGGGTGATGCTGCCGACGTTCTTCCTGCTGCCGCAGTACATGCAGACGGTGCTCGGCTACAGCCCGCTGAAGACTGGCCTGGCGTACCTGCCGACCAGCCTGGCGCTGATGATCGTCGCGCCGATCCTCACCCAGGCGATCAACAAGACCGGGCCGCGGTCGCTGTACATCAGCGGCGCCGTAGTCCTGGGCGGGATGCTGGTGCTGCTGCAGGGCACCGCGCTGCACGGCAACTACTGGGGCCTGCTGATGCCGGCCACGGCGATGCTCGGCCTCGGCCTGGTGCTGTGCATGATCCCGACCCCGGTGGTGGGCACCTCGCAAGCGACCGAGCAGGACGCCGGTACGACCTCCGCGCTGCTCAACGCGGCGACCGAGGTTGGTGGGGCGCTTGGCCTGGCCGTCACCGCGACCGTGGTGACGGCCAGGGCGGGCGAGCTCATCGTCGGCGGGGCCGGCCCGCTCGACGCGCTCAACCAGGGCCTGCACCGCGGCTTCCTCGTGCTGCTCGTCTGGGCCGGGCTGAGCCTGCTCGTCGGCATCATCGGCTTCCGTGGCTTCAAGCCGACCGCCGCCGCGGATGCCCACCCCGCCGTTCTGGACGTCGCCCCACCGAGCGACACGCCGGTGCCGGCCGCGCCCGTCCCCACGCCGGTCCCGGTGGGTGCGGAGAGCTGACCCGACCGCAAGAATCCGTTCGTTCCCGACGCCCGCCCGGAGGACATGCCCTCCGGGCGGGCGTCCCATCAAGAGCCCCGTCGAGAGTTCGGTCGAGAGTTCGGTCGAGAAAGGAACCACGCAGATGCGGGTCGCAGCAGCCATCGCCTCGGCGGTGCTGATCCTGGAGCTCATCCTCAGCGCCATCGCCATGCTGAGCGGGATGGAGGCGGGCCTGGCGCGGTTCGCCGAGCTGACCCGGGCCACGCCGCCGCGCTGGCTCCAGCTCACCCTGGGGACGCTGGACGTGGCCGGCGTGGCCGGGATCATCGCCGGGTTCTGGCAGCCCGGCTGGGCGGTCGCGGCGGCGGCGTACTTCGCCCTGTTCACCGGGGTCGTGCTGTACCTCCAGCTCACGCACGGCGACCGCGGCGGCTCACTGTTCGCCTACGGCCTGTTCTTCGCCTGCGCGGTCGTCGTGGTCGTGACCCGCGCCGCCGGCTGAGCTGGCTGGCCCCCATTCCCGACGATCATCGAGTTGTGGTCGCTGATAGAGATCAACTAGCGACCACAACTCGATGATCGTTGGGAATGGGGCCGGGGAATGAGGTGGGCCACACCAGACGTGCACGGTGCGGCCCACCCACTGCGCCGGCTACCAGGTGGGGGTTTCCAGGAGCTCGACGACGGCCACCGTCCACATGAAGCCGATGCCGACGCCGACCGTGACCAGCAGGTCGCCGGGCTTCGGGGCGCCGGTCTCGACCAGCCGGTTCATCCCGATGAGCTGGTCGCCGCCGCCCATGTGCCCGTAGTCCAGACCCCAGTCGTACGGCGTGCTGGCCCGGGAGATGCCGAGGGCGTTGTAGAAGCCCCACTCAGCGATCATCCGCGAGACGTTGGCGTGCACGAACCACTGGGTGCCGGCCAGGTCGGTGCCGGCGTCGTCCAGGGCGGCCTGCAGGGCCTCGCCGAAGTTCTTGCTGATCAGGGCCAGCGCGTCGTCGTAGCCGTCCTCGTTGCGCAGCAGCCAGTCGCTCTTGCGCTGCGTGAGGTTGGCCGGCTGACCGCCGTTGCCGGGGGCCGCCGTCCAGCCGTCGACGCCGCGGTAGAGCGGCTCCAGGCTCGCCTCGGACCGGCTCGCGGTAGACCGCAGCCTGGCGAACCCGGCGCGCTTGGACAGCACGATCGCGCCGGCGCCGTCGCCGTAGACGGTCTGGTCGTCGCTGCGCCACCGGTCGATGTACGGCAGCTTGAAGGTGTCACCGGTGGTGACCAGGGCGGCCGTGACGTCGGGGCGGGCGGTGAGGTACGACGCCGCCAGCTCGACGCCGGCCAGGCCGCCGTTGGAGCCCTGGCGCAGCTCGATGGCCGCGCCGGAGCCGCCGGCCGCCTCGTTCTGGACGTAGTGGGCGGGGGTCCAGAAGTCCTGGCCCTGGTGGCCGAGGCTGGCGTGCAGCACCAGGCCGAGCTCGTCCTTGCCGTGCCCGGACCGCTCGACCGCCTGCCGGCCGGCCGCCGCCGCCATCGTGGGGCCGGACTCGTCGTCGCCGGCCACCCGGACCGCGCGGACGCCGTTGGTCTCGGCCGCCGCGGCGTCGTACCACCCGGCCGCGACCGCCTCCTCGGTGGTGACCACCTGCTCGGGCAGGTAGGCGCCGAGCCCGGCGATGTAGACATCTTTCCAACGCATGAACCACTCCTGACATGGGCGGAGGTAACCGATCGTCCCGAGGGTCGCGTACGGCGCTCGCGCGGCCCTTGCCCCCGCCTAGCCCACCACTCGCCCCCGCCTCGTCCGCGACTTGTCGAGGATAGATCGGACAATCCGGGCGCGCCGATTTGTCAACTTCCCACGATTCGTTGTCAACGCACCGCGTCCCGCTGGCTGTCTCCTCATGAGAGACCTCGAGTCAAGGCGGTGGCTGTGGATCATGGGTGATCTGGTGGTGCTAGTGACGGTGGTTGGGGCAGTCCGGCTGTCCAGTCGGGTGATCTCGGCGCGGATAGCTATGTGGCACGAGTGCGTACGTGGTAGAACCATGATGGCGCTCGTGGATGCTGCGGGCTCAGGCTCCATCGTCATGGACCGTCACGCCGACGGTTGCCTGTTGCTCGTGCACCGATCGACAGGCACACCGTGCGGACGGGGGCAGGAGTGACGATCGACTTCGAGGTCTTCTTTCACACCACCTACGCGGGTATGCGGGCCCGAGCGATCGTGCTGTGCGGCCACTGGTACGACGCCGAGGATGCCGTCGCTGAAGCATACACCCAGGCGTTCGTCCGCTGGGACAAACTCAGCCAGTATGAGTCACCCGAAGGTTGGGTGTTCCGGGTGATGCAGCAGCGACTGTGGAAATCGGCGCGGCGTCAGGCCAGAGAGTCGCCGACGCTAGACGTACCAGTCCCGCCGCACGCGAGCCCAGAGCAGGTGGCAGAGGTCCATGAGGTGCTGCGTGCCCTAGCAGCTCTGCCACGCCGGCAGCGAATCGTGATGGGGCTGCACAGCCAGGGGACGCCGAACGAAGAGATAGCAACGGCGCTATCGGTGTCCGAAGCAACGGTGCGCACGTATCTGTTCCGGGCACGCGAAAAGTTGCGCGGGCTGCTGGAAAGAACACCGGCGTCGGATGCGGGCGAGGCGCTGGTGCCTTCGTCCAGCGGTTCGGCGCTGTTGCGGCTCCCCGCCGATCCCGTGGCGACGGGGGTCCGAGATGCGACACAGTGGCTCAAGGAGGCCGCCGAGCTGGACCAGGATGCGAGGGACGCTATGTACGCCTGGGTCAAGGCGACCGGGGCAGCCCGGGCGAAGAGACGACGCCGAGTTCCTCGATGGTGATCCGACTCCGGGCGATGCTTGCTATTGCCCTGCTACCCGGGCCCCATCAGATCGCTTTTGCGTTGATCATTCTCGATCTACTGTTCTCGCGCAACTTGGCCCAGGCTGTACTACTTTTGCTCATCGTGATGGCAGAGTTGGCTGTTTTCGTTGCAATCTGGCGTACGGTGCGCCGAAAGAGGGAGAAGTTACCGGACTGCGAACCGTGGGACTCGGTCGAGGTCACTCGGGAGGAGATGCCAGCGCTGTGGGGACTGGTGGACCAGGTCGCCGCCAAAGTCGGCACTGCCGTCCCGGCCAAGCTGTTTCTCACGGCAGAGGCCAACGCATTGGCGAGGGAAAAGACGCGGCTGCTCGGTCTGGTATCCGGGAAGCGCTGGATGTATGTCGGGGTTCCCTTCGTAATGGGGCTCTCCGCGGACGAGCTTCGGTTCGTCATCGGCCACGAACTAGGGCACTTCGCGGGGCGGCACACTCAGTTCGGCGCCGCCGTGTACCGCGGCGCGGCTGTGCTGGGACGGACCAGTGAGCGACTCCTGCGAGCCACGCAGGGGAGGGCGCCAGCCGCTACTCTCGCAAAATTGACATTACTGGTGTTCGACATGTACAAAAGATCTTACGATTGGGTGTCATTGGCTGTACGCCGCAAGCAGGAATTCGAGGCCGACACGGTCGCTGCTCGAATCGTTGGTCGGACGGTTGCCGAAGATGCGCTGCGGAAGGTGCATGTGCTGCCCGCTGCTTGGAAACACTACTCCGATAAGACGAAAGATCTCTGCCACGGCTACCGATTGATACCGGACGAGCCGTTCCTCGCGTTCAGCAACGTGTTGACCGACCCGGGCTATCGGGCCATGCTGGCAGGTGCGAAGACATACCCGCCAGAACAAAAGCAGTCGGCGGGCTGCTCTCACCCGCCCCTCGCCCTGCGGCTGGCAACGGTGGGGAAAGTAGCTGACTCAGACGTTCCACCGACAGGAACCCCGCCAGTCGACGTAACCAGCATCAGCCCGACGTGGTTGCAGACCGCTCAGCAACAACTGTTCGCAAGGGGCGACGAACCGCTGACCATCCTGCCATACCAGAATTGGCTCGACACTGTTGCCGAACTCACCGCCAACGTGCACGCCGGGCGATTGGTCCAGGCTGCCGATCGGCTAACCGGGCACACGGGCGCCAACGTCGACGACATCCTCGGCCTGCTAGAGGCTGGCCGACAGGCCGAGCTCGCCTCCGAGCTAGCCAAACTGTACAAACAGCGAAGCTCGGCGCAGGACAAAGATTCACCGCCGCAGGACAACAAGGACCAAATGCGACAGGCACTGTTCGCGCTGGTCGGACAGAGCCTAGTCACTGCAGGCAAAGCGACATGGGAGATGCGGTGGTGGGCATCGCTAAGCCATCTCGCCAGCAAGCACACCAGCGCCGAAGAACTGTGGATGCTGATGGATAACGCGCTCAACCGCGAGGACGTGGCCGGGCTGCGGCTTCACCTTGCCTCTGTCGGAGTCGCGCTCGACACCACCGTGCTGATGCCAATGGGCCAGAACTCAATTCCGCTCCCGTCTCCGGTGAGCTCGCTGGCCGGTGTAGGAGTCAGTGTGTCTGGCATCCTAGTAATTTTGGCCCTGTTCGGGGCGGCTGGCAACAACACACGACAACCTCTGACGAGCCCGACGATACGTCCGCGAACTCCAATCGAGACTTATCTCCCCCGCCCCGAGCAAACCTGGTACCTGCCGCCAATAAACCCACGACTTGAATATCCGCTGACGACCTCAATACCTATAGCGAGTCTCCTGGGCACTGTCACAGTGCGGGCCGGTGACACGCTGAGTCGGCTGGCCTGCCGCTACGGCACCACAGTGGCCGAGCTACAGAAACTCAATGACCTGGGCACATCGACTCGGATCTTCGCAGGCCAACTGCTCTACTTACCAGAATCGTACATATCAGAAAAAAGGTGCTGATACCCTTCGATCGCAACACTCGGAGTCTCCAAATCGGACGAACAACTACTAACCGCCGATCTGGGGTGCCATGCCGAGTGCGGTCGCAAAGGGCATCAACGCGACGGCAGGGTCGAGGATGGTGACGCTGGCGGCGGTCGCGGGCTCAGGTATGGGCTGGCTGGTCTCTCGGAGCAGGGCTAGGTGCTCGACCATGGCTTCGAGCATCAGCCGCTCGGTCTCCTCGCGGCTGTCCCCCGCGGCAACGACACCGGGCAGGTCAGGGGAGCACGCGGAGCAGCCCGACTCGTCGTCTCCCTCGAAGACGGCCACGTAGCCCCTCACGATCGCTCCCTTCGTAGCCCAGCCTGGCCGAGCGTACGGTCGTCCGCCCGCGACTTGTCGGGGACAGGTCGGACGATTCAGGCATCGATTGGGCGAACTTCCCCGACAAGTCGGGGATACGGCGCTTTCGTCAGAGCTCATGGACAGTCGTCTACACGGTATGTAGAGTACATGGTATGAATAGTCCGCGGATGACGTTGCAGGTGCAGCTCGTGTTGCGCGCGCTGCTGGAAGATCCCACTAAGCAGCGCTACGGGCTGGAGGTGTGCGAGCTTGCCGGCCTGCCTTCGGGCACGATCTACCCGATCCTGGCCCGGCTGGAGCAGATGCGCTGGGTGGAGAGCGAGTGGGAGGACCCGGTCGCGCACGAGCGGACAGGTCGGCCGCGGCGCCGGTACTACCGGCTGACCCCGGACGGCGCCGAACGTGCCCGGCACGCCCTGGCCGCCAGCTTCCGTGGCCGCCGGGCCACGGCCTGGGGCTTGCCCCGGCCCGAGACCCTGCCCGGCGGTGCCTGATGAACAGCCCACCGGTTGGCCGAGGAGCCACAGTTCACCGCAGATCCGCGACCTACGCGGAGTTGTACGAGGCGGTCCAGCAACCCGTACGCGTCATGGTCGACGCCGCGTTCCTGGCCATCTACCAGGCTGTCGGCTTATGCCTGGCGGACGCAGCAGCGCGTGTCGCGGCGGACGCGCCGGCGCGCGTGGCGACGCGTGTCGCGGCAGACGCGGCAGCGCGTACCGCGGCGGACGCGGCGACCCGTGCCGCGGTGCCCGTGAGGGCGGACATCGCGACGCGTGTCGCGACAGACGCGGCAGCGCATGTCGCGGCGGCGCGCGTGGCGGCGTACGAGGCGGCGGACGCGGCGAAGGGCGGCGTGTACCAGACGGTGTACGCGGCGCTGCTGGGGGAGGCGCCGATGGCTCAGGCCGCGAGCGCGGAGCCCGGGATGTCACTGGCGGTGCTGCGCTGGGCCAGGTGGCTGCTGCCCGCGGCGGACCGGACTCGGTGGGTCGCCGAGTGGCGGGGCGAGCTCGCCACGCTGGGCACCCGGCGGGGCCGGGCCTGCTTCGCCCGGCAGGCGCTGTGCGGGATGCCCCGGCTGTCCAGGACACTGCGCCGGCCTGCTCCCCAGCGGCCCCGGGGGTGAGCCGATGCGACACACCGGCTCGGGCGGTTGAGGTGGCCACGGCGGCGGCCCACGGGCCCGACACCCCGGGCACCAGCCTGGTCAGGCACATCGTCGAGGACGACGGGCGGACCCGTCGCACGGTCGTGCTGCTAGCCGCGGTCACCGGCGCGCTGGCCGTGTTACTGGCCGTGGTGGCGGTGGCGGCTGCGCTCCTCGGGCCGATGGCCGCAGCCGTGGCCGGCGGTACCCCGCTCGGCGCCGCCGCAGCCCTCGGCGCCAGGGCACGGCAGCGACGCCGGTCCCCGTAGGCCCGATGACGCGCTCAACAACGACTTGTCAGGGATAAGTCGGATAGTTGGGGCAACGGTTCGCCGAAGTTCCCCCGACAAGTCGCGGTGCGGCGATGCGGCCGTCAGGCGGCGGCGGGAGTCGTGAAGCCGCGCAGTTCGGCCACCAGTTCGCGGGTGAACTCGGCGAACGCCGGCCCGAGGAAATAGAAATGCCCGCCGGGAAAGAAGCGTTGGCCGAAATCGCTCCGGGTCTCCCGCCGCCAGGCCGCCATCGCGGCGGGCGGTGCCCACGAGTCCGCCGTACCGCCGAAGACCGTCAGCGGGCAGCCCAACGGCGGCCGGTCCTCGGCCGGGCGGTAGGAGTCGACCGCCCGCAGGTCGGCCCGCACCGTACGCAGGAACCGGTCGCGGAACTCCGGCATCTCCTCGATCCGGTCCGGCGTGCCGCCCATCGCCATCAGCTCGGCCAGCAGCGCGTCATCGGCGAGCTCGTGCAGCTTGCGCCGGCCGCGAGCCTGCAGGCTCGGCGGCACCCGCCCGGACGCCCCCACCCAGACGACCGGCCCGGCGCCGCCCCCCTCCCGCGCCACCGCCTCCAGCGCCCACGCCACCTCGGTCGCCAGGATCGCCCCGAGGCTGTGCCCGAACAGCGCGACCGGCGCATCCAGCCACGGCGTGACATCCGCGACCACCGTGTCGACCAGCTCCCGCATGTCGGCCAGCGGCGTCTCGGCGTGCCGCTTGCCCCGCCCGGGCAGGTCGATCAGCACCAGGTCCCACTCGGGCGGGAACTCCCGGCTCATCGGGTAGTAGACCGCAGCCGAGCCGCCCGCGTGGTGGAAGCCGATCAGCCGCAGCTCGGGCTGCTCGACCGGGCGCGGACGCAGGAACGGGCTCATGCCGACTGTTCCTGGCGCTCACCCAGGGCGCCGAGGATGTGCGCGCCCAGCTTGCCGAGCAGCTCCGCCAGCGGCATGTCGTTGACCAGCTCCTCCGCCGGCACCTCGATCTGGAACTGCTGCTCGATCCCCCGCATCAGCAGCATCGCGGTGAAGGAGTCGCCGCCGACGTCCAGGAACGACGCAGTGCGGTCCAGCTCGCCCTCCGCCTTGAGCACCGCGGCCAGCTCGGCCAGCAGGAAGCGCTCGACGTTCTCCTGGGTGAGCGCGCAACCGCTCCCCTCGGCGGGCTGGCTGCCGGCAGGCTGGCCGCCCCCGGCCAGCACGCTCAGCGCGGCGGGCGCGGCCCCCCCGGCCGACGGCGGCGCCGTCAGCGGCTCGTCGATCCAGAACCGCCGACGGCGGAAAGGGTACGTCGGCAGGTCGGCCACGAACCGGGTGCCCGGTGCGGCCAGCGCGTCCAGCCGCAGGTCGACGCCCGCGGTGTACGCCGCGGCCAGCGCCCCGACCAGCAGCCGGGGCGTGGCGGCCGGGTCCCCGGTGATCAGCGGCAGCGCCCGGTCGGCCACCGTCAGGGTCGCCGCCGCAGCCGCGCCCGACCCGGTGAGCGAGCCGTCGTCGGTGACCTGCACCCGGACGCCGAGGGCGCGCAGCAGGCGCTCCAGCCGGGTCTGCGGTGCGGCGCCGGCCAGCAGCGGGGCCAGCCCGGGATAGGCCGCCACCAGCGCGTCGAGCGCGGCAGTGATCGGCCCCGTGATCGGCTCGGTGATCGGACCGACCCGCAGCGACAGCGCCCGCACCGGGACGGCTACGACGTCCGCTGCGCCGCCGTCCACCGCCGTCCGCAGCGCGTGTGCCAGCTCGGCCGGGGTGCTCCCGGTGACCGCGACCCGATGCCCGAACGGCGCCCGGCCGGCCCGCAGCGTATGGCACACCGCGGCCAGCCGGGCCGGGTCCAGCCGGTCGAGCCGGTCGGCCACCGCCGCGGCCAGCTCGGCCAGCGCGGCGCCGTCCCGGGCGGACAGCGTGACCAGCTCCCGCCGCGGCGCCGTCCCGGGCGGCCCGTCGTTACCTGCCACGGGCGCGGCCTCGAGGACGGCGTGCGCGTTGGTGCCGGACAGCCCGAACGCCGAGATCCCGGCCACCCGCCGCCCGTACGCCGCGGGCCAGGGCTGGGACCGGCGCGGCACGGTGAGCCGGACCTGGTCCCAGGCGATGAGCGGGTTCAGCTCACCGTCGGCGGGCGAGAGGCTGGGTGGGATCGTGCCGTGCCGCAGCATCAGCACCAGCTTGATCAGCCCGGCGATGCCGGCGGCCGCCTCCAGGTGCCCGATCTTGGCCTTGACGCTGCCGATCGCCAGCGGCGCTGGCCGGTCCGGCGCGCCGGTGCCGGCGACGGCGTCCAGTGCGCCGGCCTCGATCGGGTCGCCCAACGCGGTGCCGGTGCCGTGCGCCTCGACGTAGCCGACGTCGGCCGGCGCGACCCCGGCGTCGGCCAACGCGGCCCGCACGACCTCCTGCTGGGCCGGGCCGCTGGGCACGGTCAGCCCGGACGACGCGCCGTCGTGGTTGACCGCCGTGCCGCGCAGCACGGCCAGCACCGGCCGGCCCTCGGCCTCGGCGTCGGCCAGCCGCATCAGCACCAGCATGCCGACGCCCTCGCCCCGGCCGTAGCCGTCGGCGGTGGCGGCGAACGCTTTGGACCGGCCCTCCGGCGAGAGCGCCTTGCTCTGGCACAGCGAGACCATCAGGTCCGGGGAGAAGATCAGGTTCGAGCCGCCGACCAGGGCGTAGCGGCACTCCCCCCGGCGCAGGCTGGCGGCGCCCAGGTGCAGCGCGGCCAGCGACGACGAGCAGGCCGTGTCCACCGCCAGCGCCGGACCGGACAGGCCCAGCGCGTAGCTGACCCGGCCGGCCGCGAAGCAGTGCCCGCCGCCGGTGCCGTAGTACGGGTCGATGCCGGTCTTGTCGTGCGCCGTGGCCAGCCGGTCGCCGTACTCCGAGGCCATGATCCCGACGAACACGCCGGCCGGCAGCCGGTCGCCCCGGCGGACCGCGACGCCGGCCCGTTCGAGGGCCTCCCAGGAGGTCTCCAGCAGCAGCCGCTGCTGCGGGTCCAGCGCCTCGGCCTCGCGCTGCGAGATGCCGAAGAAGCCGGCGTCGAAGCCGGCCACGTCGGCGAGGAACCCTGCTCTGTCCACATAGGACCGGCCGGGTACGTCCGGGCGCGGGTCGTACACCGCGGCCAGGCCGGGCCGGTCCGCCGGGATCTCGGACAGCGCGGTGGCGTCGCTGTTGAGGAAGGTCCAGTAGGCCTCGGGCGTGGTCAGGCCGCCGGGCAGCCGCAGCGCCATCCCGACCACGGCCAGCGGTGCGCGCGCGGCCGCCTCCAGCTCCCGGATCCGGGCCTTGAGCGTGCGCGACAGCGTGAGCTGCTCCTCGATGACCTGACGAAGCTGGGTTGGCTCCACGGTGGTTGTCCCCTCACTGTTCCATCGCAAGGTCGTCCCGCACGGCGCGGATGAGCTGCTCGAGGGTCAGGTCGTCGAGTGCGGCATCGGCCGCCGGGGTGGCCGTGGTTGCTGCCGGTGCCGGCGGCGTGGCGAAGACCGTCCCGATGACGAACCGGGTCATCGCCACCACGGTGGGGTGGTCGATCGCGACGGTGGCGGGCAGGTCGGCGTCCAGCGCGTGGGCCAGCCGGGTGCGCAGGTCGATCACCATGATCGAGTCCAGCCCCATGTCGGCGAAGCCCAGCGTGTCGTCGATGCCGTCCGGGTCGCCCAGGGCGGCACCGGCCAGGTCGCGGATCGCGTCGCGCAGGGCGTCCTCCACGGCGGCCGGGTCCAGCGCGGCCAGCTCGGTCCTGAGCCAGCCCTTGGGCCGGGTCGGCGTGCGGTCGGCCCCGTCAGTACGCCGGCCGGTCGGCTGCGTGGCCCGCGCGGCGACGAGGTCGGCGACCAGCGCCGTGCGGGGGTGCCCGGCCAGGGCGTCGGCGTACCGGGCCACGTCGATGGCCACCGCGACCAGGCCGGGCCGGGCCGAGGTGGCGGCCAGGGCGAGCAGCGGACCGGCCTCGGCGTCGGTCAGCGCCCGCACGCCCATCCGCTCGGCGGCCCGCTCGACCGCGGCGGTCGCGGCCAGGCCGCCCTTGGCGGCCGGCACCCACGGGCCCCAGGCCACCGCGGTCGCCGGCACCCCTGCGGCTCGCAGCGACTCGGCCAGCCCGTTGAGGTAGCCGTTGGCCGCGCCGTAGCTCACCTGGCCGGCCGAGCCGAGCACGCTGGAGATCGAGGAGAACAGCACGAACGCCGACAGCTCGTGCCCGCCGGCCGCGACGGCGGCCGCCAGCACCTCGGCGCCGGCCGCCTTGGCCGCGAAGACCTTCTGGTACGCCGCCGGGGTGAGCTGGCCGAAGGCCTGGTCGGCGGTCACCCCGGCCAGGTGGAAGACCGCGGCGAGCGGCGCGTGCCCGGCCGCCGTCGGTGCCCCAGTGGCGGCTGCCGCGGCGATCGCGGTGGCGGCTGCCGCGGCGACCGCGCGGGCGCAGTCGGCCGGGTCGGTCACGTCACCGGCGACCACCGCGACCCGCACGCCGGCCGCGGTGAGCTCGTCGATGACCCGCCGCGCGGTGGCGTCCGGCGCGGAGCGGCCCATCAGGGTGACCGCCGGCGCCCCCTGCGCCGCCACGGCCTGCGCCACGCTCAGCCCGAGCGCGCCCAGCCCGCCGGTGATGAGCACGCCGCCGGTCCACCGCGGGGTCGGGGCCGGCTCGGTGACCGGGATGAGCCGGGCCACCCGCACGGTGCCGCCGGGCTGACGCCCCCCGCCGACCGCCAGCCGGGTCTCGGGGATGCCGTCGTCCAGCGCCTCGGCGAGCACCTCGGCGAGGGCGGCGGCGGTGTGGCCGCCGTCCAGCCGGACCCGGACCAGCCGGCGCTCGGGGTCCTCCGCCTCCAGCGCGGCGAGCAGGCCGAACAGCGCCTCGCGGACCGGCCCGGCGGCGGCCGAGCCGTCGGCCAGCACGGCGTACGGCACCTGCGGCGGGGTGGACCGCAGCGACTCGGCCAGCGCCAGCGCGGCGGCCAGCGCGTCCCCGGCGGTCGCCGTCGGGAGTGTGCCGAACCGGGCGTCGACCACCAGATCGGTGCCGGGGTCGGCGGGCCCGTCCGTCAGGTCGTGGCCGGCTGCCCGCAGCGCTCCGGCGAGCTCGCCGTCCGCCCCGACGAGGACGACGCTCCGGGCGGGGCGCGCACCGGCCGGGCGGTCCGCTCGCGCCGGGTGCTCCACCCAGGCCAGCTCGTACGCCTGCCGCGGGCCGCCGCGCAGGCTGGCCTCCAGCACCGACCGGGGCGCGTGCCGGACCCGGAAGTCCTCGGCCACGAAGACGCTCGCGCCCGCCTCGGAGCCGGCCGCGGCGGACCCGGCCTGGCTGAACATGTGCAGGTGCGCGGTCTCCACCCGCAGCCGGCCGTTCGGCAGCGGTGCCGCGCCGGTCACCCGCACGTGTCCCCACAGCTCGCCGGCCGGCCGGCCCGGGAAGGACAGCCGGGTCGCGGCGAACGGGATGGCCAGCGACGGCGCCTCGTCTGCCACGTCGTCGACCATGAAGCCGGCGATGCTCTGGAAGCAGGAGTCGATCAGGCCGGGGTAGATCTCGTAGCCGGCCGGGTCGTCCGGCAGCTCCGGCTGGGCGTAGCGGACCAGCGCCTCCTCGCCGCGGACCCACACGTCCGCGATCCACCGGAACGACGGCCCGAGGGTGTAGCCGAGCTCGCGGAAGTAGCGGTAGAACGCCTCCCCGCTGATGTGCCGGTCGGCCGAGGCGATGAACGCGGCCCGGTCCGGTGCCGGCTCGACCGGCGGCGCGCAGGTGCCTAGCCGGGCGGACAGGTGCTCCTCCCAGATACCCCGTTCGGCGTCCAGCAGGCTCTGCACGGACAGCCTCGCGGCGCCGTCCTCGCCGCCGGTCAGCACGACCTGCGCGTCGTACCGCTCGCCGTCGGCGATCACCAGGGCGCGCGGGCAGACCATGTCCTCGACGGCGAACGGGCGGCCCTGCCCGGCCAGGGCGGACAGGACGGTGCCCAGGTGCGAGGCGGCCGGGGTCACCACGGTCCCGTACAGCCGGTGGTCGGTGAGGTACGCCGGGAACCGCGGGCTGCGCTCGAACGCGAACGCCCGGCCGGTGATGGCCGGCGAACGGAGCTCGCTGCCCCAATGCGGGGTGCTCCCATGCGGGGTGGTCCCATGCGGGATGGTGCCGGCTGCCGGGTCGGCGGCGGGGGTGACCGTGGTCCAGTACCGGGTGCCGGCGAACGGGTACCGCGGTGCCTCGACCGCGCCCGGCCGGGCGTGCGCGGGCTGGACCGCGGGCTGGACCTTGGCCCAGTCGAGGTCCTGGCCCTGCTCGTACAGCGCCGTGGCGGCGGTGAGCAGGACGGTGCGCGCCCTGCCCCCGCGGCGCAGCGATGGTACGGCGCCCCCGGCCGGCAGCGCGCCGGCCGCGGTGGCGATGTTGATCAGGGTGCGGTCCGGGCCGAGCTCCAGGCAGAGGTCGATGTCCTGCCCGGCCAGCTCGCGCATGCCGTCGTAGAACCGCACCGGCTGGCGGACGTGCCGGCACCAGTAGCCGGCGTCGTACTCGTCCGGCCGGGCCAGCGTGCCGGTCACGTTGGCCACGATCGGGATCCGTGGCGCCCGGAAGACCAGCGGCGCGATGGCCGCCCGCAGGTCGCCCAGCATCGGCTCCATCAGCGCGGAGTGGAAGGCGTGCGAGACGACCAGCGCGCGGGCGATGACGCCCTCCTCCTTCATCCGCAGGGCGAAGGCGTCAACGTCGGCCGGCCGCCCGGCCACCACGACCGACTCCGGCCCGTTGACCGCCGCGACGTCGAGGTCGCTGCCCGGCAGCCACCCGGCGACCCGGTCCAGCGGGGCGGAGACGGCGAGCATCCCACCGGGCTCGGTGCCCTGCATCAGCCTCGCCCGGTGCGCGATCAGGGTCAGGCCGTCGTCGAGGTCCATGACGCCAGCGTGGATCGCGGCGGCGATCTCGCCGACGCTGTGCCCGATCACCGCCTCGGCCCGCACCCCCCACGACTCCCACAGCGCGGCTAGCGCAAGCTCGAGCGCGACCAGCGCCGGCTGGGTGACCCGGGTCTGGTTGACCATCTCCCGGTCGGTGCCGGCGAACATCAGGTCCGGCAGCGAGCCGCCGAGCTGCCCGGCCAGCGCGCGGTCGCAGGCGTCGATGACGGCGGCGAAGACCGGCTCGGTCTCGTACAGCTCCCGGCCCATGCCGAAGTGCTGGCTGCCCTGGCCGGAGAAGAGGAAGGCGACCCGCGGCGACCCGCTCCGCCCGGCGGTACGGCGGCCTGACGCGGACCCGCCCGGCTCGCCCAGCGCGGCCAGCAGCTCCTCGGCGGTCCGGCCGAGCAGCGCCCGGCGGACCCCGAGGTGCGCCCGGCCAACGCCAGCGGCGTGCCCGAGCGCGCCCAGGCGGGCGGCCGATGCGGTAGCCGGCCCAGCGGCCGGCACGGACGTCAGCACCCGCCGCCAGGCGGCGGCGAGCCGGTCCAGCCCGGCCTCATCCGGTGCCGAGAGCGGCACCAGCACCGGAGTGTCGGGCGGCGCGGGCTGGACCGGTGTCGGTGCGGCCGCCTTCACCGCGGCGGGCGCTTCCCCGATGATGACCTGCGCATTGGTGCCAGAAAAGCCAAACCCAGACACGCCAGCCATTCGGGGCATCCCGGCGACCCGCCACGGCGTGAGCGCGTCGACCACCCGCACGTTCATGTCCCGCCAAGGCACGTGCGGGTTCAGCGTCTGGCAGTGCAGGCTGGCCGGGAGCTGGCCGTGCCGCAGCGCCAGCACCGTCTTGATCACGCCGGCCATGCCGGACGCCGACTCGCAGTGCCCGATGCTGGACTTGACCGAGCCGACGTACAGCGGCTCGCCGGGGCGCCGGTCGCGGCCGAGCACCGCCCACGCGGCGGCCAGCTCGATCGGGTCGCCGAGCGAGGTGCCGGTGCCGTGCGTCTCCAGGTAGGAGATGGCCGCGCCGGGCACGCCCGCGTCGGCCAGCGCGGCGCGGATCACGGCCTCCTGCGCCGCGCCGCTGGGCACGGTCAGGCCGGACGACGCGCCGTCGGAGTTGACCGCGCTGCCGTGCACCAGGGCGAGCACCCGGTCGCCGTCCCGCTCGGCGTCGGCCAGCCGCTTGAGCACCAGCACGCCGCAGCCCTCGGCCCGGACGAAGCCGTTCGCCTCGGCCGAGAACGTCTTGCACCGGCCGTCCGGGGAGAGCATGTGCGCCCGGCTGACTGCGACCGAGCAGTCCGGCGCGGTGATCACGTTGACGCCGCCGGCCAGCGCCGTGTCGGTCTCGCCCAGCCGCAGCGACCGGACGGCGAGGTGCAGCGCGACCAGCGACGACGAGCAGGCGGTGTCGATAGCCAGCGCCGGGCCGGCCAGGCCGAGCACGTAGGCGATCCGGCCGGCGGCGGCGTTCAGCGAGGTGCCGGTGCCGAAGTAGGCGTCGAGCCGGGCCAGCCCGCCGGCCTGCAGCAGCCGGGCGTAGTCGGAGTTGGAGATGCCGACGAACACCCCGGTCCTGGTGCCCTTGAGGCTGGTGGGGTCGATGTTGCCGTCTTCGAGGGCGTGCCAGGCCGCTTCGAGCAGCAGCCGCTGCTGCGGGTCGAGGCTCTCCGCCTCACGCGCCGACACGTCGAAGAACGCCGCGTCGAACCGGGCCAGGTCGGACAGGAAGCCGCCCTGGTCGGTGGTGATGGTGCCGGCGCGCAGCGGGTCGGCGTCGTGCAGCGCGGCGGCGTCCCAGCGGTCCGGCGGCACCGGCCCGACGGCGTCCCGGCCCTCCCGGAGCAGGTCCCACAGCTCCTCGACCGAGTCCGCGCCGGGGAACCGGCCGGCCATGCCCACGATCGCGATCGGCTCGCGGCTGGCTGGCATAGCTGGGGTGGCCGGCTCGGCCGGCATGGGACGGGCGGTGGCCGCGGCGGCCGGCGCTGTGACGGCCGGTGCCGCCGCGGGCGGTGCCGCCGCGGGCGGTGCCGCGAGGACGGCGGGCGCGACCCGGGCCACGACCAGCTCGGCCAGGGCGGTCACGGTCGGGTGGTCAAAGGCGTCGGAGATCGTCAGCTCGACGCCGTAGTCGGCGGACAGCTCCCTGGTCAGGTCCACCGCCATGATCGAGTCCAGGCCGAGGTCGAAGAACCCGGTGTCCTCGCGCACGCTCGCGCCCTCGTCGTAGCCGAGGATGGCGGCCAGCCGGCGGCCGACGTGCCGGCGGGCGGCATGCGCCCGGGCCCCCTCGGGCAGCGCCAGCAGCGCCGCCCGCTCGGCCGGCCGTGCCCCGCCCGGCAGCACGCCGTCGGGCAGCACGCCGTCGGGCAGCACCTCGTCGTAGAGCGCCCGGCGGCGGCGGCTCGCCATCACCTCGGTGAACCGGGCCCACCGCACCGGGCAGACCACCAGCACCGGCGCGCCGCCCGGGCCGGCCGCGGCCAGGCTGGCGCAGCCCGCCGCCGGCTCGATCGCGTCGACGCCGAGCCGGGCCAGGTTCTGCCGGGCCGCCGCCCCGGCCATCCCGTCCAGCGCCCACGGCCCGTACGCGATGCTCAGCGCCGGCAGGCCGGCCGCCCGCCGGTACGCGGCCAGCGCGTCCAGCCCACCGTTGGCCGCGGCGTACGCGCCGTAGCCCTCGGTGCCCCACAGCGCGGAGACCGAGGAGAGCGTGACGAAGAAGTCCAGCGGCCAGCCGGCGCTGAGCAGGTGCAGCCACCAGGCGCCGCTGGCCTTGCCGCGCAACGCCCGGGCGAAGTGCGCCGCCGCGGCGGGCCCGGTGCCGATCTCGGCCAGCGGGACCTGCTCGATGGTGCCGACGCCGTGCAGGATGCCGCGCACCGCCGGCCGCCCGGCCAGCGCCGCGGTGACCGCCGCGCGCAGCGCCGGGCCGTCGTCCGCGTCTGTGTTGACATAGCCGACATCAACGCTGACATCAACGCCGACGTCAACGCTGCCCTCGACGCCGTGCGCCCGGAGCGCGGCGAGCGCCGCGGCGGCGGTCTGGCTGAGCCCGGCCTCGGGGGTGCGGCCGACCAGCAGCAGGTGCCGGGCGCCCCGGCGGACCAGGTCGGTCGCCATCGCCCGGCCGATGCCGCCGAGCCCGCCGGTGACCAGGTACGTCGCGTCGGCGCGCACCGGCAGGTCGGCGGAGTACGCCGACGGGGCGGGGCACAGCCGGGCGGCGTACACCGTCCCGCCACGCACCGCCGTCAGGTCCTCGGTGGGGTCGGCCGCCAGCGCGGCCAGGACGCCGGCGGCGTCGGCCGGCCCGGGCACGGCCGGTACGTCGACCACGCCGCCCCAGCCCGGGTGCTCCAGGCCGAGCACGGCGGACAGGCCGTGCAGCAGGCCGTGGTCGCCGGGCACGATCTCGTCGCTGCCGGTGACCTGGCGGGTGCCGCGGGTCAGCACGTACGCGCGGGCGCCGGCCGGCACGGACCGTACCGCCGCGGTGACCGCCGCGCACAGCGCCGCGCCCGGCCCGGTCGGGTCGGCGTCCGGGCTGATGTGCTCCGGCAGGGGTGTGGCCGCCAGCGCCAGCACCAGCGCAGCCCGCTCCCCCGCCGGCCGGACAGCCCAGAAGCCCGCCCACCCGTGGGCGTCCACCGGCCCGGCGAGCACCGCCCGGTCGCCGGCCGCGGCGGCCAGCCGGCCGACCAGCTCGGCGTCGTCCCCGGCCAGGACCAGCGTCCGGTCGTCCGCGGCCGGGATGCCGGCCACCGGCCGCCAGACCAGCTCGTGCAGCGGCACCGCTGGATCTCCGGCAGCCGCGGGTCCACTTGTCGCCACAAGGTCACCAGCCGAGCCGGCATCCGTGGTGACCTTGGTGCGACAAGTCGAGAGGTCGGGGGCAAGGTCGGGGGCATAGCGCTGGCGCTGCCACGGGTAGGTCGGCAGGTCGAGCACCCGCCGGGGCAGCTCGGCCAACGCCGGGCTGGCCGGGGCGTTCTCGGTCACCGTCACGGCCGGCGAGGTCTCGTCGCCGGCCAGCGCCCGCAGCGCGGCGACGGCCGCGCCAGGGTCGGCCGCCTCGACCCGGGCGCGCACCGGCTGGCTGGCCCGGCCCGCGGTCGCGGTGTACGCGAACGCTGGGTAGTCCGCGGCCGGCACGCCCGCCAGCTTGTCGGCGTACCGGCCGGCCAGCACCCGCAGCGCCTCCGGCGTCCGCGCACCCAGCTCGAACCCGGCCACGGGCACCGCATCCGCACCGGCCGCGGCGTCCGCCTCGGGAGGCCCCAGGATCACGTGCGCGTTGGTACCGCTCATGCCGAACGAGCTGACCCCGGCGTACCGGCCGGCCCCGCCCGGCCCGGGCGCCCATGGCTCGACCGCGGTCGGCAGCGTGATCCCGGTGCCGGCCAGGTCGATCCGCGGGTTCAGCGTCGAGAAGTGCACTAGCGGCGGCACCGCGCCGTGCGCGATGCAGAGGATGTTCTTGACCAGCCCGGCGATGCCGGCCGCCGCCTCCAGGTGCCCGAGGTTGGTCTTGACCGAGCCGACGTACAGCCGGCCCCCGCCGCTGCGTGCGCCCAGCGCGGTGACCAGCGCCTCCATCTCGATCGGGTCGCCGAGCGAGGTGCCGGTGCCGTGCGCCTCGACCACCCCGATGTCGGCCGGGTTGAGCCTGGCGTCGGCCAGCGCCGCCTCCAGCAGCGCGACCTGGGACAGCACGTTCGGCGCGGTGAAGCCGGTCGACCGGCCGTCCTGGTTGACCGCGGAGCCGCGGATGACGGCGTGCACCCGGTCGCCGTCGCGGACCGCGTGGTCCAGCCGCTTGAGCACCACGATGCCGCAGCCCTCGCCGCGGGTGAAGCCGTTGGCCCGGGCGTCGAACGCCTTGCACAGCCCGTCCGGGGCCAGCGAGCGGGTCTGCACCACCATCCGGGTGGAGCGCGGCGACAGGATCAGGTTGACCCCGCCGGCCAGCGCCACCTCGCACTCGCCCCGGCGCAGCGCCTGGCTGGCCAGGTGCACCGCGACCAGCGACGACGAGCAGGCGGTGTCCACCGCGACGGCCGGCCCGGTCAGGCCCAGGCTGTAGGCGACCCGGCCGGCGGCGAAGCAGTGCCCGTTGCCGGTGGCCCAGTAGGCGTCCGGCTCGCCCTCCTGCCAGTCCCGGTAGTCCTGCCCGGTCACGCCGACGTACAGCCCGGCCCGGGCGCCGCCCAGCGCGTCCGGCGGCAGCGCGGCGTTCTCCAGCGCCTCCCAGGTGACCTCCAGCAGCAGCCGGTGCTGCGGGTCCAAGCCGCGCGCCTCACGCGGGCTGATCCCGAAGAACGCGGCGTCGAAGCCGAGCACCTCGGCCAGGAAGCCGCCCTTGCGCGGCAGCGCGTCCCACTCCCGGGCGAACGGCGCCGTGCGCCCGGCCGGCATCGGCGCGACCAGGTCGCGGCGCCCTGCTAGCGCGGACCAGTACCCGTCCAGGTCGCTGATCCCGCCGGGCAGCCGCAGGCCGACGCCGACCACGGCGATCGGCTGGTCGCCGTCCTGCTCGGCAAGCTGGGCGCGCAGCCGCCGGACCGTCTCCAGCGCCCTGGTCAGCGCGGTGACGCCGCTGCTGCTCGGTTCCTGTGCCACGGCAAACCCTCGCGATCGCGTCGGAAAGTGGGTGGTTCAGGCGGCCTGCTCGTCGGCCTGCGCCTGCTGGGCTTCCTGTTGCGCCCGCTGCTGGGCCAGCTTCTCGGCCAGTACGGCGGACAGCGCCCGGGAGCTGCCGTAGGTCCACAGCAGGGTGGGCGAGAGGGTCAGGCCGAACGCCGCCTCCAGCCGGTTGCGCAGCTCCAGGCCCATCAGCGAGTCCAGCCCGAGCGCCTTGAACGGCGTCTCGCGGTCGATCGCCTTCGGGTCCAGCCGGAGCACCCGGCCGGCCAGCTCGCGCACCTTCTCCTCGACCAGCTCCGGCCAGGTCTCGGCCGGGCTGGCCAGCAGCCGGGCCAGCAGCTCGTTGCCGGTCACCGCGCCGGAGCCGCCCTGGAGGGAGGCCTCCCGCAGCAGCGCCCAGCTCGGCTGGGCCGCCGTGTCGGGGTAGGCGTCGAACCACTGCCGCAGGTCGATCGGCACGTACCCGACCACCTGCTCGTCCCGGCCGAGGAACCGCAGCAGCGCCGGCCAGGCCTCCTCGACGGTGAAGCTGCCCATGCCACGCTCGGCCAGCCGGGCGCCGCGGCTGGCGTCCGCGGCGGCCAGGCCGATGGCCGCGAACGGCCCCCACTGCACCGCCAGCCCGGGCCGCCCGCGCCGCCGCCGGGCCACCGCGAGGGCGTCCAGGTAGGCGTTGCCGGCGGCGTACGCGGCCTGGCCGGCGTTGCCGACCAGCGCGGCGGCCGAGGAGAACAGCACGAACAGGTCCAGCGGGTCGCCGTCGGTGAGCGCGTCCAGGTTGCGGGCGCCGTCCACCTTGGGCGCGAGCACCCGTGCCACCTGCTCGGCGGTGAGGGTGCGGATGGTCGCGTCGTCCAGCAGGCCGGCCGCGTGGACGACGCCGCGCACCGGCGGCAGCCCGGCCCGCAGCCCGTCGAAGGCGGCGGCCAGCGCGGCCCGGTCGGCCACGTCGACGGCCACCGTACGGACCGTTGTGCCGCCCGCCCGCAGCGCCTCGATCCGCGCCGCCGCCTCGGCGCTCGGCGCGGAGCGGCCGAGCAGGGCGACGGCACCGGCGCCCCGCCCGGCCAGGAGCTCGGCCAGCGACAGGCCGAGCGCGCCCAGCCCGCCGCTGATCAGATAGGTGCCGTCGGCCCGGAACCGGCCGTCCCGCAGCGGCTCCGGGATGACCGGGGGCACCGTCGCGGGGTCGACCAGCACGAACTTGCCGACGTGGCTGCCGGCCGACATCGTGCGTAGCGCCTCGGCCGCCTCGGCGAAGGGGTACGGCGTCACCGGGAGCGGCTCGATCGCGCCCGCGGCGACCCGCGCCCACACGTCGGCGAACAGCCTGGCGAAGCGGGCCGGCCGGCGGTCCATCAGCCCGGCCAGGTCCACGGCGGCGATGCTGATGCCCTTGCTGAACGCGGCCAGGCTGATCGTGCGACCGGCGTAGATGTCCTTCTTGCCGACCTCGATGAACCGGCCGTCCTCGGCCAGCACGTCCAGCCCGAGCGGGATCGCCGCGCCAGCTAGGGAGTTGAGCACCACGTCCACGCCGCGGCCGCCCGTGGCGGCCCGGGCGCCGTCGGCCCAGGACAGGTCGCGGGAGTCGAAGACGTCGGCGATGCCGAGCCGCCGCAGGTGGTCGCGCTTGGCCTGGCTGCCGGCGGTGGCGATGACCCGGGCGCCGACCGCCCTGGCCACCGCGACGGCGGCCAGCCCGAGCCCGCCGGTGGCGGAGTGGACCAGCACGGTGTCGCCGGCATCGAGCCGGGCCAGGTCGACCAGGCTGTACCACGCGGTGAGCAGGACCAGCGGCAACGCGGCGGCGTCGGCGTCGGACCAGCCGAGCGGGACCGGCTGGACGTGCTCGACCCGGACCGTCACGTGCGAGGCGATGGCGCCGAAGGCGCAGGCCACCACCCGGTCGCCCACGGCATAGCCGGCGCTGCCGGCGCCGACCGCGCTGACCCGGCCGGCGCACTCGCCGCCGAGGAGCCGCCCGCCGACGGGGTCGGGGTAGGTGCCCATCGCCTTCATCACGTCGATGAAGTTCAGCGCGGCGGCGGTCACCTCGACCTCGATCTCGCCCGGTCCGGGGGTACGGCGGGCGAGCGGCCGGAAGGCCAGGCCGTCCCAGAAGCCGGGCCGGTCCGGGCTGAGCCGGAACGGCTGCGCCGGGGTGGTCCAGCCGGCCGGGGCCTCGTCCTCCTCGTCGGCGCTGGTCTCGCCGCGGACCAGCCGACCGACCAGCCGGGTCGTGCCGCGCAGCGCCACCTGGTCCTCGCCGTCGCCGGCCAGCACCTCGGCAGCGCATTCCGTTGCCCAGTCCTGTGCCGCGGCCACGTCCAGGACCAGCGGCCGCAGCTCGCCGTGCTCGCGGCGCAGCACCCGGGCGAAGCCCCAGTACAGCGCGGCGCCCGGGTCAGGCACGTCGGTGCGCAGCGCCGGCTGCGCGCCAGCGGTGACCACGACCAGCCGGGGCGGCGCGGGCAGCGCCTGGGCGGCGCGCACGATCGCGGTGAGGGTGAGCAGGCCGCGGCGCTGCGCGTCCAGCCCGGCCGCGGCGGTCGGCGCGACGTAGGCGATCCCGGCCACGGCGCCGGCGGCCCTGAGCTGGTCGGCCCAGGCCGTGGTGGGCGCCACGTCGGGTACGGCGGCCTCGGTCACCGCCACGCCGGCGGCGGCCAGCGTGGCGGCCAGCGCGGCCGCACCGGCCGGCTCGCCCGCGACCACCCACGGCCCGGTCCCGGCCGGTACGGCGGCTGGGCCGGCAGCGGCGCGGGGCTGCTCCCGGAACACCAGCCGGTGCACCCGCGCGGCGTCGCCGCCGGCCGCCTCGGTCACCGCGAGGGACTCCAGGACGAGCCCCTCCATGACCAGCAGCGGCCGCCGGCCGGCCCGGTCGGCACCGTAGAGGTGCAGGTCGACGTGCGTGTCGTCACGGCGTACGGCGTACGACCACAGCGCGGTGACCGGCTCGGTCAGCTCGGTCAGCTCGGCCAGCACGTGCACCGCGCCCACGGCGACCGGCACCACCGCGCCCTTGTGGTCATCGCCGCCGGCCAGTGCCAGCGACACCTGCAGCGCGCCGTCCCACAGCGCCGGGTGCAGCCCGTACGGCCGGGCGCCGGCCCGGCACCGCTCGGCCAGCCGGACCTCGCCCAGCGCGGCATCGCCGGCCGCGTCGACGTACAGCGCCCGGACGCCCTGGAACGCCGGCCCGTAGTTCAGCCCGCGGGCGGCGCAGGCGGCGTAGAAGCCCTCCGGCCCGCGCGGCTCGGCGGCCAGCAGCCCGGCCGGGAACTCCACGGACGGTACGGCGCCCGCCGGCCGCTGCCGGACCCGGGCGGTGGCGTGCTCGGTCCACGCCGTCGCGCCGGGCGGCAGCGACCGCAGGGTGAGGCTGCCACCCTCGGTGACGTCGTCCCGCCAGCACAAGGCCAGCCGGGCCGGCTCGCCGGTGAGCGTCAGGTCGCTGCGGAACCGCACGTCGGAGAGGGTCGCCGGCACCGCGCCGGTGCGTGCCCGCGCGGTGGACAGCGCGAGCGCCAGCATCGCCGCGCCGGGCAGCACGACGGCGTCGTGCACCCGGTGGTCGGCCAGCCACGGGTGCTCCTCGACCGCCAGCTCCAGCCTGCCCTCCCAGGCGTCCTGCTCGCCGGTGGCGGGGACCAGCGCGACCTCCAGCCCGTTCGGCGCGGCGGCCCGGCGCCGGCCCTCGGCCACCCAGTAGCGGCCGCGCTGCCATGGGTACGCCGGCAGCGGCACCCGGGCCTGCCGGGGCAGCGTGCCGAACGGCGCCAGCCCGGCCACGTAGCCCCGGGCGAACGCCGTGGTCACGTCGGCCAGCGAGCCGGTGTCCCGGCGGATCGTGGACAGCACGGCCGGCGGCTCGGGCCGCAGGGCGGCGAGCTGCTCGATGGCCGGGGTCAGGATCGGGTGCGGGCTGATCTCCACCACGTGCGTCACGCCGTCGTCGAACAGGGTGCCCATCGCGTCGGCGAACAGCACCGGCTGGCGCAGGTTGTGCACCCAGTACGCGGTGTCCAGCTCCGGCCCGGCGAGCTGCCGGACCTGCACGGTGGACATCAGCGGGATACTGCCCACGCGCGGCGCCACACCGGCCAGCGCGGCGTACAGGTCGTCCGTCAGCTCCTCCATCTGCGGGCTGTGCGAGGCGTAGTCGACGTTGACCAGCCGGCAGAACGTGCCGTCCGCCTCCAGCAGCTCCTTGAGCATGAGCACGGCCTCGGTGGCGCCGGAGAGCACGCACGAGCGCGGCCCGTTGTTGACGGCGAGCGAGACCTGGTCCTCGAAGCCCGCCAGCGCGGCGCGCGCCCCGGGCACGTCCAGGTCGACGGCGAGCATCAGGCCGCGGCCGGAGGTGCGCCGGGCGATGGCGCTGCGCCGGGCCATGCACAGCGCGGCGTCCTCATAGGACAGGATGCCGGCCACGGTGGCGGCGGTGACCTCGCCCTGGCTGTGCCCGATGACGACGTCCGGCTCGACGCCGGCCTCCCGCCACAGCTCGGCCAGGCCGACCGACATGGCCCACAGCGTCGGCTGCAGCATGTCGATCCGGGTGGTCCACTCCTCGCCGGCCGCGCCGGAGACGACGCCGACCAGGTCCCAGCCGACGTACGGAGCCAGCGCGGCGGCGCAGCGGTGCACGACGGCGGCGAACGTCGGGCTCTGCGCGTAGAGCTGGGCGCCCATCAGCGCCCACTGCGAGCCCTGGCCGGGGAAGACGAACGCGGTCCTGCCACGGGCCCGGGCCCGGCCGGTGACCACGCCGGGCACCTCCTGCTCGCCGGCGGCGAGGCCGGCCAGGCCAGCGGCGATGCCCGCCGCGCCGGTGCCGACGACCGCCGCGCGGGCGGCGAGGTGGTCCCGGCCGTGCGCCAGGGTGCCGGCCACCGCGGCCACGTCCACAGCGGTGGGGTCGTCGTGAGCTGGGTCGTCGTGAGCCGGGTCGTCATCGGCGAGCAGGGCGGCCAGGTCGGCGGCCCGCTGCCGCAGCGCCTCGTCGGTGTGCGCGGACAGCGGCAGGACCAGCGGCGTGCCCGGTGGCCGCACCGGGTCCGCGACCGGCAGCGGCTCGGGCGCGCTGGCCAGGACGACGTGGGCGTTGGTGCCGCCCCAGCCGAAGGAGTTGACGCCCAGGTAGACGGGCTCGCCGGCGGGCAGCGGCAGCGGCTCGCGGACGACGCTCAGGTTGAGCTCGGCGAACGGGATGTCCGGGTTCAGCTCCGCGGCGTGCAGGCTGGGCGGCACCAGCCGGTGCTCCAGCGACAGCACCGCCTTGACCAGCCCGGCCAGCCCGGCGGCGGCCTCCAGGTGGCCGATGTTGGTCTTGGCCGAGCCGATGCCGAGCGGGCCGGCGGCCCGGTCCCGGGCCTGGCCGAGCACCCGGCCGATCGCGCCGGCCTCGATCGGGTCGCCCCGGCCGGTGCCGGTGCCGTGGCACTCGACGTAGCGCAGCTTGTCCAGCGGGACGCCGGCCTCGGCGTACGCCCGGCGCAGCAGGTCCTCCTGCCCGGCCGGGTTGGGCGTGACCAGGCTCTCCCCGCCGCCGTCGTTGTTGACCGCGGTACGCACGATCACCGCGTGCACCCGGTCGCCGTCCGCCTGGGCGCGGGCGAGCGTCTTCAGGTACAGCGCGACGACGCCCTCGCCGCGGACGAAGCCGTCGGCCGAGGCGGCGAAGGCCTGGCAGCGCCCGGTCGGCGACAGCCCGCCGAAGTGGGTCAGCCCGACCGACACGTCCGGCGCGACGATCAGGTTGACCCCGCCGACCATGGCGCCGTCGATCTCGCCGGCCCGCAGCGCCTGGGCGGCCAGGTGCAGCGCGACCAGGGCCGAGGAGCAGCCGGTCTCCACCGCCAGGCTCGGGCCGGTCAGCCTGAGGAAGTACGAGACCCGGGCGGCGATCATGTCCAGCACGTTGCCGATGGCGCTGTGCTGGGTGGCCCCGGCGCCGCGCTCCTTGCGCAGGATCTCGTAGTCGTGCCAGGACGCGCCGACGTACACCCCGGTGCACGACCCGCGCAGCCCGGCGGCCGGCTGTCCGGCGTCCTCCAGCGCCTGCCAGGCCGCCTCCAGCATCAGCCGGTGCTGCGGGTCCATGTCCTCGGCCTCGCGCGGGGAGATGCCGAAGAACGTGGGGTCGAACTGGTCGATGCCGTCGAGGAAGCCGCCGACCGCCTGCACCGACTTCTCCGGGTCGAGCTGGGCGGTGGCGTCCCAGCGCTCCGGCGGCACCGGCCGGATGGCGTCGCCGCGGTCCAGCATCAGCCGCCAGAAGCTGTCCAGGTCGGGGGCGCCGGGGAAGCGCCCGGCCATGCCGACCACGGCGACGAGCTGGGTGGGGTCGTGCGTCCCGTCATCTGTACGCATCGTGTCTGCCGCCTCGTGTCCTGGTCTGGCTGGTCTGCTGGCGTGGCTGGCGGGGGCGGTTCAGGCCGCGAGGTCGACCGCCGGGGCATCCGGGGCTTCCGGGGTGTAGATGTCAACCGGGTCGACCGGGTGCGGCGCGTTGATCACCCGGTCGAACAGCCGGTACTTCAGCGGCAGCCGGTCCAGGGCGCGGTAGCGCAGCCGCCGCAGCGCGACCCGGGCCGGCGAGCCGACCGACAGCGCGCCCTCCTGCAGCCGCTGGAAGCGGGTCACCATCGTCTTGTGCTTGCGCCGGCTGGCCACGAACGCCGTAAACTCGCTGGCCCGGACCACCTCGCTGCGCTTGGCCAGCGCCGCGGCGATCACCGGGGCGATGCAGACGGTGTCCTGGATGGCCAGGTTGACGCCCTGGCCGAGGATCGGCGTACAGGTGTGCGCGGCGTCGCCGATCAGGACCAGCCCGTCCCTCGTCCATTGCGCGACCTCGGCGGTGAAGATCTCCAGGAAGCCGGTGTCGTCCCAGGACGTCAGGTGCTCAGCGGCCAGCTCGCGCAGCCGCGGGTCGATCGCGACGATCCCGTCCCGGAACGCCTCGAAGCCGGCCTGGCGCAGCTCGCCCAGCCCGCGCTTGGGCAGGTTGGTGCCGACCCGCAGGAAGTCGGGGAACGTCGGCAGCACGACCAGGTGCCTGTCGTGGTCCACGACCAGCTCGGCCCGGTTGCCCCAGCCGGCCGGCCGGGGCAGCTTGAAGGACAGGAAGTCGCGGGCCATCGGGGTGATGTCGGCCTCGATGCTGGCCGCCTTGCGCACCTTGGAGAAGCGGCCGTCCGCCCCGACCACCAGCCGGGCGCGCACCTGCGCTGTCCCGCCGTTCCTGGTCTTGAACGTCGCCCCGCGGACCGCGCCGTCCTCCTCGACCAGCCCGGTGCAGATGATGCTGGTGCGGTAGCTGAACGTCGGCAGCTCCCGGCCGGCCGCGACGAAGATCCCGATCAGGGCCGGCTGCGGGATGTCGATCGGCAGCGCCCCGATGGCGAACCGGCCGTAGTCGACCCGGAAGACCTCGCGCCCCTCCATCCGCATCGTCACGCCCTCGGTCTCCAGGAAGCCGTGCGCGTCCAGCGCCGGGCCGAAGCCGAGCGCACGCAGCGTGACGTGCGACGGCGCGGCGAGCGTCTCGCCGCGGAAGTCGCGCTCCAGGGTGGCCTGCTTCTCCACCACCAGGACGTCGATGCCGCGCCGGGCCAGCAGCACGCCGAGCAGCGCGCCGGCCGGGCCGCCGCCGACGATGAGCACCTCGGTACGGTCCGGCAGGCTGGCCGGGGTGGTCCCGGCGTTCGGGCTGGTCACGGCATCTCCCAGGTTTCGAGGCGGTCCTTCACGCGGGCCAGGACCTCCGCCGCCATGGCGCCGTCCAGCACGCGGTGGTCGAACGAGAGCGACAGGGTGAAGCGCGGCGCGACCCCGATCTCGCCGGCCCGCACCACGGCCTCGTCGGCGATCCGGCCGACGCCGAAGCCGAGCGTGCCGGAGACCATCGGGAAGATCGCCCGGACCGGCTCGTGCCCGATCGAGGTCACCGCGAAGGTGCCCTGCAGCGCCGCCCGGCGGGCCGGGTCGCGCAGCGCCAGCCGGTACACCAGCCGGACCAGCGGCAGCGGCAGCCGCTGCATCCGCCGGACCTGGGCGAACGGGCCGGTCTCAGCGACCTCGGCGTCCTTGTAGGTGTCGATGGCGTCCTGGACCTCCAGCACCGTCCGGGACTGGGCGGCCAGGACGGTGCCGGAGACCACGCAGCGCTGGCCGTCGACGGTCTTGTCGAAGAGCACCTTGGCGTGCACATCGTCGAAGACGGCGAGCCTCGGCCGCGGGCCGTCATGCAGCACGGCCCGCGCGTCCGGGTACCCGGTGAGCACGTCGGCGGCGGCCTTGACCACGAAGCTGACGTAGGACAGCTTGCCCTCGTTGGCCCGGCGGGCCGCCCGGAGCGCGGTCGCGTCGACGTCCGCCATCAGGTAGACGTGGCAGGTGTCGCGGGCGTCCCGCAGGAAGGCGTAGGTGCCGCGCCGGGCGGCCGGGAACGGCCGGCGTGCGCCAGCCGGAGCCGCGGCCGGAGTGGCGGCCGTCATGACGGCACGTCGCTTCCGGCCAGCGACCCGCCGACCAGCTCGGTCAGCTCGCCGACGGTCTCGGCGGCGGCGAACCGGTCGTAGTCGAGGGCGGAGCCGACCTCGCGTTCGAGGTAGACGAGGACCCGCAGGGAGTTCACCGAGTCCCAGCCGTCGATGTCGGCGAGCACCTGCTCCGGCGGCAGGGCGGTCTCGTCGACGTCAAGGAGCTGCGCGACGATCTCGGTGACGATCTGGTCAGGCGGCATGGAACACCTCTTCGTCGTGGGTGACCCGGATCCAGCGGGGCGGGTCGGGGAGCCGGCCGAGCTCGTGCCGGTACTGCCGGGCACCGTCGCCGTTCTGGGCGGGCGCGAAGCCGAGCGCGGGGTAGAAGCCGGCGAACGTGGCGTTCTTGGCGGTCGGCACGAAGCCGGCCGTGACAGCGGGCGCGCCGGCCGCCCGGGCGGCCCGCAGCACCAGGCCGACGATGGCGTCCTCGACGTTGCGGGAGAACACCCGGCAGGACAGCACCATGTTGTCGATGACCCAGGCGCCGGTCTCGTCAGCGCCCAGCGCGACGGCGGCGACCAGCCCGTTGTCGCCGAACCGGTCGGTCAGCCGGGCGGCGAAGAACCGGCCGGTGCCGGCCGCCGTCCGCTGCGCCACCTCGTCGGCGCTGTACCGGCGGCCGGTCAGGTTGAACTGGTTGGTCTTGCCGAAGAGCTGCACCACCCGGCCGGCGTTGAGCGGGCTCAGCGGCTCCACGGTGAGGGTCGAGCCGAGCCCGAGCAGGTAGTCCTCCAGGCTGCCGGCGGTCTGCAGCGCCTCGGCCCGGGCCGCCTGGGCGCGGTACATCGTGGTGCGGTCGCGGTCTTCGTCGGTCACCCTGAGCAGGGCGAAGTCGCCGCGGGCGGCCAGCGTCGCGGCGTACGACGCCGGGTCGGCCGGCAGCTCGACGGTGGTCACCTCGGGGCGGAGCTGGCGCATCAGGCCGCGCTCGACCGGGTTGTCGTCGACGAAGACCATGGCGTCGGTGCCGATGTTCAGCTCGGCGGCCAGGGCGGCGATGTTGTCCGGCTTGGGCGACCAGTTGGCCCGGAACGCGACGAACGACTCGGCCTTGAGCACCATCTCCGGGTGGGTGGCGATGGCCTCGCGGGCGACGGCGTCGTCGTTCTTGGAGCAGACGGCGAGCATCAGGCCCTGCCGCATCAGGTCGGCGGCCAGCCGCTGCAGCTCCGCGTACGCCGAGCCGGGGTAGCCGCCGCCGAGGGTGAGGCCGCCCACGCCGTCGTCGCCGACCACGCCACCCCAGAGGGTGTTGTCCAGGTCCAGGACCAGGCACTTCCTGGCCCGGCCGAGGTCGGCGCGGGCGAGGTTGGCCAGCTCCTCGGCGTAGGCCCGGAGGAAGTCGGGGGCGAAGGCGTGCCCGGCGACGTGCCGCATCCGGTCGGTGGCCGCGACCGGGCCGCCCTGGCTCGTGGTGCCGGCGTGCGCGGCGATGCCGGCGGCGGACAGGACGACGGTGGCCGGCTGGGTGGCGGCCAGGTCCAGGATCGCGGCGTTCATCCGGTCCCAGGCGGCGTCGAGGCGGGCCTTGCCGGCGTAGTCGAGGATGCGGTCCCGGCGCAGCGCGGCCAGCGGGACCGTGCAGAGGACGACCAGGCCGCCGAGGGCGTCGCGGCAGGCCTCCGCCCAGGCGGCGAGCTCGGCGGGGAAGGCCTCGCAGCGGGCCTCGACCTCGGCCACGTCGACCGGGTCGGCGACGCTCTCGTAGACGGCGGCGTCGTCCAGCAGCAGGGCGACGACCCGGGGGGCGAGGCCGGCCAGGTTCGGGGCGCCGGCCATGATCTCGAACGTCCACTGGTTGAAGCCGGCCGAGCGGATCTCCGGCAGCACGCCGTCGCGGACCAGCGCGGCGGTGAGCAGGTGCGGCAGCGCGTCCAGGGTGGAGCTGCCGAGCAGGGCGATCCGCTGCTCGGCGAAGCCGCCGGTCCCGGCGAGCGCGGCGCGGGCCGCCGTACCGCCGAGCAGCGCGCCGGCCGCCTCCAGGTCGAGCACGTCGGTGAGCTCGCGGAGCAGCTCGCGGACCCGGTCGGGCGCGGTGCCGAGGCCGGTGCGCTTGAGGGCGCGCAGCTCGCGCAGCGGGCTCGGGCTGCGGAGGACGGTGTCAGGCGACATCGGACACCGCCGGCACGTCGGGCCGGTGCCGCAGCGCCATGCCGGAGATGATCCACTTGGACGACTCGACGGTGGCGACGAGCACCCGGCCGCCCGCGCCGATGCCGGCGTCGATGCGGCGCAGCGCCCGGTGGAGCTGGATGAACGGCAGCGCGTTGCCGTTGTTGCCGGTCTCCGCGACGCAGGAGACGGCCTGGTCGGGGCGGACGCCGAGGTGCTCGCGGATCTTCTCCGTCATGACGCCGTTGAGCTGGGGGGTCAGGATGTGCTCGACCTCGGCGACGGGCCAGCCAGTGACGGCGGTCAGCTCGGCCAGGATCGCGCTGGCGGTCTCGGGGACGTGCCGCTCGATCGCCTTGTAGTCCTCCTCGCCCATCGGCTCGCGGCTGGTCGGGCCGTTCGGGCCGTTCGGGCCGGGGACCTGGGGGGCGCCGCCGGCGCCGTACCAGCGGATGATCTGGGCGGGCTTGCGGCCCTTGCCGATGGTCCGCAGGAACAGGTGCTCGACGACCAGGCCGGGGCCGCCGTGGGTGTCGGCGTCCACGACCGCGGCGCCCGCGCCGTCACCGAACAGGGCGAAGTTGATGATCTCGGCGGGCTTCATGGTCTTGATGTCGCGGGCCGAGGGCCAGAGCTTCAGGCAGGTGTCGGCGCCGATGACCAGGCCGCGGCGCATCCCGCCGGCCAGCAGCGCGCGGGCGGTGTAGAGGCCCTGGAGCGCGCCCGCGCAGCCGGACATGAGCTGGAACGTCGGCAGGTCGTTGAGGCCGAGCCGGTCGGCGACCAGGTTGACGGTGGCCGGCATCAGGTGGTCCGGCGAGGCGGTGGTGAGCACCAGGAAGTCCAGCGAGGCGGGATCGACGCTGGCCGCCTCGATGGCCTGCGCGCCGGCCGCCGTGGCCAGGTCGGCGGTGGACCTGGGCACGCCCGCCGGGCTGTCCTCGGTGCAGAAGTACCGGCTGCGGTTGCCGGTCATCCGGTCGAGCCACTGCTCGTGCAGGCCGAAGCGGGCCGCCATGTCCCGGTTGGTCACCGGCTCGCCCGGCAGCACCTCGCTGAGCGCCATGAGTCTCAAGGGATCGGTCCTTCACCGCTGGCCGCATGGGTATGGCGGCGTCCGAGCAACTGGGGGCAAACCTAGGCAGACCGGCTCGGGCGCCGCTCAAGGCTGGGTGCACGGCCTGAGTGCACGGCGCCCGGCGGGCAGCGCAGCACAGCACCCGAGCGGGGCGCCGTGCTGCCGCCAGCGACGCTGGTCACGCCGCTCGTTTTCGGTGCCGGTGGTGGCGGACGGGTTTCCGTTCGGGGTCTTTTTCTGGTGGTGGTAGAAACTCGGGAAGCCCGTCGTCGGCTATTCGTACGTCCCAGCCGTCGTGGTGTACGACGCGGTGGTGATGTCCGCACAACAGAACGCCGTTGTTCTGGTCTGTTTTTCCGCCGTCGGCCCAGTGGACGCAGTGGTGACAGTGGCACCATTGGTACGGGCGGTCACAGCCGGGGAATATGCATCCGCGGTCGCGGAGAATAATGGCTCGGCGAGGCGCGCCGAAATAGTGCCGAGATCCGCGACCAAGGTCCAGCACCAGGCTCTCGCCGCCGAGGACGGCGGGGACAATGTGTGCCTCGCAGGCCAGCCGGCGAACCTGGCTGGCCGGGAGAATGTCGCCGCTGTCCAGCAGCCCGACACCGGTCGCGGCGACCAGCTTCTCGTACTGCATGGTGACCACGAGGGTGGGCCGCTCCCCGCCGTTGTCCGGCAGGTCCCCCATCCGCAGCGCGCGCTCGCTCAGCTCGACCAGCGCGTCGGCCATCCGCTGCCCATGGGTGCGCTCATCGCGCACCCCGGTCTCGGGGTCGGCCGGGCGGGGCGCGGCCAGCGGGTCCAGGGCAACCCGCAGCGTCTCGGCGCCTTCGGTGTCCAGGAATCCGCAGATCCGCTTCAGCCCCGGCCCGGCCGGGGAGATCCGCAGGTCACGCCGGTTGTATGCCTCGGCGGCCTCCCGCTCGGCCTGCTGCCGCTGCAGCTCGGCGCTGCCCTCCGGGTCCACCGCGTCCAGCACCCGCCGCCCGAACAGAGCGACCGCGCTCGGGTCACACATCCCACTGTGCCCAACCAGCTCCTGCTCGGCGGCGGCCCGAGTGTCCGCCGGGGTCTCCGCCGGCAGGGACCGCATCGCGCCCGCGATGACGTGCGCGTGGTCGACGCTGATCGCCCCATCAGCCAGGGCCGTCGCCGTCTCGGGCAGGTCGCCGTCCAGCGCACTGGCGAGCCGGAGCAGCCGCCCGGCCTCGCTGGGTCGCATCCGCAAGGAGTCCTGAAGCCACGCTTTCGTGTTCGGCGCGTCCTGCGCCTGCGCGAGCCCCCGCGACTCAGCCTCCCGCACCAGCGGAAGCTGCAAGGCGCCGGTAATCCGCGACACCTGCCGGGAGACCAACACCAACAAGTCGTCAACCTGCGCGTCAGAAAGCGAGGAGAAGTCGGCGTCACGACACGAGTCCAGCGCAGCGGCGATCTGCTCAACCGCCCGAGTGACCGTGTCTGACATAGGAAAAGAATAAACCAGACCACCGACAAACCCGGCTGCCAAGCCGAGCGGTCCGGAAAAAACTTGAGAGAATTCGGTGAGTGAAGCGGCAGGTGCCCACAGTAGCTCCGGTGGCAAGCCGGTCGCCGAAAGGCGACTGGCGCGGCAGCCCAAAACCCAGGTTCCACCCACACTCCACCCGCCCCGGCAACCATCCCGCATAAAGGAGGCCCCCATGCGACTCACCGGCAAGGTCGCCATCGTCACCGGCGGCACCCGCGGCCTCGGCCGAGCCATCGCCGAGGCGTTCCTGGCCGAGGGCGCCCGGGTGGTCTGCGCCGCCCGCGACGGCGCCCCCGCCAAGGACCTGCTGGAGCGGGCCGGCGAACGGGCGGCGTTCCATCCGGTCGACGTCGCCGACGAGCGGGCGGTCGGGGAGCTGTTCGGAGCGGCGACTGCGCGCTTCGGCGGGGTCGACATCATGGTGGCGAACGCCGCGATCGAGCAGCCCGGCCTAATCGAGCACCTCACCGCCGACCGCTGGGCCGCCGCCCTCGCGACCAACCTGACCGGCGTCTACCACTGCGTACGCGCCGCGATCCCCGCGCTCGACCGGCGCGGAGAGGGCTACGGCGGCGGCCGGATCATCACCGTCTCGTCCACGTTGGGCAGCCGCCCGATGGCGTACGCCGCCGCGTACTGCGCGACGAAGGCCGCGGTGGAGATGCTGACCCGAGTGGCCGCGCTGGAGCTCGCCGGCCACGGCATCACGGTCAACTGTCTCGCCCCTGGCATCACCGACACCGGGATGAGCCGGACGCTGGCCGACAACGAGACGCTGTGGGCGATGTTCGCGCCCAAGCTCGCCGCCGGCCGGCCGGGGCGGGCCGCGGAGATCGCCGAGGCCGCCGTCTTCCTCGCCTCGCCCGCCAGCTCCTACGTCAACGGCCACGTCCTGCACGTCGACGGCGCCCTGCGCTGGTAGCCGACCGACCGACCGAAGATCCCTGATCTTCTGGTCAGGTGGTCCCGAAATCAGTGATCTTCGCGCTGGTGGGGCGGCGTCTCCGGCCGGTCGGCGAGCCGGCGCTGCAGGTCCAGGTGCCGGAACTGGTACACCGCCCCCGCCTGCCTCAGCACCCCGTGCCGCTCGTGCGCGTCGGCCAGGAACCCCATGAACCGCCACGGCAGCCGCCCAGTCAACGCCAGCTCCATCCGCGCCACCATGTACCAACCCCACCCCGCCTCCTGCATCCCAGCCGCGAGCCCGGCCGCGAGCCCAGCCGCGAGCCCGGCTGTGAGCCCGACCACAAGCCCACTCGCGAGCCCGAACCCGAGCCCGAACGCGAGCCCGGCCACGAGCACCAAAGTTCGGAACGTACTGCGGTCTTGGGCGAGCACTGCCCGAGGTTCAGCGGCTGAGGTGATGTCGGCCGGAGCACCCGTGAGCCCGACCGCGAGCCCAACCGCAAGCCCACCCGCAAGCCCGACCACGAGCCCACCCGCCAGCCCGAATGGGAGCCCGACCACGAGCCCGAACGCGAGCCCGACCGCGAGCCCTCGCCACGAAAAACGCAGGCGTCGAACCGGGGAAGTTTCGTCCTCGAGCCCGACCACGAGCCCGACCACGAGCCCGACCGCGAGCCCGACCGCGAACACGACCGCGAGCCCGACCGGGAGCCCGACAGCCCGCACGACCGGGAGCCCGACAGCCCGCACGACCGCGAGTCCGACCGCGAGCCCGACCACGAATCTGGCGCGGCGAGTGCGGGGAAATTGCCACCACGCCAGGTCAGGGGCGCCATCGAGGTCCCGCTGGAGATGGACGGCGAGGTAGGCCAGCCACCGCTCCGCATCGCGAGCGGCCCACCGGCAGTGGTGCCGAGGATGGGGCCGGTAGGCGGCCGGAATGTACCCGTCGAACAGCGATCGCTCGACGTCCTCGCGCCCGGCGAGGCCGAGCAGGTCGCCCGGGTCGGGCAGGGTGGCCGGCACCTCATCGGGGCGGGGGTTGTAGATGACCCGGGCCAGGGTCGCCATCAGCGGTGTCGTCAACGCCTCGGCGACCGGCGGCCCGGCCGCCGCGCCGGGGCTCGACCCCCGGAGCTTCGCCACGACATCGGACCAGCGCTCGCGGCCGACCGGACCGCCGGCCGAGCCGAGCAGGTACTCGGCCACGATGCCGCCGTACAGCGGGCACAGCTCGATCGCCGCCGCGCCGGTCAGCGTCACCTCGACCCCGCCCGGTGGGCGGACCGCGGCCCGGTAGTCGTCGGTGCGGCAGCTCAGCAGCACCCGCTGCCCCGGCCGTAACGCGGCGTTGACCCCAGCCACTGCGGCGCCGCGGACCGGCTCGGGGATCTCGTCCAGCCCGTCCAGGACCAGCAGGACCAGCCCGGCGTCCAGCAACGCCCGCGCCAGCGTCACCCGCGCCTCCGCCACCCCGGCCGGTGCCGGCTCGGCCAGGCCCGGGTAGTCCAGCGTGATCCGCGCCGCCAACCAGCCATACAGGTCCTGCTCGGCGGGGTTCCACGACGCGATCGGGACCAGCACCGGCACCGGCTGCCCCGGCATGCGGCGGGCCAGCAGGTCCAGCACCAACCGGACCAGCAGGATCGTCTTGCCGGCGCCCGGCTGCCCCAGCACCACCAGCCGGCCGGTCGGCACCCGCTCCAGCGTCTCGACCAGGCCGTTGTCGCCGCCGGCCAGCCCGGCCGGACCGTCCGCCCAGGCTCCCGCCCCCGGCGGCATGGGCCATCCGGCCCCGGCCGTGGCGAGCCGGCACAGCGCGGACCAGTCGTCCATGAGCGCCGGGTCCGCCGGCTCCCACCGCACCGGCAACGGGTACGGGTCGTTCAGCGACCGCAGCTCCGCCTCGGCCTGCCACTGATCCCGTACGGCGACCGCCAGGTCGTCGGCCACCGACGCCAGGTCCTGCCGCGGGGCATGCCGGTCGCCGGGCATGAGGTCCCGCACCAGCACCGCGAACGCGATGACCACTCCCGCGGCACCTCCCCAGGCGGTCACCTTTCCAAGTGGGTAATGCAGGAACAGCACCACCACGACCGCCGTACCCGCCAGCAGGACCGCGACAACCAGCCCGAGCCGGCGGCGCACCTCCGGCCGCTTCCCCTCCATAAGCCCACTATCCTGCCTGACCGCGCCAGCGCCTGGACCGCGCCAGCGGCGCGCCGGGGCCGGCGTCAGGCGGCCAGGGCAGGGTCAGCCGGGGCAGGGTCGGCCGGGCGATCCGGCGCACCGGTGGCCGCGCCCGGCGCCGTACCGTCCACAGTGGACCGAGCGGTCGGCGTGGGACGCGGCCGCAGCCGGCGCATCAGCGGCAGCTCGACCCGCCGGTGCAGCAGCCAGGCCAGCGCCAGGCTGACCCCGAGCAGCAGGACGAACGCCGCCGACACCTGCCACCATGCCAGCGGCGCGTCCCGGTCCGCGCTGAGCCTGGCCGCCGCGAGCAGCGGCTTAAGCTGGAGCCCCAGGCCCATCACCACCAGGAAGTGGATCAGGTAGAAGGCGTACGACGCCTCGCCCAGCCGCACCATGACCCGCCCGCGCAACGGCGACCGGCGCCCCGCCAGGTCCGCCTCGGCCAGCGCCCCGACCAGCAGCGCCAGCGGCACCACCGTCACGCACACCAACTGCGGGTAGCCCCCGACAGCGTGGGTCGCGGCGTACCCGGCCAGGCACAGCGCCGCCGCCACCGGCAGCCGCGGCCCGGCCCACTCCCCGCGCCGGACCAGCACCGCGACCACGATGCCCAGCACGAACTCGGCCAGCCGGGTCGCCGGCAGCGTGTTCGCCACCCAGCCTTGGAACGGGCCGCCGTACGGCGTGGTGTCGACCAGCTCGCCGGTGACCGGGAAGCCCAGCGTGAACAGCCGCCCGGCGAGCCACGGTACGACGAACGGCACCGCCACCGCCCCAGCCGCGACCACCCGCAGCGTCCGGGTGCGAGCGCCGGCCAGCAGCAGGAGCAGCGCGGGGAAGCACAGGTAGAAGAACGCCTCGCAGGACAGCGACCAGGTGACCGGGTTCATGGCCAGCGAGTAGTGCTGGCTCGGCACCCAGCTCTGCACCATGAGCGCCTGCGCGAGGAGCACCTTCGGGCCGGGCAGGCCCAGCGCTGTGGCGAGGGCGAGCATTCCGAGCAGCGAGGTGAGCGCGTAGAGCGGGTAGATCTTGGCGAACCGGCGCCGCCAGAACGTGCCCGCCGAGTCATCCGGCCGGACCGACCAGGTGAGCACGAACCCGCTGAGGATGAAGAAGCAGGAGACGCCGACTGGGCCGCCGGGGCCGAAGACCGCGGTGAGGATCCGGGCGGTGACCGAGCCGCCGTCGGTGCTGGTGCCTGTGCCAGTGCTGGCGCTGCGGGCGGCGAGCCCGAGCCCGGCGACGTGGGTGCCGAAGACGAGCAGCGCGGCGACCCAGCGCAGGCCGGTCAGCGACGGCAGGACCCTCAACGGAGCAGGCCCCACAGCAGCAGCGCGTCCATCGCGCCCCAGGCCGTGAACGCCGCCGTCCGCACCCAGCTCACCTTGAGCAGCCGGTCGTGGACGCTGATCGCATAGTGCCGGGCCAACCGCGCCCGGTGCGGCGTCGCCGCCCGCCCCGACAGCACCATGATCAGTGCGAGCAGCGCGACGCCGGCGACCGCCGCCTGCACCGGCACGCCCTCCGGCCGTACGGCGAGCAGCGCCACCGACGAGCCCCCGGCCACCGCCAGGCCCGGCCCGAGCACCCGCCAGAACAGCTCGTTGTGCGCGGTCATGTAGGTCTCCGCCGCCCGCGCGGACCGGCGCAGCCGCCCGGCCATCGGGTAGTCTACGAGCTGCAGGGTCCAGACGAAGCCGGTCGTGTACCAGACGGCCAGCGTCTGCGCGAGGACCAGGGCTACGGCGAGCCCGTTCGGCGCGATCATGACACCACTCCCACCGGCTCGGTGCTGGGTAGCTCAGGTGCTGGGCAAGGGGTACGCCCGTCAGGGTGACCGCAGTCACTGGAGCCCCGCTGGACCCCTCCCGCGTGTGGTCACCTCTCGGCGTTGTGGTCACCTGTCGTTGCCCGCAGCGCCCGTGTGGTCACCTCTCGGCGTTGTGGTGACCTCTTGT
>DATILL010000158.1:0-43435 GCA_035476575.1 Mycobacteriales bacterium
ATGCGAAGCTCGGCGTCGAGAACTCGCGCGGCACCAGGCTCGTCTCGGTCTCGGGCCACGTCGAGCGCGCCGGCAACTACGAGATCGAGCCGGGCGTCGTCACGCTGCACGATCTGCTCTACGCCGACGACCTCGGCGGCGGCATCCCCGGCGGCCACGCGCTCAAAGCCGTGATCCCGGGCGGCTCGTCGACCGTGATCCTGAAGGCCGACGAGCTCGACGTCGGCTACGACTTCGACTCGCTCGGCCAGCTGCACACCGCGATGGGCTCGGCCGGGATCATCGTCCTCGACGACCGCTGCTGCATCGTGCAGCTCGGCATCCGCTTCTCGGAGTTCTACGAGCACGAGTCGTGCGGCAAGTGCACGCCGTGCCGCGAGGGCAACTACTGGATGGTGCGGATCCTGCGCCGGCTGGAGAACGGCCAGGGCACCGAGCAGGACCTGACCACCCTGCTGGACACCTGCGACAACATGCTGGGCCGCTCGTTCTGCGCGCTCGGCGACGGCGCGGCGAGCCCGGTCACCTCCTCGATCGCGTTCTTCCGGGACGAGTACGAAGCGCACGTGGCCGGCGGCTGCCCGTTCCGCCCGGCCCGGACGCTGGTGGGAGCGCACTGACGATGACTGTTGCACAGGGCCCTGTCGCGCAGGGCCGGCCCACCGAGGCGGCGGTGGACAACACCGTCGGGGTGACCATCGACGGGTTTGAGCTGCGGGTGCCCAAGGGCACGTTGATCATCCGCGCGGCGGAGCAGATCGGCATCCAGATCCCGCGGTTCTGCGACCATCCGCTGCTGGAGCCGGTGGGTGCCTGCCGGCAGTGCATCGTCGAGGTGGAGGGGCAGCGCAAGCCCGTCGCGTCCTGCACCGTCGCGGTGTCCGACGGCATGGTGGTCCGCACCCAGCTCACCAGCGAGATGGCCGCCCGGGCGCAGGCAGGCACCATGGAGCTGCTGCTGATCAACCACCCGTTGGACTGCCCGATCTGCGACAAGGGCGGCGAGTGCCCGCTACAGAACCAGGCGATGAGCAACGGCCGGGCCGACTCGCGTTTCTATGACACCAAGCGCACCTTTCCCAAGCCGATCCCGATCAGCACCGAGATCCTGCTGGACCGCGAGCGCTGCGTGCTGTGCGCCCGGTGCACCCGCTTCTCCCAGCAGATCGCCGGCGACCCGTTCATCGAGCTGTTCGAGCGTGGCGCACTGGAGCAGGTCGCGATCTACGAGGATGAGCCGTTCCAGTCCTACTTCTCGGGCAACACCGTGCAGATCTGCCCGGTCGGCGCGCTGACGTCGACGGCGTACCGGTTCCGCGCCCGGCCGTTCGACCTGCAGTCCACGCCGAGCGTGTGCGAGCACTGCGCGTCCGGCTGTGGGCTGCGGGTGGACTGGCGGCGTGGCAGGGTGCAGCGCCGGCTGGCTGATGAGGACCCGGCGGTCAACGACGAGTGGAACTGCGACAAGGGCCGGTTCGCCTTCGCCTACGCGACGGCGGCCGACCGGATCACCACGCCGTTGGTCCGCGGCGACAGCGGTGAGCTGGTGGCGGCGTCCTGGCCGGACGCGCTGGAGCGGGCCGCGGAGGGGCTGCGCGAGGCCCGGGACGCGGGCGGCGTCGGTGTGCTGGCCGGCGGCCGGCTGACGCTGGAGGACGCCTACGCCTACGCCAAGTTCGCCCGGGTCGCGCTCGGAACGAACGACGTGGACTTCCGGGCCCGGCCGCACTCCGCCGAGGAGGCCGACTTCCTGGCCGCCCGGGTGGCCGGCCGCGGCACCGACCAGGGCAGCTACGCCGACCTGGACCGGGCCTCGGCCGTGCTGCTGGTCGGCTTCGAGCCGGAGGAGGAGTCGCCGATCGTCTTCCTCCGGCTGCGCAAGGCCACCCGCAAGGGGCCGGTGGCGGTCTTCGCCGTCGCGCCGTGGCGGACGGACGGCGTGCGCAAGCTCGGCGGCGTCCTGCTGCCCACGGTGCCCGGCAGGGAGGCCGCCGTACTGGCCGAGCTGGCCGCGGCGCCGGTTGGCACCGGCGGCGAGCCCACCCGCGCGGCGGCCGCGGCACTGGCCGGCGGCAACGCGGTGATCCTGGCCGGTGAGCGGCTGGCCGGGCTGCCGGGCGGGCTGTCCGCGGTGGCCGCGCTGGCCGCCGCGACCGGTGCCACGCTGGCCTGGGTGCCCCGCCGGGCCGGCGAGCGGGGCGCGGTCGAGGCCGGTGCGTTGCCGAACCTGCTGCCCGGCGGCCGGCTGGTGGACGACTCCGGGGCCAGGGCCGACATGGAGCGGGCCTGGGGGGTGCGGATCGACGCCACACCCGGACGCGACACCGACGCCATGCTGACCGCGGCCGGTGCGGGCCGGCTCGACGCGCTGCTGGTGGGCGGTGTCGACCCGGGCGACCTGGCCGACCCCGCGCTGGCCGAGCAGGCGCTGGAGCGGGTGGGCTTCGTGGTCAGCCTGGAGCTGCGGCCGTCCGCGGTGACCGCCCGGGCCGACGTTGTGCTGCCGGTCGCCCCCGTGGTGGAGAAGGCCGGCACGTTCCTGACCTGGGAGGGCCGGCACCGGCCGTTCGACACCACCCTGAGCTCCACCGGCGCGCTGGCCGACGGCCGGGTGCTGCACGCGCTGGCCGCTGAGCTGGATCTTGACCTCGGGCTGCCCGGCCCGGCCGCAGCCCGGACCGAGCTGGCCAGGCTGGGTGTGGTCGAGGAGGCCGGTCGGGCGGCCGACCCGAACGTCCCGCCGGTCCGGGTGAGCCAGCCGCCGCCGGGCCAGGCAGTGCTGGCCACCTGGCGGCTGCTGCTCGACGCCGGCTCGCTGCAGGACGGTGAGCCGCACCTGGCCGGTACGGCGAGACCGGCCCGGGCGCTGCTGTCGGCCGTGACCGCGGCCGAGGTCGGCGCTACCGAGGGCCAGCCGCTGCGGGTGTCCACCGCGCGCGGCGCCATCACGCTGCCACTGTCCATTGTGGACATGCCCGACGGGGTGGTCTGGCTGCCGGCCAACTCGCCCGGCTCCGCGGTGCGCCGGACCCTCGGCGCGGGCGCCGGCAGCATCGTCACGGTCTCCACCGGAGGTGCGGCATGACCCCCCTCGCCGCTGCGCCCCTGCTCGGGGCGCCGTCGCTGGAAAGCTTCGGCACCGAGCCGATCTGGCTGATCGCCATCAAGGCGGTTGCGATCTTCGCCTACCTGATGGTGATGGTGCTGTTCGGCGTGGTCTTCGAGCGCAAGGTCGTCGGCTACATGCAGAACCGCATCGGCCCGAACCGGGTCGGTCCGTGGGGCCTGCTGCAGAGCCTGGCCGATGGCCTGAAGCTGGCGTTCAAGGAAGACATCATGCCGACGATGGTCGACAAGCCGGTCTACATCCTGGCCCCGATCCTTACCGCGATCCCGGCCTTCCTGGCCTTCTGCGTCATTCCGCTGGGGCCGGAGGTCAGCATCTTCGGCCACCGCACCGCGCTGCAGCTCACCGACCTGCCGGTCGGGGCGCTGATCGTCTTCGCCTGCTCCTCGCTCGGCGTCTACGGCGTCGTGCTGGCCGGCTGGGCGTCCAACTCGACGTACCCGCTGCTGGGCGGGCTGCGCAGCGCGGCCCAGATGATCAGCTACGAGATCGCGATGGGGCTGTCGATCGTCGCGGTCTTCCTGTACGCCGGCTCGATGTCCACCTCGCAGATCGTGGACGCGCAGGCCAGCCGGTGGTTCGTCTTCCCGCTGTTCATCTCGTTCGTCATCTACGCCGTCTCGGTGGTGGGCGAGACGAACCGGGCGCCGTTCGACCTGCCGGAGGCCGAGTCGGAGCTGGTCGGCGGCTACTTCACGGAGTACTCGTCCTCGCTGAAGTTCGGCATGTACATGCTGGCCGAGTACGTCGCGGTGGTCACCGTGTCAGGGCTGGCGGCGACGCTGTTCTTCGGGGGCTGGCGGGCACCGTTCCCGATCTCCACGGTCTGGGCCGGGGCGAACTCGGGCTGGTGGCCACTGCTGTGGTTCACCGGCAAGGTCGTGATCGGGATCTTCGTGTTCACCTGGCTGCGCGGCACGCTGCCCCGGATGCGCTACGACCAGTTCATGGTCCTTGGCTGGAAGGTCCTGATCCCGGTCAACCTGGCCTGGATCATGGCGGTCGCCACCATCCACACCCTGCTCAACGAGGGTGTCGACCTGCGCCAGATGATGTTGCTGGTCGGTGCCGCCGCGCTCATGGTGATCATGTTCCTGCTGTTCTGGCCGCAGCGCCGGGCGGTCGACGCGGCGGGCGCCGACGCGGCAGGGGCCGAGAACGCGGCCGGCCTGGTGGCCGGGCCGGCTGCCGGTTGGGCGGCCGGCGAGCCGCCGCCGTACCCCATCCCGCCGATGGACCTGGTGGTGCCGCCGTCGCCCCGGTTGACCGCGAAAACGCACGCGGCAGAGGAGGCCTCCGCCGATGTTTGATGCCGTCAAGGGCTTCGGCCTGACCTTCGGTCAGATGTTCAAGAAGCGCTTCACCTACGAGTATCCCTACGAGATGCGGCCGACCGCGCCGCGCTACCACGGCCGGCACTACCTCAACCGGCACCCCGACGGGCTGGAGAAGTGCGTCGGCTGCGAGCTGTGCGCCTGGGCCTGCCCGGCCGACGCGATCTACGTCGAGGGCGCCGACAACACCGAGACCGAGCGCTACTCGCCCGGTGAGCGGTACGGCGCGATCTACCAGATCAACTACCTGCGCTGCATCTTCTGCGGCCTGTGCATCGAGGCCTGCCCGACCCGGTCGCTGACCATGGGCAACGAGTACGAGCTGGCCCTGGACGACCGCAGGGACCTGATCTACACCAAGGAGCAGCTCCTGGCGCCGCTGCTGCCGGGCATGGAGGCGCCGCCACACCCGATGCGGCTCGGCGACTCCGAGACCGACTACTACGTCGGTCAAGAGTCGGCCGGCCGGGAGCAGGCCGGCGCTGGCGAAGGGGAAGGTGCGCACCAGTGACCGGGCAGCTCCTCGCGGCCGCCGGCGACATGAGCACCGGCGAGTCCGTCGTCTTCGCGGTGCTCAGCATCGTGGCGGTGACCGGCGGCGTCGGTATGGTGCTGGCCCGCAGCGCCGTGCACTCGGCGCTGTTCCTGGTGATGACGATGTTCAGCCTGGGCGTGTTCTACTTCGTCCAGCAGGGGCCGTTCCTCGGCGTCGTCCAGATCATCGTCTACACCGGCGCGATCATGATCCTGTTCCTGTTCGTGCTGATGCTGGTCGGGCGGGACTCGGCTGACTCGCTGGTGGAGACGCTGCGCGGCCAGCGAACCGCGGCCCTGGTGCTGGGGCTGGGCTTCGCCGGGCTGGTCGGTGGGGCGGTGTACCGGGGGGTCCGAGACATCACCCCGGTGGGCCTGCCCAACGTGACCAACAACGTCCAGGACATCGCGGCCCTGCTGTTTCGCGACTATGTCTTCGCCTTCGAGCTGACCAGCGCGCTGCTGATCACCGCCGCGGTCGGCGCCATGGTGCTGGCGCACGTCGAGCGCGAGCGCGGCGAGAAGCCAACCCAGAAGGAGCTGGCCAGGCAGCGGTTCCGCGGCACGCATCCACAGCCGGAGCCGGGGCCGGGCGTGTTTGCCACCAGCAACTCGATCGCCACGCCGGCCCTGCTCCCGGACGGCACCGTCGCCGAGGGCAGCGTGTCTCGGCTGGTCGAGCCCAACCTGGCCGGCGTGACGACCACGCTGGCCGAGCTCGAGGGCGACGGCAACGGCGTCGCCCCGACCGACACCGCCGTGTCCACCGCCGTGTCCACCGACGGGGCGGCGGCCCGTGACGGAGGCAAGAAGTGAGCCCCTCCTGGTACCTGGTGCTGTCCGCCGTGCTGTTCACCATTGGCGCGGTCGGCGTGCTGGTCCGGCGTAACGCGATCGTCGTCTTCATGTGTATAGAGCTGATGCTGAACGCCGCGAACCTCACGCTGGTCACGTTCAGCCGGATCAACGGCACGCTGGACGGCCAGGTGATGGCCTTCTTCGTGATGGTGGTGGCCGCCGCCGAGGTCGTGGTGGGCCTGGCCATCATCATGTCGATCTTCCGGACCCGCCGGTCGGCCTCGGTCGACGACGCCAGCCTGCTCAAGTACTGACGGACGGACAACGGTGACCTTTTCCCACGGTATGGCCCACGGTATGGCGCTTTCCCACGGTGCCCACTACGTCGCGGCCACGGGTGCCCTGTCGTCGCTGTGGCTGCTGCTCGCCCTGCCCTTCGCGGGGGCCGCGGTGCTGCTGCTGGGCGGGCGCAGGCTGGACCGGTGGGCACCCTACCTCGGCTCCGCGACGGTGCTCACGTCGTTCCTGCTGGGGCTGGTGTACTTCTTCCAGCTCCGCGGGCTGGACGCGCACGGCGTCCAGCAACACCTGTACACCTGGATCCCGGTCAACGGGTTCCAGGTGGATGCCGGGCTGCTTTTCGACCGGTTGTCGGCCTGCTTCGTGCTGCTGATCACCGGGGTCGGCGGGCTGATCCACGTCTACTCGATCGGGTACATGGCGGACGACCCGGGGCGGCGCCGGTTCTTCGGCTACTTCAACTTTTTCGTCGGCTCGATGCTGCTGCTGGTGCTCGGCAACAGCTTCCTCTCGCTGTACGTCGGCTGGGAGGGCGTGGGCCTGGCGTCGTACCTGCTGATCGCGTTCTGGTTCCACAAGCCGAGCGCGGCCACCGCGGCCAAGAAGGCCTTCGTGGTGAACCGGGTTGGCGACGTGGGCCTGTCGTTGGCGATCATGCTGATGTTCGCCACCCTGGGCACGACGTCGTTCGACGGGGTGTTCGCCGGGGCCGGCGCGCTCTCCTCCGGCATGTTGCTGGCCGTCGCGCTGCTGCTCCTGCTCGGCGCGTGCGGCAAGTCCGGCCAGTTCCCGCTGCAGACCTGGCTGCCGGACGCGATGGAGGGCCCGACCCCGGTGTCGGCGCTGATCCACGCCGCGACCATGGTCACCGCCGGGGTCTACCTGATCGCCCGGTCCAGCCCGCTGTACGACCTGACCGAGTCCGGCCGGACCGCGGTCGCCGTGGTCGGCGCGATCACCCTGCTCTACGGCTGCATCTGCGGCTGCGCCAAGGACGACATCAAGAAGGTGCTGGCCTACTCCACGGTGAGCCAGATCGGGTACATGTTCCTCGCCGTCGGGCTCGGCCCGGTCGCCTACGCCTTCGGCATCCTGCACCTGCTCACCCACGGCTTCTTCAAGGCCGGGCTGTTCCTCGGCGCCGGGTCGGTCATGCACGCGATGAACGACGAGGTCGACATGCGCCGGTACGGTGCCCTGGCGCGGTACCTGCCGTGGACGTTCGGCACCTTCGCGCTGGGCTACCTGGCGCTGATCGGCTTTCCGTTTCTCTCCGGGTACTTCTCCAAGGACAAGATCATCGAGGCGGCGTTCAACAAGGGCGGCGGCTCCGGGGCGATCCTCGGGACCTGTGCGCTGATTGGCGTGACGCTGACGGCGTTCTACATGACCCGGCTGATGTTCATGACGTTCTTCGGTGAGAAGCGCTGGGAGACCGCCCCGGACGGCGCCGCGGCCCACCCGCACGAGGCACCCCGGGTGATGGTGGTGCCGATGGTGCTGCTGGCGGTCGGCTCGGTCGCGGCCGGCGGCTTCTTCGCCATCGGGGACCGGCTGGTCGGCTGGCTGGAACCGGTGGTCGGCTTCGCCGAGCCAGCCCACCACACGGTCAGCGCCGGGGTGATGACGCTGGCCACCGTCGTGGCGATGCTGTCCGGCGTGGCGCTGGCCTGGGTGTTCTTCGGCCGGGTGCCGGTGCCGGCGGTCGCCCCGGCGAACGTCTCGCCGATCACCCGGGCGGCCCGCGCGGGGCTGTACGCCGACGCGTTCAACGAGGTGGTGTTCATGCGGCCCGGCCAGTGGCTGGTCCGGCTGCTGGTCTGGCTGGACAACCGCGGCATCGACGGCCTCGTGAACGGGCTGGCCGCCGGGTTCGGTGGAAGCTCCGGCCGGCTGCGCCGGCTGCAGACCGGGTACGTGCGCTCGTACGCGCTGTCCATGCTGGGAGGTTCGGTGCTGCTGATTGCGGCCCTGCTGGCGGTGAGGTTCGCGTGAGCAGCGTCTACCTGCTGGTCCTGCTGATCATCCCGCTCGTCGGCGCGGTGCTGGTCTGGCTGCTGCCCAAGGACGACGAGCAGGTGGCCAAGTGGGTGACCCTGGGCACGGCACTGGCCACCCTGGCGGTCGCCGTCGCCATGAGCGTCAGCTTCGACCCGAACGGCCCGCGGTTCCAGCTCGTCTTCTCCCGGTCGTGGATCCCGTCGTTCGGTGTGCACTTCGCGCTCGGGGTGGACGGCATCGCGCTGGTGCTGATCGCTCTGGTCGCCGTCCTGGTGCCCTGCGTGATCGCGGCGAGCTGGCACGAGGAGACCCCCGCCGGGAAAAGCGCGAAGACGTTCTTCGCGCTGCTGCTGCTGCTCGAGTTCTTCATGATCGGGGTCTTCGCGGCCACCGACGTGTTCCTGTTCTACGTGTTCTTCGAGGCCATGCTGGTGCCGATGTACTTCCTGATCGGCGCGTTCGGCGGGCCGCGCCGGCAGTACGCGGCGGTGAAGTTCTTCCTCTACAGCCTGGTCGGCGGCCTGCTCATGCTGGCCGCGGTGATCGGCCTGTACGTCGTCTCCGGCAGGTCGCTCGGGCACGGGACGTTCGCCTTCACCGAGCTGGCCGGGATGCACATCGAGCCGGGCACCGAGAAGCTGCTGTTCCTCGGCTTCTTCATCGCCTTCGCGATCAAGGCGCCGCTGGTGCCGTTCCACACCTGGCTGCCGGACGCGGGCGCCGAGGCACCGGCCGGCGGTGCCGCGCTGCTGGTCGGCGTGCTGGACAAGGTCGGCACCTTTGGCTTCCTGCGCTACTGCCTGCCGCTGTTCCCGAACGCCTCGCGGTACTTCGCGCCCGCCGTCATCGTGCTCTCGGTGGCCGGCGTGATCTATGCGGCGCTGCTGGCGATGGGGCAGCGGGACATGAAGCGGCTGATCGCCTACACCTCGGTGGCGCACTTCGGGTTCATCGGGCTGGGCATCTTCGCGTTCACCAGCCAGGGGATGGCCGGCGCGGTGTTCTACATGGTCAACCACGGGCTGGCCACGGGCGCGCTGTTCCTGGCCGCCGGCATCCTGATCAGCCGGGGCAAGAGCAGGGAGATCTCCGACTACGGCGGGGTGGCGAAGACCCAGCCGTTGCTGGGCGGCGCTTTCCTGCTGGCCGGGCTGGCCTCGCTGGCGCTGCCCGGGATGAGCACGTTCGTCAGCGAGTTCCTGGTGCTGGTCGGCACGTTCACCCGGCATCGGACGTACGCCGTCATCGCCACCAGCGGGATCATCCTGGCCGCGCTGTACATCCTGATCCTCTACCAGCGGGTCTTCCACGGCCCGCCCAAGGAGGACGCGCGAGGCTGGCGTGACCTCAACGCCCGGGAGATCTGGGCGGTCGGCCCGCTGCTGGCGTTGATCGTGGTGCTCGGGATCTACCCCAAGCCGGTGCTGGACATCATCCGGCCGGCGGTGAACGCCACGATGACCGACGTGCACCAGACCGACCCGGTGCCCACGGTGGCCGCGCAGACGGGAGAGAACAAGTGATCCCGACCGGGGCGCTGGGGCTCGCCGCCCCAGCCGTGGTGGACGGGAAGATCACCGCGCCGTCCATCTCGTACTCCGGGCTGGCGCCGGTGCTGATCGTGCTGGGGGTGGCCTCGGTCGGCGTGCTGGTCGAGGCGTTCGTGCCGCGGGCGCGGCGGTACGCCGCGCAGCTCGTGCTGTCCGTGGTGGGCCTGCTGGCCGCGCTGGCGGCGGTCATCGTGGTGGCCGGCAGGGGTGAGCTGACGGCGGCCGGGGCGGTCGCGATCGACGGCGCGACGTTGTTCCTGCAGGGCACCCTGCTGGTGCTCGGCCTGCTGGCCATCCTGCTGATCGGCGAACGGTCGGTGGACACCGGCGGCGGCGCGCTGGTGGCCCAGGCCGCGGTGCCGGTGGGCAGCCCCAGCGACCGCCGGCTGCTGACCGCGCCGCACATGCAGACCGAGGCGTTCCCGCTGACGCTGTTTGCGCTGGGTGGGATGATGCTCTTCCCGGCGGCGAACAACCTGCTCCTGATGTTCGTCGCGCTGGAGGTGCTGAGCCTGCCGCTGTACCTGCTGGCCGGGCTGGCCCGGCGGCGCCGGCTGCTGTCCCAGGAGGCGGCGGTCAAGTACTTCCTGCTCGGTGCGTTCGCCTCCGCGTTCTTCCTCTACGGCGTCGCGCTGCTCTACGGCTACGCCGGCACGGTGGACCTGTCGGCGATCCTGCATGCTTCCTCCGGGTCGGACCGCAGCGACACGCTGCTCTTTCTCGGTCTGGCCCTGCTGGTGATCGGGCTGCTGTTCAAGGCCGGCGTGGCGCCGTTCCACACCTGGACGCCGGATGTCTACCAGGGTGCGCCGACCCCGGTCACCGCGCTGATGGCGGCCTGCACCAAGGTCGCGGCCTTCGGCGCGATCCTGCGGGTGCTCTACGTCGGGTTCGGCAACACTGCGTGGGACTGGCGGCCGGTGGTGTGGGCCGTGGCGATCACCAGCATGGTCGTCGGCGCGGTGCTCGGGCTGACCCAGACCGACATCAAGCGGCTGCTGGCATACTCCTCGATCGCGCACGCGGGCTTCATCCTGGTCGGGCTGATCTCGGTGGACAGCCGCGGGCTGTCCAGCGTGTTGTTCTACCTGGCGACGTACAGCTTCGCGACGCTCGGCGCGTTCGGGGTGGTGACGTTGGTGCGCGGCGCCGACGGCGAGGCGACCCACCTGTCGCAATGGTCCGGGCTGGCCCGGCGGTCGCCGCTGGTCGCCGCGCTGTTCACCCTGTTCCTGCTCGCGTTCGCCGGGATCCCGCTGACGAGCGGGTTCATCGGCAAGTTCGTGGTGTTCCAGGCGGCGTGGGCCACGGCCGGGCCCCTGGTGGTGGTCGCCTTGCTGGCCTCGGCGGTGGCGGCGTTCTACTACGTGCGGGTGATCGTGCTGATGTACTTCTCCGACCCGGCCGAGTCCGGCCCGACCGTGGCGGTGCCGAGCGTGCTCACCACGGTGGCGCTCGGCATCGGCGCGGCGGTCACGCTGGTGCTCGGGCTGGTGCCGCAGCCAGTGCTGGAGCTGGCCCAGCACGCGGCTCATCTGGTGGGTTAGGGCCGCTCCCATGTCGCCGACCAGCCGCACGCTCACCGGCCTTGACCTCGCCGACCCGGCGCTGGCGGCGACCGTGGAGTCGGCCTTGGTCAAGGTGGAGCTGCTGCTGCGCGGCTCGGCGGCGAGCGACGACGCGTTCGTCGCGGAGGCGGCCGGGCACCTGATGGTGGCCGGGGGCAAGCGGTTCCGGCCACTGCTGACCGTGCTGGCCGCGCAGTTCGGGCCGCGCCCGGCCAGCGAGGAGGTGATCGCCGCGGCGGTCGTCGTCGAGCTGACCCATCTTGCCACGCTCTACCACGACGACGTGATGGACGAGGCGCCGGTCCGCCGCGGCGCCCTGTCGGCCAACGCCCGGTGGGACAACACCGTGGCCATCCTGACCGGCGACTTCCTCTTCGCCCGCGCCTCGGACCTGCTCGCTGACCTCGGGCCCGAGGCGGTGCGGATCCAGGCCCGGACGTTCGAGCGGCTGGTGACCGGGCAGATCCGGGAGACCGTCGGGCCGGGCCCGGGCGCCGACCCGGTCCAGCACTACCTGTCCGTGCTGGCCGAGAAGACCGGCTCCCTGATCGCCACGTCGGCGCTGTTCGGCGCCCGTTTCGCCGACGCCTCACCGTCCATTGTGGACCGCCTGAAGCGGTACGGCGAGTCGGTCGGGGTGGCCTTCCAGCTCTCCGACGACCTGCTCGACGTGGCCTCGGACTCGACCGAGTCGGGCAAGACCCCGGGCACCGACCTGCGCGAGGGCGTCCGGACGCTGCCGGTGCTGTACGCGCTGGCGTCCGCCGACCCGGCCGAGGCGCGGCTGCGCGACCTGCTCGCCGGGCCGCTCGTCGACGATGCCCTGCACGCCGAGGCGTTGGGCCTGCTGCGCGGCTCGGACGCGATGGCGCGGGCCCGCCGCGGCATGCTGTCGTACGCCGACCAGGCCCGGGCCGAGCTGGCCGGGCTGCCGGACCGGCCGGCCCGCCGAGCGCTGGAGTCGCTGGCCGACTTCGTGGTCGGCCGCACCGGCTGAGCCGCGCCCGATGGACTGCGTGTTCTGCGCGATTGTCGCAGGCCAGGCACCGGCCAGCATCGTGTACGCCGACGACCGGGTGCTGGCGTTCTGCGACATCGAGCCGTTCACCGCCGGCCATACCCTGGTGGTCCCGTGCCGGCACGCAGCCAGCCTGTCCGACCTGGACGGCGCCGACGCCGCGCGCATGTTCGAGGTCGGGTGCAAGCTGGTGGCCGCTGTCCGGGCCGTGCTCGGCTGCCCCGGGGTCAACCTGCTGCTCGCCGACGGCCCGGCGGCCTGGCAGACCGTGCTCCACAGCCACCTGCACGTCATCCCGCGCTGGGGGCGGGTCGACCGGCTCCGGCTGGTTGCCAAGGGTCGCCGCCGGCCGGACCGCGCCGAGCTGGATCGGGTGGCTGGCTCCCTAGCCGGTCAGCTTGCCCGGCCCTCGTCGTAGAAGTCGTCCTCCGCGACCGGCGGTGCGGTCGTGTCCTGGCCGGGCAGCCGCAGCCGCCGACGGGCGGAGAACATCGACCCGCGCGCCTCCGAGACCGGGGCGAACGCCTTCAGCCCGTACCCCTGTGGCACGTCGAGGTAGAGCGCCTCCATCCCGCCGCGGGCGAAGTACGCCTCGTGCCAGAAGCCGGTGCCGGTCGTGTCGGCCTGCAGCGCGCGCCACCACTGCGCGTGCGGGTCGGTCCGGGCCCACCGTTCCAGCGCGTCGAAGTCCCGCCAGTACTGCCGCATGCCGATGTGGATCCGGGCCGGGTTGAGCGAGTAGAAGATCAGCTCGTGCCGGAGCAGGCCGTCCGGGTCGGCATCGACGGATCGCTGGATCCGCGGGCCGTAGCCGAGGATCGTGGCCACCGCGCGCAGGGTGTGCGCCTTCATGCCCAGGTAGATGACGATCAGGTCGGGGTACGCCGAGAGGTCGACGGACTCCCTTCGGGGGCGGGGCGTGGTACGGGGACGGGGTGCCATCGTGCTCCTCACAGCCAGGGCGCCAACTCTGGAAGGTCGACGCCGTCAGTGACCTTCAGTACGGCGTGGACCGGTGCGGTCCGCCCGGCCAGCCAGCAGGCCAGCGCCCAGGACGGGCCATGCACGACGATGCCGCCCGCGCGCCCGGCGTCGTTTCCCATGCTGCCGGCGGATCCTGTGCCGCCGGCGGAGCCCGTGCCGTCGGCGGATCCTGTGCCGTCGACGGACCAGCGCTGTCCGGTGTCCGTCCCGACCAGGTCCAGCCGCAGCCCAGCCGGCAGCCGCCGGCCCAGCGAACGTCCCGTGGTGAGGTGGAGCAGCAGGTCGACGTAGGCCGCCGGCCAGCCGTCCGGGCCGTAGCCGGTGTCGAGGTCCACCCAGTGCAGCTCGATCTCGGACCAGCGGCCGACCACCGTCCGCCAGGCCGGCACAGTGCCGGTCCGGGTGATCGCGTCGCGGTCCCAGGCCTCGGCCGGCAGCGCCCGCCAGGCGTCGTCCAGCCGCTGCGCCGAGGCACGGACGTCCTCGACCTGCTCCGGCAGACGGCGGCCGGCGCCGGCCTCGATGTCGGCCGCCCGTCCCTCGGCGCCCCGCGGGTACATCGCGGCCGGCTCGCCCCGCCGGGCGCCGTCCAACGCCCGCACCATCCCGTCGGCGTTGCGGGCGACGTGGCAGAGAACGTGCCCGACGGTCCAGCCGGGCAGCAGCGACGGCCGGCGTACGTCGTCCTCGCGCAGGGCGTCGAGGCCCAGCAGGAACCGGGCGGTTGAGGCGCGGACGTCCCGGACGACCTGTGGGAGGTCCTCGGGCGGCATACCGCCATTGGATCACGCCCGCGCCGCCGCTGGTCAGTAGCCGCCGGGGTTGTCGGCTCTTCGCACGTGGTCGGGATGTGGCTGCCGGGCTGACTACGGTGGGTGCCTGGGGGGTGGTCACGTAGCGTTGTCGGTTCGTGGGGGCGGGGCTCAGTGGCGGAGGGAGGGGCGTGCCGGGGTGACTGTCTCGGCGGCCACCAGACGTCACCAGCCAGGGATCACTCCCCGTGGCCACCCCGGCAACACGGTCCCGGCTAGCCTCGAGGAGCCGCCAGACCCCAGCCTGGCCGGTGGCCCGCCGGCACCCGTGGCGCCGACGGTCACCTTCTCCCGTTTCCCTTGTCATGCTGTACGTTTTCGGTGCCGGTGGTGGCGGATGGGTTTCCGTTCCGGGTCGGTTGATGGTGGGGGCAGGAGCTCTGGTAGTCCGTCGTCTGCTATTCGTACGTCCCAGCCGTTGTGGTGTATGGCGCGGTGGTGGTGTCCGCAGAGGAGTACGCCGTTGTTCTGGTCTGTTCTGCCGCCGTTGGCCCAGTGGGTGCAGTGGTGGACCTGGCACCATTGGTAGGGGCGGTCGCAGCCGGGGAAGACGCAGCCGCGGTCGCGGAGGATAATGGCGCGGCGGGCCGCGCCGGCGTAGTGCCGGGAGCCGCGGCCGAGGTCGAGCACCTGGCTCTCCCCGCCGAGCACCGCGGGGATTATGTGGGCGTCGCAGGCGAGGCGCCGTACCTGGCTGGCGGGCAGGATGTCGCCGTTGTCCAGTATCCCGACGCCGGTCGCCGCGGCGAGCTTGTCGTAGGGCATGGTCACGACCAGAGTGGGGCGCTCGCCGCCGTTGTCCGGCAGGTCGCCCATCCGCAGGGACCGCTCGGCTAGGTCCACCAGCGCGTCGGCCATCCGCTGCCCGTGGCTGCGCTCGTCCCGCACGCCGTTCTCCGGGTCGGCGGGGCGGGGCGCGGCCAGCGGGTCGAGCGCGACGCGGAGGGTCTCGGCGCCCTCGGTGTCCAGGAACCCGCAGATCCGCTTCAGTCCGGGTCCGGCAGGAGAAATGCGCAGGTCACGGCGTGCGTAGGCTGCGGCGGCCTCCCGCTCGACCTGCTGAGCCTGCAGCTCGGCGCTGCCATCGGGGTCCACCACGTCCAGCACCCGCCGCCCGAGCAGCGCCACCGCATCCGGGTCCACCGTGGCGCTGCGCCGGATCAGCTCCCGCTCCGCCGCGACCCGCGTCTCCGCCGGGGTCTCCGCCGGCAGCGCCCGGATCGCCTCGGCGACCACTCGGGCGTGCTCGACGCCGATCGCGCCGTCCGAAAGCGCGGCGGCCGTCTCCGGCAGGTCACCGTCCAGCGCCGTGGCGAGCTGGAGCAGCCGCCCGGCCTCGCCGGGCCGCACCAACAGGGCGTCCCGCAGCCACGCCCGCGTGCTCGGCGCGTCATGCGCGGCAGCCAGGCCCCGCGACTCCGCCTCCCGCACCAACGGCAGCAGCACATTACCGGTGAGCCGCCCGACCTGCTGATGCACCCGCACCAGCAAGTCGTCCACCTGCGCGTCGGAAAGTGACGACCAGTCGACGCCACCACTGGAGCCAAGCAGCGCAGAGAGCTGCTCAACCAGGGCGACCGCGTTCGACATAGGAGAAGAATAAAAGAGGCCACCGACAGAACCGGCCCGCCAAGGCGAGCGCCCGGCCAAAAAACTTGAGAAATTCGGCGAGTAAAGCGGCAGGTACCCAGCGTAGTTCCGGTGGCAAGCTGGTCGCCGCAAGGCAACTGGCGTGCAGAAAAGAGGCTCGTCACACTTGGCCTTGATCGTTCGCGGGGGTGGCGGGTGGCGTCTCCGGCTTTGGGGTGTTGATCTTCGGTTGGCTGCGGACGATGCGGGCGGCGACGCGCATCAGCCGGTAGCGCAGGGTCTTGGGTACGGCCTTGGCCAGCTCGTCGCCCAAGGACAGCAGCCGTAGCCAGACGAACAGATCTGGGCGATGGCCGCATCCAGCACCTCAATGTGATCGGCCACCTTGTGGGAGCCGGCGCTGCCCTTGCGTAGCTTGAGCGCCAGCGACTCACCGGTGTTGTCGCACCACGAGTAACCGACGGTGCCCTTGTAGGTGCCGCGGCCCGTTGCCTGTCGGGATGACGGCCTCGGCGACCACCGAACGTCACCAACCAGCGACCGCTCCCCCCGTCACCTAACAACCCGGCTAACCTCGAGGAGCCGGGCTGTCGCCGCCCGCGGCGGCGGGTGTGGCGCCTGCCTTGACCACGAGCTCGCCGTGCATTCGCGCGTGGATCGAGCAGGTGTAGCTGTACGACCCCTCGGCGGTCGGGGCGGTGAAGGTGCCGGACTCGCCGGTGCTGAGCAGGCTGGTCGTGAACCCCTGGCCGGACACGTCGTGCTTCGGCCCGTCCTGGTTGCGGACGGTCACGGTGGCACCGGGACTGACCGTCAGCGGGGCGCCGTAGCCGAAGTCCTTGATCGTGATCGAGAAGCCGGTGGCGTTCGTCGGGGTGGCCGGGGTGCTCGAACCGCAGCCAGCCAGGCTGGCCGTCCCGGCGAGCGCGAGGGCTGTCGTGGCGCCGTACAGCAGTGATCTCATGTCCGGATACACGTAAGGCTGGCCGGTGCCGGTTCAGCTGAACCGCCGGCCCGGCCAAGCCGTGACACCGTACGGGAGGTGAGGGTACTGGCTGACCGGGCGGCCGGCGTCGGGGACGCCCTCATCCGGACGCTGCACGGCGATCACGCGGCTGCGCTGTGGTCCTACGCCCTGCGGCTGACCGGCGGCGACGTCGGCCGGGCGCAGGACGCCGTACAGGAGGCGCTGCTGCGTGCCTGGCGGCACCCGGAGGCATTCGACCCGACCCGCGGCTCGACCCGCGGCTGGCTGCTGCGGACCGTCCGCAACGTGCTGATCGACGAATGGCGGTCCCGGCAGGCCCGGCCGGAGGTGGTGACCGACGAGGTGCCGGAGGTCGCCGGCCCGGACGCCGCGGAGGCCGCGGTGCAGTCCTGGCTGGTCGCCGAGGCGCTGCGCCGGCTGTCCCGGCCGCACCGCGAGGTGCTGGTCGAGTGCTTCTATCTCGGCGCATCGGTGGCGGAGGCGGCGGACCGGCTCGGCGTGCCGCCCGGCACGGTGAAGTCGCGCACGCACTACGCACTGCGGGCGCTCCGGCTGATCCTGGAGGAGATGGGGGTGACAGCATGACCTGCCGGTATGGGCGTGACGATGCGGCATACATGCTCGGCGCCCTCGACCCGGAAGAGCGGCAGGGCTTCGAGCAGCACCTGGAAAGCTGCCCGGCCTGCACGGCGGCGGTGCGCGACCTGGCCGGGCTGCCCGGCCTGCTGGCCCGGCTGCCGGCCGATCTGGTGTCCACAATGGATGGTGTTCGGCCGGGCGGTCCGGTGGCTGGCAGTCCTGTGCCGGGCGGTTCTGGGGTGGACGACCCGCCGCTGCCGGCGACACTGCTGCCGACGCTGCTGCGGCAGGCACGCCGGGAGCGCCGGCGGTCCCGGTGGCGTACCGGGCTGGTCGCGGGTACGGCGGCCGCGGCGGTCGCCGTCGGCGGCACCGTGCTGGTCGAGCGGGTAACCTCCGCCCGGCCCGGCCCGGCGCCGCCGACCCGCACCGTCATGCTGGCTCCGGTGGGGGAGCACGGTGCGCACGGCACGGCCTGGCTGACCGCCCGTGCCTGGGGCTCGGCGATCCGGGTGCGCTGCGCGGCGGAGAGCGGTGGCGACTACGGCGGGTCCGGCAGCGCTGGGACGGGCGGCGAGAGCACGTCGTACACCCTCTACGTCACCGATCGGTCCGGCCGGTCGACCGCGGCGGCGTCCTGGCGTGCCGTGCCCGGCCGGGACGTCAACGTCGACGGCGCAACCGAGCTGCGGACCGATGACGTGGCGGACCTGCAGGTGCGCGACAACCACGGCGCCGTCGTCATGCGGGGCACCGGCTAGCCCGGCCCCCGACCGGCGGCTCGCCGCGACGTTACCAGGCGTGCCGGCTGGCGGCGGGCGGTCCGGTCTGTTCCGGCGGGTCGGCGTGCCACGTCGTCCCGCCCTGGCCCTGCCAGGAGTCGTGGCCGTAGTACGGCTCCGCAGGCTGCCAGGGCTCGGTGTTCGGCGCCGGGGGCGGCGGGACCGGGTCGTGCCGCGGCTCGGGCACGACCTGGCGCGCGAGGAGCTGGCCGAGCCGGGCCGCCGCCTTGGGATGGCCGGCCTGTGCGGCGGCCCTGATCCAGCCCTCGCCCTCGACCAGGTAGCCGGAGCGCAGCAGCAGCTCGCCGAGGTTGTACATGGCCTGCAGATTGCCCTGCTGGGCCGCCCGGCCCCACCATTGCACCGCGCTGGACAGGTCGCCGCGGTCGTCGTACAGGGCGCCGAGGAAGTTCATCGCGCTCTGGTCGCCTGCCTCGGCGGCCCGAGTGAGCCAGGTCGTCGCCGCCGGATGATCATTGGACTCGGCATAGTAGAGCCCGAGCATCGTCATAGCCCGGACGTCTCCGCTGTTCGCTGCGATCTGCAGCCACTGGCTGGCGCCCTCCGCGTCACCGGAGCGCAGCATGAGCAAGGCGTGCTGGTACGCCTGAGAATCGGCAGGCAATGCCGTCTCCCTATCACAAGCCACGAGGTAGCGGTGGGGTTCCGAGGGGGCGCAAGGAATATTGCCACGAAAGCCGCCGAGAGGCGTAGTCCCTGGCCGACAATTATCGCGACCGGCCGGCAAGCGGAGGCCCCGGACAGCCGACCTATTACGCATTGTGCTGTCGTGTGTACAAAACGTGAGATCACTGGGGTGGTGGCCGATCGACGCCGCGCGAGCTGAACCCAGGTCCGGTGGAGCGGGACATTCCCGCTTAGACTGCACCGACACGCCAACGTGGGGGGACGATGACTGGCAGGCCGCGGCACCCGGGCGACGCCTCGGGCAATCCGTCGTGGCAGGCCCGGCCGCCCGCCAGGGTGTCGGTCACCCCGTCGGCGCCGGTCACCCCGCAGCAGAACCCACCGTTCGAGCACCCGTCTTACCAGCACGTATGGCCGCCGCACTACACGGCGATGGGCTGGCGGGCGCCGCAGCCTCCGCCGCCGAACAGGCGCCGTGGGTGGATGGTCGTGTTCGCCCTCGCGTTGCTCGGCTTGGTTGGCCTGGTCCCGTTGGCGGCCAGCCACCAGGAGCCGGCCAGCACGGCGACCCGGGCGCCGGCCGGGCAGGGTGGCGCGGTCGCGGGTGGCCAAGGGGGCGTGGACCCGTCCACCCAGTTCACCACGGGTGACGTGGCCGACCTGCTGACCCGGTACGCCGACGCGCTGCGCGGCTACAACCGCCCGGCGTTCCTGGCTTTGCTCGACCAGTCCAACACTAAGCTGGTGGCCGCCCAGCGCCGGCTTTTCAACAACCTGCGCCAGGTCGATCTGCAAACGTTCCAGTACGTGCCGGTCGACACCTCGCTGCCGCAGCTTGACCCGCTGCATCCGGGCAGCTACACCGAGGGGTGGAGCCAGGCCTGGCGGCTGATCCAGATCCGGGGCATCGACCCACGGCCGGGTGGCCAGTATTTCCAGGTCCGGCTCAAGGCCAGCCAGGGCCGGCTGCTGATCTCCGACATCACGCCGTCGCTCGGGCCGGGAGCGAACCGGCAGCCTATGCCGTGGGATGTCTCCACCCTCCGAGTCATCCGGGGCCAGAACGTCGTGGTGGCCGGCACCGCGGACGTCGCCGCGCAGTTGGGTGACGTGATGCGCGACGCGGAGGCGGCCATCGCGGATGCCGGGCCGTGCTGGCCGCCCGACTGGCAGCGCACGTTCACCATTTTCGCGACCGGCGACCGCGCGACGTTCGACGCCTGGTTCCGCAGCCGGTTCACCTCCACCGAGTTCATCGGGTTCGAGGTCGGGCTGCCGGTGGTCGGCACCGACGGGCAGGTGGTGTCCGGCGCCGAGGACGACATTCCGCAGGTGGTGGTCGATGTGCCGGGCGCGCGGCGGGCGCCGTTGGGCTTCCGTGCGCTTCTCGAGCACGAGCTGACCCATGCCGCGTCCGGGGCTCAGCGCAACCCGGAGACCGAGACCTGGGCGGTCGAGGGCTATGCCGACTTCGTGGCCTTTCACAACGGCACGTTGCGGCAGGCGAACCGGGGGGGAATGGCGTACCGGACGTACCACGCGCCGGGCGGGCTGACCGTCAGGCTGCCGACCAACAGGGATTTTTACGGGAAGGGCGCCGCGCTCAACTACGACCTGGCGTTCTATGCGGTGTGGTATTTGCGGGTACGGTATGGTCAGGCCGCCGTGATCGCCTGGTTCCACGATGCCAACAGCGGTGGCAACGCGGGCGGCCTGCTGGAGGAGAGGTTCCATCTCACCGTACAGCAGTTCGTGCGGGACTGGGCGAAGTGGACCTTCACCCAGCTCAAGTAGCCAGGCTGACTACGGGTCGAGCATGACGTCCCTGGACGCCGTAAGTCGCGGCAGGGCTACCTGACTGAGATCGTGCCGGCGAGTGCGGCGGGGTCGGCGCTGGCTGACCACGCTGCTGCCAGTGACATGCCTGGACGAAACTCGAAGTGCAGCAGCCTGTAGGTGATCTCACGTGAGGTCACCGATGTGGCATTGGCCCGCACGGCGACAACACGGACAGCACCCTTGCCGTTCGCCCCTCCCGCGCACACCGTAGCGCGGCGATTTCAAGCGGTGGATGCGTCACCTAGCGGCCTCAAGTAGCCAGTGCATCACCCGGCTTGACCTGGGGCGAGGGATCGTACGCTCGTTCGCGAACCGGGCAAGTCGTACCTGCCCCTGATCAGGCCCGATGTGAGCCCTCGCGAGGGTCCCAGGTCAAGCCGGGTGGTGCCCGATGCACTGACCGCGTGAAACCACCGATCAGGTCGTGCCTCTCGAAGAATGCGCCTCGGTCGATCTCCGGCATGGTCGGAGCCGGCATGAGGTCGACGACTCGGCGATCTCGAAGGACAGCAACCGGTGCCTGCCGTCCAACGCGGGCTGCCCGACTGCCCGCACCCTGCGTTCGAGCAGTGGCGCCGCGCGTGACCGCGGGTCTCCCAGCCGAGCACGCCGACCAGATAGAGGCGCGTCACCTGGGCGACGTCGCGCGGCGTAGCACCGCGACCTCGTGCCTCCACCAAGCCTCGCGCCAGTCGCCGGATCAAAAGTTGGGTTTGTTCGGAGAGCCTCGTCAGCTCGTCGAGAGATATCTCCCGTCAGGTAGCCGTGCGGACTCCAGGCGCGGCCGAACGCGCATTCGGTCTGGTTGGCCCATGAGGTTCACCTCCATCGCCTGTGCTCTCGCCCGTCAGCCTTGACGTTACGATACTGCCCGACTACGACGGAGAGCGCACCTGCCGGGAGCGCCACCGACGGCAGTACGATCCGGGCATGAATGGGTGGGGCACGGTCGGCATCGTCCTGCTGGTGGGCGTCGGGTTCCTCGCGGTCGCCTTCGCGGCGAACCGGCTGCTGCGCCCCGACCGGGCCCGGGGCGACGCGCTGGCGACGTACGAGTGCGGCGTCGACCCGGTCGGCGAAGGCTGGGCGCAGACCCACATCCGGTACTACGTCTACGCCTTCGTCTACGTCGTCTTCGCCGTCGAGGCGGTCTACCTCTTCCCTTGGGCGACGATCTTCGCCAAGCCCGAGTTCGGCGTCGGGGCGCTGGCCGAGATGGGCGTCTTCGTCGCGCTGCTCGCCCTCGGCATCCTGTACGCCTGGCGAAAGCGTGTGCTCACCTGGGTCTGAGCGAGAGGGCGAGCCGGTCGCCGGTGGCGAGCGGCAGCTCGTCGTCCCAGCCGACCCGGTCGCCGTTCAGCTCCACCCGTACGGCAACCTGGCCCCTCGCGGGCAGGACAAGCTCCGCGGCCGTGGCCAGTGTCGCGGCCTCGACCGGGGCCTGCCGGCCGCCGTACCAGACCAAGATCCAGGGCGCCGGCCTGGCCCGGGCGGTGGCGTAGTCCGAAGGCGAGTTGAGGTTGCGGACCGAGTCCAGGTCGGGGTCGAGCGCGGCCAGCACAGGGTCGGCCAGCAGCGTCGCCTCGCCCAGCCGCTGGGCCGCGCACCTCTCGGCCAGGCCGCCGACCCGCGCCCGGCCGGCGGCGAGCAGGCCGGCGGCCAGCGGGGCCAGCGCGGTGCGGTACCCGGCCGCAAGCGGCTGCGGATATCCCCTGACCACCGGCAGCGCGACGTCGGCGCCGTCGGCCAGCCCACGCAGCACCCGCCGGACGAACGCCGGGTGCAGGAACGGCAGGTCAACGGCGCAGACGAACGCCGTCTCGGCCCGACCGGCGAGCGCGGCCAGGCCGACCGCGATCCCCTGCAGCGGCCCGCGGCCTTCCGCTGGGTCGGCAGCCAGCTCGACCCGCTCGGGCAGGCTGGGCAGCCGCTGGCCGGGCGCGGCGACGACGACCACCGGCCCGTCCACCACCCGCCCGACCAGCCCGGTCATCCGGCGTAACAGGGTGGAGCCGTGCCACTCCAGCGCCGCCTTGGCCGTGCCCATCCGGGTGGAGCGGCCCCCGGCGAGCACGATCCCGCCGGTGCCGCCGATGCTGGTCACCGCAAGATCGTAGGACGCCGCTAGTCTGCTGGCGTGGGTGTGCTCGACTCAGCGCTGCCGGACCCGATCAAGTTCGTGCTGAACTGGGGCCGGCGGTACAGCCTGTGGGTCTTCAACTTCGGCCTGGCCTGCTGCGCGATCGAGTTCATCGCCACCTCGATGTCGCGGCACGACTTTATCCGGCTGGGCGTGATCCCGTTCGCGCACGGGCCCCGGCAGGCCGACCTGATGGTCGTCTCCGGCACGGTCACCGACAAGATGGCGCCCGCGGTGAAGCGGCTCTATGACCAGATGCCCGAGCCGAAGTACGTGATCAGCTTCGGCGCCTGCTCCAACTGTGGCGGCCCGTACTGGGACTCCTACTGCGTGACCAAGGGCGTCGACCAGATCATCCCGGTGGACGTCTACGTGCCGGGCTGCCCGCCCCGCCCGGAGGCGTTGCTGCAGGGCATCCTGCGGCTGCAGGACAAGATCGCGGCCGAGGACGTCGTGCTGAACGGCGGCTCCCGGCCCGGCCGCGCCGTCCCCCCGGTGGCGATCCCGACCGCGGCCGCGTTGACCGCGCCGTTGGTCGCCGGCCCGTTGGCCGATGGCTCCCCGAGGCCGACCCGGTGACGCCGGCGGAGGTGGGCGCGCGGTTCGTCGAGGCGCTCGGCGCTGACGTGGCGTCGTACACAGAGGGGTTCGGCCAAGTGCACGTGGACGTGCCGGCAGAGAGCTGGTGGCCGGCCGCCGTACTGGCCCGGGACGACCCGGCCCTGGACCTCGGCTACTTCGACTGGCTGACCGGGGTGGACGAGCTGGCCGACGGCTTCGCCGTCGTCGCCCATCTCTACTCCCTGCCCAGGCGGCACCACGTGCTGCTGCGCACCCGGGTGCCCCGCGAGGCGCCGAGGCTGGCGTCGTTGACCGGGCTCTACGCCGGCGCGGCGTGGCATGAGCGGGAGACGTTCGAGATGTTCGGGGTGGTCTTCGACGGGCATCCGGACCTGCGGCCGCTGCTGCTGCCGGACGGCTTCGAGGGCCACCCGCTGCGCAAGGACTTCGTGCTAGCCGCCCGGGTGGCCAAGCCGTGGCCGGGCGCGAAGGAGCCCGGGGAGTCCGACCACGGCGCGCCGAGCCGGCGCCGGATCCGGCCGCCCGGCGTACCCGATCCGGCCGAGTGGGGTCCGCACGCCGCCAGCGGGGCCGGGGAACCCGATGCCTGAGGCGCTGGAGATCGGGGTCAAGGTGGTCGCCGTGCTGGCGGCGTTCCTGGTCGTCCCGCTGCTGGTCGGGCAGCTTGAGCACAAGGCGATGGCGCACATGCAGGGCCGGCTCGGGCCGATGTACGCCGGGGGCTTCCATGGCTGGGCGCAGCTCGTCGCGGACGGCGTGAAGTTCGTGCAGAAGGAGGACGTGGTGCCGGCCGCGGCGGACCGGACCGTCTTCCGGCTGGCCCCGGCGGTGGCCTTGCTGCCGTACCTGCTGGTGCTCGTGGTGGTGCCGCTCGGGCCGGGCACGGTGGCGGAGAAGCTCGACATCGGGCTGTTCTACGCCCTGGCGATTACCGGCATCGGCGTCGTCGGCATGCTGATGGGCGCGTGGGCGTCGGCGAACAAGTACTCGCTGCTCGGCGGGCTGCGCGGTGCGGCGCAGCTCCTCGCCTACGAGCTGCCGCTGGTGCTGGCCGCGGCGTCGGCGGCGATGGCGGCGGGCACGCTGTCGCTGGTCGGCATCGCCGAGGCGTGGCGGCCGTGGTGGCTGGTCTGGCAGGCTCCGGCCGCGGTGGTGTTCTTCGTTGCCGGGCTGGCCGAGATCCGGCGGCCGCCGTTCGACATGCCGTTGGCCGACTCCGAGCTGGTCTTCGGTTACCTGACCGAGTACACCGGGCTGCGCTTCGCGTTCTTCCTGCTCGCCGAGTACGCCGGCATCGTGGTCGTGTGCGCGCTGACGGCGGTGCTTTTCCTGGGTGGCTGGCAGGGGCCGTTCCTGCCGGGGCCGGTGTGGACGCTCGGCAAGGTGTTCGCGCTGTCGTTCGTGGTGATCTGGCTCCGGGTGGCCTGCCCGCGGCTTCGTGAGGACCAGTTGCAGCGGCTGGCCTGGCTGGTCCTGGTCCCGATCGCCCTGGCCCAGCTCGTGCTGACCGGCGTCGTCAAGATCGTGGTCACCTAACCCCAAGAGGTCACCACTACGCCGGTAGGTGACCACACGGGGGGTGGGCACAACGACAGGTCACCACTACGCCGGTAGGTGACCACACGGGGGGGTGGGCACAACGACAGGTCACCACAACGCCGGTAGGTGACCACAGGGATCTCGGCGGGACTGGGGGCAGCGCTAACCTCTGCGTACACAGGGCCACGCCCGGCAGGCCCGGCAGGCTGGAGGGGAGGAGACCGCTGGTGGGGGTTCCCGGTTCTGGCTTGGCACGCGGCCTGGGCATCGTGCTGCGCACGATGAGCCGCCGGTCGATCACGGCGCAGTACCCCGACCAGCCGCCCGCCCTGCCACCGCGGTCCCGCGGGGTGATCGCGCTGCTGGAGGAAAACTGTACCGTCTGCATGCTCTGCGCCCGAGAGTGCCCCGACTGGTGTATCTACATCGACTCGCACAAGGAGGCCGTGGAGGTCCCCGGCGCGACCCGGGCCCGGCAACGCAACGTGCTGGACCGGTTCGCGATCGACTTCAGCCTCTGTATGTACTGCGGCATCTGCATCGAGGCGTGCCCGTTCGACGCGTTGTTCTGGTCTCCGGAGTTCGAGTACGCCGAGTACGACATCCGCGAGATGACGCACGAGCGGGACCGGCTACGGGAGTGGATGTGGACGGTCCCGCCACCGCCCGCGCACGACCCGGCCGGTGAGGTGCCGAAGGAGGTTGCCGCCGCCGAGGCCAAGACGGCGACCGCGGCGCCCGCGGACGGCTCGGAGTGACTGCCGCGCCGATCGCGCCGGCCACCCCGGCGCCGGCCTATCTGGCCGTGTCCGGGGTGGAGATCGTCTTCGTCCTGCTCGGCTTGGTCGCGCTCGGCGGCGGGCTGCTCTGCGTGACGTCGCGGAACGTCGTCCGGGCAGCGCTGTGGCTGGTGGTGTCGCTCGGCGCGCTGGCCGCCTGCTTCCTGGTGCTGACCGCGGAGTTCGTCGCGGTGGTACAGCTCCTCATCTATGCCGGCGCCGTTGTGGTGCTGCTGCTGTTCGGGCTGATGTTCACCGGGGCGCCGGTCGGCGCCACCGACAACCTGGACACGCCGAACCGGCCAGTCGCCGTGGTGGTCGCGCTGGCCACCGCGGGGCTGCTCGTCGTACTGCTCGCTGACGCCTTCCGGCTGTCCTATGTGGACATTCACGCGGCCCAGCCGGGCAGCCCGGAGGTGACCGGCTCGGCGATGTTCCGCACCTATGTGCTGCCGTTCGAGGTGGTCTCGGTGCTGCTCCTCGGCGCGCTGGTCGGGGCGGTCGCGCTGTCCCGGCCGGACGTCGGAACCAGGGAGAGCCGCTGATGCACCTGCTCTATCCGCTGGTCCTCTCGGCGCTGCTGTTCGCGGTCGGCGTCTATGGCTTGCTGGCCCGGCGCAACGCTGTGTTGGTGCTGATGGGCGTCGAGCTGATGCTGAACGCCGTCAACCTGGACTTCGTCGCCTTCGACGCCTGGCTGCGCGACACCCTGCACAGCGGCCAGGTGTTCGCGCTGTTCGTGATCACGATTGCGGCGGCCGAGGTGGGGGTGGCCCTGGCGATCGTGCTGGCCGTCTTCCGGCTGCGGTCCACGGCAGCGATCGACGCGCTCGACCAGCTTGCCGAGCCGGACCGGCCGCCCCGGGCTCCGGTGGGCGCAGATCGACCGGCCGGAGATCCGGCAAGCCGCAACCGGGCAGCCCGGGCACAGCCGGCCCGGGCCCAGCCGCCCCGGGCCCAGCCGACCCAGGATCGGGTGGCCCGATGACGCACGCGGCGTGGCTGCTGCCGCTGTGTCCGTTCGTCGCGGCCGTCGTCGGGCTCGGGCTCCCACGGCGGGTCGCGGCAGCGGTGGCCGTGCTCGGGACGGCGGTGGCCACGGCGCTCGCCATACCCCTGGCGACCAGCGCGATCGGCCTGGCCGAGCCGGTGCAGACCATCCACGAGCTGGCCCCGACTGGCAGCGTGCCGATCACCGCCGGCACCCTGGTCGACCCGCTGGCCGGCGTCGTCGCCCTGATGGTGTGCCTGGTCGCGCTCGCCGTACAGGTCTACTCGGTCGAGTACCTGCACGCCGACACCCGCTACCCGACGTACGCCGCCGAGGTCTCGCTGTTCACCGCGGCGATGCTGGCGGTGACCGTCTCGGCCGACCTGCTCACCCTGCTGATCGGGTGGGAGGTGATGGGCCTGTGCTCCTACCTGCTGATCGGGCACTACCGCGACCTGCCCGAGGCACCGCCGGCCGCGCTCAAGGCGTTCCTGGTCACCCGGGTCGGTGACGTCGGCTTCCTGCTCGGGATCCTGCTGCTCGGCGTGCACGCGGGCACCTTCCGGATCACCGGCGTGCTGGCCGCCGTACCGTCGATCTCGCCGGCCGTGCTCACCACCGCGACGCTGCTGGTCGCGCTGGGCGTGGCCGGCAAGTCGGCGCAGTTCCCGCTGCACACCTGGCTGCCGGACGCGATGGCCGGACCGACGCCGATCTCCGCGCTGATCCACGCCGCCACCATGGTCGCGGCCGGGGTGTACGTCGTCCTGCGGCTCTATCCCGCCTTCGCCGCGGCGCCCGGGGCACTGCCGGCGCTCGCCGTGGTGGCGGCCGTGACGATGGTGCTGGGCGGGCTGGCCGCGCTCGGGCAGGACGACATCAAGCGGGTGCTGGCATGGTCCACCGTCAGCCAGCTCGCCTACATGCTCGGCGCGGCGGCGGTCGGGTCGGTCACCGCGAGCGCGTTCCACCTGCTGACGCACGCGGCGTTCAAGGCGCTGCTGTTCCTCTGCGCGGGCGCGGTGCTGCACGCGGCCGGCACCGGGCTGATGAGCCGGCTCGGCGGGCTGCGGCGGGCCATGCCGGTGACGTTCGCGGCCACGCTGGTCGGGTCGGCGGCGCTGGTCGGGCTGGTGCCGCTGTCCGGCGGCTTCTCCAAGGACGCGGTGCTGGACTCGGCTTGGCTGGCGGCCCGCGGCGAGGTGGCCGGGGTGGCCGCCTGGACCGGCTGGCTGGTGCTGCTGGCCGGGCTGCTGACCGTGGTGCTGACCGCGGCGTACGTGACCCGGCTGCTGCTGCGGACCTTCTTCGGCCCGTCCCGGGTGGTGCTGGAGCCGCACGAGCCGGGTGGGCTGATGCGTTGGCCGGTGCTGCTGCTGGCGCTGCCCGCGCTCGGGCTGGGCGGCGTGCTGCTCGGGCCGCTGCCGCGCTGGCTCGGCGGCGAGCTGCACCTTGGCCTCGGGATGGCAGCGGTGTCGGTCGCGCTGATCGGCCTCGGCGCCGGTACGACGTACGCCGTATGGCGGCGCGACCCGGCGACCGACCCGGTCCGGGCGCTCGGCCGCGGTACCGCGACGGCGTTGGCTCGCGGCCTGTACCTGGACGACGTGCAGGACGCGCTGGTGGTGCGGCCGGTCCGCCGGCTGGCCCGGGCGGTGTCCACAGTGGACGGGCTGGTGGTGGATGGCACGGTCGAGGGCGCCGGTACCGGCTCGCAGTGGCTGGGCCGCCGGCTGGCCCGGCTGCAGACCGGCAACGTCCAGCTCTACGCGACCGGCCTGGTTGTCGGCTCGGTGCTGGTTGCTCTCGCGGTGGTGGTGACGTGACCGCGAACCGACGGCGAGCGAGCATCGCGGGGCACGGGTTTCGCCCCGCGGCGCGGAGCGAGCGCGGAGACGAGCAATGATGGTCATCCTTCTCCTGCTGGTGCCGCTGGTGGGGGCGGCGGTGGCGCCGCTGGTGCGGGACGACCGGGCAGCCCGCTGGTTCGGGGTCGGGGTGACGGCGGCGACGTTCGGCCTGTCGCTCGGCCTGCTGCCCGGCGTACGCGGCCCGGTGGTGTCCACCGTGGACGCCCGGCACGCGGTCGACATGCGCTGGATCCCGGCGTTGGACGTGCGCTTCCACCTCGGGGTGGACGGCGTGAGCCTGCCGCTGGTGCTGCTGACCACGCTGCTCTGCCTGCTCTGCGCGGTCTACACGCTGGCCTCGCTGCCCGCGCCGGGCCGGGCGCCGATCTTCGTCAGCCTGGTGCTGCTGATCGAGGTCGGCATGATCGGCACGTTTGTGGCGCTCGACCTGGTGCTGTTCTTCGTGTTCTTCGAGGTCGTGCTGGTACCGATGTACTTCCTCATCGCCGTCTGGGGCGGCGAGCGGGCCCGGCACGCGGCGATGAAGTTCGTGCTCTACACGTTGCTCGGCTCGGTGCTGGTACTGGTCGGCATCGTCACGGTGTACGCCAGCGCCGGCACGTTCGACATCGTGGCGCTGTCCGCGCAGGGTGGCGGGCGGATCGCGCACGGCACCCAGGTTGCGGCGTTCCTCGCGCTGTTCCTGGGCTTCGCGGTCAAGGCGCCGCTGTACCCGCTGCACACCTGGCTGCCGGACGCGCACACCGAGGCGCCGACCGTCGGCTCGGTGCTGCTGGCCGGGGTGCTGCTGAAGATGGGCACCTACGGGCTGGTCCGGGTGGCCGTGCCGGTGCTGCCGGAGGGTGCCCGGGCGCTGGCGCCCGCGCTCGGCGTGCTCGCCGTCGCCGGGATCATTGTCGGCTCGCTGTGCTGCCTGGTGCAGCGGGACGTCAAGCGGCTGATCGCGTACTCCTCAGTCGGGCACATGGGCTTCGTGCTGCTCGGCATCGCCACCCTCACCCCGACCGGGACCAACGCCGCGCTGCTCGCCAACATCGCGCACGGCGTCATCACCGGCCTGCTGTTCTTCCTGGTCGGGGCGGTGAAGGACCGCTACCACACAGGTGACCTGGGCGATCTCGGGTCGGGGCTGATGGCCCGGCTGCCGGTGCTGGGCGGGCTGTTCCTGCTGGCCTGCGTGGCCAGCCTCGGGCTCCCCGGGCTGGCTGGCTTCTGGGGCGAGGCGCTGGCGCTGCTGGCGGCGTTCCGGCCGGATGCCGCGTTGTCCGGCGTGCTGTTCGCCGTGCTGCTCGCGGTCGCGGCGGTCGGCACCGCGCTGACCGCGGCGTACTTCCTGCGGCTGCTGCGCGAGCTGGTGACCGGCCCTGACGTGTCGCGGGTGGACGGTACGGCGGCCGACGCGGGCCGGCTGGAGCTGGCCGCCTGGGTGCCGCTGGTGCTGCTCGCCGTACTGATCGGGCTCTACCCCGCGCTGGTGCTGGGCCTGACCGACGAGCCGGTACGGGCGCTGCTGGGGGTGTTCGCCCGGTGACGACGCTGCTGCAGTCCATCGACTACGTCGCAATCGGGCCGATCCTGGCCGGCGGGGTCGGGGTGGTGGCCGTGCTGGTCGCCGACCTGGCGCTGCCGCTGGCCCGGCGGGCGGCGGTGCTCTGGGTCGGCGTCGTCGGTGCGCTGGCCGCGTTGGCCTGCTCGCTGGCGCTGGCCGGGCAGCGCCGGGCGACGTTCTGCACGCCGGCCACGACCCTGCCCGGCGGCGTGCCGGTGGGACGGTCGTGCTCGTACGTGGTCGACCGGTTCACCGTGTTCCTGCTGGTGCTGCTCTCGGCCGCCGCGCTGGTCGCGTTGCTCGCCTCGGTGGCGACCGTGCCGGACACCTCGCCGCCCGGCGAGTACACCCTGCTGGTGCTGGCCTCGCTGACCGGCGCGATGACCCTGGTCGGGGCGCGTGACCTGGTCACCTTGGTGGTCGGGCTGGAGACGCTGACCCTGCCGACGTACGTGCTGGTCGGGCTGCGCCGCCGGGACCAGCGCTCGGCCGAGGCGGCGGTGAAGTTCCTCCTCGTGTCGGTGACGGCGTCCGCGCTGATGCTGCTCGGGATGGCGCTGGTGTATGGGCTAACCGGCTCGGTGCACCTGGACCGGATCGCCGCCGCGCTGGCCGGGCGGGCGGAGATCCGTGGGCTGCCGCTGGTCACCGCCGCGATCGTGCTGGTGCTGGCCGGGTTCGGCTTCAAGGTCACGCTGGTGCCGTTCCACTGGTGGGCGCCGGATGTGTACTCCGGTGCGCCGGTGCCGGTCGCGGCGTACCTCGCCACCGTCTCCAAGGCGGCGGGGGTGGCTGGGCTGCTGCTGATCGTGCTCGGCGCGTTCCCGGCGTACGGCGAGGTCTGGGGCGGGGTGATCGCGGTGCTGGCCGCCGCGTCGATGACCCTGGGCAACCTGGTCGCACTGCGGCAGCGGGACGTCGTCCGGCTGCTCGCCTGGTCGTCGGTCGCGCACGCCGGGTACCTGCTCGCGCCGATCGGGATCGCGCTGTCCGCCCGGGGCCGTGGGGTGCTGGACACGGCGGTGGCGGCGAGCCTGGGCTACCTGGCGCTGTACGTCGCGATGAACCTGGGCGCGTTCGTCTGCGTGGCCGCGGCGGACAGCGTGCGCCGGACGGCCGGGGCTGGTACGGCGGCTGGGGCTGGGGCTGGGGCTGGGGCTGGGGCTGGGGCTGGGGCTGGGGCTGGTGCGGTGGCTGGGGCTGGTACGGCGGCCGCGGCCGGGCGGTCGTCGGCGGAGGGGCTGGGCGGGCTGGCCCGGCGGCACCCGTGGCTGGCCGCCGCGTTCGCCTTCTTCCTGGTGTGCCTGGCCGGGCTGCCGCCGGGGCTGGCCGGGCTGGTCGCCAAGGTGGTGGTCTTCCGGGCCACCATGCTCGGTGGGTTGGGCTGGCTGGTGGTGGTGATGGCGGTCAACACGGTGATCGGCCTGGCGTACTACCTGCGGGTGGCCGCCGGCCTGTTCCGTGCGTCGGCGGTGGAGCCCGATACGGGGCTGGCGGAGCCGGTGCGGCTGGCGCCGTCGCTGGTGGCCGCGGTGGGGGTGGCCGCGGTGGTCACCGTGCTGCTCGGCTTCGGTCCGCAGCTCGCCTTGGGTGTCACGCCGTTCACGTCCTGACCTGGGAACGGGTACACCGGACCCCGTCGTTGCAGTGGTGTAGCCCACCCCCACGTCGCAAGGACAGACCCGTGCGCCGCCACTACAACGGATTGAAGACCGCTGCCCTGCTGGGGCTGTTGTCCGCCTTGATCCTGTGGATCGGCAGCCTGTTCGGGCGGGGCGGCCTGTTCATCGGGCTGGTGCTCGCCCTTGGCACCAACGCCTTCGCCTACTGGTTCTCGGATCGGCTGGCACTGGCCTCGATGCATGCCCGGCCGGTGACCGAGGCCGAGCAGCCGACCCTCTACCGGACCGTCCGGGAGCTCGCCACGGCGGCCCGCCAGCCGATGCCGCGGCTGTACGTGAGCCCGACCAACCAGCCGAACGCTTTCGCCACCGGTCGCAACCCGCGCCGCGCCGCGGTGTGCTGCACCGAGGGCATCCTTGCCATCCTGGACGAGCGGGAGCTGCGCGCCGTGCTCGGGCATGAGCTGTCGCACGTCTACAATCGCGACATCCTGATCTCGTCGGTGGCCGGCGCGCTGGCCAGCGTGATCATGTACCTGTCGCACCTGGCGTTCTTCGCGTCGCTGTTCGGCGGCCGGGATGACGAGGACCGCAACCCGCTCGCCGGCCTGCTGCTGATGGTGCTCGGCCCGATCGCGGCGACGCTGATCCAGCTCGCGATCAGCCGCTCCCGGGAGTACCAGGCGGACGCGGACGGCGCAATGCTGACCGGCGACCCGCTGGCGCTGGCAAGCGCGCTGGCCAAGTTGCAGCACGGCACCCAGGCGCTGCCGCTGCCGCAGGAGGATCGGCTTGTCGCCACCAGTCACCTGATGATCGCGAACCCGTTCCGCGGCGGGGGGCTGGCTGGCTTGTTCTCGACCCACCCGCCGATGGAGGACCGGATTCGCCGGCTGCGGGAGATGGCCGGCCTGCGCTGACCGCGGGACTGGCGACTCAGAGCCGTGGGCGACCGTCCATGACCGCCTGGGCGATCTCCATGACGTACTGCCCGTAGCCGGACTTGCCCAGCGCCTCGCCGAGCTTGTACGCCGCGTCCGCGTCGATGTAGCCCTGCTGGAGGGCGATCTCCTCCAGGCAGGAGATCCGCACGCCCTGCCGGTGTTCCAGCACCTGCACGAACTGGCTGGCCTCCAGCAGGCTGTCGTGGGTGCCGGTGTCCAGCCAGGCGGTGCCGCGGCCGAGGTTCACCAGGCGTGCCTGGCCCTGGGCGACGTAGGCGTTGTTGATGTCGGTGATCTCCAGCTCGCCGCGAGCCGAGGGCGTCAGGCTGGCGGCGATGTCGATGACGGCGTTGTCGTAGAAGTACAGGCCGGTGATGGCGAGGTTGGACCGCGGCTGGGCGGGTTTCTCCTCGATCGACAACAGCCGGCCGGCCGAGTCGACCTCGGCGACGCCGTACCGCTGCGGGTCCTTGACCGGGTAGCCGAACAGGGTGCACCCGCCGAGCCCGGCCACCGCCTGCTGCAGCGTGGTGCCGAGGCCGTGGCCGTAGAAGATGTTGTCGCCGAGGATCAGGCAGGCGGAGTCGGTGCCGACGTGCTCGCGGCCGATGATGAACGCCTCGGCCAACCCGTTGGGGAGAGCCTGCTCGGCGTACGAGAGGGACAGCCCGAGCGCGGAGCCGTCGCCGAACAACCGGCGGAACAGCGGCAGGTCCTGTGGCGTGGAGATGACCAGGATCTCCTGGATGCCGGCCAGCATGAGCACCGACATCGGGTAGTAGATCATCGGCTTGTCGTAGACCGGGAGAAGCTGCTTGGAGACGGCCTGGGTGATCGGGTGCAGCCGGGAGCCCGCCCCGCCGGCCAGGATAATGCCCTTCATGCCGTCCCTTAACGGTAGTGGGTGGACCAGTAGGTTGGGTGGACCAGCTAGCGGTAGTTGGTGAACTGCAGCGCGATGCCGAAGTCGGCCTCCTTGAGGAGCTGGATGACCGCTTGGAGGTCGTCCTTCTTCTTGGCCGTGACGCGGAGCTGGTCGCCCTGGATCTGGGCCTGCACGCCCTTCGGGGCGGCGTCCCGGATCGTCTTGGAGATGGCCTTGGCCTTCTCGCTGGAGATGCCCTGCTGGATGGTAGCGTTGATCTTGTACGTACGGCCGGAGGCCTGTGGGTCGCCGGCGTCGAGGGCCTTCAGCGAGATGCCGCGCTTGATCAGCTTCTCCTTGAAGACCTCCAGCGCGGCCCGGACCCGGTCCTCGGTGTCGGCCTGCAGCGTGACGGCCTCCTCGCCGGCCCAGGAGACCGAGGCGTTGGTGCCACGGAAGTCGAAGCGCTGGCCGAGCTCCTTGCTGGCCTGGTTGAGCGCATTGTCCACCTCCTGCCGGTCGACCTTGCTGACCACGTCGAACGACGAATCTGCCACGGTTTGACCCCTCTGGTACGGCGTAGACCACCCTGTACGGTGCCGGTTGGAGCACCGGCGTCCCTACCTTGTATCCTGCCCGGCGTGTGCCCGCCAAGCCGGGGTGCACGCCAAGGCGGGTTGCCCGAGTGGTCAAAGGGAGCAGTCTGTAAAACTGCCGGCTCAGCCTACGTTGGTTCGAACCCAACACCCGCCACTTCCCACGAAACGGCCCCTGACCTGCGAGCCTAGGTCACCGGCCGATCTTGCTGTATAAGGTCCGGCTGTGTCCGGCCATCACCGGCCAGTCACGGCCGTCTGTCCCAGGTGAGTCCCAGCGGCCCTCGGGCAAACCTGCTGCAACATTGGGGCTGTGCGCCTCGCCGCCGTCCGCCGGGTGTTTAACACCGGCCCGGCCCGTCTGGTCCGTCTGCGTCGATCTGAGGGCTTCGTTTCGGGTGTCTCGCCGGGGCTGTGTTGGCCACAGCGAGCCAGGACCTTGGCGCCGAGGTAAGGGGGGCGGGTGCCGCCCGGTCGTCGGTACGTCGCCTACGGCCGTGCGGTCGGGCCGTACCAGAGGGGAGGAGGGCTGTCCGTGGCGGCGTGCACCCGCACCTAAACCGCAGGGCCGGGACTGGTGTGACAGAGAATTAGAGAGAGCGTCCAGACCACCTGGCCGCTGGCCGAGCTGCCGCCGCCCGGCATGTTGCAGCCGGTCTTGCCCCGCTCGGTCCGGTGGGACAGGTGGGACAGCCCCGAGACGTTGCTGTCCCACCGTGTTTGCGCAGGTCAGCGCGGGTGGTGGGACAGTGGGACAGTGGGACACCTCCGGGTCGGTCACACACCCACCTTCTTTCTGGGTAGCCTATGAACATGACAAACGTCACGAAGTCTCACCTATCGGGCCTGGGTTGGCGATCATCCGAAACCCGCTTCAGGTGTGCACCGCCTCTGACCAGCCAAAACACGCTCCCGAAGCCCTCCCGGACTCCCGCCGCGACCCCTCCGAGGCCTCAGGTGTGCAGGCCCGCCCCATCCGCCCTGGTCAGAGGCCCAGCCGCAGGGGTAGGGTACGAAACCACGTCACGCCACCAGGCGTATAGAAACCCTGAGATGGACAGGTGGTACACGCCCGCCACGACGACGGTACGAAACCACGTCACGCCACCAGGCGTATAGAAACGAAGCGCGTGCGCCCGGCCATCTCAATAGGCCACGTACGAAACCACGTCACGCCACCAGGCGTATAGAAACATGCTCGGCTGGCGGTTATTAACTGCCAGGTCGATCGTACGAAACCACGTCACGCCACCAGGCGTATAGAAACTGTCGTCGGGCAACGGCACCCAGGGAACGGTGTTCCACTGTACGAAACCACGTCACGCCACCAGGCGTATAGAAACAAGCCCGCACGGAAGCCTAATCTCAATAGTCTCACCCGTACGAAACCACGTCACGCCACCAGGCGTATAGAAACGACCGCCCGCGCCGCCTTCGTGATCCCGGCGAACGGACCGTACGAAACTACGTCACGCCACCAGGCGTATAGATAACGGGTTTTCGGCTTATCGGCCACGACCGCGCCGGGTAGCCGCCGCGCCGCACCGTTATGCAACCGATCTTGGCCGCTCGGTTAGGTGGGACAGCCAGAGACGTTGCTGTCCCACCATGTTTGCGCAGGTCAGCGGGGGTGGTGGGACAGTGGGACAGGTGGGACAGCTCCGGGGTAGGTCACCCGTCCCACGTCCGAGGGGTCAGTCTGTGATCGGTCGTTGGTAAAGCGCGCCGGAGCGGCGGTTCGCCCGGTTGACCACGCGAACCGAGCGGAACCCGCGCTCGGCGTAGTAGCGGTGGAGTCCGGTGTTCGTCCGCCATGCGTCGAGGCGAAGCCACTTCTTGCCGGCTTTCGCTGCGAGGTCCGCAGCCCAGTCGAGCAGGGCAGTTCCGACTTCTTGGCCGGCCGCATCCCGTGTGATGGCCATGCGGTGTACGTAGAGTGCGTTCTCGGGCTCATCGTTGGGTTGCCAGAAGTCGGGGTCGGCGTAGCTGTCGACTGTGACTGTCCCGATGATCCGGCCGTCTTGTTCGGCGAGGTAGCACTCGCCGCGTTCGATCGAGCCCGCTATGCGGTCGAGTCGTGGCGGGTACTGCCACTGGTCAATGCCGCGTGAAGCGAGCCAGGCAGCGGCGGCATTCCAGAGCCTGACAACCTCGTGAGCTTCGCCAGCCCGTGCGGGACGGATGGTCAGGTCGTTCACTCGGCCTCACTGTTAGATCGTGTCCGCTCGAACACGATTACGTGTCGGTCGCTTGGCAGCACGTTGAGGACTACCCGCACGGGCAGGTCTTCCGAGTCGAAACCCGTGACGATGTGTAGGGCTACCGGAGTTCCTTGCTCCAATGACAGTCGGTGTACCTCGTCTGGGGTTGGCATACGCACATAAATCTCATCCAGTGCGCGGACCTGCTCATGACCCAACTCAGCAAGCACCGTATTAGCGCCACGACCGATGTCGGCCGGTGACATGATTTCGCTGCCCCCGACGATCGAGCGGGGGAAATATGAGTCGTTCAGGTGGAAGGGCTGCCCGGCCAGGGATCGCAGCCGTCTTCTTACTACCACCATTTCTCCGTCCGGCGTATGCAGCCGTTCGGCTACTTCCGGCGGTGGGGTGACTATTGCTACGTCGATCTTCTGAGTTGGTTCGCGCCCTTCGGATGTCATTGCCCGCATGAAGGAGTCCATCTCTGGCGCGTGCGGTTGTGGCATGAATTCGGCCTGTGGTCGGTAGAGCATGTGCTGCCACTGCCGGACGAAGTGCCCCTGCGGCCGGCGTGAAACTACCAACCCTTGTTGGATAAGCTGCGCCAAGCCTTGCCGGGCTGTCTGCCGCGTTACCTCGAATCGTTCGGCTAGCTCCATCTCGGTAGGCAACTGAGCGCCGGGCGGCAGAGTGCCGTCCGTGATCTGGGCGCGCAGCTCATCGGCGATCTGTTGGTACAGCGGTCCCGGACGCTGGCGGTACATGGCCACAGCGCTACTCCGTTCGAGTGATTGTCTAGTCAATCCATACTTACATCTTGACGAGGCTAGCGTGGCTTGGCAAGCTCCGCATTGTCCAGATGGTCTAGTCAATCGGAGTCGAGCTGATGGGGAGCAACCGTAGGAAGCCGGCCGAGCCGGCCGAGTGGGGCGATGAGCTGGCCGAGCCGTCGCGGGCTGAGCTAGCTGCGATCGAGGCTGAGTGGCCGTTGATTGAGGCCGAGCTAGTGGTGGTGGATGCGTTGGCTCGGCTGGCTGCGGAGCCGGCGCATGAGTGGTTGTGGCGTCGGCATCGTCGGGCGGTGCGCCGGGTGTTGCTGGTTGCGCGCTCGGCGCCGGCCACCGGTTCGGGGGTGGCGGCGTGAGCGGGCGGGTGAACACGGACGTGTGGCTGTACGGGTTCAGCGCAGCCGACGTGAGCGAGCGGCCGTTCGGCGGCAAGCAGGTCCGCGTCAAGGTGGCGGCGGGTGAGCACGGCGAGCACGGGGTCTCCTTCGTGTTCGGCGAGGGCGTGATGCCGCTGGATGAGCAGGTGGCGGCGTGCCGCCGCGCGGCTGAGGTGTTCGCGTCGGTTGCGGGCCGGCTTGAGGCCAGCCTGGCGGGGGGTGGCCGGTGATGTCGGCGGCGTGGTGGGCGGCCTGCGGGGTGTGTGAGGACCACGGCGGCCCGTACTGCGACGACGTGGCTGCTGCGGCTGCTGGTGGTGGGCACGACGGCCGTTACCACGGGGGCAGGCCGACGGCGGTCACGTGGCGCGCCGAATGCGTGCGGGTGCCCGCTGAGACGGCTGGCCATTGGCACACCGTGCTCGTGCCCCGGCTGCCGGGTGTGTGGTGGGTGGACTGTGAGGTGTGTGAGCTGGCGTCCGGCCCGTTGGGTTGTGAGGCGGAGGCGGTGCAGCTCGCGGGGGTTCATGACGATGTGCATCACCGTGGCCGTCCTACGGTGACGGTTCACCCGGTCGCCGGGTCCGGCGGGGTGCCGGCGGTGGATGGGGTGGCGGCGTGAGCGGCCGGTCCGGGCGCCGGTCCGGGTGGTGGTGGGTGGAGCTGTGGCCGGGTGGCCCGCGTGAGCTGTGCCGGATCGAGGATGGGCTGCCGACGTTCGGGTTCCGGCAGGCCCCGGCGTGTCTGGTGACGCGCCGGCAGCTCCGGGCGGCCGGGCTGCGGCCGAACGGCCAGGAACCGACCGGTCAGCTCAAGTGGCGCAGTGGCCGGCGGTGGGCCGCGCTGTACCGGCTGGACCTGGCCGCGCCGGTCCGGCCGGCGAGCCCGGCGCAGCTCGCCGCGCTCGGCCGGGCGATGGCAGCGCGCCGATACTGCCGGGTCCACGGCGGCTACGTGGACCACTGCGTACGCGGCCCGGAACGCATGTGCGGGCAGTGTTTCGACCGGCTGAGCGAGGTGGCCGCATGACCGGGCAGCCAAGAGGAGTTGTTGAGGCCTGGACCGGCGGTCCTTCCGCCAAGAACGTACCGCCGGTCCGGGCTGTGGGCCCCACCGCTTCGTATGGGATGGAGCCGTCTGTGATCCTCGCGCAGCCTGTTGCGGGTCAGCTACCTGGGTCGTTGGCCGGGCTGGGTGAGCATCCGGTGCTGGCGGGTGTGGCGGTGCTGGCCTTGGTCGGGGTGCTGTCGGTGTGGCGTTCCGGGCGGGGCCAGGCCCGGCGGGCGGGGCAGGTGGTCAGCCTGGCCGGGCGGATCGTGGTCACGGCCGGGCTGATCGTGGCGGTGCAGTGGGTGGTCTTCGCCTACGGCGGGCTGACGGCCCGGGTGGTGGTGCTGGGGCTGCCGGCGTTGTTCGCGGCGCACACCCTGACCCATGCCGTGACCGTGACACCGGGGCAGGCCCGGCGGGGTGGTCGGCGGTGAGGGCCGGGCCGTGCCGTTACCCGGGTGGGGTCGCGGCGGAGATGGAGCGGGTGGGTCGGGCTCGGGACCGGATCGACGCCGCCTTGGTGGCGGTCGCGGCGGGCGCGTTGGTGTTCACCTGCGTGAACGTGACGTTGTTCGCGGTCCAGCACGGCACCCCGGCCTACATCGGGTGGCTTTTGGACCCGCTGGCGTCCGTGGCGCTGTTGGCGGTGCTCATCGGTGACGGGGTGCTGTCCCGGCACGGGCTGCGGGCCGGGGGATGGGCGACGGCGTTGAAGTTCACCGCCGGGGCGGCCATGTGGGCGATGAACGTGTGGGCGGCGGTGGCCGCGCGGGACGGCGCCGGGGTGTTGTTGCACTCCGTCGCGCCGGCCCTGGTGATCGGGCTGGCCGAGGCCGCCCCGGCGTACCGGGTCGGGTTCGCCCGCGTCCTGGACCGGCTGGCCGCCGAGGCCGCCGCTGAGGCGGCCACCGAGGCTGTGGCACGGGCGGTGGTGGTCGAGCCGAACCTTGCCCCGGACGCCACCCCACCGGCCCTGCCGGTGACCTCGCGGCCTCAGCCGACGGCGTCGGCTCGGCGAAGGGCCGGGGCGACGGTGACGGGTGCGGACCGGGCGGGGGTGTCCGCTCGTGGCCGTACCGATGAGCAGCTGCGCGCTGAGCTGCGCGCGGCGGTCGCCTCGGGTCGGCTTGGCGGGGCGCCGTCGGCTGAGGCGATCCGCAGGGTGCTGCGGATCGCCCCGGCCCGTGCCCGGCGGCTCCGTGACGAGCACGCCGCCCCAACCCCGACCCCGATCCACACCCACACGACTGACATGACTGACAGGACTGACATCGAGGCTGAGCTTGAGGGGGCCGCGTGATGAGCACGCCACAGGAGGACCGGCACGAGGACCGGCGCGACGACGGACGCGAGGGTGCCGGTCGGGTGCCGGGTGCGGAGGTGATCCGGCTCCCGGTCGGGTCGGGTGATGAGGGGATCGAGCTGGCCGGGGCTAGCAGGGTCGAGCTGGCCGGTGAGGTGTTGGAGGGTGAGATCGTGGCCGAGGCCGGGTGGCGGCCGGGCCGGGCGGTGGAACGGCGGCCGGTGGTCGCGCCGTGGCTGCGGGATGCTGCCCAGCGGCGGCAGGCGGTCCGGTGGGCCGCCGGGCAGGCCGCTCACCTGGCCTCCTACCACGCGGTGCGTGCTCCGGTGTACGCCGCCCGGCTGGCCGGGCGCTGCCCACGCGGGCTCGCCCGCGCGGTGGCCGGGTGGTGGCGGTGGGTCCTCGACGCGGAGTCCGCCGGGCTGCGCCGCTCAGCCTCGACCGCGACCGACGGTGCCGCGTACCTGGCGTTGGCCCGGCAGCGGGACGCTCGGGTCCGTGCCCGGGTGAAGGTCAGCCTCGGGGTGGCGGTCGGCGGGTCGGCCGGTGTGGTCCTGGCCTCGATCCTGTGGCCACCGGCGCCGATCCTCGCCTCGATCCTCACCGGGGTCGGCGCCGGGTGCCTCGGCCGCCGCAAGGACCGGCCGATCGTGACCCCGGCCCGGCTGACCGGCGAGGCCGCGCCCCGGCTCACCGCCGAGGTGGTGACCCGCGCGTTGGGGTCGCTGGGTATCGCCGAGGTCAACAAGGCGATCGGGCGGGGTCCGGGGATCACCTTCGCCGCGCCGATCACCCGGGACGGCCCGGGGTGGCGGGCCGATGTGGACCTGCCGTACGGGGTCACGGCGGCCGACATCATCGCCTGCCGAGCGGAGATGGCCTCGGGGCTGCGCCGGCCGCTGGGCTGCGTGTGGCCGGAGCCGGCGCATGAGGTCCACGCCGGCCGGCTGGTGCTGTGGGTGGGTGACCGGGACATGTCACAGGCCCGGCCGGCGCCGTGGCCGCTGGGCAAGACCGGCCGGGCCGACCTGTTCGCCCCGGTGCCGTTCGGGACCGACCCGCGCGGCCGGTGGGTCACCGTCCAGCTCATGTACTCCAACGTTCTCATCGGCGCGATGCCCGGCGCCGGGAAGACCTTCGCGCTGCGGGTCCTGCTCCTGGCCGCCGCGCTGGACCCGACCGCCGAGCTGAGGATCTTCGAGCTCAAGGGCTCCGGTGACCTGTCCCCGCTGGAGCCGGTCTGCCACCGCTACGCCTCCGGCCCGGACGACACCACGATCGAGCACACCATGACCACGCTGCGCGAGGTCTACGCCGAGCTTGAACGGCGAGCGAAGACCATCTCCGGGCTGCCCCGCGAGATCTGCCCGGAGAACAAGGTCACCCGCGAGCTGGCCGACCGGCGCCGCCTCGGCCTGCACCCGCTCGTGGTCGGCATCGATGAGTGCCAGGAGCTGTTCACCCACCCCGTGCACGGCAAGGAGGCCGGCGAGCTGGCCACCGCCATCATCAAGCGCGGCCGGGCGCTCGGCGTCATCCTCATCCTCGCCACCCAGCGACCCGACAAGGACTCCCTGCCCACCGGCGTGTCCGCCAACGTCGGCACCCGGTTCTGCCTGCGGGTCATGGGCCAGATCGAGAACGACATGATCCTCGGCACCTCGGCGTACAAGAACGGGCTGCGCGCCTCCACCTTCACCCCGAAGGACCGGGGCATCGGCTACCTCGTCGGAGCCGCCGACGAGCCGGCCATCACCCGCTCCGCCTACCTCGACGCCCCCGCCGCCGAGGCCGTCATCACCCGAGCCCGTGCCCTGCGGGAGCAGGCCGGCACCATCACCGGCCACGCCGCCGGCCAGACCACCGGGGCCGCCGGGCCGGTGCTGGACGTGCTCGCCGCCGTCGCCGCCACCTTCACCCCGGCCGAGGACCGGCTGTGGACGGAGACCATCCTCACCCGGCTGGCCGAGCACCGGCCCGGCGTGTTCACCGAGTGGACCAGCCAACAGCTCGCCGCCGCGCTGAAGGTGCACGGGCTGGCACCCCGGCAGGTCTGGGCCACCGGCCCAGACGGGCAGCAGGCCAACCGGCGCGGCTACCTGCACGCCGACATCACCGCAGCCCTCACCCGGCACCACGACACCACCAACAGCCCAGACGACAGCGCCGAACACGGCCCGATGGCGTCCTGACCACACCCGGCGGGGTGCTAGCGGCGGCCGGGCCGCTAGCACCCCCGCCCCGCTAGACCTAGCACCCCCCGCTAGCGCCCCACACCCCCGCTGACCTGCCCGCTAGCGCTCTAGCACCAACCCGGCACACAGGCACACCCCACGCTCACGCGGCACCCCCACGGGTCACCCGCGCGACCCACCACACCCCCGAACAGGAGCCCGGCGCTATGACTAGCCACCATCCACCCCCCGGCCGCCCGGCGGAACTCGCCGCGATCGCTGCGGACCTACGCGAGCGCTTCCCCAGCCTTGTAGTGCTGGCCGACGACGCCAGCCGGTTTGCCGGCATGCTCACGCCGGCTGAGGACCGGCTGTGGTCGGAGACCATCCTCGCCAGTCTGGTCGACTGGCGGGCGGTCGCAGCCCGGCCCGGACGCGGCCAGCAGGTGACGACATGACCCCGGCCGGCGAGAACACGCTGCTGACCGCAGCGCTCGGCTACGCGGCCCTGGGCTGGCGCGTCTTCCCGCTGCGTCCGGGGGAGAAGCGTCCCGCGTTCCCCGACCACACCGAGGACAAGTGCACTGGCCGCGACCCCCGTTGCCGGGATGGTCACTCCGGGTGGGAGCCACGCGCCACCACCGACCCCGCCCGGATCGCCCGGTGCTGGGCTGCCGGCGCCTACAACATCGGGGTGGCGTGCGGCCCGTCCCGACTGGTCGTGGTCGACCTGGACACCCCCGGCCCGGGGGAGAGCCCGCCCGCCCCGTGGGACCTGCCCGGTGTCAACGACGGCTCCGACGTGTTCGCGGTCCTCGCCGGGCAGGCCGGGCAGCCCGTCCCGTTCGGCACCCACCTGGTGAAGACCGGCGGGGGCGGGCTGCACCTGTACTTCGCCGCACCGGCCGCGCCGGAGCTGCGCAACACCGCCGGACGGCTCGGCTGGAAGATCGACACCCGCGCGGCCGGCGGGTACGTCGTCGCCGCCGGCTCCGTCGTCGCCGGCCGCCCCTACCAGACCCTCACCGAATGCACCCCGGCCCACCTGCCCGACTGGCTCACCGACCTGCTCGCCCCCGCACCCGACCCAGACCCGGCCGCCCCGCCGGTCCCCGTTCACCCGGTGCGCCGCTCCGCCTACCTCAGCGCCGCCCTGGCCGGCGAGGCCCGCCGAGTCCGGCAGGCCCCGGCCGGGCAGCGCAACAACGCCCTCTACATCGCCTCCGTCGCGCTCGGCCAGCTCGTCGCCGGAGGCGCGCTCCCCGAGCCACACGCCTGGCAGTTCCTCACCGAACTCGCCGGGCCGCACGTCAGCACCGCAGCGTTCACCCCCGGCCAGCGAGACGCCACCATCACCTCCGGCCTGCGCGCCGGAGCCCGCCGGCCCCGGCAGGTCGCCGCGTGACCCGCATCCTGCTCACCGGCAGCCGCGCGTGGACCGACGACCTGGCCATCCGCGTGGCCCTGGCCCCATACCGGCACGCCGAGCGCCCCGCCGTCCTGGTCCACGGTGACTGCCGTGGCGCCGACCGGATCGCCGCCGCGACCTGGCGGTGCTGGCGGCTGGCCGACGAGCCCCACCCCGCCGACTGGGCCACGCACGGCCGCG
>DATILL010000159.1:0-6653 GCA_035476575.1 Mycobacteriales bacterium
GCCGGCTCGTCGATCACCACGAGGTGGGCGACGAGGGTCCGGGAACCCGCCCGCCGGCCGTCACGCGTCGCGCGACGGAAGTCGCTGCTCGACGTGAGCCGGTGCGTCCGGGGTAGCAAGACCGCGCGGATCCGCCGCGGCTCAGACGGCGAGCTTGGTGCGGCCCTTGCGGCGACGCGAGGCGAGGATGGACCGACCGGCGCGCGTACGCATGCGCAGGCGGAAGCCATGCACCTTGTGACGGCGGCGGTTGTTCGGCTGGTAGGTGCGCTTGCTCACGGTCGGGACTCCATCACGAGAGTGGGGTGCCGTCAGGCACCCACCATCAGGCATACATCAGACGGGCAAGCCCAGGCCCAGACACAAGGCCAGGCACTAAGACGCAGGAACACGGCGGTACGGAACACGGGAGACACGGCCGGGCCGGTGACCCGGCCCGGGACAAGAACGTCAGACCTACCAACGGTACGGAGCCTGCCCCAGCAGGTCAAACTCGGGCCTGATCCGACGGCGGGGGAGCCTGTGGACACACTATGCCGTTAGCCTGTGGACGCACGCCGTTGTCGCATCCGTCACTCGGTGGTCAGCGTCGCGTCCAACCGGACCTCTCCCGCCCGGCACGTGGCCGGTCCCAGCGCCGCACGGGTTGCCCAGCGATACAGGTTGCCCAGCTTGCCCAGCAGGCGTTGCCCAGCAGGCACGGTTGCCAGCGATGCACAGGTTGTGGACAGCGGTGTGGAAAGGTGTCTCCTCAACGGGCACCGCCAGATGCTGTGCCAGACCTCGGGGGAGGAGTGACGGGTGTCCGACGATCCGGTTGACCTCGACGCGGTCTGGGAGCGTGCCATCGAGGGGCTGCCGGACAGCACGGTCAACCCGCAGCACCGTGCCTGGCTGCGGCTGACCCGGCCGCTCGGCCTGGTCGAGGACACCGCGCTGCTCGCCGCGCCAAACGAGTTCGCCAAGGACGTGCTGGAGACCCGGCTGCGTCCGCTGATCACCGCGGCCCTGTCGGCCGAGCTACGTCGGGAGATCCGGGTCGCGGTGACCGTCCGCCCGTTCACCGAGGACACCGACCGCCGGCGGCCGGACCCAGCCACCGTCCACGGGGATGTCGATCCAGGTAGACCGGCCAGCCGGCCAGCCGGTGACGGACGGACCGCCGGCTTCGCCGCGGACGCCGCGGACCGGGCCGGCGACACCGTCATGGAGCGGAGCTGGACCGCGCCACCCGCCTCGACCAGGCCCAGCGGGGCTGCTGCCGGCAAGGGCTCCAGCGAGACCGCCCGGCTCAACCCGAAGTACCTCTTCGAGACCTTCGTGATCGGGTCGAGCAACCGGTTCGCACACGCCGCCGCGGTCGCCGTCGCCGAGGCGCCAGCCAAGGCCTACAACCCGCTGTTCATCTACGGCGAGTCGGGGCTGGGCAAGACGCACCTGCTGCACGCGATCGGGCACTATAGCTGGCGGCTGTTCCCGCATGTGCGGGTGCGCTACGTGAGCTCGGAGGAGTTCACCAACGACTTCATCAACTCGCTACGCGACGACAAGATGCAGGCGTTCCAGCGGCGGTACCGCGACCTGGACATCCTGCTGATCGACGACATCCAGTTCCTGGAGCGGGCCGAGCGGACGCAGGAGGAGTTCTTCCACACCTTCAACACGCTGCACAACGCCAACAAGCAGATCGTGATCACCTCCGACCGCCCGCCGAAGCAGCTCATCACCCTGGAGGACCGGCTGCGCACCCGGTTCGAGTGGGGCCTGATCACCGACGTGCAGGCGCCGGACCTGGAGACCCGGATCGCGATCCTGCGCAAGAAGGCGGTGCAGGAGCGGCTGAACGCGCCACCGGAGGTGCTGGAGTTCATCGCCAGCAAGATCCAGTCGAACATCCGTGAGCTCGAGGGCGCGCTCATCCGGGTTACGGCGTTCGCCAGCCTGAACCGGCAGGGCGTCGACCTGGCGCTGGCCGAGATCGTGCTGAAGGACCTGATCCCGGAGTCCGAGGGGCCAGAGATCACCGCCAGCACCATCATGGCCACCTGCGCGGAGTACTTCAGCGTCAGCGTCGAGGACCTGTGCGGCACCTCCCGCAGCCGGGTGTTGGTGACCGCCCGGCAGATCGCGATGTACCTGTGCCGAGAGCTCACCGACCTGTCGCTGCCCAAGATCGGGCAGATGTTCGGCGGCCGGGACCACACCACGGTGATGCACGCGGACCGCAAGATCCGTTCGCTGATGGCCGAACGCCGTTCGATCTTCAACCAGGTGACCGAGCTGACCAACCGGATCAAGCTGCGGGCACGGCAGTAGTGGCAGTAGTGATGGCCACCAGGCCCAGCCCTGCCGGGCCCGGCTCTATGGCACAGCTCCGCCGGAGCCAGGGCGCCGGACAGCCTCGCAGCCGGACAGCCTCGTGACCGGGTCTGCACGGGCTGTACACAACCTGGGGAGAAGTCTGTGGATAACAGTTGGTTCCCTGCGGACAGCGGTGTGTATTCGACCGGGCAACCCTCGGTCGTCCACCTGTGGTACGCCCTACCCACCGCGTCAGCCACACCGTACCCACAGCCCCAGTACGGCGTTGACCTGCGTGGATCGGACTTATCCACAGAATCCACAACCCTGAAGACGAGTACTACAGAGATGTCTCCATGAAGAAAAGACAGAGCAAGCGGGCACAGCAAGAGGGCAACGTGCACGGGTCTCCGGCAATCTGAGAGAGTCCGGCGGAGCAGGTAGGAGGCGGAGGCTCGATGAAGTTCCGGGTGGAACGGGACGCGCTCGCGGACGCGGTGGCGTGGACGGCGCGGGCGCTGCCGCCGCGGCCGGCGGTCCCGGTGCTGGCGGGGCTGCTGCTGGAGGTTGACGGCAGCGCGCTCGGCGTGTCCGGGTTCGACTACGAGGTGTCCACCCAGGTCGGGTTGGAGGTGCACGCCAGCACTGCGGGCCGGGCGTTGGTCAGCGGCCGGCTGCTCGCTGACATCACCAAGGCACTGCCGCCCCATCCGGTCGACGTGGCGGTCGACGGGCCAAAGCTCACCATCGCGTGCGGCGCGGCCCGGTTCACCCTGCCGACCATGCCGGTGGAGGACTACCCGTCGCTGCCCGCGATGCCGACCACCGCCGGCAGCGTGGACAGCGAGGAGTTCGCCCACGCCGTGGCGCAGGTGGCCGTCGCCGCCGGGCGAGACGACACGCTGCCGATGCTTACCGGCGTCCGGCTGGAGATCGACGGCGACCGGATCATCCTCGCCGCCACCGACCGCTACCGGCTGGCCGCCCGCGAGCTGGCCTGGAAGCCGGAGCAGGACGGCATCTCGCAGGCAGTGCTGGTGCCAGCGAAGACCCTGGACGCGACCGCGAAGACGCTGACCGGCGGGCCGCGGGTCACCCTGGCGCTGTCCAGCGGCGGAGCCGGCGAGGGGATCATCGGGTTCTCCGGCGGGGCACCCCGCTCGGCCGGTACGGCGAGCCGGCGGACCACCACCCGGCTGCTCGACGCCGAGTTCCCGCGGTACCAGTCGCTGTGGCCGGCTGAGTTCGCCGCGACCGCCGAGCTCACGGTGGCGCCGTTGGTCGAGGCCGTCAAGCGGGTGGCGCTGGTGGCCGACCGCGGTACCCCCGTCCGGATGGAGTTCGGCGAGGACGGCGGGGTGACGCTGTCCGCGGGCGGAGACGACGAGGGGCTGGCCGAGGAGCAGCTCGAGGTGAGCATGGAGGGTGAGCCGATGACCGTCGGCTTCAACCCGAGCTTCCTGCTCGACGGGCTGGCCGCGCTGGACACCGAGGTGGTGACGCTGTCCTTCACCACCTCGATCAAGCCCGCGGTCCTGACAGGCAAGGAGTCCCAGTCGGACTACCGGTACCTGATCATGCCGGTCCGGCTGCCGGGCGCCGTCTAACCCGTACGAACTGGGTAGGTCGGTGCAAGGATAGGGCTGACAGCCGTGGGAAACCGGCAGCCGAGAGGGGTCGCTGTGCAGATCGGGATCATCGGCCTGGGCAGGATGGGTGCGAACATGGCCGAGCGGTTGCGCCGGGCCGGGCACCAGGTGGTCGGCTACGACCGTTCGGAGTCCGCACCGCGCGACGTGGACAGCCCGGAGTCGCTGGTGCGGAGCCTGGACCCGCCCCGGACGGTGTGGGTCATGGTCCCGGCCGGCGAGCCGACCCGGCAGGCCGTCCAGCAGCTCGGTGCGCTGCTGGACCACGGCGATGTGGTCATCGACGGCGGCAACTCGAAGTACACCGATGACCCGCTACACGCACAGATACTGGCGGAGTCCGGCGTCGGCTATCTCGACGTCGGCGTGTCCGGCGGTGTCTGGGGCCTGGAGAACGGCTACGCACTGATGGTCGGCGGCGACACCGAGCAGGTCGCCCGGCTGCGACCCATCTTCGACGCCCTGAAGCCCCCGGGCGCCTACGGTTTCGTGCACGCGGGCCCGGTCGGTGCCGGGCACTTCACCAAGATGGTCCACAACGGCATCGAGTACGGCATGATGCAGGCCTACGCCGAGGGCTACGAGCTGCTCGCCGCCAGCCCGATCGTGGCCAACGTCCCGGAGACGTTCACAAGCTGGCGCGAGGGCACGGTGATCCGGTCCTGGTTGCTGGACCTGATGGTGCGTGCGCTGGAGGCCGATCCCAAGCTGGAGAAGGTGCGCGGCTGGGCGGAGGACTCCGGCGAGGGCCGGTGGACCGTTGAGGCGGCGATTGACAGCGCGGTGCCGCTGCCCGTGATCACGGCGGCGCTGTTCGCCCGGTTCGCCTCTCGGCAGGACGACTCGCCGGCTATGAAGATCGTCGCGGCGCTGCGCAACCAGTTCGGTGGACACGCCGTACTGCCGGAGACCGTGCCCGAGAGCGACTCGCACACGACGGGACCCGACGAGTCTCATCCCGCCGCCCACGGCTGAGCCGTGCACGTCCGACACCTCTCGGTCGCCGACTACCGCAACTGGGCCACCGCCGAGGTCGCCTTCGATCCCGGTCCGAGCGTCCTGGTCGGGCCGAACGGGCAGGGCAAGACCAACCTGGTCGAGGCCGTCGGGTATGCCGCCACATTGGCCAGTCACCGCACTGCCACCGACGCGCCGCTGGTGCGCTACGGAGCCGACCGGGCCATCGTCCGGACCGCCGTGGTGCAGGACGGCCGGGAGCTGCTGGTCGAGCTGGAGATCAACCCCGGCCGGGCCAACCGGGCCCGGCTCAACCGGGCCGCGCTGACCCGGCCCCGCGAGGTGCTTGGTGCCGTGCGGACCGTGCTGTTCGCGCCCGAGGACCTGGCCATCGTGCGCGGCGACCCGGCCGAGCGGCGCCGGTTCCTGGACGAGCTGCTGGTGGCCCGCAGCCCGCGCTACGCCGGGGTGCGGGCCGACTATGACCGGGCGCTGAAGCAGCGCAACTCGCTGCTGAAGACCGTCGGGCTGGCCCGCCGGTCCGGCCAGGGCGGTGACCTGCGCACGTTGGACGTGTGGGACGTCCACCTGGCGCGGTACGGTGCCGAGCTTCTCACCGGCCGGCTGGAGCTGGTGGCCGCGCTGACGCCGTACCTGACCCGGTCGTACGCCGAGGTCGCGGGATCGGCCGGGGGCGACAGCCAGGTGACGGTCAGCTACAGCTCCTCCCTGGGCACCGCGCTGCCGGCCGACGCCCGGACCGGGCCGGACCGCGAGGTGCTGGCGGCCGCCCTGCTGGCCGCGCTGGCCCGGGTCCGGAGCCAGGAGGTGGAGCGCGGCGTCACCCTGGTCGGCCCGCACCGCGACGACCTGGATCTCAGCCTGGCCGGACGGCCGGCCCGGGGATATGCGAGCCATGGTGAGTCCTGGTCGCTGGCCGTGGCCGGCAAGCTCGCGTCGTACGAGCTGCTGGCGGCGGGCGGTGCCGAGCCGGTGCTGATCCTGGACGACGTCTTCGCCGAGCTGGACGGCTCGCGGCGGGCCCGACTCGCGGCGGTGGCGGGCAAGGCGGGGCAGGTGCTGATCACGGCCGCGGTGGCCGAGGATGTGCCGGAGAAGCTGCGTGGCGCGCGGTATTACGTGTGCGACGGGGAGGTGCGTCGTGTCCAGTGAACCGCCCGAGCCGCCGTCCGGAACCGGGGGGTCCCGCGACCTCGGCCAGTCGGTGTTCGCGGCGGCCCGGCGGGCGGCTCGCCGGCAGGATGGTACGGGCGGCCCGGGCGGTGCGGCGGGTCAGCGACGCCGGGTGGCCGGTGCCAGCGGGCGTGGTGGGTACTCCGGTGCCGGCCCGGACGAACGGGATCCGAAGCCGTTCGGTGAGCTTATTCACGGTATGGTGGCTGACCGGGGCTGGGGTGACACGGTGGCCGCGGCCACGGTGGTCGGCCGCTGGGAGGCGCTGGTGGGGCGGGAGATCGCATCCCGGTGCCGGCCGGAGAGCCTGGTCGACGGCGAGCTCGTGCTGGCTGCTGAGTCGACCGCGTGGGCCACCCAGCTCCGGTTGCTGCTACCCAAGCTCATCGGCCGGGTCAACGCCGAGCTCGGCCGCGGCGTGGTGACCCGGATCCGGGTGCACGGTCCGACGACGCCGACCTGGCGGAAGGGGCCGCTGCGCATCGCCGGCCGTGGCCCCCGCGACACCTACGGCTGACGGTGTGGTCACCTTTGCGCCATGTGGTGACCTGT
>DATILL010000160.1:0-21638 GCA_035476575.1 Mycobacteriales bacterium
TCAACACTCTCGGCCTGGCCACCGTGAACGTCATCGTGGCCTCCTCCGAAAGCGACATCACCAACTGCCCGTAACCAGCCCAAGCCCCAGACCCTCCTGAAAGCCGGCCGGGCGGAGCGCCTTCGGGCCTCCGCCCGGCCCTCAGCCGAAACGTCTCACCTCTCGCCGTTGCCGTACCCGCGCATGGTGCCCTCACCGGCCACGAGTCCGGTTACAGCCCCCACCGGGTCAGAACGAGACCAGCGCTCACCCCTAACCAGGGGGACCCCGAGCCGAACGCCAGCAGGTTGCCTCGGAGCCGAGGACGGCGGCGCCGTACAGGCGGAGGGGGGGTAGGTACGCCGCGCCCAGAGCCGGCCGGGTTGCCGCGTACGTGCCGGTGCCGTGCGTGGTGCGGTCAGCCGGGTGGGGGTTTGGTGTGTCGTGCCTGCTCCAACCCGTCGATGAGGATGTTGAGGCCGGAGGTGAACCGTTCGGCGCGGTTGTCCAGCCAGACGTGCTCGCCGAGGGCGGCTAGGGTGGGGAAACGGTCATCGGGCAGCGACCGGAAGAACTCGTGAAGGCGGGTTCTGGTTGCCGCGTCCCGGACCCGCTGCTCGTTGACCGACGTGCGGGTGTCGCTGACCTCAAAGCCGATGGTGTAGTCGACGATCAGGAAGAACGCCAGACCGGCCTCGCGGTGAGCGAACCCGGCGGTGTGCAGCGGCAGCAGGAAAGCCTCGGCCACGGCAAGAGAGTGCGGCCCGAGCGGGTCACGTGTCTTGAGCAGGCCGGCGACTCCGGGATGGGCCTGCAGGACGTTCTGCAACCGGTGGGCGAGCAGCCTGATCTGCTCGGTCCAGGGCAGGGCAGGGTCGAGGTGGCAGTCGACCTCACTGAGCACACCGTCCACGACAAGGTCTCGAAGCTGCTCCTTGCCCCGTACGTGGCGGTACAGCGCACCGGGGACCACCCCTAGCCGCGCCGCCAGAGCACGCATGGTCAACGCCTCGACGCCCTCCTGGGCGATCAGGGTGAGCGCCTCGGCGACCACCCGCTCGCGGGTGAGGGTGCGGCGGCGTTGGTCCTCGGCCTCCTCGGCGCTGAACCACAGCGTACGAATGGCTTCGGAGCTGACGCGTCTGCCGGGCGGCGCCGGCTGCTGCTCCTGCACCGCGTTCTCCCCAGGGGCCACGTTGACTGTGAACGCTGTACACGCTACCGTGAACATAACGGCTCGACAAGTGAACGCATTTCTCTCATCTGGGACCCGCGTTTGTACCGAACCGTCGACCACTGGACAAGGAGCCGAAATGGTGATCATGACGCGCTGGGACGCCTCCCATGATCTGCGCGCCGCGCAGAACCGGATGTACCAGATGATGTTCTTCGCCGCAGCACGCGGCCAAGCCGTGCCGCCGTCCCGCACCGGCACGACCAGCACCCCGGCCAGGGCACCTGCGGTCGATTTCTCCGAGCGCGAGGACGCCTACCTCGTGACGGCCGAACTACCCGGAGTCAAGGTCGACGACCTAGAGATCTCCTACCACGACGGCCAGCTCACCATCCAGGGCCAACCCCGCTCGGCTCAGGACACAGGACCACAGCAGTCCCCCACGCGTGAGCGCCGCTACCGTCCCTTCCACCGCTCGATCACGCTACCCCCGCAGGTGCAGGCAGACGCGATCAGAGCATCGGCGGCAGACGGCGTACTACAGGTCGTGGTGCCCAAGCAGGAGGCAGCCAAGCCCACCCGCATCAAGGTGAACGCAGACCCAGCCCCGACCGCTGCCACCGCGTAGGACAGCACCCAGACAGGCAGCACCCGAGCCGGTGGCCTTCACCCGGCGCCGAGCCAAGGGCACCTCACGCCGACGCTACCGGATGTGAGGCTACCGTCGTCGACGGTGTGTTGGCCGAGTCGCGGCCGTGTTTACCGCGTCGGACCGGAGTCGGGCGGTCGGCCCGGTTTATGCCGGATCTATGACGGTGTCCCCGGGTGCGTCGTGCTGTCCGCGGCTGCGCCCGGGACAGGCCAGTCGTGGACGGGCAGGCAGACCGACAAGGCGGCTGCCACGGAGGACCAGCGCTGCCCCCGCGCCGGGCAGCAACAGTGTCCGGTCGGCGTTCAAGAAACCACAGCATGAACTCCCCGGTCCAACATCCTCACATGCCGCCGGGTGGGGTGCGAGACAAGGTGCTAGCGACTCGCGCCGGTTGGGTGACGCGCGGAGTGGCTCAGGCACCTGGTGCATTACGCTCCCCTAGCCGCTATGTACGGTGTGTTCGGCACGCGGAAGTCGAGGCCGTGACATGGACAGCGACTTCATGACCCCGGCGAGAACCCCGGGGCGGCTGGCCCGGCTGGACACCCTGGGTTGCCTGGCTGGGTGCCGCCTTGGCTTTCCTGTCGAATGCCGTCGGCCTGCTGGATTTCGCGACCAACCACCGACTCATCCTGTCGTTGGTCACCGGAACGCTGGCCGTTGTGGTCGGTGGGTTCTGGCTGGTGCGCCTGTTCATGGCAGGGGAGTCAGGCCGCATAGACACGGCGATGTTCGCGGTCAACCTTGCGATATATACCTCAAGGCGCGGCTCCCCGGTCCGCCGGGCGCCCATGTCCTCACCGCGGTCGTCGCTCCGCCGAGGTAGCCGCGGCGATCCGGAACGCACCTGAGCTGCGTACCATCCCGCCCGGCGTCTTGGCGTCCACGGAAGTGATCGTGTACCGGTGAGCGGGGTCCTCAACTGTCCTACCGGCTGCCTACCCCTCCCGCGCCGGTACCGCGCGGCGGTGCTACCGGTTCTGCCGCCGTGATCGCCGTGAGACCGCGGTGCCGCGCGTCGGTGCTGGGCTTCGCCAGCGGCGACGCCCTGGCCGTCAGCCCGTTGCCTGGTCGGCCTCGCTCAGCGCGGATCCGCACCCGACAGGTCATCGACCTCCCCAAGGTCACCGACGAGCTCGTCCGGGGCACGCATCCGCCACGCGTCGGTCACCAGCTCCGCGAGGCGCTGGACGTCCACCTCTGCCAGCCGCAGCATCACCAGCGGCCAGCCGTCGTAGCCGGGGGTGGTGAAGAAGATCTCAGGCTCACCGAGAAGCAGAGCCTGCTTTTCCGCCTCGTCACCGACGAACAGCACGGCGATGTCGGTCCGGACACGCCGCGGCCTGCCCGGCCTGCGCTCGGGGTAGGACCAGACGAACCCCTTGTCGGCCACCCGAAAGTCAAAGCCGTCGCTGTCGACCTCCACCACATGAGGCAGGGCCAGCGCCAGCCGGCGTACGTCATCGGCGTCAGCCATCGAGACTCCTCCGGATCGCGCCACCCACACACCGACAGGCTAGGCGCCGGTGCCCTCGAACCTACGGCCAACCCGGCCACCAGCAACGCCCGTCATGCTGCTGATCGGGCCTTGAGGCAGTCGGGCAGCCGACTTCGGTCACGTCGGCCCGACGTAACCGAGGGTGACAGATCGGGCCTGCGTTCGAGCTGCGGCGGAGCCAGTTATGGCCGGGCGGGGCCATTGAGGACTGTCCCGGCCAGGGTCGGCCGGGCCGGCATCAGAGGGGGATGTTGGTATGCTTCCTCGCCGGTGGGAGCACCCGCTTGTTCCGCAGCGCCCGCAGCGCCTTCACCACGGTCGCCCTGGTCTCGGACGGGGCGATCACGTCGTCGACGCAGCCACGTTCGGCAGCGATGTACGGGCTGGTGAGGCGGTCCCGGTACTCCGCGGCCAGCGTCCGCCGTTCCTGCTCGGGGTCCTCCGCCCGGGCGAGCTCCCGACCGAACAGCATGTCCACTCCCCCACGGTCACCCATCACGCCGATCTCCGCTGTTGGCCAGGCAAAGCAGAGGTCCGCACCCAGCTCCTTCGAGCCCATCACCGCGTAGCCGCCGCCGAAGGCCTTGCGGGTGATCACGGTGACCTTCGGGACGGTCGACTCGATGTAGGCGAAGCCGAGCTTGGCACCGCGGCGGATGATCCCGCCGTGCTCCTGCACGACGCCGGGCAGGAAGCCGGGCACGTCGACCAGGGTCAGGATCGGGATGTTGAACGCGTCGCAGAACCGCACGAACCGGGCGGCCTTCTCGGCGGCGTCGATGTCGAGCGAGCCAGCGAGATGGAGCGGCTGGTTGGCGACCACCCCGACGGTGCCGCCCTCGATCCGGGTGAAGCCACAGAGAATGTTGCGCGCGAACTCGGGCTGGATCTCCAGCAGCTCGCCGTCGTCCACCACATGCTCGATCACGTCGTGCATGTCATAGCCCTGCTCCGGCAGGTCCGGGACCAGGGTGTCCAGCTCGGCGTCGCGGTCGGTCACGGCTAGGTCCGGCTCAACCCGGTACCGCGGTGCCTCGTCCAGGTTGTTGCTCGGCAGGTAGGACAGCAGGTCCCTGACATAGCCGATGGCGTCCTGCTCGTCATCCGCCATGTAGTGCGCGTTGCCGGACCGGCTGGCGTGCACCCTGGCACCACCGAGCTCCTCGAGGCCGACCGCCTCACCGGTGACGGACCTGATCACGTCCGGTCCGGTGACGAACATGTGCGACGTCCGGTTCACCATCACCACGAAGTCGGTCGCGGCCGGGGTGTAGACCGCACCGCCCGCGCACACGCCCATGATCATCGAGATCTGCGGGATCACGCCCGAGGCGGTGACCACCCGCCGGGCAACCTGGCCGTAGGCCGACAGGGCGAGCACCCCCTCCTGGATCCGGGCCCCGCTGGAGTCGATGATGCCGATCACCGGGCAGCCGGTGGCCATCGCCAGGTCGAGGAGCTTGCCCACCTTGACCCCGAACACCTCGCCGACGCTGCCGTTGAACGAGGTGACGTCCTGCGCGTAGACACACACCTGGCGACCATCGACGGTGCCGAACCCGGTGATCACGCCATCACCGAGCGGGCGCTTGGCATCGACGCCAAAGTTCACCGAACGGTGCCGGGCAAACGGGTCGGTCTCCACGAAGGAGTCGCTGTCCAGCAGCAGGTCGACGCGTTCGCGCGCGGTGAGCTTGCCCAGCACGTGACGCCGGCGGGCCGCCCGCGGCGATCCGGGCTCGCGGGACTCCAGCCGGCGTTGCCGGAGGTCCGCCAGCTTCTCCGCGGTTGACGGCCGCGGGACGGGCACCGGGTCGGGATCGGGCTGGGCGGTCACCGGGCCGCTCCGGCCACCTGGCCGACCGCGCGGTATGCGCGGAACGCGCTGGCGAGCTCGACCACCTGCCGGCCTACGACGTCCAGCGCGCCGGCCGCCCGGCTGTGCTGGCCGGCGCGATCGGGGTCGAACGGCCCGTCGCTGGTGTTCAACGTGACGCCGAGCGGGGTCGGCCAGCCGCGCAACGCGTGCACGATCGACCGCAGCGCGGTGAGCGTGGTGCCGCAGGCCTGCCACCCGGCCGCCGTCACGATGCAGCCGACCGCCCTGCCGTCCAGGTAGGGGCGCGGGTCGTCGCGCAGGTCCTCGAGGTAGTCCAGGGCGTTCTTCACCATGGCCGAGACGCCGGCATGGTAGCTGGGGCTGGCGATGATCACGCCGTCCGCGGCGCATACGGCGTCGAGCATGTCGGCAACGTCCGCGCACCGCTCGGCGCACCCCGGCCGGAACAGCGGCAACGTGCCGAGAAACCCGCCGCCGAACAGCCGGACCCTGGCCCCGGAGCACTCGGCACCGTGCAGGGCGACCCGGAGCGCCCGCTCGGTGCTGGACCGGAAGGTCCCGGTCCCGCCGATGCCCACGACGAACGGCGGGGGGACCCCGGCCGGGTCAGCCGCCATGCCGGAGGCTGGCTGGGCGCATGTCGGTCCACACCGTGTCGATGTGGGCGAGGCAGTCCTGCCTCGGGCCGGCGAAGCCCTCGGCCCGCCAGCCCGGCGGGACCGGCATCGTCCTCGCCCAGATCGAGTACTGCTCCTCGTCGTTCAGGACGACGATGTACTCCTCGGGCGCGGCGGTCGTGTCGCTCATCGGGTGTCCTTTCCTCGCTACTTGCGGGTGTCCTTGACGATCTCGCCGCCCTTGACCACGAGCACGACGCGGGCCGGGTCGTCGAACAGCTCGGGCTCGGTGAGCGGGTCGAAGTCGACCGCGACCAGGTCGGCGTACTTGCCCGGCTCGATCGAGCCGAGCTGGTCGGCCACCCGCATGATCTTCGCGTTGACCGAGGTGGCCGACACGATCGCGTCCATCGCGCCGATCACCTCGGCCTTGAGCGCGATCTCCAGGCCACGCCGGTTCTGCCGTGGCCCGATCAGGTCCGAGCCGGAGCCGACCAGCACCCCGGCCTCGCGTGCGGCCAGCAGGCCGTCGATCATGCCCCGCATGGTGTCGCCGACCCGGTCGCGGACCTGCGGCGGCAGCCCGAGCTGCTCGAAGTTGTCCACCATCACCTTGGCGATGGTCAGGGTGGGCACCAGATGCACGTTCCTGGCGGCCATCATGGCCGCGGTCTCCTCGTCGATGCCGGTGCCGTGCTCGACGCATCCCACCCCGGCCTCGACCGCGTTGTGGATGCCGGCGACGTTGTGCGCGTGCACGGTGACGTAGGTGTGCCGCGCCGTGGCCTCCTGCACCGCGGTGGCGATCTCCGCCACGGTGAACTGGGTGTCCGACAAGGAGTCCGCGATGGACACGACCCCGCCGGTCACCGGCATCTTGAGGAAGGTGGCACCCTGGCGAAAACACTCCCTGGCGGCCTTGCGCACCTCGTCGCAGCCATCGGAGGTCCGGCCGACCGCGGTCAGCCCGCGCACCCGGAAGTGGAAGGTCTCATCCGGCGGCAGGAACGGCGAGCCGAGGTGACCGTGCCCGCCGCACTGCACCAGCGGCGACGCGCAGGCCCAGATCCGCGGGCCGGGCACCAGGCCGCGGCCGACCGTACGCAGGACGCCGTGGTCGATGCCACCGCAGTCGCGCACCGTGGTGAAACCGGCGTCGACGGTCTCGCGCAGCGTACGGAAGATGTCCGCCGCCCGCTCCGCGATGGACAGCTCCATGTTCAGCACCGCACGCATCTCGCTGGAGTGTCCGATGTGGACATGGGCGTCGATGAGACCGGGCAGCAGGGTGAGCCCGCTCAGGTCGACCACGTCGGTGTCGGACGGCGTCGTACGCACGTCCAGCCCGGTGATCCGGCCGTCGTCGAGGAGCACCGAGCCGGCCGGCACGGGGTCGCCGCCCAGCCCGTCGATGACGGTCGCCCCGGTCAGCAGCACAGGCATCGCTTCTCCCTCCGCTCAGACCGGCTGCGTGACCGGTGGCAACAACTGGCTGCGTACGAAGAACCCGAGCATCCGGTCGAAGAACTCCTCGTCCAGCGCGGGCGCGGCGGCCACCTCCGGTGGTAGCGCGGCGAGCACGTTGCCGCAGTCCACGCCCGGCATGTCCCGGTCCGGGGTGTCGCCGAGCATCGCCATCAACGGCGCCAGGGCGTTGTCGTCGCCGTCGCGATCCACCTGCGCGGTGAGTTCGGTGCGCCACTCGTCGAACGGCACGCTCCGCACCGGGTAGCCGAACCTGCGGACCTGGGCGAAGATCTCGTTCCACGGCAAGGGTCTCGGGTCAATGGTGTGGAACGTCCGGCCGAGCGTCTCCGGCCGCAGCGACAGGCTGACGATCAGCCGCGCCAGGTGGTCGACGGTGCCGACCGACAGCTCGTACCGGCGCCGCGGGGCCAGCCCGAGCTGGACACAGCCCTGGACGCCAAGGTCGAAGAAGTCGTCCTCGACGCCGACCCGGTCCACGCCGAGCAGGTCGCACCAGAGCCGGGCGACATGGCGTTCCCGGTCGGTGCGCGGCGCGACATACCCGTCGTCGACGTCGTCCACCGCGACCGCCGGCTCGACTGGCTCGACCGGCTTGGCGACCGCGGCGGTGCCGGCCGGCGGGCCGGCCTCGACCCAGTACCGCCGGCCCTCGAACGGGTAGGCCGGCAGCGGGACCCGGCCCGGCCGGGCGTCGCCGTGGAAGGCCCGCCAGTCGACGGCCACCCCGGACTGCCAGAGCCGGCCGACCGCGGTGACCAGGTGCGCCAGGTCGGGCTGGGTGTCCCGCGGCAGGCCCATGGTGGAGATCGCGATCGGGGCGGGCGCGATCCGCTGCCCGGCGGCCAGCGAGGTCAGGGCCCGGCCCGGGCCGACCTCCAGCAGCACCCGGCCGGGCCGGCTGAGCACCGCGCGCACCCCGTCGGCGTAGCGCACCGGCTCGCGCAGGTGCCGCACCCAGTACGTCGGGTCGGCGGCCTCCTCGTCCCGGATCCAGGTGCCGGTCACGCCGGACACGAACGGGATGCCAGGCGTCCCCAGCCGGAGCTCCTTGACCTTCAGGGTGAGCTCGTCGAGGTAGGGCTCGACCATCCAGGAGTGGCTGGCCACCGGCACGCTCACCTTGCGGCAGTCGATGTCCCGCGCGCGCAGCGAGGCGGTCAGCGCGGCGATGTCCTCGTCCGGTCCGGCAACGACGGTGAGATCGGGCGTGTTCACCGCGGACACCGAGATCCGGTCCGGGAGCAGGCTGGCCACCTCGACCTCCGGAAGCTGGACCACCAGCATCGTGCCGGGCGGCATCCTGGCGAACAGCTCACCCCGGGCCAGGGTGATCTCCAGCGCGTCGGGCAGGCTGAACACGCCGGAAAGGCAGGCCGCGACGTACTCGCCGAGGCTGTGCCCGATCATCGCGGCCGGCCGCACCCCCCAGGCCATGAGCTGCTGGGCCAGCGCGTACTCGATGACGAACAGCGAGGACACCACACCGGCACCGTGGTTGCGGCCCATGGTGGCCGCCCCGCCGGCGAGCGCCCTGCCCGGCAGCGCGGGGAAGGCAGCCGGGAAGAGCAGCCGGCGCAGGTCGAACCCGAGCCGCGGCTCCAGCAGCTCGGCGCACCGGTCCACCTCGGCCCGGAACACCGGCTCGGAGCGGTAGATGTCCAGGCCCATGTTGGGGTGCTGCATGCCGCCGCCGGGGAAGGCGAACACCGCCGCCCGCGTCTCCTCGGCGGCCAGCGTGGTGACCAGCCGCCCGGGAACATCGCCACGCAACGCCGACACGGCGTCCCGGGTGTCGGTGCAGACGGCGAACCGGCGGAAACCGAAGGCGCGCCTGCCGTCCTGCAACGTGAAGGCTACGGCGGGCAGCGGGGTGGCCGCCCCGTCGACAGCCAGGTGCTCGGCCAGCCGGGTGGTCGCGGCGTCCAGCGCCGGCCTGGTCCGGGCCGAGATCGGCAGGAGCTGCCACGGCCGGGCCAGACCGGCCGCCGGTCGTGCCGGCGCCTGCTCCAGAACCGCGTGCGCGTTGGTGCCGCCGACCCCGAAGGAGCTGACCGCGGCTCGGCGGGGGTGGGCAGCCGCCGGCCACGGCACCGCCTCCGCCGGCACGTAGAAGGGGGTCCGGTCCAGCCGCAGCTCCGGGTTGGGCGCGGTGAAGTTGGCGTTCGCCGGGATCTCCCCGTGGTACACGGCCAGCGCGGCCCGCACCAGGCCGGCAAGACCGGCGGCCGCGTCCAGGTGCCCGATGTTGGCCTTCACCGAGCCGACCGCGCAGGTGCCCGGCGCCCGGCCGCCGAACGCCTGGGCCAGCGCGGTGATCTCGATCGGGTCACCGACCTGGGTCGCGGTGCCGTGCGCCTCGACGTAGCCGATGGTGGCTGGGTCGATCCCGGCGACCGCGTGTGCCGCCGCGATGACCTTGGCCTGCCCGTCGACGCTCGGCGCGGCGAAGCCGGCCTTCCGCGAGCCGTCGTTGTTCACCGCCGAGCCCCTGATGACGGCGTAGATGTGGTCCGCGTCGGCCACCGCGTCGGACAGCCTGCGCAGCACGACGGCCACCGCGCCGTTGCCGGGCACGGTGCCGCCGGCACGCGCGTCGAACGGCCTACAGTGCCCGTCCGCACTGAACAGCCCGCTGTCGGCGACCGGGTAGCCGGACCGGAGCGGCACGTTGATCGACACCCCGCCGACGATCGCCACGTCGCACTCGAAGCTGAGCAGCGACTGGCAGCCGAGGTGGGTGGCGACCAGCGAGGTGGAGCATGCGGTCTGCACCGTGTACGCGGGGCCGGTCAGGTCCAGCAGGTAGGAGATGCGGGTGGCCAGGAAGTCCTTGTCGTTGAACATCCGGGCGAGCGGCGCCATCGGGGAACGCTGGAACCGCGCGTTGGTGCTGAGGTTCGCGGTCAGGTACTTGTTCATGAAGGCGCCCGCGAACACGCCGACGGTGCCGCCGAACCCGGTCGGCTGGTGGCCGCTGTCCTCCACCGCCTCCCACACGGTCTCGCAGAGCACCCGGTGCTGCGGGTCCATGGTCTCCGCCTCACCGGCGTTGAACCCGAAGAACGCCGCGTCGAACCGGTCGGCGCCGTCGAGGTAGCCGCTGGCCGGCACGTAGTCCGGGCCGGCGATGGTGCCCGCGTCGATGCCCGCGGCGAGCAGCTCGTCCCGGCCGAACCAGGTGATCGACTCAACCCCGTCGCGCGTGGTGCGCCAGAGGTCCGGGATGGTTCGGGCTCCCGGCACCCGGCAGGACATGCCGACGATGGCGATCGGCTCCACCCCGTCGAACTCGTCTCCGCTGTTCACAGTGGTCATGGGGTCCCCCTGCGCGCCCGTGCCCTGCGGGCCAACGCGGCCGCCCGGCGCCCGGCGTCCTGCCTGGCCTGCGCCAGCTCCGCGCCGGCCGGGCAGTCGTCCGCGAAGGCGAGGGTCAACGCCCGCACCGTGGGGTACCGGAACATGTCCACCAGGGACAGCCCGTCGCCGAGCACCGGCTGCAGCCTGGCCCGCGCCTGCACGGCCAGCAACGAGTTGCCGCCGGAGGCGAAGAAGTTGTCCTCCACCCCGATCCGGTCCTTCCGGAGCACGTCGGCGAACACCTCGGCGACCTGCCGCTCCCGGTCGTTCTCCGGCGCCAGGTACGCCACCGGTGGCCGGTCCTCCGGGTCGGGCAGCCGGCCGCGGTCCACCTTCCCGTTCGGCGTCATCGGCAGCTCGTCGAGGAAGATCACGTCCGCGGGAACCATGTAGTCCGGCAACGACCTGGCGGCGAAGGCCTGCACCACGCTCGCCGTCGGGGTGGTCACGCCGGCGGCCGGCACGCAGTAGGCAACCAGGCGGCGGCGGGTGTCCTCGCCGCGCACCGCGGTCACCGCGGCGGACAGGTCCGGGTGGGCGCGAACCACGTTCTCGATCTCGCCGAGCTCGATCCGGTGGCCGTGCAGCTTGACCTGGTGGTCGATCCGACCGAGAAACTCCAGCTCGCCGACCGGAGACCCGCCCGCCGGGCCGGGCGTTGGCGCGGTCCGCCAGCGTACGAGGTCGCCGGTGCGGTACAGCCGGGCTCCCGGCTCACCGGAGAACGGGTCAGGCACGAACCGCTCCGCGGTCAGCGCGGGCCGGCCCAGGTAGCCGCGGGCCACCCCGGCACCGCCGAGCAACAGCTCGCCGGGCGCGTTGACCGGCGCCGGCCGCAGGTACGCGTCCACGACGTAGGCCCGCACCCCCGCCATCGGGCGCCCGATGAGGACGGTGCCGGAGTCGTCGACCTGCTGCGTGGTCGCCCACACCGTGGCCTCGGTCGGGCCGTACATGTTGTGCACGCGGCCGGGCAGGGTGCCCGCCAGCCGTACGGCGAGCGGCGCGGGCAGCGCCTCACCGCCGACCAGCAGCCGGGTCAGCCCGGCCAGCGCCTCGGCCGAGGTCGGGTCCTCGGCCAGCACACCGGCCACCGACGGCGTGCACTGCAGGTGGGTCACCCCGTGCCGGCGAAGCTGCGCGGCGATCGGCTCGTCGGCCGTGGCGGCGCGCCTGCGGTCCTCGCTGATGTCCCGGGCCACAACCAGCGACTCCAGCGCGGCGAGCACCTGCTCGTGCGGCACGCCGAAGTCGACCAGGCAGGCCACCTCGTCCACGCCGACGAGCTTGAGCTGGTCGATGATGTCGGCGCAGTGGTCGGGCGTGCCCAGCAGGCCGGAGGTCTCGAAGAACCGGTCGAAGGCCCGTGCGACCAGCTCGTCCAGCTCGGCCGCTGGCAGGCTGCGCAGGTCCACGTCCCGGCCCATCGCCTGGCCGAGGCCGGACAGCAGGTCGAACGAGGACGTGATGTAGGCGCACAGCGGTGCCCGGACGACCTCCCGGACCTCGTCCGCATCGGGCCCGACGAAGGTGTGCAGCATGACGGTGACGTGGCCGTCGCCCGAGTGCCCGTTCTCCCGCCAGGCCTGCCGGTACAACGCGATCTTGTGGGAGAGCTGGTCGATCGTGTGCCCGAGCAGGTGGGTGAGCAGCCCGGCGCCCGCCTCGCCCGCGAGCTGGAAGGTCTCCGGGCTGCGTGCGCTGGTCACCCAGATCGGCAGCTCGTCCTGCACGGGCGCCGGGAACACCCGCACCTCGACCTCGGCGTCCACCCCGTTACGGCGGACGGCGCTCTCCCCGCGCCACAGCCGGCGCAGCTCGTCCAGGTGCCGCATCATGATCTTCTTGCGGTCGAGGTAGCTGTCCGGGGCGAGCACGAAGTCGGTCGGCTGCCACCCGGAGGCGACCGAGAGCCCGACCCGCCCGTGCGAGATGTTGTCCACCACGGACCATTCCTCGGCCACCCGCAGCGGGTCGTGCAGCGGGATCACCACGCTGCCGGCGCGCACCTTCACCCGCTCGGTGACCGCGGCAATGGCCGCCGCGGTCACCGACGGGTTCGGGTACAGGCCGCCGAAGGCGTGGAAATGCCGCTCCGGGGTCCACACGGCGGTGAAGCCGTTGCGGTCGGCGAACGTCGCGCCGTCCATCATCAGCCGGTAACGATCCTCGGGGGCGCCACCGGAGTCGCCACCGAAGTAGAACAGGCTGAGCTGCATCGGCCGGGCCTGCACCGCGGCAGGCACTGGCGCCCCGCCCGCCACCACCGCGGTCGCGGTCGGCTCGTCGCCGCGGACCACCACCCGGTAGCCACGGGCCAGCGTCCACAGCAGCTCCAGCACCGAGATGTCGAACGACATGCTGGTGATGGCGAGCCAGGTGTCCGGGGTGTCGCCGTCGAGCACCCTGCCATCGAGCACCCTGTCCATGCCGGCGAAGAAGTGCAGCACGTTGCGGTGCGAGATCATCACGCCCTTGGGCCGGCCGGTCGAGCCCGAGGTGTAGATCAGGTAGCAGAGGTCGTCCCCGGCCGGCGCCGCACCGTCCACAGTGGACTGCGAAGGCCCCTGGCCGTCGGCGTCCAGGCGGAGCACGGTGGCTGGTAGCTCAGCGATCCGGCGGGCCAGGGCACCCCTGGTCACGATCACCGGCGTACCCGAGTCCGAGACCATGAAGGAGATCCGGTCCGGCGGGTACCCCGGGTCCAGCGGCAGGTAGCCGCCACCAGCCTTGAGGACGGCGAGCAGGGTGACCACCAGCTCCGGCGAGCGGTCCAGGTACACCCCCACCGGGACACCCGGGCCGACGCCCAGCGCCCGCAGCCGGGCGGCCAGCTCGCCGGCCCGCCGCTCCATCTCCCGGTAGGACAGGGCGTCCTCGGGTCGCTGGTCGGCACCGAGCAGGGCGGGCGCGTCCGGGGTCTGGCTGGCCTGCCGGGCGACCAGCTCGTGCACCAGCAGGTCCTCGACCGGCTCGGCCGGCGGGTTCCAGCCCACCAGAAGCTGCCGGCGCTCCGGCTCGGACAGCACCGGCAGGGCACCGATCGGCAGGGACGGGTCGGCGACCCCGGCGGCGAGCAGGGTGCGGAGCTGGTCGGCGAGCCGGCCCGCGGTGGCCTCGGTGAACAGGTCAGTGCAGTACTCCAGCCGGGCAGACAGCGCCCCGGCCGTTGCCGTCATGCTGAGCGTGAGGTCGAACTTCGCGGTAGCCGTGTCCCCCGGCACCATGGCGACCTCGCAACCGGGGATGCGCAGCCCGCCGCCGTCCTGCTCGCCGTAGCTGAACATGAGCTGGAAGACTGGGTTGTAGGCCGGGTCCCGGCTTGCGTGCAGCTCCTCGACCAGCTTCTCGAACGGCAGGTCCTGGTTAGCCACCGCGGCCCTGCTCTCCTCCCGCACGCGTGCCACCAGCTCGGCGAACGTCGGCCGGCCGGAGGTGTCGACACGCTGCACCACCGTGTTGGTGAAGAACCCGACCAGCGGCTCCAGCTCGGCACGCAGCCGGCCGGAGACCGGAGAGCCGACGATCACCTCGGCCCCACCGGTGTAGGCGTGCACCAGCGCGGCGAACGCGGCCAGCAGCACGGCGAACGGCGTCGCGCTGGCGGTCCTGGCCAGCTCGCCGACCCGCGCGGTGGTCCGCGGGTCGACCTGGAAGTCGACGTGCGCACCCGCGTGCGACTGCGTCGGCGGGCGCGGGAGGTCGGTCGGCAGGGTGGCCAGCGCGGGTGCGCCGGCCAGCCGGTCGCGCCAGTAGGACAGCGCGCGGTCGAGCCCGGTGCCGGTGAGCTGCCCGAGCTGCCATTCGGCGAAGTCCGCGTACTGCACGGGAAGCTCGGGCAGGTCCGGCTGCTCGCCGGCGAGCATCGCCCGGTACAGCTCGGTCAGCTCGGCATCGAGCACGCCGAGCGACCATCCGTCGCAGGCGATGTGGTGCAGGGTCAGGCAGACCCAGTGCTCCTCGTCGGACAGCCGGAGCACCCGCGGCCGCACCATCAGGTCACTGCCGAGGTCGAACGGCGTGCGCGCCTGCGCACGGGCCAGCCGCTCCGCCGCGGCTGTCGGGTCGTCGTGGCCGCGCAGGTCGTCCACCGGCAGCGGCACGTCGACGGGCGGCGACACGACCTGCCGTGGGACGTCCGCGATGGACCTGAAGACGGTGCGCAGCACCTGGTGGCGCCGGACCACCGCGGTGAGCGCGCGCCGGAGCACGTCGAGGTCGAGCGGCCCGCGCACCCGGTAGACCAGGGGCACGACGTACACCGCGTTCTCCGGGTCGAGCTGGTCGAGGAACCACAACCGCTGCTGCGGGTAGGACAACGGGTAGGTGCGCTCGGCAATGCGCTGCCGTAACCGGGCGGCGAGCAGCGCCCGCCGGTCGGCCGGCGTCCCGTCCTGGGCGCCGTTCTGGATGCCGTCCTGGGTGCCGGGTGTCACAGCTCGACCTCCTTCTCCGTCATGTCGCGCAACAGCGCCTCCACCTCGTCGCCGGACAGCTCGTCCAGCCGCGCCAGCAGCCGCTCGTCGGCCGAGGACGGGCACAGCGCCGCCGCACCGACCGCCCCCCGCGTCGAGTCCACCCCGGACGCCAGCCGGGCGACGGTCGGGGTGTGCAGGAAGTCGCGCAGCGCCACCGCGCACGCCCACCGCTCGTTGACCCTGGCCACCAGCCGCATCGCCAGCAGCGAATGGCCGCCCAAGGCGAAGAAGTCGTCGTGCACGCCGACCTTGTCCACCGCGAGCAGGTCGACGACCAGGTCGGCGACCGCCTGCTCGGTCGGCGTCCGTGGGGCGACGTAGCCGTCGAGGTCCACCCGGGACCCCTGGGCCGGGGGCAGGGCGGCCCGGTCCACCTTGCCGCTGCTGGTCATCGGCATCGACGGCAGCTCGACGTACGCCGCCGGCAGCAGGTACGGCGGCAGGGTGGCGGCGAGGAGCTCGCGGAGCTGCCCGGCGGAGGGGCACGGCGACCCCGGCACCGGCACCAGGTAGGCGACCAGCATGCGCCCGGACGGGTGGTCGTCCACCACCACGGCCACCTGGGCGAGCGCCGGGTGCGCGGCCAGCGCGGCCTCCACCTCGCCGGGCTCGACCCGGTAGCCCCTGATCTTGACCTGGTTGTCCAGCCGGCCGAGGAGCTCGATCGTGCCGTCTGGCCGCGGCAGCGCGCGGTCGCCGGTCCGGTACATCCGGCTGCCGTCCGCGGCGAACGGGTCTGGCAGGAACCGCTCGGCGGTCAGCGCCGGCCGGTTGGAGTACCCGCGCGCCACGCCAGGACCGCCGAGGTAGAGCTCGCCGGGCACCCGCGGCGGTACCGGTTCGAGGTGCTCGTCCAGCACGTACGCGGTGGTGTTCGCGATCGGGCGCCCGATCGGGACGGACACGGCGTCGGGGTGCAGCGCATCGATGAGATGGCACACCGCGAAGGTGGTGGTCTCGGTCGGGCCGTAGCCGTTGAGCAGGCGGGCCGGCCGGTGAGCCGGGTCGCCGTCGAGCAGCCTGCGGATCCGGCTCACGTTGAGCGTGTCCCCGCCCACCAGCAGGTTGGTCATGCCGGCGAAGCTGTCCGGATGGTCCGCCATCACCTCCGTGAACAGCGCCGAGGTGAGGAACATGCTGGTGACCCGGTGCGCCTGAAGCTGGCGGCCCAGCTCACCGGGGGTGAGCAGCGCGTCCGGCGGGACCACGCACACCGCGCCACCGTGCAGCAGCGCCCCCCACAGCTCGAAGGTGAGCGCGTCGAACGACGCGTCGGCGACCTGGGCGACGCGCTCGCCGGGTCCGAGGTGGACGTAGTCGGCGCCGCACACCAGGCGCAGCACCGAGCGGTGCTCGACCATGACGCCCTTGGGGCGACCGGTGGAGCCGGAGGTGAACAGGATGTAGGCCAGGCCGCGCGGGCCGGCCAGCACCGGCGGGGTGGTAGCCGGTTGGGCGGCCAGCACCTCGGCCTGCTCATCGAGCGCGACCACCTCGGCCGGTGCGTCACCGATCCGGTCGCGCAGGTCCGACCTGGTCACCACGACCGGCGCCGCGACGTCCGCCAGCATCCACGAGAGCCGCTCGGCCGGGTAGGAGGGGTCCAGTGGCACGTAGCCGCCGCCCGCCTTGAGCACGGCCAGCAGCACGGTGATCATCTCGCTGCCGCGTTCCAGCAGCACGCCGACCGGGGTGTCGGCGCCGACCCCGTGCTGGCGCAGGACCCAGGCGATCCGGTTGGCCCGCTCGTCGAGCTGGGCGTAGCTCAGCGTCTGGCCGTCCTCGACCACAGCCGGCGCCCGCGGCCGGGCGGCGACCTGCGCGTCGAACAGCTCGCCGATGGTCGCCTCGGCCGGGAACGGCGTCCGCGGCCCGGTCGCCGCGCCGGCGACCCGCCGCCTTTCGTCCGCTGTGGCCAGTGGCAGCCGGTCGAAAGGGCAGTCTGGGTGGTCCAGGGCGGCGGACAGGAAGGTCTGGTAGTGCGCCACCATGTCGCGCATCGTCGCCGCGTCGAACAGGTCCGTCGCGTACTCCCAGAGCAGCGTGATGGGCGCGTCGTCGGCACCGACCCCGTGCCCGGCGCGCTGCTCGGCGCGCGGGATCACCACCACGTTGATGTCGGTCTTGGCCGACTCGTTGTGCCGTTCCAGCACGCTGCCGCGCAGCCCGGCGAAGTCCAGGTCCGGGAGCTGCGAGTCGTGGAAGCTGAACATCACCTGGAACAGCGGGTTCCGGGACGGGTCCCGGTCCGGGGCCAGCGCCTCGACCAGCCGGTCCAGCGGCACGTCCTGCCACTCGTGCGCACGGGCCGTCGTCGCGTGCACCCGGTGGGCCAGCTCGTCGAAACCCGGCCGGCCAGTCAGGTCGACGCGCAACGGCAGGGTGTTGACCACCATGCCGAGCATCCGTTCGATCTCGGCGAGCCTGCGGTTCGCCACCCCGCTGCCGACCACGACGTCGCGCTGCCCGCTGTGCCGCGACAGCACGGCCGCGAACCCGGCGAGCATGCAGGTGTACAACGTGATCCCGCGGGCCTGGCTGTAGGCCCGCAGGCGCGCGCACAGCTCGCCCGGCAGGTCGATCCGGACGGCGGCGCCGGCGAAGCTCTGCGCCGGCGGCCGCGGCCGGTCGGTGGGCAGCTCGAGTGCGGGCGGCGCGCCGGCCAGCTCGCTGGTCCAGTGCGCGAGGTAGGAGCCCAGCACGTCGTCCCGCATCCAGTCCCGTTGCCAGCGCGCGAAGTCGGCGTACTGGACCGCGGGCTCCGGCAGCGGTGACGGCGCACCGGCCACCAGCGCCGGGTAGATCGCCTGCAGCTCGTGCAGGAACAGGGCGTAGGACCACCCGTCGTGCACCAGGTGGTGCTCGACGTGCACCAGGGTGTGGTCCTGCTCGGCATACCGGACCAGCAGCCAGCGCACCAGCGGCGGCGCGGCCAGGTCGAACGGCTCGCGCCCGGCGTCCAGCACGATCTGCTCCAGGCGCGCGTCGCGCTGGTCCGCCGGCAGCCCGGACAGGTCGATCAGCGGTAGCCGGACCTCGACCGCGGGGTGCGGCACCTGCACCGGTCGCCCGTCGACCGCGACGAACGCGGTGCGGAACACCTCGTGCCTGCGCACGATCTCGGCCAGCGTGGCCCGCAGCGCACCGTGCTCGACCGGCCCGGCGATGCGCATCGTCGCCTGCGCGTTGTAGGCCAGGTTGCCGGGAGCCAGCTCCTCGAGGAACCAGATGCGTTCCTGCGGGAAGGACAGCGGGGCCGGCGTGCCGGGGCCGGCGCGCCGCGGCACGATCGGCGGGACCGCGACGCCAGCCGGGGCCGAGTCGACCATGGCGGCCATCCCGGCCACCGTGGGCGCCGCGTAGATCCGCCGGAGCGGGAGCTCCTTGCTCAGCCGGGCGCGTACGAGGGCGGACAACCGGCCGGCCAGCAGCGAGTGCCCGCCGATGCCGAAGAAGTGGTCGGTGGCGCCGACCCGGTCGACGCCGAGCAGGTCGGCCAGGATGCCGGCCAGCGCATGCTCGGTCGCCGTACGCGGCGCGACATATCCGGACGAGCCGCGTACCGGGGCGGGCAGCGCGGCCCGGTCGATCTTCCCGCTCGGCGTCAACGGCATCGCGTCGAGCACGACGACCGCGGCCGGCACCATGTGCGCCGGCAGCCGGTCGGCGAGGTGGTCGAGCAGCACGCCGCCGTCGACCGCGGTCTCGCCGCGGGTGGCGACCTCGCTGACGGTGGCGACCTCGCTGACGGTGGCATAGCCCACCAGCTCGTCCCCTGCTCCGCTGTCGCGCACCACGACCACCGCGTCCGACACCGCGGCATGCTCGGCGAGCACTGTGGCGATCTCGTCCGGCTCGACTCGGAACCCGCGGATCTTGACCTGGTGGTCGACCCGGCCGAGAAACTCCAGCCGGCCGTCCGGGTGGCGCACCACCCGATCGCCCGTCCGGTACAACCGCTCGCCGGTCACCGCATCCGGCACGAACCGTTCGGCGGTGAGGCCGGGACGGCCGAGGTAGCCGCGGGCGACCCCGTGGCCACCGATGGCCAGCTCGCCGGGGGTCCCGGCCGGCGCCTCGCGGAGCCGCTCGTCCAGGACCAGCACGCGGACCCCGTGCACGGCCCTGCCGATCAACGGCTTGCCGCCACCCGCGGCGAGCTCGTCGATGGTCGCCCACACCGTGGTCTCGGTCGGCCCGTAGGCGTTGAACATCCGCCGGCCGGGCTGCCAGGCCTCGACCAGGTGTTCCGGCAGCGCCTCCCCCGCACACACCAGCAGCTCCAGCTCCGGCAGCTCGGCCGGCGGCACGGTGGCGAGAACCGACGGTGGCAGCGTGACGTGCGTGATGCGGCGTTGCCGCAGGAAGTCGGCAAGGCCCGGCCCAGGGGCGATGTCCGCCCGCGGGGCGAGCACCAGCGTCGCGCCGGCGCCGAGGGCCATGACCAGCTCAAACACGGACGCGTCAAAGCTGGTCGGCGCGAACTGCAGCACCCGCTTGCCCGGCTCGACACCGAACGCGTCGGTCTCGGCCCTGGCCAGGTTCGCCAGGCCGCCGTGGGTCAGCGCAACGCCCTTGGGCCGGCCGGTCGACCCCGACGTGTAGATCACGTAGGCGAGGTTGCCCGGCCGCACGACCGCTGCCGGCGGCCCGGCGGCGGGCACCGGCAGGCCAGGATCGACGACGGCGACGCTGCCGTCGGCGGCCTCGCCGGCAATCGCATCGCCGGTGGCCGCGTCGGCCACCAACAGGGAGATGCCGGAGTCGTCCACCATGTACCGCAGCCGCTCGTCAGGGTAACCGGGGTCCAGCGGCAGCCAGGCTCCGCCGGCACGCATGACGCCCAGGACGCCGACCGCCAGCTCCAGCGATGGCTTGGCGGCTATCCCGACAATGCTCTCCGGACCGACCCCCCGCCGGGCCAGCTCGGCGGCGAACGCGGATGCGGCCTGGTCCAGCTCCCGGTAGGAAAGAATGCGGTCGCGGAACTCGACGGCGGCCGCGTCCGGCGCGCGGATGACATGTCGATGGAACAGCTCGCCAAACAACGGGACTATCGGCTCCGTCATTTCCGCCTAACCTTTCCTACGGTACCGAGACGCAAAGGGATCGACCCTGCCCACGGGATCGACCCTGCCCACCCGGTGGACAGCGCCATCGGCCAGTCTTTGCCATAGCTCGTTCAACTAATCGGCGCAAAGCTCCACACGGCCACTCCGGATGGGTCGATGACCAGCCGGGAGGTCTCGCCAAACCTGTGTTCCGCCGGTTCGTGCCGGCCTTCGACGAGGTCGATCTGGATCTCCAGGACCCCTTGGGGGGCGGTGTCGTCGACGCGCGTCACGATGGTCAGGTCCGGGCCGCGGAGCCGCTGCTCACCGTCTCGCTCGGACATCTCGAAGCCGAACGGGCACAGTGCGCCGGCGAGCCGCCGGGCCCGCGCCGGCGACAGCGCCAGGGTCACGCCGCTGATGTCCCGCATCAGCCGCGGCGGACCAGCCGGCCCGCCCAGCGCGGCGTCGAGGTAGTCACGCCTGCGCAGCGAGCCATCCTCGGCCGGCCGCGCGCCGAGCGAGCGGAGGTACTCCGGGGTGACCTCGTTGAGGAACAGCACCAACGGGCTGGCCTCGCCCATGTTCACGCTGATCAGGTGATACCACGGCTGGGGCTCAACAGAACCGGCGACGGCGCGGCGGACCAGGTCATGGTGGTACTCCACCCCCGCGGCGGCGTCCAGCACCTGCCGCGCCGCCGTAGCGGAACCCTGGGCCTCGAAGGAGAACACCAGTCCGCCGGTGAGCGTGCCGCCGGGGATGGTGCCACCGAACAGCTCGACCAGGGTGTTCTCCCCAGCGATGCCGAGCGTCGCGTACGCCCCGGCGACAGAGCTGTCCGCCTGCTTCCGGGTGAGCCGCCCGAAACGCTCACCGAGGAAGTCGGTCTCGGCGACGTCCCGGTATGCCTTTTCGTCCAGCAACACCATGATGTGGTCGATGCGCGGGACCGGCCGCACGCCGATCGCCGTGGCTTCGGTGGTCACCCCGTTCTCCTTCCATCTGGCCCATTCCAGCGGCCCTTCCATTCGGAGCTCTCCTGGAGCGCTCGCCTGGAGCTCTTCGTTCTGTACGGGTGCCCGACGGCTTTCGTTTCGCGTCGACGTAGCTGTCATCTCAGTGCGGGCCCAATTGTGCTCAGGCGACCCCTGGGCTACCACCCGGAAATCCCTGTAACCCCTAGGGAACCCCTGGGTCGGGCCTGCGTTGGGCTGCCGGAAACCGTGCTTGACTTTTCCGGCGGACCGGGTAACTTCAGGTCACGGACCGTCTCGGTCACGTGTGCGACGCCAATTTGGCGACCTATGGCGCGAGCTAGGCAGCGCGGCCACTGCGATTCAACAGTGAACGAGGAGAGGAGGAGGCTTATGCAGAAGTGGTGTGAAGAATTTCGACGGTACGGCGTGTCGTAACCGATAGGACAATGGCCCCAACGGGAGAATAAGAAGGTTCTCGCTGAAGAATCTTCACCCCCGGAGGGACCATTGCCAGGCAAGGCTAC